>NYZP01000018.1 GCA_002687175.1 Parcubacteria group bacterium
AATATGCCATAAATAAGAACCTGATGTCTCCCGACGTAAAGTCGGGATCCCGATTTCGCCTCAGGCGAACATCGGGACTAACCACTAGACGATGGGGCCACGTTTTCTTGTCATTGCGAGGAGTGAACGAAGTGAACGACGAAGCAATCTCAATCAAATGTCAGAGATTGCCACGTCCCGCTTCGCGGGACTCGCAATGACAAAGTAGAAGATGTACTTAGTAATAACTATGAGTCCAAATCTTTAAGGGCTTGTTTTTGTTTTCTATTTAATTTTGATGGAGTTTCCACAATGACCTCAACTAAATGGTCTCCCCGGTTCCTACCTTGCAATTGTTGAACACCTTTACCCTTGATGGAGAAAATTTTTCCACTTTGGGTGCCTTCAGGAATTTTTAGTTTTACTTTACCATCAATAGTTTCTATCTCAATTTTATCACCCAAAGCTGCTTGAGAAAATGAAATATGAGATTTTGTTTTAATATTGCTACCATCACGATGAAAACGTGGATCAGGTAATACTCTAATTCGTAAGTATAAATCACCAGGACGCCCACCTTTAGGTGCTGCTTGGCCCTTACCGGCTAAACGCATTGTTTGACCGTTATCAATACCAGCCGGGATTTTTACACCCATCATATCCATTTCTTTGGTCACTCCTTTACCGTGACAACTGGTACATTTCTTTTCAATAGTTTTACCTTGCCCATCACAGGTTGGACAAGCTGACGGAAAACCCATCCCAAATCCAATACTCTTAACTACTTGACCGGTACCTTTACAGGTTTTGCAGGTAGTAACTTTAGAACCAGGTTCGCCTCCTTCACCTTTACATTTATCACATATCTTATCTTTATTTAACTTCAACTCTTTATCGACACCAAATACTGCTTGCTGAAAATCAATAGTTAAATCAATTTCAATATCTGCGCCTTGAACTACGCGGGCTGATCTGGTCCGAGCTCCCCCACCAAATAGATCACCAAACATATCACCTAAATCTTGAGAATTAAAAGAAAAACCACCACCAGTATTACCATCACCGCTCTGATAGGCTTTGGCAAAATCAGAAAAATCACCAAAGCCACCCATGCCACCGCCGGCTTTGGCTTGATCAAAGGTTTGACCAAACTGATCATACTGCTGTCGTTTTTCGTCATTACCTAAAACACCATAAGCTTCATTGACTTCTTTCATCTTAGATTCATCACCACCCTTGTGAGGGTGGTGTTCATGAGCCAGCTTATAGTATGATTTCTTAATCTCTTCTTGAGTGGCGCCTTTATTAACGCCTAATATTTGATAGTAATCTTTTGACATTAACTAGGTTTTTAGGTTCTTAGGTTTTTAGGTTCTTAGGTTTTAAAATTATTATCTATTCTTTAATAATCCCTAAAAAGCTAAAAAGCTAATAACCTACTACCTGACCTAGCCTCGTAACACAACGTAAACAATATAAATAATATACAAGCTAACCATAGTGGTTCCTTGCCACCGCTGAAGGATATTTCTTTTACCAATAAACATAAACATCATTAAAATTATGGTTATGGCAATAACAATTAAAATATCAAAATTCAAGGTTAATGAAAAATCAAGTTGTCTGATGGTGGCGCTTAAACCAAGAATCCAAAAAATATTAAAAATATTTGAACCAATAATATTGCCAATGGCAATGTCACTGCTACGACGATAAGCGGCAATGGCCGAAGTGGCCAATTCCGGTAATGATGTGCCAATAGCAATAACCGTTAAACCAATTAGTGCCTCGGACAGTCCAAAAAATGAAGCAATTGTCACTGCACCATCGACTAGCAATTTACCACCAATTACCAGTCCCAAGATACCTCCCATCACCATTGAGGTTGCCAAAAAATATTTATAAGTTTTTATCTTGTGTTCACCTACGGCTTCTGACGATCGGCTTATTGAAACTGCATAGTACATAAAGATTATGAAAAACAGCAACAAGATAAAACCATCACCACGACTTAAAATAGATGATCCAGCGGCATCAATGATAACATCATTAACTAAAACATAAAGAGCGACCACTGCCAACAAGCTAAAAGGAATTAATTTGGTAACCGTACCTTTTTTAACAGTTAGCGGATAGATACTGGCTGATATTCCTAAAATCAATAAAATATTAGAAATATTACTACCTAAAATATTACCAATGGCAATATCATTACTACCCTGAAAACTGGCAAACAGGTTAACCATTAATTCTGGCAATGATGTACCAAAAGATACAATAGTTAAACCAATAAACAGGGCGGACAAGCCCGCCTTTTTAGCAATTGATGAAGCTCCACGAACCAGAGAATCTGCTCCGTAAAGTAATATCACTAAACCTATCACAAATGAACCAATGGCTAGTATAATTTCATTCATACCTAAATTTTAATATATAATTAATAATAACTTAATTATACATTATATTGATATTTTATCTAACTTTAATCTCTTAATTTATTGTTTGTCTTGTTTATTATCTTCCTTATTTTCTTCTCCAGAATCTGCTTCAGGATCTCCCTTTACCTCTTCCACTTCTGCTTCAACTACTTCTTCTGGTGCTGAATCAGTAGAAGTTGAATCAGCTTGACCAGGATCTTCGGAAGTTTTAGCTTGATCACCTTTATCTTCACCTTGGGCTTGAGCTTGCTCTTGTTGATACATTGCTTGGCCAATTTTCTGGGCAGCTTGGCTTAATTCTTGAGTTTTGGCCTTGATAGCGGCCACATCATCACCATCTTTTATTTTAGCCAGTTCTTTTGATTTTTCTTCAATTTCCTTTTTTTCTTCTTCTTTAACCTTGTCACCGGCATCACGTAGAGCTTTTTCGGTTGAAAAAATCAAGGTGTCAGCCATATTCCTGGCTTCACTTAATTCTTTTTTTATTTTATCTTCCTCGGCATGTGATTCCGCGTCCTGTTTCATCTTCTCAACTTCTTCTTTTGATAAACCAGAAGATGCCGTAATGGTAATTTTCTGTTCTTTGCCACTACCTTTGTCTTTAGCCGAGACGTTAAGAATTCCATTGGCATCAAGATCAAAGGTAACTTCAATCTGTGGTACCCCGCGAGAAGCTGGAGGAATACCATCTAAGATAAAACGACCTAAAGTTTTATTATCAGTGGCCATTGGTCGTTCACCTTGCAGAACGTGAATTTCTACTGAAGGTTGATTATCAGCCGCCGTAGAAAAAATTTGAGACTTAGAAGAAGGAATAGTGGTGTTACGCTCAATCAACGGAGTGGAAACACTACCTAAGGTTTCTAAACCTAAAGTTAGCGGAGTAACGTCAAGTAATAGAACATCTTTTACATCACCCTGCAATACTCCAGCTTGAACAGCGGCACCAACAGCAACCACCTCATCGGGATTAACGGAAACATTTGGCTTCTTGCCAAAAAATTCTTCAACTATTTTTTGAACTAACGGCATTCTGGTCATTCCACCAACTAGGATAATTTCTTCAATATCTTTAGCCTCCATTTTAGCGTCGGCTAAAGCAGCCTTGCAGGGTTCTAATGTTTTTTGGACTAAATCGCCAACCAGCTCTTCCAACTTAGCTCTGGTCATTTTCATCACTAAATGTTTAGGACCAGAATCGTCAGTAGTAATAAACGGCTGATTGATTTCCGTTTCTTGGGCAGTTGAAAGTTCAATCTTGGCTTTTTCTGCAGCTTCTTTAATTCGTTGAAGTGCTAAACTGTCATTAGACAGATCAATACCTTGATCTTTTTTGAATTCATCAATAATCCAATTAATCAAAGTCTGATCAAAATCATCACCGCCTAAATGGGTATCACCGTTGGTTGATTTAACTTCCACGGTATCTTGTGAAATGTCCAAAATAGAAACGTCAAATGTTCCACCACCAAGATCATACACCGCAATTTGCTGACCTTTTTTCTTTTCAAATCCATAGGCTAAGGCCGCAGCAGTTGGTTCATTAATTATTTGTTTAACGTCTAAACCAGCAATTTCACCAGCGTCTTTAGTGGCCCGTCTTTGGGCATCATTAAAATAAGCCGGTACGGTAATAACCGCTTCAGTTATTTTTTCACCTAATTTAGCTTCAGCGTCAGCTTTAAGTTTTTGTAAAATCATTGCTGAAATTTCTTGAGGAGTATGTTCTTTATCGTTCATTAAAATCTTGACTCCTTCACCGGCTTGAACAATCTTAAACGGCATTAACTTAACGTCTTTTTGAACTTCTTCGTCTTCCCAACGTCTTCCAATTAAACGTTTAATGGAAAACAAAGTATTTTCTGGATTAGTCACTGCTTGACGTTTAGCCAATTGACCAACCAAGCGTTCACTGGATTTATTAATTGCTACGATTGATGGTGTGGTTCGGGAACCTTCGGCATTTTCTAATACTTTTGGTTCTCCACCTTCAACAACCGCCATAGCTGAATTAGTTGTTCCGAGATCAATTCCTAATATTTTTCCCATAGTTTTGTAGTATTTTAATTAATATTTTAATTTATTATTAGTAGTATTGACAAACTTTTTATTTAATGGTATAGTTTTTGGTGATTTAGCATTGTACAACACAGTCAAGAAGGAGATGAAAATGGTGACAACAGTTGCTGAACAAATCGTGGAGATCATTTCTGGGTACATTGGAATCACTAAGAGTGAACTCAATGAAAGGCTTGATGAACAAATCATTGCTGACTCCAGTATCGATTCCTTAGGGTTTGACTCGCTGGAGTTCACGGAACTGGTAATGAAGCTCGAAGAGGAGTTCAGTCTCGATCTCGACATCGACGGTAGCTTTGAAACTAGCTCCTCTGGCAACGACGAAGGCAATTTCATGCCAACACTGTTGGCAACTACTGCCGATCTGATCACTTTCGTCGAACAAGAGGTTGAGAAACAAGGAAAATAGTTTGTTTCTTACCTCGTCCCCCGCTCTTTGTTTTCCTAGAACGCCTGCATCAATGCGGCCTTCTAGGATTTTTTTTATTTCATTGTGAAGACCCTGAAACAAGTTCAGGGTAGCGAAATATTCTATTTCGCTACCTTTACTTTTGCCGGATTTACCACTTTACCTTGCAAGGTATAACCGGCCGACACTTCTTCAAAAATAATATCTGTTTTAAAATCTTCCTTTTTTTCGGAAGCAACTGCTTCGTGTAATTCTGGATTAAATTTCTGTCCAACGGTGGCAATCTCTTCAATTCCTAAATTTTTTAAAAAATCGACAAACTGTTTTTTAATATGTTCAAATCCTTGGACCCAATCTTTACCTGCTTCATCGTTCGGTACATGTTGGCAAGCTATTTTAAAATTATTAAACACCGGCAACAGTTCAGCAATTAAAGAAGCATTAGCAAATTGAATAATTTCTTGCTGACGTTTTTCAGCGTCCTTTTTAAAATTTGAATAATCAGCTTTAGCTCTTTTCCAACCATTCAAATATTCTTCAGCCTTTTTTTTCAGCTGATCAAGTTCTTTTTGAGATTTATCACTATCACTCATTTAGCTAATTTAAATTATTAATAAGTTGCTGACAATATTTTATTAAACTGGCATTATTTTTATAGTCCATTCTGGTTGGTCCTAAAATCCCCAAGACACCTGAATTGCCCTTAACTTGATAATTGGTGATAACCACGCTGCAATCATTACTAAATGGATTCTGACTACCGATATAAATCTCGATATCAGGCATCACACTATCATAGATTTTGTTAACCACCGTATCTAAGTGATCAATCACCTGACTTAAATTATAGACAACTTCATGTTCAAAAAATTCTGGTTGAGCAAATAAATACGAAATGCCCGTATAATAAAATTCATTATCAGAAAAAGCAACAAACACCGCCCCGTTAGAAAACTCAGCCATACTCTTGGCTAACTCTTTAGCTACTTGTGGCTCAAACCTGCTAAAAGGCTGGCTGACCTTTCTTAAGAAATCCTGCTGTCTTTTATTTAAAGTTAGGTCTTCTAAAAAATTCTCGACAAAATATTGATAGCCACGTTCTGTTGGTACCCGACCAGCCGAGGTGTGAGGATGTGAAATATAACCCTTAGCCTCTAACTCAGCCATTTCGTTCCTGATAGTGGCAGAACTAAGCTTAAATTTACCTTTGTCCGTAATAAACTGAGAACTAACCGGCTGAGCGGTTTTAATGTATTGGGAGGTAATTATTTTAAGCAAATTTTGCTGCCGGGTATTCATTTTTAAACATTTAACTTGTTAGCACTCGACTAATTAGAGTGCTAATTAGAATGCTTACCTATTATAAATAGATTAAAAAGAATTGTCAAGACGGTACGCATTTTAATGTCTAAATTGACAACAAAATAGATATATGTTAGTATATTATCTATGAAAACAGACACTCACCCAAAATATTATACAAAGGCCAAAGTTACCTGCGCTTGCGGTAATACTTTTGAAGTTGGCTCAACCATGGAAAAACTTAATGTTGAAATTTGTTCAATGTGTCACCCTTTTTATACTGGCAAGCAGAAATTAATTGATACTTCTCGTCGAGTAGAAAAATTCCAAGAAAGACTTAAAAAAACCAGTACTACCAGAGTAGGTAAAAAAGCTAAACTGGCTGCTAAAGCTAAGAAGAAAAAATCTGCCGTTCAAAAAGTTAAAATAACCAAAAAAGAAGAAGGCAAATAACTGTTTAAAATTCAAGCTCCCTGAAAAGGGAGTTTTTGTTATACTAAAATGAATTTGGAATATGGAATTTAAAAGTTTTAAACACCAAGCTCTACCTTCCATATTCTAACTTCCAAATTCAATCATATGGATAAAAAAATCACCGAAATCATTAATAAATATGAACAGTTAAAAACTGATCTTACTGATTCAGTAATAATTAGTGACCAAAAAAAACTAAAAGAGCTGTCAAAACAATTTAATCAACTTGACCCCGTAATAAAAAAAATAAACGAGCTGGAAAAAACTGAAAAGCAGCTGGAACAAGCTAAAAATATGCTGGACAGTGAAGATGACCAGGATATGGTAACGGTGGCCCAAGAAGAAGTAACCAGTTTAAATGAACTAAAAGCAGATTTAGAAAAAGATATTGCCGAAAAACTGGAGGTTAAGGATCCTCTGGACCAAAAAAATATTATTATTGAAATTAGGGCCGGCACTGGCGGTGACGAAGCTGCTTTATTTGCTGGTAACCTTTTTAGAATGTATTCACGATATGCTGAAGACCAAAACTGGAAAACAAAAATTCTCAGCTCAAACCGTACCGAGATTGGTGGTTTCAAAGAGGTTATTTTTGAAATTGCCGGAGAAAATGTTTATTCCAGTTTAAAATATGAAAGTGGCACCCATCGGGTTCAGCGAGTACCGGAAACCGAAAAAAGTGGGCGAGTTCATACCTCGGCTACTACCGTAGCAGTTTTGCCGGAAGCCGAAGAAATTGATTTGGAAATTAAAGCTGAGGATTTAAGGATTGATGTTTTTCATGCTGGTGGTCACGGTGGTCAAAGTGTTAACACCACTGACTCGGCCGTCCGGATTACTCACTTACCTACCGGAACAGTAGTCTCTTGTCAAGATGAAAAATCTCAACAGCAAAATAAAGCTAAAGGAATGCTAATATTAAAATCAAGAATTTTAGCATCTGAACAAGAGCGTATTGCTAAAGAACGTGGTGAAGAAAGAAAATCACAAATCGGCAGTGGTGATCGATCAGAAAAAATTAGAACTTATAACTTCCCTCAAGATAGAGTAACTGATCATCGAATCAAACAAAATTTTAGTCAGATTGATAAAATTATGGATGGCGATATCCAACAAATAATTGATACTCTTAAAAAAGCTGACAAATAAATTAGGTTCTTAGGTTTTTAACTTTTTAAAGATTATATTACACCGCGCCTAAAAACCTAAAAACCTAAAAACCTAGATGACTATCCACCAAGCTCTAACTTGGGCAACACAAAAACTTAAATCTAAAAGGATTAAAACAGCCTCCTTGGACACGGAGGTTTTATTATCATATGTTCTTAAAAAACCAAAAGAATTTTTATTTACTTATCCTGAAAAAAAACTAACTAAAGCTCAAATCAATAAATTTAACAGTTTAGTTAAACGACGACTGAAAAACGAACCAGTTGCCTATCTGACAAATAACAAAGAATTTTACGGTTTAAATTTTTACGTTAATAACCAAGTGCTTATCCCTGGCCCAGATACCGAAATCTTAATTGACGAAGCCGTAAGACTTGTTACTAATAAAAAAATCACCATTGCCGACATTGGTACTGGTTCAGGAGCAATTGCCATCACTTTAGCTAAGCATCTACCAGCCGCCCAGATTTATGCTACCGATATTTCTAAACCAGCTCTAACTGTGGCTCGCAAAAATGCTAAACTACATAACACTAATATTAAATTTTATAATAGTGATTTACTTTCACCAATTAAAAATAAAAAAATAGACATTATTATTGCCAACTTGCCTTATGGTGACAATAAATTGTGGTCCAAAAGAAAAACTCAACAAGCTTTAGAAATTAAACACGAACCAGCGATTGCCTTATATTCAAAAAATGCTGGGCTTGAGATTTTCCATAAATTTTTTAAACAAATATCTGAATTAAAATTTTTACCAACTTACATCTTAATTGAAATTGACCACACTCAAACTAAAGTTGTTCCTAAAATAATCAAAAAGTATTTAGCTAATACTTCAATTAAAATAAAAAAAGATCTAGCTGGACTAAATCGTTTAGTGATAGTTAAGTTGTAATTACCCTATAGCCCTGCCCTTTAGGGCTGGGCGACATAATAAAATCTCATCTTCGTCCAGGCTTGGAAGCCTGGGCTTTAAGAATTAATTTTTACCTTTGATAACATTTTCTACGGCTGCCCATTTGGTTTCACTATCTTTTGGCAACAGGATAACTACTTCGTCACCGAGTGAACCATGAAAATAAGTTACCGAGGCAGTTAATAATTTCCAACGATCCTTCCCCTCAACAGCATACCAATCATCAGTAGAATCATCCTGGGTTAACGAAGCTACAAGTTGCATTCGTTCCACTGGTCCAATTTGTTTATAAATAAAAGAACCATCTCTAGTGATGGTTAATTTTAGAATATCTCCTTCAACTAATTTTGATTTTGAGGCATAGTTAGCTGGAACGTTATACTCCACACCATCACCACCAACCATTAGTTCACCGTTAAACACCCCTTCAATGATTCTTTCATTACCATTATCTGGTGAAACAAAGCCCTCGCTTACTTCTTTGGTCTTTTTTAAACTTTTTAGTAAAGCTTGGGTATCAACATCCTTTTCTTTCAACAAATTCAAAGCCTTTTTAATATTTGCTTGAGTATTTTCTAAAATATCCTTAACTAAATCTAAGTGTCGGGAAGTATCTTCCTGACTTAGATCTTCGTTTTCCACTGAGTCTGCATCCTCCTTTTTATTTTTTTTAGTTTTTCCCAACATTTTTATTTAGTATTTTTGGCTAAGGTTTGTGTTTTTTTACCCTTTTTTATTTTTGATAAATATAGATCGCTGTTGTTTTTTGGTTTGGTTTGTCCTTTTTTGTTTCAGTCCAACCAGGTAAATGAAAGGCGTAAGAAATAATGCGAGCCCCTGGTTTTACTTCTTTTTGCAACTTTAGTTTTAATTTTTTCATTGCTTTTGGGGTTAAAAAGATACAAATTACGTCTGCTTTACTAAAATCTTGTTTAAAGAAATTACGGTATCTTATTTTAGCCTGGCCGTCATTGGCCTGACCACTTAACCCTAGCAACTTTATTTTAATATAAGCCAAAAGATATGGCAAGGTGGCAATCTCAAATCCGGTTGCTTGAGCCCCAAATTCCTTAGCAGCAATTAATACCATGCGACCATCCCCCGCCCCTAGATCATACAGAGTTTCGCCTGGTTTAACATTGGCTAATTGCATCATTCGCCTAATATCTTTTTTCCACAAAGGTACCCAGGGAGCAGCTGACATACCACCAATAGCGTATGTGGCTATGGTGATGAATATCACGATTAGAACAATAATCCAAAAAACAATAAAAAAAGTTTCCATAAATTACAATGTTCGTTCTACTGGTGGTTGAATATTTTCTTTTTTAGCTAAACCAAGCTGACTGCGTTTTAAAATATCAGCTTCCACCTGTTTTTTATCAGCACCATACTTAAACCTAGAAAATTCTAAAATGTCATTGACAATTTTATGGTCACCAACCACTGGCGGGAAAGTGTGAATATTAAATGCTTTCTGCGGTTGATTATCAACCAGTATCCGAGCATAAGCGTTAAACCGTTCGATATTTAGTAAATCATATTCGTTGACTACTGGGGAAAATTGTTTTGCTAAAACTTCCGTATCTTCAACACCAATCCTAAAAGAGATTAAACTACCAACATTCCCAAAAATAGCATCTTTAACTTTATTGCCTAAACTTTTTCCTTCGGGCCCACTGCCTTCAGTTAACTGGCCAATGTACTGATGGGCTAGGATCAAATTAAGTTTATATTTTCTGGCTTCAGCCAAAATGGTAGAGATACTGTCAGTAATAAAATTTTGAAATTCGTCGATGTACAAATAAAAATCTTTCCTTGCTTCCTCGGCAATATCGGTTCTAGACAAAGCAGCCATCTGTAATTTAGCCACAATAATTAACCCTAATAAATTACTGTTTACTTCACCGGTGGTACCTTTAGCTAAATTAACCAATAAGATTTTTTGTTGATCCATTACCTCGCGAAAATTAAAACCAGACTTAGGTTGACCAATAATGTTTCTAATCATACCATTCTCTATAAACCGGCCTACTTTAGAAATTAAATACCCCAACATTTCAGATTTATGAAAGTCAGACGTCTTGGCCATCTCTTGTTCCCAAAAAGAACGAACCATTGGGTCAGTTACTTTGGTTAATTTATATTTTTGAAAATCTTTATCAGTAAAAATTCGTGGTATTTCGGCAATTGTTCCGGGATCCTCTTTATCGGCCATCAAAGTAAGCATCGCATTTCTCATATTGTGCTCAAACATCGGCCCAATCATTGAAGGATCAGTCACTAATTTATAAAAAATAGAGATCATTTCTTGAATAGCAAAGTCTTGTTGCTCCGGTGTGTCTGCTTCTAGCATATTTAACCCTAACGGTCTTTCAGTATCACTAGGATTAAAATAAATCACCTCATCTACTCTTTCTTTAGGAATATTTGGCAAGATACTTTCAATCAAACTACCGTGCGGATCAATCACACAAACTCCTTTACCATTTCTAATGTCTTGAATAGCCATGTTGGACATTAGAACTGATTTACCGGTTCCGGTCATTCCAATAACATAGCAATGTCGGCGGCGATCATCAGTTTTTAGATAAACATTTGATTTAACGCCACGATAAATATTTTCGCCAAATAAAATACCTTCTTGTGGTAAATTTGCTGGTGGTGCTAATTTTTTGGCTAACAGCCAATTAATGTTTGGCGTATCCAAAAATGGTGTTGGAAAATGAAAAATACTGGCCAACTCCTCAGTATTTAAAATCATCTTTCGTTGCTGATTAAAATTACGATAAATAAAATCGGTAATAATCTTTTTCGGGGAGTCCTTGATTAATTTAAAACTGTTGCCGTATTGATAATAATTAAACTGACTGAATGAATCAACAACATTATTAAGATATGTTTGAGCCTTTAATTCATTTTGAGCTGAAACAATAATTCTAATGTTGCATTCTAATCCGGCTTTTGAAGTTTTTTCTTCTAAGCCTTTTATCAACTCTTGTTCCATTGGTGAGATGGTCTGCCCTTGTTTAGATTTTTCTTCCTGAACTTCTTCTGGAGTTTTAGTTCGTAAGGCATTGACTATTTTTAAAAAGCCCAATGGTTTTGCTGCTGACAAAGCTTCCTGAAGAGTTTTTCCATGTTGCATTGCTCGAGCCACCTTAGAACCCTTGGCGTGCCAGGATTTTCTAGCTGAACGAGCGATAATTTGAATCGCCACACCATCGGCTTTATCCACTTTGGTTAATGAATTAGTAACAGCGTTTAAGGGATCTGAATTTAAGCCTTGGTAAGTCTTGATGGGAAAAATATATGTTCTGGTAAATTTTAAATAGCCATTAATCGCCACACCTTGTGGCGTAAAAATATTGTAATCTTCAACTTCAGTAATATTAGCTTCCGGGTATTGAGCTAAAATTTGTTGCTCCATAAAGTCCTTTAAATAATACGGCGCCGAAACATAAAAGGAAATAACACTCTGTTGAACCACAATTTCCAGGGAAAAACTGTCGCGTCTACCCCAAAGCCAAGTTCGAAAACCTCGCTGGGCACGTAAACCACCGAGCGTGGAAAACCAACTTTCAGCCAAAGAAATCTGGGTTTTAACTTCTTCGGTAGTTTCTTGCTTTTCATTGTCATCAGAAGACTCTTTAGGGACCGTGACTAACATCACCACTTTTTGCAAAGAAAGAGGCAAAAAATTACTTACCCTAAATAAGGCCCTAATCAAAAAAACTAAAATCACTGTCAAGATGATTAAGGCTAAAACATCAAAGATTATAAAAAAATAAGATTGTTGAATAATAAATTGAGGATCTAGAACAGGATAATCTGGTTCAGGAACTCCAAGTTGGATGGCAAACAAGCCCATTTATTTTAATTTTATTAGTTTATCGGTTTTTATTTTTGCTTCTTGCTTGATAAAAAATTTGTTAACCCCCGGAATAATCTTTAACCATTTTAAAAGAAGTTTAAATATTTTTTGGGCTTTTACCTTGCTGTCTTTCAAGAGATCCTCAATAATAACGGCTGTTTTTTCACCTTCTGCCTTAAATTTTGTTTGAACCCTGGGCTCCATCTTAAAATAAACCTCCTCTAAATCTTTTTCTAAAATACTTTCAATTTTTTCTAATTTTTCACTTTTGCTTAAAGTTACGGCTTTAGGATCTGATTTTTTTGAATCCTTCTTGTCAGTAGGCGGTTTTTCAGTTTCTTTAATCTCGTCCAAAACTTCCTGTTTTAAATGTTCCCTCTCCTTGTTGGACAAATTCTCTTTATTACTTTCAAGGGTATCTTTTTTTTCAGGAACATCAACCTTTGGACTCTCTAAATTTTCCTTATTTACATCACTAGCTTCAGTTGTTTTTGTAAAATTTTTAGCTGACATATGTATTAATTATAGTATAAATTGTCAACAGTTGCCAGTACTTCATCACATTAAAAAATTATGTTATAATTTATTTAATATAACTTATGTCTAATACTCAAAAAGTTGAATTTCCTAATTTCAGTTGGATTAATATAAGTAACCCTACTGAAAAAGATACTAGGAAACTTAGCGAAAAATATAAATTTCACCCTTTGGATTTAGCAGATTGTCTTTCTTTATCTCATCGCAGCAAAATTGATGTATATCCAAAGTATACATTTATTGTCTTTTTATTTCCGGTATATAACAGTAAAACCCGAGAAATTGAGGCAACTGAGCTCAATGTTTTTATTGGTAAGGATTATTTGATTACAATTCAACAAAATCATTTAAAAGTATTCAATGATTACTTTAATTTATTTAGAGTAAGTTCCGACCTACGACAAAAATATCGAGACCGATCTCCGGAAAGACTACTGTACGAAGCACTCAATAAAATAACATTATATATTTTCCCGATGATCGATCACTTAAGCTCTGATTGTGATGTTATCGAAAAAGCAATATTTTCTGGGAAGGAAAAAAGGGTGGTTTCTGAAATTTTAGTTATTAGACGAAATATAACAGACTTTAGAAGAATCATGCAGGTTCATAAGGATGTATTAAAAAAACTTGTCTACAGTCTTAAACAAAATACCATATTTGCCATGAAAAAAACTGATGTCTACTTTGAAAGTTTAATTGATTATACTAAAGAGATATGGGGTACTTTAGAAAATTTAAAAGAGCGCATTGAAGCATTACAAGAAACTAACGAATCACAAATTTCTTTTAGGCTGTCCGATATTATGCGTATCCTAACAGTTATTTCTGTTATCACTTTTCCAATAACCCTAATTGCTACGGTTTTTGGTATGAATACTATAAGATCTATGCCATTCATTGATAACCCCCTTGGCTTCTGGTACGTTGTAGGTTTAATGGTCATAATGATTAGCGGCATGTTGTATATCTTCAAAAGAAAAGGCTGGCTTTAATAAGCTAAACTAAATTAAAAAATAGTAATTACGAAAACTCGGTATAGCCGAGATTTTTAGTATTGACAAATTTAGCTACCTGTAGTAATATATTTTTTTCGTCTGAAACAGTGTCTTCAACAGCAAAAGGAGGAGAAGGCTTGACCAGAATTCCAGACTTATCAAAGCCCAAAAGTGTCTTGGGTATCAGAAATGGGAAAATCCCAACCAGGGCTTTGTCGGCGCTGACCCCAGGTGAGATTAGGAAAATGACCCAAAATCCCGGAAAAAAACTGTGGGTTCAGATTACTGGAGGCAATATCACAGAGATTCCGGTAGAAAAAATTGTACAATTTGATGCCATATAATGTATTTGGCACATATTTATACCCCCGTTTAGCTTGCTAAATGGGGGCTTTTTTTTACTACTTGACAATATTTGAATAATATGCTATATTATAGAGTTACCATAAAGGTGACAAAAATCGCAAATCGGCAATACTTCTAGGAGGGTATGCCCATGAAAACGAACACTTACGAGGTCAAACAGACGAAGCCGAATTATCGGCTCCTAACATTCATTACAATCACTGGCGGTATTGCCGCGACGATTGTCGGTGTAGGCATCTTTGGCTAAACACCCTCATCGTCACTATATCCCCCGGCTCAAGCTTTGCTTGACTCGGGGGTTAAATTTTTTTTATTTAAAATATTAATAATTTCCGAGATTGATTCTGACTTTACTAATTTTGATCTTAGTTCTGATGCTCCTTCAAATCCCTTAACATACCAAGCTAAATGTTTTCTGGTTTCGACTATCCCCCACTGGCCTTTAGTCTTGTAGGCCAATTCTAAATGATTTATAGCCACTTCTTTAGTTTTGGCAAAATCAAACTCTTGATAACTGCCAGTTTTAATATAATCTTTAATTTGTTGAGCTAACCATGGCCTGCCATGCAAACCGCGAGCTAAACCAATTCCGTCAACACCGGTTTGTTCGATCATGTACTTAGCTTCCTCGGGTGAATTGATTCCACCATTACCAATAACTATTCCGTTAAAATTTTCTTTGATTTTTTTTATCATGTCGTAAGCAATTGGTGCGCTAAAGGGATCTTTAAAGCCACGTCCGTGGATCATAATTGCCTGAACTGGTAAGTCTTGAATAAATTCTAAAAGATCCATGGCATTGACCTCATCAATGCCAGCTCTTATTTTAATAGACACTGGTAAGCTGGTACTTTCAATTGCTGTTTTAATAAGTTTATGACAAGTTGGTAAACTCTTCATTAAAG
Source organism: Parcubacteria group bacterium (assembly GCA_002687175.1). Lineage (GTDB taxonomy): Bacteria > Patescibacteriota > Patescibacteriia > Buchananbacterales > UBA6539 > UBA6539. The sequence goes on from NYZP01000018.1 coordinate 15,454, forward strand.
TTACTCCCCCGCCATGAGCCACCACTTTTCTGGCTGGACAACCAAAATTAATATCAATCCCATCAAACCCAGCCTCTTCAACTAGCTTTATTGCCTTAGGATACATTTCTGGACGCTTGCCAAAAATTTGGCAAACTACCGGACTTTCACTCTTGTCCAGTTTGAGCATACCTAAGGTTTTTTTAGAATCATAGTTCAAAGCATCGGCGGAGACCATCTCAGTATAAACCAAATCAGCGCCTTGTGACTTACACACCTGGCGAAAAGCTGAATCGCAAACTCCAGCCATCGGGGCTAGAGCAATAATCGGTTTATTTAATTTTTTCCAAAAATTTTCCTTCATTTACTTATTTTTTTATAAACAAATTCAGCTAGGTCTTTAGCTGAGTTTGGTCGACCAATAGTTAAGGCAACTTGTTTCATCTTTTTTAATTTAGCTGGATTAGCAATTAAATCATTAACTGAGCTGACAATCCCGTTAAAGTTGTTTGCTTTAATGGCTGCTCCTTTACTGGTTAAGTATTCAACATTATCTTCTTCCTGTCCGGGAATAACTTTATTAATTACCATTGGTAAACCCTTAGCCATGCATTCGGAAACCGTTAGACCACCAGCTTTTGAAAAAATTAAATCAGACACGGTCATTAGCTCTTGCATGTTATCAACAAATCCATAGACATTAATGTTTGAGCTTTGATTAAGGTCAGATTTTTCCAAAGCGGCCTTTAAAACATGGTCTCTTCCGGCAACAATAATAAACTGAACTTTTTCTCCATGCTTCTTATTAACACCATTAATGATTTTTTGCAAGGCGGAGAAACTGAACTGACCACCAACGATTAAAACCGTTGACCGGCCCGATTTTAGCTTTAATTTTTTCAACAAAGCTTGTTTGTTAAACTTTGTCGAAAACTTTTCCATTATCGGAATTCCCGTAGCAATCGATTGACCCGGTTGAACACCATAGTTCTGTAGACACTTTCCGACATCTGGTGTGGCCGTAAAGTAGTAATTAACCTCTTTATCAACCCAAAAACTGTGGCAACCAAAGTCGGTCACTACCAAAGATGATTGAATATTAATAACTTCTTTCCGTTTTGAGTGGGACACTAAGATCATGGGCAAAGGATGAGTAGAGATCATGAAATCAGGGTTGAATTTCTTGACAAACGGAATGAATTTTCCTTCAATTGCCAGCCGAGAAATTAAACTGGGAATTTTTTGTTTGGATGGTTTATTATATTTGTGATACAACATTCCCCAAACATCAGGGTGTTTGGAACTAACATAATTATAACCATCAACAAATATTTTTTTATATATACTTGAAGCATAATCAATAACATCAACGTTCTTTACTTCAACGTCTTTATATTTAGTTTTAAAAACATTTTCTATGGCTTTGGCAGCACTGACGTGCCCCATTCCCCCTGTAGCATACACAATTAAAACTTTTTTTGACATAACTTTTGCTTTTATTTGGAGCGATTAATAAATTTTTCTATTTCATCTAAAATATTAGTTGATTTACTTTTATTTTTTTTACTATCTAAACTCTTTGTAAATTCAGATGACATCAATTTTTTAACGAGCTCAGTTTTGTTTTGAAATCCCTTTTTTTTAATTTCAGATTTGGCTTTAAATATAAATATAATAACGACTAAAAAGGGAATTAAAAAAGGGACAATATTCTCTAGCAAATCTTCGAGAGGAGGTCGGCCAGGTAAAGAATAAACGATTAAAGCAACAATAGCCAAAACAAAAAGTATATTTCTAATTATATTAGACATTCATCTTTTTTTAATTTCAAAACCTGTCTTAGTATCTTCAATGATATAACCTTTAGTTTCAACTTGCTGACGTAACTTATCTGCCTTGTCCCAAGCTTTATCTGCTCTAGCCTTTTCTCTATCTTTGGCAAGTTTTATTATTGACTCCGGAATCTTCTCTTTTTTTACTTTATCAAGACCTAATCCTAATATTTTATCAAACTTTAAAAATGATTGCATTTTGGCATGACCAGGAAGTTCTTTGTCTTTTACTAAGTCCCAGACTATGCCTAAAGCCTTAGGAATATTTAAATCATCATTAACCGCCTTAAAAAAAACTTCTTCATACTCTGCACAACCAACTTTTGGTTTATCATATTCAGCTACAGTAGCCCACAATTTCTCTAATGCATTTTGAGCAGCTTCCACAGCCTCCCAAGAAAAGCTAAGTTTTTGTCGATAATGGGTTTGTAAATTTAAATAACGATAGGCTAACGGATTATAACCTTTATCAATGAGTGTCTGCAGGGTAATAAAATTACCAGCTGACTTACCCATTCTTTTTTTATCCATCACCAAAAATTCACCATGGCACCAAAAATTCACTGACTTCTTTTTAGTTGCTCCTTCGTTTTGAGCAATCTCATTAGTATGATGTACTGGAATATGATCAATACCCCCACAGTGAATATCAAAATGCTCTCCTAAATATTTCATTGACATCGCCGAGCACTCAATGTGCCAACCAGGAAAACCTCTTCCCCAGGGGCTGTCCCAAACCATTACGTGGTCTTTATTTTCCCCAACCGCTTTAATCCATAAAACAAAGTCAGTGGGATTCTTTTTATCGCCCATTGAAACCCGGGATCCCGCCTTTAAACTAACTTTACTAAGTCCAGCTAGCTTGCCGTAATCTTTTAGTTTTGAAGTGTCAAAGTATAAGCCATCTTTAGTTTCATAAGTATATCCATTCTTTTCATTTTGCTTTATTAACTTAATCATTTCCTTAACGTGATCAGTCGCTTTAGTCCATTTGTCTGGTTCAGAGATATTTAATTTTTTAATATCTTCTTTAAAAGCTTTGGCATATTGCTGGGCAAGTTTTAATAAGCTTTTGGCATCAGGCTTTAAACCTTCTCGTTTAAGCGCCCTCATCATCTTGTCTTCCCCATCATCAGCATCAGAAACTAAATGACCTACATCAGTGATATTCTCAATATGTTTTACCTTGTAGTCGTTATATACTAAAACTCGTTTCAAAACATCTTCAAAAATATAGGTGCGTAAATTACCAATATGAGCATAGTCATAAACCGTCGGTCCACATGTGTAATAACCCACGGTTTTTCCCTTGATTGGTTTAAATTCTTCCTTTTTACGACTTAAGGTATTATACAATTTCAACTTTTCCATAATATGATTTTACCTTAAATATATGACTATTTCAAACTCTAATTTGGCATCTCTCATCCTCATGCTGATTGGGTTGTTAGACTGTGTGATAGAGGTATAAAAAAAGAGTCCTCGCGGTGTTGTCACCACAGGACTCTAGGTTGGGGTTTTGTGCGAATTAATCTATTGGTGGGATGTGCGTAAAATTATCACCAGTCAAGTCTGCCCGTATAGCCGACAAAATATGCACTAGCAGTTGTACTACCTCAGGATGTGTCTTTGCTTTGAGATAGCTTTCGAGCTTTTCCAAAAGCATCGGCAGTTCATCATCCATCAAGTCTTCCTCTTTTAAAGCCGAGTTCTTGGGATTGCCATCATCATCCAGTACAAGACCAGTAGATATGCTTTGGATGAGAAAATCTTTAAATATCCCAAAGCTCGAATCATCGATCTCTTTCTCTCTTTCTTCGTTTGCCACTAGATGTGCCCTTGCTTTTGGCAACAATCGTTTAGCTTCGGGATTTCCTCGTAACTGCCCAATAGCTTCCTCTAGCTCCTCTCTGGCTTTGGGAAAGTCTTTGTCGTTAGAGCCAAATCCATTTTCTCTCGATTCACGTTGGTCTCGTCTTAGTTGACGTGATGCAACCATTAAAGCTAGACGCATTGAGTCACTTATACTCATTTTTGTTACCTCCTCTCTTTGTTTTTCGATCCATTATCAAATAACATAGAAGATTATCATGATTAATCTAATTTGTCAATCCCACCACCATCTCAAATCTTATCTTCATGGTATTGGCCACGATGCTTGGTCTACATGTCTATGGGTAATACCAGTTTCTTTGGTTGGATAAAAAAAGAAGCTCCACAAATAGTTATGTAGAGCATTAAGTCAATGATTGATTAACACCATAGCAACCATTTCTTGGTTGCCTTCAAACCTTCATCGACTACGTTTGATGGTACATTTTTATTGATTTCATCTTGGAGTTCTTTTGGCAACTCATGACACCATTCGAGGTGCAATCCAACTTCTTCGAGTAGATAAAATAGTATTGTATTGTGCATTGTGTTTCCCTTAATTGATATGTGTTTTCTACATCCAATTAATGTTCTACGACAACTTCACACATTAGCACATCTGTTTGTTATTGTCAACCCAATTCCTTAACTATTTCAAACCTTATCTTCATGGTATTAGCCACGATGCTTAAGTTGCTGGGCTGAACGATGGAGGTAAAAAAAAACGACCAACTACACTGAGTCGGTCGTGATGATGATATATATAACACTACCATCAATTGTCATCGATAAGACGCTGAAGGTACTCTATAGCCACGGAGCCAACAAGGTTTGAACTATCCACCTCTTCTTGTCCATCTGGTGTTCGAATCACCACTTGATCAAGTTGGGCAAGCAAGTGATCATTAAGATAGAGATATACACCCTGATCATCCACAACTACTCGGGAATTCTCGCTCAAGTGTTTGGCGATAATTCCACCAATTATCTGATCGAGACGATTATTGCCAGCTGACCTTGCAAGAATTGGCCATCTAAATAATTCTATCAGAGGTATTGCCAAATCTTTTGGCATCCATTTGATCATATCATCCATGTCATTTTTTTCGAATGATATATTCTGGCCATCTTCAAGCTTAAAGTCCACACTGACCGTGAAACTACTACCGTACTCATACAGTATGAGCAAGGTTGGGATAATCACAGGCTTCGTCTCTTCAGACAAATAAATTGTCCAATCAACATCTTTCATGGGTATTTCTTTTCCAGCCAAACTCATACATTCTTCCACTTGAGCTACAAACCTGTGGGTTGGAGGAATAAAAAAGGTCTAGGCGAACGAATCGTCTAGACCAAGCAATGAACATAATTGATTTTAGCAACTTTCATCTCCAGGCCAAGGGCTGTCAACTCGACCACGTTCGGGAGTAGAGTCAAAACCCATACTTGTCGCCATGAGCATTTCATCCAAGAGTGGGTCAGGTGCAACTGAATTACGACGAGCCAAGAAAGACTCCAATTGGAGACGTTCTTCACGCTCTTCAGGGTGATGTCTTTCCCTGACAGCTCGATTAGCCATAGCTTGTTCGTACTCTTTTTCCCATTTGGGTTTAAATGGCCACATGTCCAGTACTCCTTTCAATGAGCGCTCCAAAGAGCGGTTGAGGTTTCATTTAAACCACTCTATATAATATTCCTATTTGATTAGCTTGTCAATGCTACCACCATCTCATACCTAATTAACTTCGCTGTATTGTACACGATACTTGAGTTGCTGGGCTGAACGATGGAGGTGTAAAAAAACGACCCAGATTTGAGTCGTTATACTTAGTGACTTTTACCGTTCCAAAAGCCAAAATCTTTAAAATGCTGCCTGAAGTTTATGACAATTGCTGCCCCACCAAGATAAACTCCTCCCCAGCAAATATTCTTACCAACTTCGATCCAATCAGGATAGATGCCGATTACCACTCCTGCACAGTAGCAGGTCATACCAAATTTTCCGATAACGTTATCGGGAGTTTCGTCACTATTGTGTAGCAACTTATAAGTTGCTGTCACAATCACCGTGGTCACCCCTAACAAAGAGATAATGACCAGTGGCTTACTAACTGACCAGTACTCAACACACCCGAGCGGCACAACCAGCAACTTATCAGAAACTTTCTCAAAATAAGCCCCCTCTCTTGAGGTTAGTTTTTTTGCTCTAGCCACCAAACCGTCAAGCAGGTCAGTCAAACAAAGTGCCACAAAAATAACGGCAAAAAGATGACTGTTATGATAGTCGTAAGATAATATCAGTAAAAACAAAATTACTAAAGCTCCAAAGAATCTAAGCCAAGTAATGTTGTTGGGTGTTATCCTGTCTGGCCAGTGATTCCTAATCAACGGAAGCAGAATTCTTTCTTTGGTCTCAAACAAAAACTTCAACAGCTGTTCAATACCTACCTCCAGTCTGATAAATGGTCTGATCAGAGGATTATATGATCTCATTTGTGATTTCAAGGTGCAACCTCCATAGGTTGTACAGCTATACGATTTATAACCGTTTTTAAGTTAACTAATTTTTAAAAAACTGTCAATAAAAAAAGTCCGTCAATACAGCAGACGAACTAAGCTAATTCCCCATCAACGACAGGAAAAATTATGTTATACCAGCGAAAAGGGCAATTAACTTGATGCGCTTCATAGCGTACTCTTCGCCTTCTCCTCCGCTCAGCTTATTAGTATAAAATTCGTCGACCGCGACACGGATTTGTTCCATTTCTCTTTCGGTAAAACCATAGTAAGGTTGATACTCTTGCAACCTTTTTTTTGTAAAATCCCAGACCAAGGGATCCTTGATAAAAGCAAGCATTGCTTTTTGACATGGTCCAATTTCACCATCAATAACGGATTCGCTGGCCAAGGCCAGTTTTATTTCGTCTTGATGACTGTTCACTAATGCTTTGACAACTACCCGCTGGTCCTGGGCACCCAATAAAGCATTAATTAAACGAACCTCGATGTCCTGGACGACCTGCGCGGCCGTAACTTTAGGAAACACCGATACCCCGTTGCCAACAGTGTTGCAACCGAATACCATTGGCAAAATCAGCACCATAACCTGAAAAGCAGCCATTTTTTTCATGTCACTCCTCCTGACTGATACTTTACTTACACCTCACCAATGACTCGCTACATTAAAGCTCTATCTATATTTTAAAAAATAAACGCTAATTTGTCCATGATTTATCTTGACGGACAAGTAAATCTTTAGCTTTTAATGGTTCGGCCATTAGTTCCTTGACGATATGTTCCATTCGGACACTCTGGGAACCTTTAACTAAGATTAAATCACCTTCAGCAATTCTTTTTTGTAAAAATTTTCCAGCCTCTGTGCTATTTTTAAAATTAAAGCATTTATCCTTTGACATTTTTTTAGCCACTGCCCCTTTTACTGTATCACGTGACATTTCACCAACGGTTATTAAGTAATCAATTTTATTAGTTGCAGCTTCTTCACCAATTTTAATATGTGATTTTTCACTACTGCGTCCTAGCTCGAGCATGTCACCTAAGACCGCGTACTTCTTATTTTTTTTACTTATTTTAACAGCTGATAATTGTTTCAAAGCTTGTTCAGCGGCCAAAGGAGATGAATTATAGCTGTCATCAATAATAGTGGTATTTTTAATCCCCGGAATAACATTCATTCTACCTTTAGGTGGTGTAAATTTTTTTAAACTATCAACAACTGTATAAGCATCCAAATTATAAATAGACCCTACGGCGATGGCTGCTAAAATTGAGGAGATTAAATGTTGACCGAAAATCTTAGGCAATAAAACTGGCATAACAGTATCATTAACTTTCAACTTAAAACTCAGTCCCTTAATATCATTGACATCTCCCCCACTATCTATTTTAGTTGCATTAACGTCAGCCTTTTGATTAAGACCAAAGAAAATAATTTTTGCTTTTGTCTGGTTACTCATTTGATGAACAAGTTTATCGTCATAATTTAAAACTGCCTGACCAGTTTTCGACAAAGCCTTTATCAGCTCCCCTTTCTCTTTGGCTACGGTATTAATATTTTCAAAAAATTCTAAATGGGCTGCCGCGACAGCGGTGACAACACCAACTCGCAAAGGAACAAAATCCACTAAATACTTTATATCACCAGGATGATCAGCTCCCATTTCTAAGACTAAAATATGAGGATAATTTTTACTTTTGAAAATAATTAACCAACTAGCTTTTAAAAAAACCATTAACCACCTGAAAGGTGATCGTCTACCAGACTCTACTCCAATAATTGAAAGTGGTATGCCAATTTCATTATTATAGTTTTTTAAGTTTTTCCTAACTTTATAAGTTGAAGCTAAGACTGTATAAATCGCCTCTTTAGTGGTAGTTTTGCCAACACTACCAGTAATTGCTATGACTTCTGGGTTGTAGCGTGCTAAAATAGCTTTGGCAAAAAACCTAAGCTTTTTTTCTAAAATTATTTTTAGGAGAGATTTCATATTTTAGGTTTTTAGTTTCTTAGCTTTTTAGAAATTATTTTGTCTCACCCCTAAGAAGCTAATAAGCTAAGAAACTAGTAGTCAGGTGCAATCTGATAATAGTTTAGCAAGAATTCAGATAATTGACTAAATAATGGTGTCACACTGTCAGAAGAAAAACGAATTCCCTTAGGATTGTCCAATTTGACCATCATCACATATTTAGGGTTACTGACTGGGCCAAAGCCAATAAAACTGTGGACAGTTCTACTACCATAACCACCGCCAGCCGAAGCAACTTGGGCGGTTCCGGTTTTACCACCCAAATAATAACCATCAACCTTACCTTTAATACCATAACCATTCTCCACTACCGAAATTAACATACCGGTTAGCAGTGACGCCGATTTGGGACTAATAACTTGTCTAACTACTTCCGGTTTAGTTACTTCTGTTTGACCATTGGGTTTAATTATCTCCGAGACAATATATGGTTTTGGCAATTGACCTCGGTTAGCAATAGCGGCAAATGCCGTTACTAATTGTAGCGGTGTCACCGTGATACCCTGGCCATAAGAAGCAGTTATACCAAAAATATCACCACGTTTGTCTAGTGAAGAAATATCTCCGGCCGCTTCGGAATCTAGGGTAATACCAGTTCGCTGACCAAAGCCAAAATCTTCAACATATTTTTTAAAAGTTTTTTTACCAACTTCTTGTTCAACATAAATTGCACCAGTATTAAGTGATTGTTCTAAAACGTAAGTCATAGTTTGTTTACCGTGAGAACTTAAATCAGAATTTCTAATAGTATATGGTCCGACCTTAACTTCCCCCTCATCAACGTAGGTTGTTTCCGGCTC
>NYZP01000019.1 GCA_002687175.1 Parcubacteria group bacterium
CGGATGCTGCTTTGTTTATAGTTTTTTTCTTCATTGTGTTGTTTATATTGATTCGCTTAAGGCGTACATGGGCATGATTACCTCTACGGCCATACCACCTAAAACAACAACGTCCGAAAATGTAACATTCTCAAGACCCGTTTCTGGTGTTATATTTCTATCTTTTAAATAACTTTGAGCAGCGATGTTGATTGGTAATTCTCCATCTTCTTTAAATATATTTTTTGCCAGTTCAAAATTTTCCTGGGCTAATTCACCATAAGTTTCTTTGCCGCCAGTTAAGCGAGAAAAACCAAAGGCAAATATTAGTTTAAATAAACTTAAAGATTATGACAGTTAAATTAAAAATTGGGATTTCCATTGGAGTAGTAATGGTCGTTATGTCAATAATTATTTATTTTGTTATTCTGCCAACTGTCAATGATATTAAATCCATCAGCGACGCTGTTTTCAATGAAAGACTTGATTTAGAAAAAAAATATTTACGAGGACAATTACTCAAGGAAACTATTGAAAATTTTGAAAAAATTGAACCAGAGAAAGAGAAACTAACATCGATATTTATTATTGAAGGTGAGGAGCTTGAATTTATAACATTGTTAGAAAAAATTGCTGAAACTTATAATCTAACCCAAACTTTAAAATTAAATACTCCGGATAAATCTACAAACGTTGAATATTATACATTATCGTCACAAGTCTCGGTCAACGGTGAGTTTATTGATGTGCTTAAATATTTAGAAAGTTTAGAGCAATCAAATTTCTATTTTAATATCTCCTCATTAGCGCTTGACACTCTAAGCCAAGGTGAAGTAACAGCAAATTTTAAGGGTAATATATTTGTGGCGCCAGCTATTGATAAGACCGAAGAGGCTGAAAATATTGAATAGGGAAATAAATAATATGAAGTTTAAATTACCAAAAATAAAAAAAATTAAATTCACATTCTCTTTAAAATATTTTTATGCCATTTTTATTTTATTAATTATAGGAGCCAGTGCTATTCTGATACTTTTTCTTTATAAAAACTTTTATGTAACTATCGCTCAAACCGAGCAAATCATTTTATTAAAAAAGGAAGTGGCTCCAGATTTTATAGATATAGATAGGGTCAATAAAGTTTTAAATGCTTTAGCAGAAAAAGCCACAACTACTAAAAAAATTGATTATCCTTAAGTCAAAAATCCTTTCATTATCCCCGAGGACAAAACGGTTACTCCAGAGATCACTGAATAGAAAATAACTGAATAAAAGTTTAATATAAAATACCCCCGACTCTTGTCAGGGGTATTTTAATTACTTAATAAAAAATTTTAAATATTATGGTTACCTGATCTAAGTTTCTCAATAATTATTTGTAAATTACTTATTAAATAATCAACCTCCGACTCGGTGTTAATTTTTCCTAAAGTTATTCTAATGCTACTTAGGGCTAATTCTTGGCTATGACCTAGGGCGAGTAATACACTTGAGGGTTCATGTGACCCTGAAGCGCATGCCGCACCAGTTGAAACGGCTATACCGGCCTGATCTAAAAGTAAAAAAATATTTTCACCTTCAACCCCTTTAAAACTAAAATTTAAACAGCTAGGTATTCTTTTTTGTAAATCACCATTAAGTTGTGAGTTTGGTATCAGCTCAATAACATTTTTCATTAGTTTATTAGCCAGGCTCTTAATCTGTTTGTTATTATTTTCTTTAACAAGTTCAATTGCCTTTCCTAAACCAACAATACCAGCTACGTTTAAAGTTCCTGGTGAAATAGCATCCTCTTGATGGCCACCATATTGTAAAGGTTTTAACGGAACACCTTCTTGTTTAAATAACAAACCAATACCTTTTGGACCATAAATTTTATGAGCCGATATTGACAATAAATCAGCTCCTAATGTTTTAATTTTCATATCACAATAATTTACTGCCTGAGAGGCATCAACATGAAAATAAATTTTTTGCCTTCTCGAATCGTTAACTTTACTAATAAGTTGATGAATTTCTTTGATCGGCTGGATAGTTCCAATTTCATTATTTACATACATGATTGAAATTAGTACTGTATTATCATTAATCGCCCGCTTAATCTCATCAATTATAACCAAACCATTAGCGTCAACATTAGCATAAGTAACTGCGACTCCCCTTTCTTCCATGGCTTGGCAAGTCTCTGAAACAGAAGGATGTTCAATGATTGAGGTAATTATATGTTGTCCACTATCGACTAAACCCTGAATTGCTAAATTGTTGCTAGCAGTAGCACCTGAAGTAAAAATTACTTCTTTTGGTAAACAACCTAAAAAAGCCGCAATAGAATCACGCGACTTATCAACTGCCGACATCGCCTTTTGACCAAATAGATGATGTGAGGAAGCATTACCAAACTGATCAGTCAAATAAGGCTTCATTGACTCAAAAACTTTTTTATCAATTGGCGTAGTGGCAGCGTAATCAAAATATATTTTTTTTTGTTCCTTCACAAAAAACTGTATTAATCACCTACTCAACAGGTATAATTTCCTTAAAACCTTTAACTCTTTTCTTAAGTTCAGTACCAATACCTTCATATAAAGTTATTTCCGAGATGCCGCAACCAGAGCAGGCTCCTTGAAATCTCACTTTCACTATTCCATCGTTTTCATTCACATCAACTAGTTCAATATCACCACCATCGGCTTGAAGCCCCGGACGCATTTCATCTAATATTTTTAGAACTTCTTCTTTCATAATATATTAAAAATATTTATTTATACTATACAGTAGACTGAATATTTGCAGACTCTTTAATGCTTTTCATTTTTTTCCACAAAATAAATACTAAGCCAAAATATACAATATAGCTTAAAACCTCAGCTAGCAAGAGGGTAAGAAAATTCTTACCCTCACTAAGGGGATTTAACCACAACCGCAACCTGAGCCACAGCCACATCCAGGATCTTTAATCATATTATGAATAGAGATTAATAATTATTAATACCTACTGAATTAGTAGGTATTAATATAATACCATGCAATAAATTTTTGTCAAGTAAAATATAAAAAATTACTTAGTTACGGCAATTATTACCTTTCGGCCAGATCCAATTTCATCATCAGTCATACCATATTTTGCCAAATCATGATCCCAGTCATGAATAGCTTCAATAAGTCTATTATAATTATACCTAAAACCAGCCCCTCTTTTAGTACCAACGTCATTAGTAATGAACTCTTGGCTTTGTTCATCGTAACCACGAATAACTAACATATGATAAATTGGTCCGGGAGTTTGAAAATATGGATTTTTTAATTCGCGTCCAGCGGCTGGTATAATAATTAATTTACCGGCATCTAACTCCTGTTTAATACGGCTCACCGTTACCTCGGTAATTAACTCTGAATTAAAATTATAATAATTTTCTAATATTTCTGCTGTCTCTTCGGCAGTTAAGTCAACCTGATAACCATTTTGTTCTTGCCACTTAACTAAGTTTAATAGCTCTTGTTCCATGATATGAGCAGTTAACTCTTCGCCTTTAAAATACTTAACAACATTTACCATGGCCGCCTCCTCACAAGTTTCTTTATGAAGCTCATCCCAAACTGCGTACGGCGCTTGAGAAATAAAAATAACATCGTTATCTAAAAAATCACTTGACAGGCCTACTTCTTCTTCTGCGACAATTTTGACACCCAAAACTTCGCCAGTGTTTTCTGGGTCAACATCTTCTTCAACTATTTTAGTAGGTATCTCAGCAACTGGGGCAACTGGATTATCTAATACCTGCTGCTGATCAATATTTTGCTGACCGCAACCAATTAGTAAAAAAATAGCGAGAAATGATAATATTGTTAGTTTATTATTCATAATAGTCAATAAATACTAGCATAACTTGACATTTTTGTAAATATTATATACACTAAATATTACTTTTATATTTTAAATTTTAAATATTTATGGCGCATAAAAAAGCCGGCGGATCTACTCATTTAGGCCGTGACTCACAATCAAAAAGATTAGGAACAAAGCTGTATGAAGGACAGTTTGCCCAAGCTGGTAGTATTTTAATCAGGCAACGTGGCACCAAAATTAGACCTGGTAAAAATGTTAAAAAAGGTGGCGATGACACTTTGTTTGCCATTGTTCCAGGATTGGTTAAATTCAGCCGTAAAAAAATTAAAAAATTTACCGGCAGTCTTGAGTGGGCTAGATTTGTAAATATTATCCCCAAGAAGACGGCAAAATAAAAAAATACCTCATTTTAATCTGTAGGGACAGACCAATGGTCTGTCCCTACTTTATTTGCTATTTTTTCGTTTTTACGGCCGCGGCAATAAATTCTCGAAATAATGGATGTGGGCTTAGAGGTCGTGATTTAAATTCTGGATGAAACTGGGTGCCAACAAAAAACGGGTGATCTTTAATTTCTATAATTTCCACTAAATTTTTATCGGGTGAAAGACCCGCCAAAACTAAACCTTTTTTAGTTAAGCGGTCTCGATAGGCATTGTTAAACTCATAACGATGTCGATGACGTTCGTTAATCTTCTTTGACCCATAAGTCTTAAAACTGACAGAATCTTTGTCTAAGACACAAGGATATGACCCTAAACGCATACTGTTACCATATTGATTTTTAGCCAGCTTGTCTGACTGATCAGCCATAATATGAATAATTGGATTTTTGATCTTGCTATTAATTTCGGTACTGGAAGCATCTTTAATCTTGACAACATTGCGTGCAAACTCAATAGTTGCTAATTGCATGCCATAGCATAGACCTAAATAAGGAATCTTGTTTTCCCGAGCATATTTAATGGCTAAAATTTTGCCCTCCACTCCCCTGGTGCCAAAACCACCAGGCACGATGATACCATCATAATTTTTTAATTCTTTAACCAGGGTTGGTTTTTTTTCATAGGCATCTGAATTAATCCAGTCAATTTCAACTTTAACCTTATTCGCTGCTCCAGCATGTTTTAAAGATTCAATCACTGAAATGTAAGAATCTGGCAAAATAAAGTCGCCGGTAGCAAAATATTTACCAACCATACCAATCTTAACTATTTTTTTTGATCGCTTAATCTTCTGAACCATTGCCGCCCAATCCTTAATGTCTTTTGGTTTTTGCTTAAGCCCTAATTTTTTTATAATCCTTTCACTAAATTTTTCCTTTTCAAAAATTAAAGGGACTTCATAAACTGAATCTAGATCAGGGCTAGAAATAACATCACCTTTGTCAACATTACAAAAAACCGATATTTTTTTCTTTCGCGGTTCATCAATCGGTACCGCTGAACGGCCAACAATAAAATCAGGTTGAATCCCGGCTTCATTAACTTGCTGAACGGCATATTGGGTCGGTTTAGTTTTCATTTCACCCAAAGTTGTTGGTATTGGTAAAAAACTGACTAGGACCGAGATAACATCATCTGGATTATTATTTTTCATCATTCTGGCAGCTTCTAAAAACAAAATATTTTGATACTCACCAACTGTACCACCAATTTCAATGATATTAACGTCAGCTTTGGCTTTACGAGTTGCTTTTTTAATTCGGGAAATTACTTCAAACGGAATATGAGGCACGACTTCAACACACTTTCCTTGATAGTGCAGGTTACGTTCTCGTTCAATAACTGACTGGTAGACTCGACCAGTAGTCATATAATTATCACGTAAAATATTGATATCTAAAAAACGTTCATAGTTGCCAATATCTTGATCTGTTTCATCACCATCTTCAGTCACAAAAACCTCACCGTGTTCTGTCGGATTCATAGTTCCAGCATCGACATTAACGTAAGGATCAATTTTCATGGCAGTTACTTTGTAACCTCTTGATTGTAATATCTTACCAATTGAAGCAGAAACTATTCCTTTGCCAACACCGGACATTACCCCACCCATGACGAATATATATTTAGCCATAATTTTAGGTTCTTAGGTTCTTAGGTTCTTAGGTTCTTAGGAAAAAAATTTTATAAATCCCTAAAAAGCTAAGAAGCTAAAAACCTACTACTTAATTAAACAGCGATAAACCCCGCATCGGCGGGGCTGAATTCTATTGTATTATTAAAATTATTTACCATTATTCAGAATTGATTATTAAAGTAATTTTAGCCTCTAGACCGTGATCTAAGTTTACAACTATTTCATGTTCGCCTAATTCTTTAATATCTGTTGCTGAAATTTGATTGGCTCTAACTTCAAAACCTTTATTTTTTAAAGCTGTTGCTATTTTAGATGATGATAATCCAGCGTATAAAGTACCCTCTTCCGAAGCTTTAGCTGATATTTCGACTGTTTGACCCTCAAGTTTCTGAACTAATTCTTCTGTCTTAACTAAATCCTGCTCAGCCACTTTTGCTTCCTTTTCTTTTTTAGATTCTACCTCTTTGACTGCTTCAGCGGTTGCCTCTTTGACTAATCCTTGAGGTATCAAAAAATTACGGGCATGTCCTAAGGCCACTTCCTTAATTTCACCTTTTTCGCCTAAATCTGGCACATCTTTTAGCAAAATTACTTGCATATCTTTTTTCATATCTTCAGTCTTAACTCTAGGATTTTATCACAAAATCAGAAAATTCGCCAGTCGCCTCGGACCAGCTCTGGTCAATCTTGTGGACTATAGCAGGTCCAACTCCATTGTAGCACCAATTTACGAACTGTTTCAAGCTTCTTTCCTTGCCTTCGGCTACTAATTCTACGGTCCCGTCATCTAAGTTTGTCACATAACCAATATAGCCTTTTTTCTTAGCCATAGATTGGCTTGAATAACGATAACCAACTCCATGGACTAAGCCGTGGATTTTTAAGGTTAAACGTTTACTCATAAAAACTAATTTTCTCTTAAAATCTCTAAAGCCTTATCTAGCTGCGGATCTAAGTCAGCATCATAATCTTCTCTGGTGCGTTCTACTACTATGTCTGGTTCAATGCCAGACTCATTAATATTTTTTTCATTTGGCGTTAACCATTCAGCAATTGTTAACTTAACAGATGAGCCATCGGAAAACTTTCTAAGATCTTGGACTGAACCTTTACCAAAAGTGGTTTCACCAACAATGGTAGCAACGCCATAATCTTGCAGTGCACCAGCCACAATTTCCGAACCAGATGCACTACCGCCGTTAACTAGTACTACAGAAGGGATACTGTCAAACCTAGCTTGTCGTTTAGTATTATGACCAATTAATTTACCACTTCTTAGTCTTTCGGATACAACCGTTTTACCATTAACCCACTCTCCGGCTACTTCAATGGCTGTGCCTAAAAAACCTCCTGGGTTGTTACGCAGATCCAGAATAATACCTTTTGGATTGGCGTTTAGTATCGCTAAAACTGTCTTATTCCAATCAGCTAAAGTATTTTCATTAAAGTATAGCAACTCAACATAGGCAATATCACCGTCCATTAATTCAAATTCTTCATCTTCCCCCTCTACACCATCAACACCACCTTTTCGTGAAAATTTAACACTATCAATTTCAATTGTCCCACGAATAATTGGAACTTCTCTAACCCCTTCATCACCATCGCTCAAAACGGTTAATACAACTTCTGTCCCCTTTTCACCACGAATTATACTGACCGCAAAATCTAAAGCAATGCCACGCGTGTCTTTACCATCAATAGCAAACACCATGTCACCAGGCAAAAGACCAGCTTTATCAGCCGGAGTACCGGGTAACGGCGCAATGATTGTTAATCTATCATCTCTAATGCCAATTTCAGCGCCAATGCCTTCAAAACTGCCAGACAGTTCTTCTTCAAATTTATTAGAAATTTCTGGATTTAAAAATACTGAATAAGGATCACCCAACGAAGCAACTAACCCAGCCAATGATCCGTAGAAAAACTCGGTTTCTGAAACATCGGACTTAACATAATTATCTTTAACATATTCCCAAACCTCCCAGAATTGACGAAAATCTACGTCTTCAGTTAAATAATCTGGCATGGCATCGGAATTTAATATTTCACCAGCTTGCGCCTGAGATGAACTACCATCTCCTGATAAACGACCGGCGACAAAGCCAATAGTAAAAATCAAAGCCAGTACTACAATGAAAGAATATGATATTAAAAATCTTTTAGGAAACTTAGATTTTGGTTTTTCTTGTGATGCTTGATTTTGTTGAAATAACATTTATTTTTAATTTAGGATTAATCTATTTTTTTAATTTTTGCTCCTATTTTAACTAAACGATTTGGTAAATCTTCGTATCCCCTTTCAATTGAATAAACATTTCTTAAAATTGACTGCCCAGAAGCCGCCAGCATAGCCACGATGATAATAGTTGACGGTCTTAATGATGGAGGGCAAACTATCTCAGTGGCTCTCAATTTTGTAGGCCCAGTAATAAAAGCCCGATGTGAATCAACTAAAGTAACTTTGGCACCTAGCTTATTCAATTCTATGAAATTGATTGCCCGTTCTTCGTATACCCAATCAAATATATAAGTTGTCCCTTTGGCTTGGGTAGCAATCGGCACAAAAAATGGTAGGTTATCAATATTTAAACCAGGATACGGTCGAGGCTCAATTTTTTCTTCCAAAGCAACTAAATCACTTTTAAATGTTTTTATATCTACTAAATTACTAAACCCATTTTTCGCTTTATACTGACGCAAAATTTTGTACTTAAATCCCATCTTCTCTAGCTTTAATAGTTCTAATTCTAAAAAGTTAATTGGACACCGCTTAATAGTCAAAGAAGAATTTGTAGTTGCCGCAATTGATAAAAATAACATTGACTCTATTGGATCTTCAGAAATATTGTAACTGACAGTTTTGTTGATACTTTTAACTCCCTGGATTTCTAATGTTGTTGAGCTAATGCCTTCGATCTTGACCCCAAGTTTGATTAAAAAATAACATAAGTCCTGAACTTGATAATTAGCTGAAGCAAATTTAATTACCGTTTTCCCAGGGATTAGGGCTGCTGCTAAAATAGCATTTTCCGTAACCGTATCCCCAGATTCATACAGTACTAAATTTTTGTTTGGTCTAAGCTTGTTGGCAGTTACCTGATAATGCTTACGTAAAGTTTTTATTTTAATACCAAAATTTTCTAAGGCAAATAAATGTGGCTTAACAGTTCTTTTACCTAAGCGACACCCTCCTGGTTGAGGTACCTGAAATTTCTTTTTCCGATGAATCAGTACGCCAAGTAAAAAGAGGACACTTCTGGTTTTAATGGCTGACTGATAATTAATTTTTGAAAGATCTAGCTTTGTTGGAGGAATAATGGTAACATCTTTTTTACCAGTCCAAGATACTTCCGTACCAATACTTTCTAAGACCTCAATTATTCGATTAACTTCCTCAATTTTAGGAACATTTTTTAAAACGGTTTTCCCTTTGTTTAGTAAAGCGGCATTTAATAAAACAACTGCCGCATTTTTGGAAGTATTGGTGGTAATAGTGCCTTTTAATTTTCGATTGCCAGTTATTAAATAATTGGGCATAAAATAAAAAATCTGCTAGAATTTAAGTTATTATACTTACTTATTTTACTATTTTGTTAATCTTTTTGCAACTGCCACTATGGAACTAAAAATACGCCGAAGTTTATATTTAACCTTTATCGGAGCTTTCATTATAATTACTCCGCTTCTTATTTTATATACCACGGGATATCGGTATAATTTCAAAAAACATAAAATTGAAAAAACCGGAATTTTATATTTAGATTCTCAACCAAAAAATGCTAAAATTTTTATAAATGATAAATATGAAAATACTACGCCTAATAGATTTTCTCGAATCTTACCAGATGTTTATCAAATAAAAATCGAGAAAGATGGTTATTACCCTTGGCAGAAGGAATTAGAAGTAAAAAGTAATTTAACTACCTTTGGCAGAGACATTGTTTTATTTAAAATTAATTCACCAATTAATATTGTTAACCAACAAATTAATATTTTAAATATTTCACCAGACCATAAAAAAATAGTTTACTCAGTGGTCAAGGAGAACGTAGAAGAAATAAGGCTTTTAAATCTAAAAAATAAATCTGATTTTTTGGTCAAAGAATTTAATAATCGTACTTTTAACCAACTGGACTTTGTGCAGTGGTCACCGAGCCAAAAAAAAGTAATGATTAAAGAAATTATTGGTGACTTTAATCAATATTTAATTGTTGATATTGAATCATTAAAAATTAAAGAACTTTTTGATATTACTAGACTAAATTTTTCTAAACTGGCTTGGGATAACAGTGATGATAACTATCTTTATGGTTTAAGAAAATCCGTACTACATCAAATTGACTTAGTCACAAATTCAACCAGACCCCTTTTGTCCGATCCAATCCAAGATTTTCAAGTACAGAATGACAATATCTACTACATTACGAAAATTGGCAATGAATCATTTTTAAATAAACGTATTATCATTAATCAAAAAGCTGGACCAAGTGAAAAAATAAAATTACCCTCACCCTCAGAATATACTATTGAACCTTTAATTAATAATCTTTTAGTATTATTAGACAAAAAAAATAATGATCTTTTTATCATTAATGAAAAATCATTTGACCAACAAGATGTTAGTAGAAATATTGTGCTTCAGGATAAAGCAAAAAAAGTTATCTGGTCAAAAGATTTAAAAAATATTTTATTTTATACTGATTTTGAAATTTCTATATTTAATCTTGAAACCTCACAGAAAAATTTAATCACTAGATACGGAGAAATAATAAACCAGGCTTTATGGTATCCTGGTCAAAATTATATTATTTATCAAGCTGGAAATTCTATTAGAGCCATTGAATCAGGCCCCACTGAAATAAGAAATGATTTAGAATTGGCCAAACTTGATCAGATTAGTTCTATGGTAGTTGATGATGATGGTGAGAATCTTTATTTTAAAGCAACCAGTGAAAGCCTAGAAGGAATTTTCCAACTAGCAATTCAGTAATGTCAACTTATTAAGACAATTTTTGGGTTTCAGTATTAGCATGCATTAAATCATCAAAATCTCCTGCATCAAGCCACTTGCCAGTTAGTTGACTGGCTTTTAAAGTACCTTTTTTTATGTACTCTTTGTTGACTTCGGTAATTTCTGTTTCGCCACGAGCACTGGGCTTTAAAGATTTAATAATATCAAATACTCCCGGAGTGTACATGTAAATACCAATGGAAATTAAATTACTTGGTGGGTCTGCTGGCTTTTCAACTAGATCAACTACCTTATCCCCTTCAACAGTGGCTACTCCAGATTTAATAGCTTCTTCTCTAGTTCCTTGATAAAGCATTATTCGAGCGTCTTCATCACCGTTAGCGAATTCATCAGCAAATGGTTTTAATGACTCAAAAATTATATTATCACCATTGATTGAAATAAATTTATCCTCACCGATAAAATTTTTCGCCAAACTTATGGCTGAAGGAATGCCACCGGCTTCGTCTTGTACTCGGTAAGTAAGCTCAACGCCAAAGTCTTTACCGCTACCAAGTAAACTAAAAATATCACCGGCGTGATGAGTGCCCGTAATTATCATGATTTTTTCAATCCCGGCACTTTTTAAAGTTTCTAAGGGATAATAAATCATCGGCTTGTTATAAACCGGTAATAGATGTTTGTTTGTTACTTTGGTTAATGGTGACAAGCGTGAACCTGTTCCGCCAGCAAGTATTACACCTTTCATAAATTTTCCCTCACTTCGTTCGGGATTTATTAACATTTTTAGATTTCCAACTTAGAGTAATAAACCTATTATTTATTATAAGTATATAAATAGTTGTTTACCACTTTTATTTGTTGCCAGGTGGTAACAACGCGTTTGTTTGTTATAAGTGGGTAATAAATCAAAATGTCCACTTCTGGACGTATCAAGTATAACAGATTCTATTTATTTTTCAAGCTATTCGGGAACACAGTCAAATCTGTAGCCACCACTATCTGGTATGTTTTGGTCACCAAACCCTTTAGATTTAATAACCTTGCAACCATCAGTTTGTCTACATTCTCTATCGCCAGAAACATTATAATAACTTATTCCAGAGTATTTATCGGCAAGCTGCTTACAAAATTCTGGAGACCTTGGTTTTATTGGTGGCGGGTCAACCTCTTTTTGGCTCGGCGGTGGGTCAACTTCCACATTTTGGTTTACTGGCGGACTATCATCTTTAACTTTAACAATTTTATAATTACAACCAGTTAAGATTAGTCCAACAATTAAAATTAAAAATAGTTTTTTTCATATTATTTAAAAAATATATTAAAAATAAATGATAATATAAACCAAATTAAATGAGCAGTATCTATAACAATAAAAATCATAATATATAATATTATGATTGCACCAATCCAAATCGGTATTTTCATTAACTGTTCCTTCTTTTTTTGAGATAACTTTATCGATAAATAAGTTACTAACCTTAATATTACATATAAAAATACTAAGCCAAATAAAAGAAAAAACCAATCTGAAATTGTCTGTATTCCCATTTCATAAAAATCTAATAATGCATAAAATATAAAGCCAGTAATTACAAAAATACCTGCTAAAAAACTTACTATATCAAAATCTTTTTTCATAAATTTAATTTTTTATATTATACTACAATGATAAAAAAGTCAACAATTTAATTTTGAGCCAATGTTTTAGCTATATATTGCTTAAATTTCAACTGTTCAGGAATTGAATCCATCAACTCAAGACAAATATACTTGGAAAAATATTTTTGAGGAATATCAGCCACATAGTCAAGGTCTGATAGTTTTGAAACTTTATGAACACTCCTTTTATTTGGTAGAACAGCGCTTAAGTGATTACAGCCAACTTTATACAATTTTCTGGCGGCCACTGTCATGTCGTGTAACTCTTGATTATGGTGTTTAAGTTCAATGTAGTGCGAAAGATCAATACACAGCCCACCAACTTTCTTTAAAGGTTTAAGATTTTTAATCTTGTGGCTGGCAATATTATTTTCAATAAATATTTTTTCAAGATGCTTGGAATTTTTTAAATATTTTAAATATTGAAAATGCAATGTGAATGCCTTGGTCCCAAAATTTTTTATAAAATAATCAAATTCCCATTCTGCCATATCGTGCCTGGCATGAACATGGGGAATAAACTTAACTGTTGATTTGTCTAAGGTCTGATAAATTTTCTTACGTTCAGTTATGATGGCGCCAGTTAAGAATACGGATATCTCCTTAAGTTTTAAACGGTTAACATCGGCCAGCATCTTTCTCCAGTCTCCCATAAAAGTTACCACTGACGGATAAATTCTTTTTAAAATTTGATCTTCTACCATTAAGTTAGTGCTTCTTTTTAATGATAAAAATAAAATCTTTTGGTTGACGCCACCAGGTTAAAGGCTTAACAGCATAACTTTGTCTTGCACCATAAAGATCAAACTTTAAACGAAAAAGTACTTCCACTAACCGAATAGATCGCCTAATTAAATACCAAGTTAATGGTTTAGGAATATTACGTTGACCAAACCACTGAATTTCAAAATCTTTAAATAATTTTTCTATATCTTTTTTAAAGTATTCATGTTGACTGAATTCTCCAATTGGCTTTTTGGAATATGGCGAAACTACTTTTTTATTTGGTGTTGAAAAAATAGCAATACCATCAGTGGTTAAAATTTTTCTGATGTCACTGATCAAGTCTTGAGGATTGGCAAATTGTTCCAAAACATGAAAGCACAAAACCACATCAACACTACTTTTAATATCAGGCCTTTGATCTGTATAATTTAAATTTGACCAGTGATACTTTTTAGCCTTAGCAACAGTTTCCATTGATTGATCATAAGCCAAAACCTCTGCCGCCTCTTGGGCAATGATAAATGAACCAAAACCAGTGCCACAGCCATAATCTAAGATTTTTTTATGTTTGGTGTAGGTTCCAGCCCATAAATAACGAGTATAAGTATCCATCCTGATTTTATTAGAGGCTACTTTTGTCCATTCGTACCGTTGCATGTTTTAAGTTTAATAATTAGCTACTAGACCCATATTGCTTCTGATAATACTCTTTATATTCTCCGGACTTAACTTTCTGCCACCACTCTTGGTTATCTTGATACCACTTCACG
This sequence comes from Parcubacteria group bacterium, assembly GCA_002687175.1. Classification (GTDB taxonomy): domain Bacteria; phylum Patescibacteriota; class Patescibacteriia; order Buchananbacterales; family UBA6539; genus UBA6539. The sequence continues at coordinate 14,042 of NYZP01000019.1, forward strand.
GTTTGCTCTAAATATTCCTCAAAGTTATGTTCTGGTTGAAAACCTAGTTCCTTTTTAGCTTTAGACCAATCTATGGCATAACGTCGGTCATGACCAGGACGATCTTGAACATGCTCGAGCATATCTTCATCTTTATCTAAAAGTTTTAATATTTTTTTAGCAACTTCTAAATTATTAATGTCAGTAGTCATGCCACCGATACAATAGGTCTCACCAATTTTTCCTTTTTCTAAAACTAAATCAATTGCTCTACAATGATCGTCAACGTAAAGCCAATCTCTCACATAAAGACCATCGCCATAGACTGGGATCTTTTTACCTTCCATTACATTAGTAATCGCTAAAGGAATTAATTTTTCAGGGAATTGATATGGACCAAAATTATTAGAACAGTTGCTAATGGTAATATCTAATTTGTGCGTATGAAAATATGACCGTACTAAATGGTCTGAGGCAGCTTTGGAGGCTGAATAAGGACTGCGAGGATCATATGGTGAATTCTCGTTGAACTTATCTTTTGAATCTAAAGCTAGGGCACCAAATACTTCGTCAGTGGAAACATGATGAAAACGTTTATCATGATCTTTAGCCGCTTGTAATAAAATCTGGGTTCCAGTGACATTAGTTTTAACAAATGCTCCAGCATCAGTAATGGAACGGTCAACGTGTGACTCTGCCGCAAAATGAACGATTAAATCACACTCACTGACTAACGTTCCAACCACATCAACATTAGTAATACCTCCAAGTACAAATTTGTAATTATTATTTTTTTCAATCTCTTTCAGATTTTCTAGATTTCCGGCATAAGTTAATTTATCTAAATTAACAATCTCATCACCTGGATGAGTCTTTAGCCAATAGCGAATAAAATTTGAACCGATAAAACCGGCTCCACCGGTAACAAGTAACTTCATAATTAGAATGCTTCTTTAATTTTTTTTAAGTATTCCTCTCTTTCACCCTCTTTATACTCTTTTTGTTTTAAAAATCTAAAGCCATCATTGGCTACTCTGGGTACAACGTGAAAGTGACTGTGCTCAACAGTTTGTAGGGCAACTGGATCATTGTTAACTACTACATTATAACCTTCATAGCCTAAATTGTCTTTAATAATTTTTCCAACCTTTTTAACCATTTTAATGATAGCAACTAAATCTTCTTCTGGTGTTTCTTCTAAATTAGCATAATGTTTTTTAGTGGTAATTAAAGTGTGACCAGGGTGAACTGGTAGTTGATCTAAAAATACTATCAGTTGATCATCTTCAAATATTTTAGCTTCGTCGATTGGAATACCACCATCGACAATTTTACAAAAAATACAGTCAGGCATACTACCTAGGTTCTTTAATCTTAAAAAAAACAAAATGCTCGTCTTCAAAAACTGTAACAAAATATTGCTCATTTATCAAGTTTTTTGAAATTTTTATTTCTTCTTCACTGACTCCAGATGGGTAGTTATCTATACCAAAAATGACTGGGTAATATTCTTCAGCTTTAAAAAATAATAAGGCATCTACTTTGTCTATTGGAGAATTAATAAGTTTTTGATAAAAAGAATCGCTATCAACACTTGAAGCCAGCTCCGAAATAAATAAATGTCTTTCGGAAAAGTTAGCCGCGGGATGTGAAAAATGAATATTATAACTAATATAAAAATCAAGTGGTAAGTAAGCAGAAATTTGAGGAATACCGCTGGACAAAATAGTTAAATCTTGGATATTCTCAACATCTTTTAAATTATTAATTAAATTAACAAATTCCCCGCGTAAAGGTTGCTTCATTGTCACTAATTGTTTTTGAGTGTCTGGCTGATCCACAAAACTACCACCAAGCAGTTGATTGGCTAAAACCAACCAGCCTAAAATAAATAAACCAATTCTTATTTTTTCGCTTTTAATTTTTTCATTAATAAAAAAGCCGATGCCATAAGCTGCCGAAATTGTCAGAACCGCTCCACCTAAAAACAAAAACGGTTTTGCAGGTAGAAAAGTAACTTGCCAAAAAATTATGGTTAACAAATTAATAAACTGCCAAAGGTACATTGCTCCAAAAATCGTGGCTAGAGATTTAATAAAAGGTTTTGACCAATAGAATATCATAGTCAATAAACCAACCAGAGATACTAAGCCAAAAATTGAAAACTCAAAGAATGGTAAATATAAATCTAAAAACTCAGGAATAAAATAAGCTTGTGACCAATTCTCTGAACCAAAAGATATATACGAAGCAATCAGTGGCAGCAGAAATGGTGAAGAAACTATTATTGCTAAAATACCAACGATGGTTAATACGCTGAAATATCTCTTGGTGTTAACCTTACTAAAAAGTTTAAAAACCGTAAGAGCAATGGCAACTGGCAAAAACCAAAAATAGTAAGTCATAAACAATAGGCCGCCAGTAAAACCATAAAAAATAACTTTTCCTAAATCAATTTTTTTATTTTCAAGGTCTGTCAATAAAAAAGCCGTCCAAAAAACTACCAAAACGGCCGAGAGAAATTCATAAGGCTTTAAAATAATTGCCGTCCAATCCGCCACCACAAAAATTAAAGCCGAATTTAAAACTATTTGCCACTCGGCTAATTTTGTTTGCCAATGTGTTTTTTGCCAAACATAAACTATGAATGGTAGTAAAATTAAAACCAAGGTCACCCCTAATTGAGCAGCACTGATGCCATTAAGTTTAAACAAAAAAGCTAGTAAGCCAACTAGCCAAAAATAAAGTGGATGATAAAATGGCGGCAAGCTAGAGTAAAAAAAGTCAGAAAAGAATTGGCCGGCGGCCATTTTTTGTAAAAAGGCAGTAACAAAAATTTCATCACCTTGTAATCCCCACCAAGTTAGCTGTGAACCGTAGATTAAAGCTAAATAAGTAGCCCCCAAAAAACCAGCTATTAAGCTGATAAACACAGTTGGCTTTTTTATTTTGAAATAAAATAATATTCCTAAACCAATAAACAAATAAAAAAGCAGTTTAACAGCTGCGATTTGCCATATTTCGCTACCAGTTAAAATCAGATCCATAGTAACTTAAATGATTGACTATTAATAATTAGCTATTTCTTGGTAATCAGTATTATAGCGCTAATTATAGCAATAATCAAGAGCCAGATCGGATTTAACCAATTGGTGACAAAGCCGGGCACCAGATAATCAATAGCTAATAAAACAGCAAAACCAATAAAGGTAAACCGAAAAACTAATTCCGCTAGGCCGTACCAGAATTTTTCTTCATACTGCAAAAAATCAAACTTCATTTTCATTTTTTTAGAATTACTTTTAATTGCTTAATTTGTAACTCCCCTTCTTTATCAGTTAATGATGTTGGCTCGGTAGAAATTAAAAAACGATTAATATTTTTTGGAGAATAAACATCAGCTAAGGTAAAATAAAAAACTGCCTTTTGCCAACCATCTTCTTGGTCAGTATTAATGGTAGCGGTTTTAACGTCATAATTAAATCCCGGACCGGCTTGCCCGCCAACTCCAGCTAGGCTAAGACCCTCTTCCTTATAAATCAAATGAACTTGGGCTTCTTTAAACCAAGGCATTGCTCGCAAATCAAAATAGATTGGACTTTCCAAAACAGTTTGATAACCTTCAACCAATTTAACTCTTGGTTCGGGTCCCAGTTTAGAAATCGCCGGTAAATCTTGGCCTAACTCTGACTCAATAATTAAAGCATCGTATGACGGAAAATTAATATTAACCAGCCATATTGCAAAACCAATTGTTATGGCGGCGAAAACTAAACTGATTCTTTTTAACCAAGTTTTTTTCATTTGATCTTATATAATAATTCTTGACCAACATTAGTAACTAATTCAAGTTGCAAACCACGTTCCAAATCTAAAGTCGACTCCGGAGCTAAAGCATAATAATAAACTGGAACAGCTTCTAATAAGCCTGGTAATAAATCTATAAGTGAGTCATTACGTGATAAAGCTTCAAATGAATGAATTACTCTACGGTCTGGAAAAAAAAGTTTATCTTTACGAACAGTAACTATCACTGCTTCTGGTTCCGTTAATTCAATGACCTTTGAAGCATTTTCTTTATAAGAAACAATCCGATTGCGTACTGGCAAAATACTATCAGGTTTTTTCTGTAATACTAAGTTGGCAGAACTATAAAATAAAAAAACTAGCAATAGGAATAAAACGATATTACGAAAACGACGTTTTACAAAATTAGTTAAAAAAATTAAACCAATAGCGACAAACGGCAAAGCCAGTAAATAAAGTGGTAGCCAGTATCTGACATACGAAAGTCCTAAAGTATTTAAATGTACGGTCAGTAAATCAGTAAACAGCCAGCTACCGTAATAAATAATAAGCCAACCAAAAATAAATAGACTAATACCCATGTAACCAAAGATTTCAATTTTTTGTTTACCGGTTTGAGTTAAAAAAGCAACTAATCCCAGTATTGCTAAAAGTGACAGCCACCACAAATTTGATAAGTAGTGATTCCAAAAATTTAGAACCGCAGTGGTCGGATGAAAGCCAAAAGGTAAAATTAATGATTTAGCAATTTGGCAACTGTGACAAATTGATTCTGACCCTGCGTCAAGCTGACTGTAACCAGAGGTTAGAAAATTACCATAAATACTTTTTTGTTGATAAATTGCTGGACTAAAAACTATGACAGCCACCGCTAAAAATAAAATTATTTTAGTAAAACTTATTTTACTTCTTAAATATACAAAAATAGAAGCATAAGTAGCCATTAGCCAAATAATTTCTGCAGGCCTAATAGCTACAGCCAAACCAGTCAACAAACCAGATATTAATATTTGCGATAAGCTTAATTTATTACCTCTAAATAAAAAATAAATTGCTACTAAAATTAATGAAACAAAGGCGACATTAGGTAACATTGAAGTAACCGAATAGTACCACCAGGCCGGATGAGCCAGCATCAGAATAGCAGCTAAAAAAGCTATTTGATTATTAAAAATTCTTCTGATAATACCGTAAAATGCTAAAACTCCTAAAATTGAGAGAATCGGCGTAAAATAGATTATCGCTTTAGTGCTAAATATTTTTGCTAAAGTGCCATAAAATAAAATTAATCCTAAAAAACTACCAGGCACTAAGGCGCCATCGTCACGGACATTAAAACTTCGGGGATGAATTTGATTCTTAGCAATTATATTTAATGGTTCATCAATGATTAGTTGACCAGTTTGGGCATAATTGACTGACCAAAAATAGTTAGTGGTCTCGTCAGGCCAATCAAAACGATGGCTAACATTAGCTTCGGTTCGTCCTGGTGTCACCAACCAAAAATAAACACCCCCCATCAAGATGCTTAGAAAAACTAAAATAAAAATCTGCTTTTTAACCATGTTCTAATTATAGCAAAAAAAGCTCTTTTTGTGATAGAATGAATGTATTAAAATAAAATTCCCATGGAGGAAAAGATTACTAAAGTAAAATATTTATCTGTCACTTTAATATTAGGTTTAATAGTGACTTTTAATTTTTTAAGTTTGTACAATCAAACAATTGGCCTACTAGCGGGCCTGGCTTATATTATTTTTTACAGTTTTATTTTTGGCTCAATTTTTATTAGTCAAAAACCTTGGCAGTCACTATTTGGTCTGCTTTTTTTTATTTCCCTAGTATCAATCGTTAGTGCTTTGGCTATTTATTTCTACAAGTTTAATGACATGTTCTTCATAATTTTAATTTGGATAATTCCCCTGTTTCTCATTAATCCTTATTATAAAATTAGACCCCAAGAAAAATTTTCCTTGCCCAAACTTTTAAAAAAATATTTAGAAAAAGTTAGGCATCGTAAAGAACATAAATTACATTTTCTGCTGGTTATTCTGTATCTGGTTCTAACTAGTCTGAATTTTATTTTATTATTCTATGGTCAAACCATAGAATCAATTCAAGCTCCCTGGCAAGTGGTTCCCAGTGTATTTTTATTAATATATTTCTTGGCCACTCTTTGTTTATTAATCTATGTGTTTAATGCTAAAAGGACAAAATTGCCTTTAATCTTAATAAGCATCCACACTTTTTTAAGTAGCTCCATTGCTTTAATAGTATATAAAATTGGCTACGGTTTCGACCCCTTCATTCATCAAGCCACCGAAAAGATTATCAACCAAACTGGTTCAATTGACCCAACACCTCTTTATTACTTAGGACAATATGGGTTGGTAGTTTTTTTACATAAATTAACTTTAATTGATTTAGTAATACTTGATCGGTTATTAGTACCAGTATTATTTTCTCTATTATTACCATCAATTACTTTTTATGTTTTTAGTAAATGGATTCCCAAAAATTATGCTTTGATTTTATCCTTAGTTACTTTGATTATCCCCTATTCAAGTTTCATCATGACTGCCCCCCAAAATTTGGCAAATCTTTTTTTTATCATTACTATTTTGCTTTCCCTGCTTTATTTTAGAAACCAACTACCGGTGTCAATTCTTTACTTATTAACTATTACCACTTTGGTGATTCACCCCCTAGCCGGTATTCCATTACTGATCACGGTTTTGCTAATCAATCTATTTAAAATGATGTATTCCAGTTATATAAAATCAATGAGTCTTTATTTCTTTGCCTCGTTGGTCTTTGTTTTATTTTTACCATTAGCATTTATGATTAATGGTTCTAATCTAAAGTTATCTATGCCAATATTTTCCAAAGTTGATTTCCCTTTACCTGTTTGGCTGGACCGCTTTGATCTACCACTTAATTTAGTTTATTTAATCAACTTTAATCAGGCGATCTTCGCTGGGTTGATTATACTAATTGGCATAGTTTATATTGCCAAAAATAATTTGTTAAAAAACAATGCCCCCTATCTAATGGCCGCCTTTATAATTTTTTCCAATTTTATTATTACCAAGTATTTTTTAACCTTTCCGGACTTAAGAATTTTTGATCAAAACTCTTTTGTCAGTCGTTTATCTGTCCTGACTTTTTACACTTTGCTCCCCTTCTTTTTAATTGGGCTTTACGTAACTATTAAAAATGTCTGGACAAAAGATATTTATTTAAAATCATTTTTGGTACTTACTCTGGCTGGCGGGCTGACAATCTCGCTCTATCTTTCCTATCCTAGATTTAATCAATTTGAACCAGCTAAATTTTTCAGTTTATCACAACACGATATTAACGCGGTTAATTTAATTGAAAAAACTGCTTCACCTCAACACATTGTCTTGGCTAACCAAATGGTTGGTGTTGCTGCGATAAAAGAATTTGGTTTTAAACAATATTATGACAATCAATTCTTTTACTCAATGCCCATGGGTTCTCCTCGAACCTTTTATGATCATTTCTTAGCTATGACCCATGAAGGTGCAAAAAAACAGACTATGGAGTCTGTGATGGACGAAGCCGGAGTTGATGAAGCCTATTTTGTGTTAAACAGCTACTGGCGAGATTTTGATAAAATTGCAACACAGGCACGACAATCAGCGGAAACGGTTTATGATATTGATGAAGGTAAAATCTTGATTTTTAAGTATATTAGGTGACTCTGTTTTCCTTCTGTCATTCTGAGACCTCCTCTATTGTCATCCTGAGCGAAGCGAAGGATCTCTGGTGTTAAGACGTAAGTAATATCACCAGAGATTCTTCGGCCTTCGGCCTCAGAATGACAGGAGGAAAAAATGTTTTACACAAGCTTAGTGAGTTGTTTAATATAATTCGCCACCGAGAAGTTTCTGATGGACACAAAACAATTCTTGCGAAGCTTTTCAATATTTTCCGGATGATTTAAAAAGTGTTCCAATACTTCAATTAAAATTTTCTCATTACCGGGCACGAAAGTAAAACCATTATAATCGTCTTTTACAATCTCCGACACTCCCCCAATGTCCGCGGCAATCACTGGAACATTAGCCACCAAACTTTCATCAATTACTTTAGGTGAATTTTCATAAACCAATGACGGCACTATCGTTAAATCCGTCTGACGATAATGCTCGGCCAACTTCGGCTGTTCAACATGGCCAATTAAATTAAACCGTTGATCATCTTTAATCGCTTGCTTAACATCTTTTTCCGCGCCACCAGAACCAATAATCTTCAACTGCCAATTAGTGGGGGTTATTTTTTTAAGCGCTTCAATTAAAAATAAGATGCCTTTAAACTTTTCCAGCTGGCCAATAAACAGTAAATTAATTTTCCGGTTACCAATATCTTCTTGATCTTCGCGTTTCTCTACTTGTTTAAATACCACTGGATTGGGCATGATTAGCTTTTTAGATTCATAAAAAAATCCTCGGGCTTGGTAATAACCTTGAAGCCAACGCGATGGTGAAATTACAATATCGGGATTGCCAAACAACCGTTTAATGGTTTTCTCATAAACTTTGTCGATAATAAAGAAAGGTTTTTCCACTCCAAAGATAATTAAACCAGATGGTCTTGATAACTGAACATCGTGAACCGTGTGAATGTGTTGAATTTTTAAACTCTTAATAGCCCTGGGTACCAAATAACCAATCCCTTTTAGATTATGGCTCATCACCACTTTTGGCTTTTCTTCCCGTAAAATCTTTTTAACTGAAAAATAAGAACTTAAATTAAAAACATCCAACGGATGCCAAAAAATACGTAACCAAATCGGCCGCTTGTTAATGTCTAAAAAAGAAAAAATATTAAGCGGCGTAATCCGGTGAATGGTTAGGTTGCCTTCCTTGCTAACTCCCTTTTTTCGGCCAACAGTAATTAACACCACTTCGTGCCCCAACTTCAAAAGCTCGTGGACAATAATTTCCACCACCACTTCCGCTCCCCCGCGAGTGTAAGGTTTATATAAGCTATGTATTAGACAGATTTTCATAAATAGTTTATAAATAATATATACTTTAGCCAAAAAAGTCAATAAATTTTATATATCTACTAGTAATCAACTTAATTAATAATTAAACATAAAATTATGTCCAAAGAACAAGGTCCATCTCCTGAAGAAATGGGTATAAAAAATGAAAATTCTGATGATGCAAAATTAAAAGAGTTTTGGGATCAGTATTCTACTGAAGAATTAAAAAGAGCAATTGAACCAGGTGATCCTATGGATGATATGTGGGGTATGACTCCAGATGCTGGTGAATTAGGTGAAGATTTCAATCCAACTAAAAGTAGTAAAGATGTTGTAAATAAAATTTTAGAAGAAAGAGGAGAAAATGTTGATAATTAAATAAAAAAATGGATCAAAAACAACAAGAACAATTAGAACAACAACGACAAACCTGGGATAAATTTTCCGCTGGTTGGAAAAAATGGGACGAGCTTTTAATGAGTAAAATGCGTCCGGTTAGTGAGGCCTTAATTGACTCTCTCACCATTAACGACAATGACTCTATCCTTGATGTTGCTTCCGGCACTGGCGAACCAGGTTTAACTTTAGCTAAAAAATTTCCTAATGCCCGAGTTACTGGCAGTGACTTGTCCGAACAAATGGTCAAGATTGCCAATGAACATGCCAAACAAAGAAATATTGCCAATTACTTTAGTGTTCATGCTGATGCTTCTAACATGCCCTCTTTTGAAGATAACCAGTTTGACGGTTTGATTTGTCGCTTTGGTATCATGTTTATGCCCGACCTGGACGGTTCGCTAAAAGAAATGGTTAGAGTGGTTAAACTAGGAGCTACCTTTTCCGTCGCTGTTTGGGCGGCACCACAATTTAATGATTTGTTGACCACTATTGGTAAAATTGTTAGACATCAATTAAATATACCGGAACCTCCAGTAGACGTACCTGGTATATTTCGCTGTGCTCAAGAAGGTTTTACTTCAGGTAAGCTGGAGACGGCCGGACTTAATGAAGTTAAAGAATTTGAAATTGAAGGCGTTTCTGATTTTGATTCGCCAGAACATTACTGGGAAGTGATGTCCGACATTGCCGGACCAATCATGGATGCCTTGAAAAAAGCCGATGAAGAAACTCAACAAGTAGTTAAAAAAGCAGTTTTGGAAGCAGCCGAAAAATTTGTGGTTGACGGCAAGGTAAAATTAAACTGGAAAGCAATTATTGCCACCGGAATTAAATAAAAGAAAAAGGGTAAGTACTCTAAGAGCACTTACCCACATGGAATCCTTGAGGCCGTTACAGGCAGTGACGGGGTCGGATTAGCTAAGTTGCGGTATTTCACACCATTGCTGGTTACCCTCCCGAGGAGGACAATTGCGACTAGCTGTTTCCCAGAGAAAACAGTTCACAGTCTCCCGCATATTCTAGGAAGTAGCCATCCCCTCAATAGGACCAATGCTAGGGATTCGAACCCTAGTACGACCAACCACTGTTTCCATGATGCTAAGATATTATTCTAAATTTTAAAAAAAGTCAAGGATAAAAAAAGGCCCAACTACGTTAATTCGTAGTCGGGCTTAATGGTTGTACGGATTTACAACTCTATTCCTTGTTGCTCCGCCCATTCTCCTAGGGTCAGGTCTCCAGTGTGTTCTTCGTAGAAACCAAACTCTGGATATTCCGTTATACTGGGATTCTGCTTGGCCTTCTTAAGGGCTTCAACTTTTTTATCGCATTTAGCGACAACCAGTTCTTGCCACTCTTCTTCCGTGTCGATAACTTCACCGACCTGTCCGGAAAAACCAAATTTTGGCCACTTTGCCATTGCACGCTCCTTTCTGGTCTAGTCAAAAACCTCGTAGACCTTCTTGGCTTCCAGAAGAATTCCATGCCTGCGCGCTATCAAAAGTACGAACTCCTCGGTCAAGTTGCGACCGCCGGTGGTAGTGCGATTATGCTCCTCTACACCGTTGAAGAATTCATCTTGCTCGGGATCAAAGCATGGCTCTTCAGGATCTCCTTTGGTTAGATCCCATACCTGGACAAAAGCACCAACGGCCGGATGGTGATCGACACCAAACGCCATGGCAAACTGTGGGCCACTGACAACTTCGCGACTCATTGGCAATCTCCTTCTCGGTTAAACCAGAATTAAATTCCGGTTAAGTTTGATTCTGCTGCCTTGAGGAATCTTTTTAAATTCCTTTTTATACGTTGCATACTGTATTGCGGTCTGGTACCAAGTTGACCAACGAAGTTCATAATCACGGCCAGCTGGGTCGTAAATTCTTTTCAACTCTTCCTTGAGTTTACGCCCGTACCAGCAATTCCTGGCAAAGGCTAAGCCGAGGAGCCAGTAGGCTGGTTCCAAGGTTAATGGCCCGGCAGGAACTGCGGGTATGGAAACTTCACCAGTGACCCAGGTTCTGTTTATCGGCGCGCCGATAAAGTGCCTGGCTATAACCACGTTTCTCCCGGCAGCTTTTATTCCTTCGGCAAAGCTTAAGATGCAGCGATGCCGTGGCATCCATCCACCGAGTGCTTCGCCTAACTCTTTGGCTGGGTCAAAAAACCAAGCCTCACCGCGGGCGTTAGTCACCAGTACTGAACGCTCATGTTGAGCAAATCCACTTCTAACAATAATGATCTGGTTCTTCAGTCTCTGTTTCATTCCAATATCCTCCGTCAAGCTCCCACTTGAAAGAAGGAGCTGGTGTTGTTGTGCAAACAGGTTGTAAGGTACTTCACTAAATACGTCAGAATTCGCAATACTAATTTACCTGGTTTAGATTCTATATTGTTAGCTATATTTTTAGCTAGATAGAATACTAAAAGTTAATATTTTAGGTAAAAAAATAAGCGAATATCAAACAATTCACTATACACTATTTTACCAATTTTGTCAATGTTTTGTATCTCTTTTCTTCTGTATTAACTGCAAAACAATAAAGGCAATAATACCAAGGGCATCAATACCAACATCCATAATACTACCAACACGTCCCAGAACAAAAGATTGATGCCATTCATCAAAGCCGGCATATCCAATGGCAAAAATAAAAGCGACGAATAATGATCGCTTGATGCCTAGACCAATACCTTTGAATGCATTAAATACTAAATAGGCTAAAACAAAAAATTCTGCACCATGGGCAATTTTTCGAAAAATTAAATCCCAGACTGGCTGTAGTTCTGATTTTAAATCTGGTTGAGCTGACAGAAAATAGATCAAGTGCATCCAAAAGTAGATGAGTACAAAGTTGATTATTTTTTTCATACAATTAAAGCTTAGTAAAAATAGAAATATAGTTCAAAAAAATTTAAAATTCAAAATTTCAAATTTCAAATAAATTACAAATACCAATGATCAAAACTTAAAAATAATGATGAAAGTATATTTGTAATTTTGGATTTTGGATTTATTTAGAATTTGTAATTTTGGTTTTTGGATTTAACCCATTATAAATCTCATCAAGCTGCTCCCCAATAATCTTCCAGTCATATTTGGCCTTAACTTTACGTCGGCCAGCTTTGCCAAATTGTAATGCTTCGTCTGTGTCAGTCAATAAATAATTAATCTTATCGGCTAATCCTTCAACATCTTTTGGTTTAACTAATAAACCATTAACATCTTGAGTGACCACACTACGAACACCAACCAAATCAGAAGCAATCACTGGTTTACCACAAGCCATTCCTTCAACCAAGGCTAAACCAAAAGCTTCGGACTTATCTATAGACGGTAATACTACAACGTTGGCTAAATTGTAATACTTTGGTAAATCTTCATTGGAGACGTATCCAGTAAACACGGTCTTAAATTCCATTTTAAATTGAGAGGCTAAATTAAAATATTCTTCTTTTAATTCTCCAGAACCGACGATTACCAGCTTCCAACTATAAGTCGTGTCACGTAAACGGCTCATTGCTTCAATTAAACCTTCTATGCCTTTAAAGTAATGAGCTTTATCTAAACCACCAACAAATAACACAACTTTATCTTCTGGTTTAATTTCATGTTTGGACATTAAAGTCTGACTTTTGTCTTGTGGCTGAAAATTACTTGTATCAACACCATTAGGTACTTCAATAAACTTGTTTGGCTCTTTAGCCGCCAACTTGGCTAAGTCAGAATTTTTACCATAATCCATGGAGGTAAAAATAACTTTATCAACCATCTTAACAATCCTAGGTAATAACAAGATTTTATGAATTTTAAAAATTAATTTGAATAAACCTTCACCAACCACGTCCATGTGATAGTGCAAGACAATTTTTGCTCCCCGCTTTTTAAACTTGCGTTTATAAAACCAGATAGTTTCCGCTCCACCAAAAAAGGGATAGTGAAGATGAATAATATTAAAGTCCTTAAGCATCCAATGTAAGGCCGGGACAAAGGCGGCATTACCATACTTAAGAAGCGGCTTAATCCGCTTGATTTTTAGCTCTGTAAGCTCCTCTTTAAAGTCTTTGGCCTTATTATACTGTGGGGTGAAAATAGTGACGTCATGGCCTAATTTTGCCAGTTCCAGAGCATTTGAGGCAGCGACATTACCAATACCACCAGCATATGGCGGAAGAGTTGGCGTGATAATAGCAATCTTCATAATTTTACTTAGTTATTCTAACCTATATTTTAATAAATATCAATGATTTTAGCTAAAATTAGCTACTTATTCTCACTATCTATTGACAAAATATTAAAAAGTGGAAACAAAAATCACAAACAAATACATCCGCAAGGATGAAAACAAGGAGAATGCCTTATGGCAATTACTGCTGATGACACCCGTGTTGGGAATGGCAAAGTGACTGATGAAGAGTCAACCGTAGTCTGCCCTTGCTGCGCGGGAATCATGACGGAAGACCCTGACACCCCGAACGGTATGGGTGTCAAGGGCTACTATGATTGTCCGGTGTGTGGCTTTAGTCACGAGAGTTACCTGCATACGCAGGGAGAAGACGCCGAGATAATACGCCGGGGAGTGGTCTATATGGACAAACTCGCGGCGGAAGCAGAAAAGGGACGAGGATCTTAGCGAATGCTCGATCTTATCGAGAACTCCGAAGAAAGACCCTAAGCTGCCTCTCCCCCCCCCGGACCCCACCTGATCACGAAAAGTGTGACGGTGGGGTTCTTTTTTTACCTAAAATTATTAAATTAAAATCATTGGATGAATTTAAAACAATCTGCTATAATACAAACGCTAAAAAATAATAATTTATTAAGAAAGGATAAAACAATGATTAAAATAAATGAACAAATTCCTGATTTAGAGTTTGAAATATTTCATAATGATGAAGAAAAAAAAGCTAAGTTATCTGACTATAAAGGCAAATGGTTAATTTTAGTATTTTACCCGGCAGATTTTACTTTTATTTGCCCCACTGAATTACAAGAGCTAGCTAAACATTATGAGGAATTTAAAAAATTAGATGCCGAAATTATCAGTGTTAGTACTGATACTGTCTTTGTTCATAAAGCCTGGCATGATAATTCCGAGGCAATTAAGCAAGTACAATACCCAATGGCGGCTGACCCAACTGGAAAAATTTGTCGTGCCTTTGGAACTTACATTGAAGACGAGGGGCTTTCATTGCGAGGTAGTTTTATTATCGACCCTGATGGTTATCTAAAATCTTCCGAAATTCACGATAACAGCATTGGCCGAAGTGCCAAAGAACTCTTACGAACTCTTCAGGCTGCTAAATTTGTCAAGGAACACAAGGGACAGGTGTGTCCGGCCAGCTGGGAACCAGGCGAAGATACCTTAGAACCAGGTATGGATCTTGTGGGTAAAATATAAATATACCTCACAAATAAAATTAACATCGTATGAGCGCTAAAAATCAAATTTCTAATCTCCTGGCAAAAGCTGATGTTAAAATTAACGGAAAACGTTCGTGGGATATTCAAGTAAAAAACGAGGCTTTGTACAGTCGATTAATGTCGCAAGGTTCAATGGGCCTCGGTGAATCGTACATGGATGGCTGGTGGGAATCTGCTGAGCTGGATGAATTTTTTTCTAAAATTTTATCTGCTGATTTAAGTTCACAGATTAAACCAAGTCCGGCATTAATCTTTTCTTACCTTAGGAGTAAAATGTTCAACCTACAGAAAAGCTCTCGAGCTTTCCAGATTGGCGAAAGACACTACGATGTCGGCAATGATTTGTACCAAGTAATGCTGGATAAACGAATGGTTTACACTTGTGCTTATTGGGACAAAGGGGCAAAAAATCTAGATGCTGCCCAGGAAGATAAACTTGATCTAGTTTGTAAAAAAATGAAATTTAAAAAGGGCCAGCGGGTATTAGATATTGGCTGTGGCTGGGGTAGTTTTGCTAAATATGCCGCTGAAAAATGTGGCGTCAAGGTTGTTGGGGTAACAGTGTCTAAAAATCAAGTAAAATTGGGGAACAAATTATGCAAAGGCTTACCAGTTGAATTAAGACTGCAAGATTATCGCGAACTAAATGAAAAATTTGACCACATTGTATCCTTGGGAATGTTTGAACATGTTGGTAAAAAAAATTATAGAACATACATGGAGGTGGCTTCAAGAAACTTAAAAGATAATGGACTTTTTTTACTACAAACTATTGGTAGTAATTTATCAACCAAATCACTCGATCCCTGGATTGAAAAATATATTTTTCCTAATTCAATTCTGCCATCAATCTCAGAAATTGCCAAAGCCTCCGAGAATATATTCATCATGGAAGATTGGCACAATTTCTCTTATGATTATTATCTAACTCTAAAAAGCTGGTTTAATAATTTTGATTCACACTGGGATGAACTTAAACAAAATTATGATCAACGGTTTTACAATATGTGGAAGTATTACTTAAAATCAACCGCCGGTGGTTTTAAGTCCCGTTCTATCCAGCTGTGGCAAGTAGTACTGTCTAAGCACGGTGTTACTGGTGGTTACAAGTCGGTGAGGTAAAATATTGTTCATAACATTACCATTTGTCATTGCGAACCCCGCGTATGCGGGGTGAAGCAATCTCTGTCTATAGAGATTGCCACGTCGTCCCGCTAAAGCGGGACTCCTCGCAATGACAAAAAGAAAAGAATATGCCTTTTATTACTGTTTACACAACCAATAAAAACTTGGCGGAAGCTAAAAAAATTGCTAACTCTTTACTTAAACAAAAGCTGATTGCTTGTGCGAATTTTTTTCC
This sequence comes from Parcubacteria group bacterium, assembly GCA_002687175.1. GTDB lineage: Bacteria > Patescibacteriota > Patescibacteriia > Buchananbacterales > UBA6539 > UBA6539. Next base: position 30,029 of record NYZP01000019.1, read on the forward strand.
AATCAAGAATATGTATTGGTGGAAAGGTAAAATAGAAAATGATAATGAAGTTGTCAGTATTTTAAAAACTCGTAAAGAAAATTGGAATAAAGTAAAAAACCAAATAAAAAAACTTCATTCTTATGAAGTCCCGTGTATTGAAAAATTTAATGTTAGCGCTAACAAAGATTACGAAAACTGGATTATCAAATCTACCAAAAAATAATTTTTCTAATTATTTGCCAATACAAATTAAAGATTGGGTTGGCAACATACTTTAACAACGGATTCTGAACATCTTGAAAATCTATTGTGCCGACAAACCGTTTGGTAATTTTTTTATCACTAACCTCCCTAATTTTTTGAGCCTTAGTTCTGGCTTTAGATATTTTTATCCAATTAATTGGATTTAAAAAATAGCCATAAACTTTTAAAAGCTCCCACCACCAACCACTAAAGAATGAATAAAAAAACATTGCTACACTCATTAAAAGACAGGCTGGGGTAATTAAAATCAGCGTTGGGAGTTTATAATTTTGCAAAATAATTAAATAGCGATTTCGTTCCATCAAATAAAACTTTTTGATGCTTCGGGAGAACTGATACTTATGATAAACAATTGATTCTGGTGCCAACATTATTTTATAGTCAGCCAATCTCAAGCGCCAACCAAGATCACTGTCCTCGTGATAAGCAAAAAAATCGGGATTAAAAAACCCGACTTTTTTTAAAGAATAAACACGTAGCAACACACTTGCTCCGGAAGGATAGGTTATTTCTTTAGATTCCATTTCAGAATCTGGTTTTCGATAGCCACCAGCAAAACCAAATCCCAGATAATGAGTTTCATTACCGATGCTGTTAATTTTATCTTTGTCAGGATGCAGTAATAACTTTGATTGAACTGCACCAATTTTATGATCACTGTCTGCCACGGCCACTGCTTTTTCTAAAAAATCTGGCTCTACTATCGTATCTTGATTTAATAAATAGACATAGTCAAAAGCATAGTCAACGGCATACTGTAAACCCATATTATTAGCGTGAGCAAAGCCATAATTTTTTTGATTTTCCAACAGTTTAAGTGCCCCCCAATTATTTTTTACATAATCAACTGAACCATCGGTGGAACCATTATCAACCAAAAAAAACTCATACCTACCGCGTTCGTAGGTAATCTTTGATAAGCTAGTTAAACAATCGCGGAGATAATCCGCGCCGTTATATATTACAATTACTATTAAAACTCTTTTAGGGTTTATCATTAATATCTTTTAAAGCAGTATTTCGAACAACTTTAGTAATTTCTTTATCTATTTTTTCTAGCTTCACAATAATACGAAAAACAATAAAAAACAAGGTGATAACTGATAAGTACACTAATAGGTCGGCTCCTCGTTCAACACCTAGATACTGAGAGATAGTATCGGTTTGTTGTGGTACCAAAGTAACTCCCACGACTAGCAACCAAAAAACTGTCCAAATAACCACTTCCCGGCTGGTGATCTCAGCTGCTTTAAATCTAACAAAAGTACGCCACAGCACAAAAGCCGCAAAAATAATTATAATAACTTTAATAATCATCGACTTATTCTCCCCAGGATTAAATCCCAAATTATTTTAAACGAGTTACTGAACTTTTGACCTTTCTGTAACGAATACTCAGTATACTTGATAGTAACCGGAACTTCTCTGAAACGCAGCTGATGTTTTTTTATTTGTTCAATAATTTCCGAAGCATGCGCCATACCATCTTGTTTAATCTCAATTTTTTCTGCTGCCAAACGTGATAAGGCCCTAAAACCATTATGGGTATCAGTAATTGATAATCCGGTATAGATTTTAGTAAAGTAAGTAGCTAATTTTAAGAGAATTTTTCTTGAAATTGGAATTTTACTTTTAGTGTTCAAAAATCTTGAGCCCAAAACAACATCCTCTTCACCAAGTAGTAGTGGTTTAATAACATTTTCAATATCATCCACTTGATGTTGACCATCAGCATCAAAAGTTACAATAATATCAGCCCCGGATTTTAAGGCAAAATTAATACCAGTTTGCAGTGCTGCACCCTGGCCTCGATTAATAAAATGTTGTACAACTTGAGCCCCAGCTAAACTGGCAACTTCACCAGTCTTGTCGGTAGATCCATCATCAACCACAATTATTTTTGTCACCTTTCCTTTTAGATCAGTGACCACTTGGTTGATTACTTTAGCCTCATTGTAAGCCGGCACAACTACTTGAATTTCCATATCTAGTTTTTATTACTTTCTCAGTTTACTGGTAGGTCGTAAAATTGATTTATGAGCTTTAAAATAATCGATCGCGCCTTTTATCCCCTCTTCGAGCAGTACGACTGGAAACCAACTTAATCTTTCTTTGGCTAAAGTAATATCTGGTAGTCCTAAAGGAGACATAAAAAGTAAAGGCTTTTGAAAAACTACTTTTGATTTGGAGTCAGTTAGTTTAATAACTTTTTTAGCAACATCAGAAATTTTATAATCTAAATCACTGCCTAAATTGACAGGACCTGACTCACCACTTCTCATCATTTTCATAAGTCCTTGTACTATATCGGATACATGACATAAAGAGGTTGAAAAACTATTATCGCCGTAAATAGCAAGATCCTTGTTGTCTAAAGCATTAAATACAAAATCAGGAAGCATTCTACCTGTTTTCAGTTTCATTCTAGGACCATAGGTTCTAAATATTCTCACAATTTTGGTATTTAGATTATATGATTGCCCGTAAGTATAGGTCATAGTTTCAGCAAACCTTTTTCCTTCATCATAACAAGAACGAGGATTTAAGTGATCCATTGCTCCTTGATAATCCTCCTTGAAGTGAGGTTTTTTAATATCGCGTGGACCATAAACTACTGCCGAGGAGGTTAACAAAAATTTAGCTTTATATTTTACGGCTAAATCTAAAATATTTCTCACGCCAACGGAATTTGCTAACACTGTTGCAATTTGAGTTTTTTTAAAGTCTTTTGGTGAAGTTGGGCAGGCCAAATGATAGATTTCCTGAATACCTTGAAATTTAACTTGAAATTTTTCCAATTCTCTTAGGCTCTCTAAGTCAATTGGTTCATTTACATCATGTTTAATAAATTGAAAATCAGAATTCTGTAATAGATGATCAATGTTAGCCTCATCACCAGAAACAAAATTATCAATACAAATTACTTTATTTTTTTTAACTAGCTCATCACAAAGATAAGAGCCAATAAAACCAGCTCCTCCAGTAACTAATATATTCTTTTTTTCAAAAATTGCTTTTGTTGCCATATAAATTTATTCTACACATTTAGTATAACTAAAAACTATTCTAAAGGCAATTTGGTCATTATTTGATTATTTTTAAAAGTCCAAAACCGGTTAAAGCTAAAATTCCAAACGGTAACTAGGGCCGTTGCGAAAACCCAGGACAATAACCAATGCAGATTAACAAATTCGGTTAAACTATAAATGATACCAGTGTTAATTGTTAATCCAGAGACCATAACAACGGAAAATTTTATTAATTGATTTAATACTTCTCTACCCTTTTCGATATTTCTAAAAGTCCAAAATTTATTAGCCCCGAAATTAAAAATGGCCGAGATCAAAAAAGCCCAAATGGCTGAATTAATATACCAAAATCCTAACCATTGAGTTGCTGAATAATAAATTAAAAAATTAATGACAGCAGAGGTTCCGCCAACAATACAAAATTTAACCACCTGTTTAAAAAATGGATACTTACGAATATGTTCAATAATTACTTTGGTTTGATACCTCATAAAAAATTAATAGCTAATTACTTCGGGACGAACCCCACCTTTATAGTTTTGCAGATGAGTAACCAAATCAAATAACATTTTACCATTCAAATCAAAAACTTTAACTTCCGAGCTTCCGCCAACACCCATGCCAGTAACTATTTCATCAATGCCATCATTATCAATGTCATCAGCTGAAACATACACACCATCTAAAAAATTTGGTTCATAGGCAAAGAAGCTGGATAATTGCTCTCCTCGATGAGAAAACACCCTAACCGTTGGGACTGAATCTTTTTCAATGCTAGCAATGACTTCCGAACCACCATCACCCAATAAATCACCAACCGCAACGTTAACACCACCTTTGAAATTTTTATTATAAGCAAAAAATTGCGAGATCAAACTACCATCAAAGTTAAAAATTCTAACATGGGGTCCCCCGCCAGCACCAGCTCCACTAACAATATCATCAACTCCATCACCATTAACATCACCAGTAGCAACGTTAACACCTCCAGTAAAATTTTCTTGATAAGCCATGAATTCTGAAAATAAATTTCCTTTAAAATCAAAAATTCTGACTTGTGGTAAACCGCCCTTACCAATTCCGGTGATAATTTCATCGACACCATCGCCATCAACATCACCTACTGAAACAGGAATTCCACCTCTAAAGCTTTTATCATAGACAAAAAATTGTGACAACACTTGCCCTTCAATATTAAATATACGAATATGCGGCCCACCGCCAAGTCCAGCACCAGTAATAATTTCATCTAAGCCATCACCGTTCACGTCACCAACCGCCACATTAATTGGACCTGAAAAAAGTGGATCGTAAGCATAAAATGTTTTAAACTCAGAACCATCAGTTCTTAATATTTTTATTTGGGGCAATGAGCCAAAACCTAGGCCAGCAACAATATAATTATTCTGACCACCTTTAGACTGTGGTAACTTGGTTCCTAAAGCAAGTTCCAAGGCCTTACCACCATCAATCAACCCAGAACCAAGTTTAGTTAAATAAGCCGGATTATGTGAAGATATATCTTTAGCAGTTTCTAATATAAAATCTCTAATTTCGTCGGCACTAAAGCCAGGCCTTAAACCTTTAATAGTCGCTAAAACACCACTAACCATCGGTGCCGACAAAGAAGTACCAGACCAATACCCGTCGTAATACTTGGTAAAACCACTGACACCTTCTTCGTAAACTTGCGCCGCATAAATATTTTCTCCTGGAGCCACAATATCAATACAATCACCATAGTTTGAAAAACTTGATTTAGCTAAATTTGATCCGACTGAAGCTACACCAATGAGTATATTTTCAGAATCATCATAACAAACTGGATAAGATTTATTAAAATCTAAATTAATGCCATTAGCCTGAGGGTCAGTATTACCAGCAGCGGCAACTACTAGAATATCATTATCAAATGCTTTTCTAACAGTAGCCAAGAAAAAATTATTAAAACCTGAACCAACAAAACTCATATTGATAACATCAGCACCATTATCAATCGCATAGTCAATAGCTTGCACGACGGAAAACACATCACCAGAGCCGTTGCTATCTAATACTCTAAGAGGCATCACTTTACTAAACCAGCTACTACCGGCAATGCCTTTAACGTTATGAACACTGGCCGCAGCCACCCCAGCAACGATAGTACCATGTTTCACGGCGTCTGCATTGTAACCATCACTAAACGATGGGTTAGGGTCAGCGTCACTATCGATAAAATCCCAACCATTAATGTCATCGATATAGCCATTATTATCATTATCAATATTGTCGCCAGCAATCTCACTATTGTTGACCCAAATCTTATCAACTAAATCTGGGTGATCTAAGTCAACCCCAGTGTCTAAGATGGCAATAGTCGGCTGGTAAGTTATTGTTTCTTGTTGACGAATTAATAAATCCTGAGACCACATATTTCTGGCATTTATTTCCGATAGGTACCACTGTAAGGTATAGTCAGGATCATTTGGAAAGGCTGTTATAGTAAACAAGTAATTTGGTTCAATAAACTCTACCGTGGGATTATCTTGATAACTGTTAATAATTTCCAATACGTCTTCTTGGTCTGAAAATTGAAATTTATATATTTCCGGATCATTTTTAAATTTAATTAAAAATTCACCAGACCTAAACTCCAGAATGTCTTCCTCATTTTCATAGGCAAACACTGGAAAATAAAAAAATAATCCGGAACCGATGGATACCAGAGTCAAAAAAAATATAAATAAAAATGTTAGTTTAATCCTTAACATGTAGACAAAAACTATTGTTCTAATAACTCGCCCTTATTTAAAAGATCCAAAAATGTTTCGGCTTCAGTTGCAAAATTAGGATCTAGATCAATTGCCATTTGGGTTATCTCTCTAGCTTTTTGATTTTGACCAACCTTGGCATAAATAGCAGCCAATTTTGCGTAATTCTCGGGGCTAACTTCTAACTCTGAAATTATTTCTTGAAATTCAATCATCTTGGTAAAATCATTGACCCGATTATATAGATCAAAAACTCTTTGATAATCACTAACTGTTGGCTCCCACTCAAAATTTTCAAGCATATAAGTAAATCTCCGTTCAGCTAAATCTGTCTTTCCAAAAACTATATAAATTGTAAGTAAGTTCCATTGATCAGCAATGACTTCTGGTGCAAGTTCAGCGCCTTTACTAAAAAATTCTTCGGCTTTTTCATAATTATTTAAAAAGGCATAAGCTTGGGCAATTTCATAATAAATATGAGGACGAGTCGGTGAAAGTTCTATCGCTTCAGTCAATATATCAATGACTTGTTGAGAATGGCCTCGATCATACCTAGTAGTAGCATTTAAAAAAGTTGTTAAAAATAAATATTGCCTTATATTTTTTGAATCTTCAGCCACACTTTCTTTGATTTCGTCAATTGTGAAATCTACCAATTCCCTAGCCTTCGAGTCAGGCAAATTTTGTTGATTCCTAAGTACCCCATTAACAAAGTTAGCTAATTGTTGTCTGGCTTCATATTTGGTAACTACCGACAGGTCTATAGCTTTTTCAAAATGTTCCATCGAGTCTAAAAAAGTTTGATCAGATCTTTGGCTCACCAAGGCTTTAAAAATATAATTGTTAGCCTTTAGAGTTTTAATATTAATCGCCAGCGATCCAATTAAAACTACCAGAATCGTAGCCAAAAAGATATAAGCCGTAAGATCTAATTTATAGCCTTGAATATTATTCTCATCATCTTCGCTAGAATTATTATTATTTATACTAAAAGCAACAAAAGCTAAAAATAGAAAAAACGGAATTTCGGTATTTAAAGTATCAAACACAAAAAAGTTCTGCATAAAATATGCAATGATCAAAGAAACTAACAGCCAACTATAACTAACTGATTTTGTTTTTTTATAATTATTTATTAATGCCAAAGATGCCAAAATTAATATGGCAAAATAAAGGAGCAATCCTAAAACACCAGTGGTAACAGCAACATCAAAAAAGATATTGTGAGCACGGTCAAACCAAATTCTCGAACCCTCATCCTTATATATTTCGTTTGGAAAATATTTATTAAAGGCGTAATAATAATTTTCGGGACCATAGCCAATTAAAAATGATTTTGGAGACTCAGTCCAGCCTTTCCAACTTGCTTCCCAGGTTAATAAACGAGATTCGGTAGTTAGGTCAGTTAACGAAATAGTGGCTAAACGTCTCAAAGTATTGTTCCCTTTAACCAATGCCGTATCTTTACTGGCCACCAAAACTAGAGGCGAAATTAATATCAAAATTAACAGAACTAGACTTACTATTTTAATCTTTTTATTAATTTTTAAAAATAGACTGACCAAAGCTAAAAACCCAATACCAGAAGCAAAACCAATAATCGCTCCACGAGTCTGAGTTTGATAAAAAATAAAAAATTCAAAAATAAATATTACCGAAAGTAAAACCCTAATAACATGTGTTTTTTGCCGAAAAAACCAAACAGTAAATATAAAAACTTGGGATATTAAAAATGGCCAAAGAAATCTGGGAAATTTAAATGCTTCAATTAGCATTGGGGTTTTAAAAAATTCAAACAATCCCCAATTTGCACTACTAAATAACTTAAAGAAAATTGAGGAAATAATTAAAAAACCGTCAAACACGGCAAAACTTAAAACAAAAAGTTTTAGATCAAATCTTCTTTCTTTAGCCCAAAAATAAAGAATAAAAAATAAATTAAGAACCAAAAAAGCTGCAAAAAAAGTTGGATTACCAACTGTACCCGATAATCTACTACCACCTGATGATTGTAAAAGAAAAGTAACGTTGAGCCATTGAGCTAATGCGAGAAAACTCATAACAACGCTACCAAAAATTGAGAAAGTAAAAAATGAATGCCAATCCTTCTTTTCTTTAAAGGTACTGACTAAAATAAAAAAGTATAAAAGTATATGAAGGAAATGAAAAATTCCACCCATTCTTTCATAATTTCCCCAAAAGCTTCGATTAAAATTGATGCCAAGAATACCAGCCAAGGAGAATGCTCCAAAAAATGCCAAGACCGTCAAAGTTAATTTATTAAATTTCGGTCTGAACCTTGGCTCAAAATAAGCTAATATTAAATAAGCTGTGAAAATTAATTCAACAGCAACTCTAAATAAAACATTTTTCGGAACAATAAAAGGAAAGAAAAACTTACTGTTCATGACTAATGGTAAAAATAAAATAAAAAGAACACCAGCTTTTATAAATTTTTCTAAGTAAAATAAAACTTTATCTTTATTAAGCATAATAAAAAGAAACCTCAATGAATTAAGAAGAAGCTAAATAAAAGTGTATTAATTTTACCAATTAAATGATAAATTATCAAATAATAAAAAAGTTAATTCAAGATTGACGAAAATAGCTAAATATCGTATAATCTATTATAATCAATATTTTAGTTTGTAACTCCTAAATGTCAAATAATTCAGTTATTAGTTTTAAAAAATATATACTTATTTTTGGGGATATAGCTATCCTCTATTTTTCTCTTTGGCTTACTTTAATTATCCGTTATCAAGCAGATTACAACACGGGTTTGTGGCTTAAACATTTTTGGCCATTTACGATGGTCTTTGCTGTCTGGTTAATTATTTTTTATATTGATGATCTTTATGAAATTAACTACAACCAAGGTAAAGCCGGACTATTGAGTAGGTTATTAAGAAGTATGCTGATTGGTATTATTTTTGCCATCATTATATTTTATCTTGGTCAAAATAGACTATTTACCATTAGACCTCAAAGAGTATTGTTTATCGATGCCGCGTTTGTCACCATCCTAATTTATCTTTGGCATTTACTTATTAGATCATTAATAAAAATTTCTGGGCGAGCAAATGGTTTAATGATCATTGGTTATAATAAATTAGCTCAAGAGGTTATAACTGAAATTAATAAAAAATCACAATTTGGACTTCAATTAAAAACAATTATATTGGATTCAGAAAACGATGAGGTGCCAGAAAAACTCAAAGCCATAACTAAATATAATCAGTTTGATAATCTAAAAAATATTTGTATCGATCAAAAAATAAATACTATAATTTCTACTGTTCATCCACGAGAAAATACCAAGTTATCTAAGAGTCTCTTTGAATGTTTACCCCTTAAAATTAATTTTTTTGAAGTTGCCACTTTTTATGAAAAAATTACTGGTAAAATACCAGTCACCACTATAGAACAAATTTGGTTTTTGGAAAATTTATCGGAGAATAGCAAAAAACCTTATGAAAGCTTGAAATTACTTTTTGACATATTCTTTTCTTTTATTCTTCTACTGTTTTCCTTACCTTTTATACCCTTAATCGCCCTGATTATAAAATTAGACAGCAAAGGACCAGTATTTTTTACACAAATTAGAACCGGAAAAGACGGAAAAACATTCAAGGCTATTAAATTTAGAACCATGGTAGAAAATGCTGAGCATAATGGTCCACAGTGGGCCAGTCAAAATGATCCACGAGTTACTAGCTGGGGAAGATTTTTAAGAAAAACCAGAATTGATGAGATTCCTCAACTGATCAATGTACTGTGGGGAGAGATGAGCTTAATTGGACCACGTCCAGAACGTCCAGAATTTGTTCAACAATTAGAAACTGATATTCCATTTTACCGGGAGAGACTTCTGCTAAAACCAGGGCTGACAGGGTGGGCTCAGATTATGGGTCCGTCATACGGTGGATCGAAAGAAGAAAGTTTGGAAAAACTTCAATACGACTTGTTCTACCTAAAAAATCGCTCACTGGCATTAGATTTAAGCATTTTACTAAAAACAGTTAGAACTGTTCTTAGTGTAAAAGGACAATAAAATGACCACCGATGCCAAACAAAAAATATTGATTCTTGGTGGAGCTGGATTTATTGGATCAAGAATTGCAAAAAAACTGGTTGACCTTGGACACCAAGTTATTGTCTATGACAAGTTTTATAATTTTATTGAACCAGAAAAAAGTAAATATGTTTTTTATCTTCAGAAACGTCTAAAAAACTTTTCCCCTGATGTAAAAATTATTTATGGTGATATCAGAGATGACGTGTCTTTGACAAAGACTTTAAATGAACATCGGCCAGATATTATTATTCACTTAGCCCAAATTCCTCTAGCCAATGTTTCCAATAAAATTTCGGGGGAAGCTCTAGATATTAATGTTAACGGAACAATTTCTTTAATTAAAGCAATTGGCTCAGTTGATTTTGTTAAACGATTGGTTTACGCCTCTTCAAGTTTTGTTTATGGTCATTTTCAATACGCTCCGGCTGACGAAAAACACCCGACTAACCCGATTGATGTTTATGGCGGGACAAAACTGGCCTGTGAAAATATAATAAAAGGTTTTGGTACTCGTTTTGGAATTGATTATACAATTATCAGACCTTCCGCTGTTTATGGACCAACTGACGTTAACCTAAGAGTCAGCCAAATATTTGTTGATAATGCTTTTGCTGATAAAGAATTAATTTTAGATGGCGGTGGCCAAACTACCCTAGATTTTACTTACGTTGATGACATAGCCCAGGGTTTTGTTTTAGCAGCTTTATCAACTGAAGCAAAGAATGAGATATTTAATATCACTCGTGGTGAAGGTAGAAGTTTAAAAAATCTGGTCGATATTTTAAAAACACATTTTCCAGACTTAAAAACCGAAATTAAACCAGCGGACGAAACAAGACCCAAAAGAGGTGCCCTGGACATTTCCAAGGCAAAAAAAATTCTTGGCTATCAGCCTAAATATTCTCTTGAAGAGGGAATAAAAGAATATATTGAATACATTAAATCAGTAAAAAAATAAAAATGAAAATATCTTTATCAAAACCAGCTATTAGTAACGCTGAACTTAAAGCTGCCCAATCAGTTCTCAAGAGTGGCTGGTTAACCGATGGCCCAAAGAATGAGCAGTTTGAACATTCCTTTGCTAAATACGTTGGGACTAAACATGCTCAAACAATTAATTCTTGTGCTTCGGCACTTTTTATTGTTTTAAAAGCTTTAAACATTAAAGGTGAAGTTATTATCCCCAGTTTTACTTTTGTTGCTACAGCCAATGCAGTTATGGCTGCTGGTGCTAAACCAGTTTTTGCTGATATTGATTTTGAGTCAGGTAACGTCACGGCTGATACTATTAAACCACTAATTACTTCAAGAACAGAAGCGATTATGCCAGTTCATTTTGCTGGTCAAAGTTGTCAAATGGATCCAATTATAAAACTGTGTCGAAAACACAAATTAGTATTAATTGAAGATTCAGCTGAAGCTATCGGCAGTACCTACAAAAATAAAAAAACTGGCTCATTTGGTATTGGCTGCTTCTCTTTTTTCCCCACAAAAAATATTACTACTGGAGAAGGTGGAATGATAACAACTAACGATAAAAATCTGAAGCAAACTATAAAAACCATGATTTCCCATGGTATTGCAAAAAATACAAAAACAAGGTATAATTGGCAAAGAGAGGCGGTAGTAGCAGGCTTTAATTTACGTATGAGTAACGTTCTAGCAGCGATTGGATTAGAACAGCTAAAAAAACTCAATAAGCTCAATAATTTGCGTCGCCAGCACGCAAGATATCTGACAGCTGGATTAGATAAACAAATAGTTATCCCCCCTTCTGCTAAACAATTCTGTAAGCATGTTTATCAAATGTATACCGTAAAAGTAGATCCTAAAATTAGAAATAGATTAGTTGAAAAACTAAAGAAAGTAGGTATTGGGGCATCAGTTCACTTTTCACCGCCAGTTCATCAGCAAAAATTCTACAAAAAGTTTGCTCATCAAAATTTGAAAAATACTGACAAACTGGCAAATTCTATATTAACTCTTCCGATGTACCCTGATTTAAAAATAAAAGAGTTAGATTATATTATCAATCAAACAAACAGATTAACTCATAAATTGTTGGAGGACAGAACTTAAACCATGGAACGCTTTAATCTACCTTACATAGTAGTCTTTATTCCTGCTTATAACGAGGAGGAATCAATTGAGGAAGTAATTCGAAAAATTAAAGAGACGTATCAAGGACCTAATCAAAAAGATTTTGTTCTTGATATTATAGTCGTAAATGATGGATCAAAAGACAACACTTTTGAAGCTGCTCAAAAAGCCGAAGTTAGAAAAATAGTGAATCATCCTTATAATAAAGGTCTGGGAGCGGCTACCCGAACAGGTTTACAAACAGCTTTGGAGATGAACGCTGATGTTGCGGTTAAGATTGACGCTGATATGCAAAATGATCCCAAGGATATTGAAACGGTTGTTCGTCCAATTCTTGATGACCAAGCTGACAGCGTTTTTGGATCTCGTTTAATGGGCGGATTAGAATATAAGATGCCATTTTATCGAGATATGGGAAATAAATTTTTTGCTTGGCTGACCTCTAAGATAACTGGGCTGAAAGTCACCGATGCGACAACCGGCTTGATGGCTTTTCATAAAAGGTATTTAAAAATTTTTACAATTATCAAAGATTATAATGAAACTCAGCAATTGATTATTGATTCTTGGGGTAAACACATGCGAGTAATGGAAGTTTCAACAGTATTTCACGAAAGAAAAACTGGTCAATCATTTATTAAAATTGGTTTCAAATATCCGGGGATTGTTATCCCAACAATGATCCGGATGTATATGCACTTTAAACCATTACGATTTTTTCTGACAACTGGTTTAATTTTTATAATCGTGGGTATTCTCGGCGGACTTCATATCATATTCAATGGTGGTGAAACAACATTGTTTGGTGACGCCGCCGTGACTATTACCACTATACTAGGCTTTCAAATCATATTCTTTGGTTTATTAGCTGACCAGGTAAGTTACCGCAGAAAATAAAACAATTAAAGAAATTTACAAGTTAAAAAATTATTAGTAATTAAATATCAATTAATATATGAAGATACTACTCATTAACCCCCCTACTTTCAATATGATTACTTCGGCTTTGCCCGGTGTCATTGAAGAGGAACGAGGAGTCAATCCCCCCTTAGGCATCCTGTATATTGCAGGTTACTTAAGAAAATTTACTGACCATGAAGTAGAGATGTTTGATACTCAATTGGAAAAGTCTAGCTATGAGGAAATTGAAGAACGTATCAAGAAAAGTAATCCTGATGCCGTTGGTATTACGGCAATGACATTTACCATTATTGATGTGATAAAAATTTGTAAAATTATTAAAAACTTTAACCCTAACATTAAAGTTATTTTAGGCGGACCGCACATCAATATTTATCCAAATGAAACAATGGAAATTCCCGAGGTAGACTTTCTGGTAATGGGTGAAGGAGAAATGGTGATAAAAGATTTGGTCAACAATATTAATGATCAAGAAAAACTACATCAAATTACTGGATTAGTTTTTAGAGATGATGGACAAATTGTTAAAACCGGTGTCAGAGAACTACTTCAAGATTTAGATATCTTGCCTTTTCCGGCCAGAGAAATAACGCAATACAAAAAATACTCTTCTGTTTTGGCAACGCATAAAATTGTAACAACAATGTTTACTTCTAGGGGTTGCCCTTACAAATGTTCATTTTGTGATCGACCGCATCTAGGCAAAAGATTTAGAGCTCGAACAGCAGCAAATGTCGTAGACGAAATGGAATTATGCCAAAACATGGGTATTGGTGAAATATTAATTTACGATGATACCTTCACTATTGATCGACGTCGTGTTGTTGCTGTATGTGAAGAGTACTTAAAAAGAGGTCTAAAGATAAATTGGGACATCAGGGCCAGGGTTAATACTGTTGACACCGAACTACTAAAATTAATGAAAAAATCTGGCTGCACCAGAATTCATTACGGTGTTGAAGCAGGAACCGAGAAGATACTTAAGGTATTGAAGAAAGGAATTAACCGTAAAATGGTTAAAAAGGCCTTTAAATTAACTAATAAAGAAGGTATAGAAAGCTTAGCCTACTTTATGATTGGTTCTCCAACCGAGACAGTAGATGATATTAAAGAAACAATAAAATTTGCTAAAAAAATAAAACCAAATTTTGTACACGCTACAGTTTTAATGCCTTTTCCGGCCACTGATATTTACTACCAAGGTCTAGAAAGTAAGGTAATAAAATCAGACCATTGGCGAGAATTTGCCAAAAATCCTACAGCCGATTTTAAACCACATCTTTGGACTGAAAACTTTGATGAGAAAGAACTGTTTCAATTGCTGCGGTTATTTTATCATAAATTTTATCTGAGACCATCGTTCATCGTTAAAAAATTAGCTGAATTAAAGTCTTGGGATGAATTTGTTAGAAAATTTAAAGCTGGGATGAGCATCATAAAAATGAAAAAAAATCCGCACAAGTTAATCTCCGCTAGAGTTGCCGAATAATATATATCCAAAATTAAAAAACCAAAGTATTTATGGTTTTTTAATTTGACCAAAATTGAATTATCATAAATATGTCAATAGCATCTTATTTACTCTCAAAATCAAACGTTAGAGAATTGGATAAGCTTATCGCCAAAACACCAATTCTAAAACATCCCAGAAAATTATTAGTTCAGGGGTTGATTGATTATGAGTTTCCGGTTCATATTTTTATGGAGCTGACTAGTGCTTGTAATTATTTATGCTTAATGTGTCCACGAACCAAGCCGGGTACCTTAGTAGGTCATATGGAAATCGACGTGATAAAAAAAATTGTTGATGAAGCAAGTAAGTATGGTGGTAAGTCATTCTCACTCCACGGTTTTGGTGAACCATTCATGGCAAAAAATTTCGACTTTGCCGTCAAATATATTAAAGAGAAACATCCCCAAAATAATATTTTACTTACTAGTAACGGTTCAAGAATAACTGACGATAAAGCCAAAAAAATAGTTGAAGCCGGCGTTGATAATATATATATAAGTTTCACCAGTCCTGATAGAGAAACTGCTATTAAAAAAGTTGGCGTTGATCAACTCGAGATATCTGAAAAAAATATTAATAACCTGATTAGAATTAAAAAAGAACTTAATTCAAAAACTCCAAAAATTTATGTTCGGTTAATTGTTGATGCCGAGACAAAACCGCAGACAGAAGAATTTGTCAATCGTTGGAAAGACAAAGACGTAACAGTAGAGCTCAGAGAAGTACATAACTACGGTGGTGAAATTGAACAACGCATAGAAAAAAAGCTGCCTACGAGGCACCCTTGCTATCATCTATGGTTTGCTCCAATGATTCACTGGAATGGAGATTTTTCTATCTGCTGCGATGACTGGCCACGAAAAGCAGTTCTTGGCAGTATTAAAAATCAAAGCATCAATGAGATCTGGAACAGTCGAAAGATAAAAGAATTTAGAAAACTTCATCTCTCAGGACAATACGATAAAATGTCGCTCTGTAAAAACTGTAATGTTTGGTCTGAGTACAACGACTTCTTCTTTAAACATCAAAAAAAGTAATACTTTTTAATAACTATTTTCTAAGATCTTTTAGCTTGATTGGTTTGAGTATCCAGGCCACTAGGCCAAAAATAGTTGTAGCCACGGTGATTAGTAGTAATAACATTGAAAAAATTATTGCCTTCTCGGCAGCAACGTCTTTCAGACCAAATAATAAAATAACCAAAGCATCGCGAGTACCAATTCCATATATGCTAACTGGTACTAGACTGATCAGCATAGATAGAGCCAAAACTATAGCAGTATAGATAAATCCAAGGTAGTCTAAATTCATTGCCTTAACTATCCACCACGACATTACAAACGACAATAACCATGAAAAAAAAGTTAGAAAAGAAATTACTAAGTAGTCATTCAACTTAAATTGTTTAAATCGTTCAACAAAATCTGAGAAAACTAAATTAGCATTTTTACGATATTTTTTGGGAGTTAACCCAAAAAATATTTTTTTTAAAACACTTTTATAAATTCCTTTCTTGTATACAATAAAAATTAATAAAATCAACACTATTAATATTACTAAAGAAAAAAATATTACACTACTGCTATCAAGATAGGACGTAAAATAAAAAAAACTTGCTAGGCAAACGATAAGCAGAAATAACAAGTCAGATAATCGGTCTAAAAAAACTGAGACAATACCAGGAACTAACGGGTGGCCATCGGATTTTAAATAGTATACTTTACTAAACTCCCCTATTCTAGCCGGCGTAAACGAACCGATATAAATTGAAGATAAGTAAGCCAAAAATGAATCTTTAAAACTGTAACTAATACCCATCGTACTAAGTATCATCTTCCAACGAAAAGATCTAATCATAATAATTGGTAGTCCTAAAAAAATGGCTCCTACTATATAGATGATGTCAATTTGATTCAATAAACTAAGATAATAGCCAAAGTCAATCTTCGATAAGATAAAAATAAAAAGACCAATACCAAATAAGTATATCAGCTTATCTACCCTACTAAAAAACCAACGTCCTAAAGCCATAAAATAATTACTTTACTAGATTTAGGAACCACATTTCATTAGTATAAACATCGGTTGGTTTCACTAACTCATCCTCTGCCGGAGCAGAAGAAATATTAATTACAGAAGTTTGTTCAAGAATTTTTACTGATTGATCTTCATGAAAACCAACAATATATTTAACCCCAAATTTATCAAAAGCTGACTGCAACTCTCCTTCTGCTATTAGTCGATCAGTCGTTTCGGGAGAAAAGTAAACAAAAGATTTTTCTGCCAAGTAATTGAATAAGACATGCCCTTCTCTAAATGATGTAGCAATTATTTCATCGTCAGCTACCTCTGATTGTTTAATTTGTTCACCAATATAAATTGCAGCTAAATTATCTTTGTCGTCGTAAGCTCGTCCCCAAAAAACATGGCTGGCAATCACTAAATTATAAACTACCAACAAAACAACAATAATATAAATTGGCCAAAGGAATCTTTTTAATTTAAAATAATCTTTTAATAATAAAAATATAGAACTTAATCCCAACGATACCAAAAGAGCAATCACCCAACCAAAATCTATTAACCTATTTCTGGTAGATAAGCCCAGATAAGATAACAAAAATAAAACACCAATCATCCAAAAAATAAAAAATTGAAAAAGTTCTTTACTAATATACTTCAATTTATACAAACCCAATAGCATTAACAGGGTTATTAAGGGACCGCCAATTGCTTCGATCGCCAAAAAACGTGACATGTGCTTCAAAAATATATTACTACCCACTAACAAGCGCTCACCAAAACCAATAGACCGTTCACCAATATTAGCTCCTACTTTTAAACGACCTAAAACAGTTGCAAAATCAGAATCAGTATTGGTGATTTGTTGCTCTAACTCTTGATCAGCATCACCTTTCGCAAAATGGTAAGTATAAGGATCAGCGTATAAATGTCCGTAAAGATGGTAGGCAGGCGATTTTAATTCCTCGGAAGCACCAGTTTTAAAAAGATATAAATTAGAATTTTCTTGACTAAGAAAACTTGGTGCCCAAAAAACTAACAGCATTAATGCTAAAGGAATAAAAACTGATAAAATTTCCAGCTTCTTTTTATGGAACACTAAATAAATAAAAAATAGTGGCAAAAACATCATGAAAGTCTCTCTAGACATTACGGTCAAAGACAGAAAAAATCCTGCCAAAACCAAATAAATTATTTTTAATTTCTGATCTCGCCCCCAAAAATAAAATAAACTGAAAAGTGATAAATAAAAAAGAGCAAACTCGTAAGTAGCTAGAAACTGGGAGTGTTGCCATTGAAAAGGGAAAAAAATATAAATAAAAGGAAAAACCAGGGCTATTGATGAACCAAATAAATAGAAAATAAGCACTGTAAACAATACTAGCGCTAGGGCATGCAATATAAAGCTGGTTATTAAAAGTTGATTAATACTTAGCTGCCCAATGGCTTTAAATAAGTAACCATACGAATAGTAAGTAAATTTGTTACTGACTGTGCTAGTATTAGCCCTTTCTTCGACTAAACTTGGGGCAACAAAAATATTAAGGTTATCTTCCATACCAAATACATCCGATTGACTATAATTTCTAGCTATTAAAATACCATAACCCATTGGCTGTGATGAATAACCTTTTAACAAAACAGGCGAATACCAAACAGTAATCGCCAATAAAAAAATAAAAACTAAAAATATACTAAACAATAAACGAGTCTTCAGCCGTCTAGACATAAATAAATTTTGAGATTTATCCTACTGTTGTTATTTTAAAATGACAATAAAATAACAATATGTATTACATTTTAACAAAAATTCCTCTAAGCACAATAAACAATCCGCTAATACTATTTTTCAATTCACTAAAATTCAAATTCATTAATCTTTTAAAGATGTACTTTGGTCGAAAATAAAATGAGGTTACTGCTTTACGATATGCCTTACTGAGCTCTTTGTCTGTCATTTTAGTGGCATTAATTTGTAATTTTTCATATCCATAATCGTTGATATCATTCTTGTCTATAAACCAATCATTCTCAATGGCCTGACCATAAAGGTCGGAGCCAGGAAAAGCCGTCAGATAAGTAAACGAAGCGTAATCTGGATCAATATCTCTTAGAAACTTTAAAGTCTCATCTAAAGTCTCTGTGGTTTCTCCGATGCCACCAAGGATCATATCAACGGCTGACTTAATCTTATATTTTTTAGTTAACCTCATTGCCTCTACCGCCTGTTCAATTTTAGCATCTTTATTGAGGTTATCAAGTATTTCTTGACTACCTGACTCAACGCCGAACGTGATAAGCGAGCAACCAGCCCTACTCATTAGATCTAAAATTTCGTCATCAACCCGATCTACTCTAGAATTACATGTCCACACAAAATCATAATTCTTGGCAATCATTAAACGACAAAGGTCAGCAACATTTCTTCTGTTTATCAAAAAATCACTATCTTTAAAATTAATTTCTTTGACATTATAATCTCTAACTAAAGTATCAAGATTTTCTATTGTTTTTTCTGGAGACTCACTACGATACTTACGGCCAAACATTGAACGAACGCCACAAAAATTACAGTTGAAGGGGCATCCCCGACTTCTAATATAAGTTACGTAAGGTTTACGTGTTGAAGCTAGACTACTGTATTTATCTAAGTCTAGAAGGTCGTAGGCAGGAAACGGTAAACTGTCAACTTCTGGCATCAGCTGCCGAAATTCGGTCCGTATTAATTTGTCACCTTCGTGATAAAGAATACCTTTAATTTTACTATAATCTGAATCACCAGCCTCAAACTGTTTTAATAACTCAATCATAGTAATTTCCCCTTCACCGACAACCACAAAATCATAATTTTTGTTTTGAATTACTTCATGAGGCCTAACTGTGGAATGATAACCACCACATATCACAATAGTGTTAGGATTTATTGACTTAACAATGTCGGCAACGTCTGTTGCTCCGTCAACGAGCAAACTAGTATAGCTAAGGCAAACTACTTCTGGTTTAAACTCGAGAAGTACTTTTTTGATATTTTTAATAGGATCTTTTTCAACATTACCATCAAATAATTTAACCTGATAACCATTATCTCTTACCACTGAAGCTAACGCCGTGATACCTATTGGTGGATATTTTAATTTACCCACGATCCGATAACTAACCGTGGTTGGTGGATGAATAAACAATATTTTTTTGTCTTTGACTAACACTTTGTCTTTGACTAACATATATGTAAATTTGATATTAATTAAAATTTTTTACCAACGATTAATTGGTTACACATTATTTTTCCTAAACCAATACGACTTAAAAAATTTTCATATTGCTTTTCAAATGGAATTTTAAAAAAAGGAAATAACATAAAGTATTTCGATTTGACTACTTTAAAATTACTATCTCTTAGAATTGCTTCTAATTTTTTTAAAGTAAACTTCTCATTGTGCTCTTCAGAAGGGGTATACCCAAACATTTCTGACATATTGTCATGCCAGGGATTTGCAACAGTCAAAATAACGATACCATCATCTTTTAAAGCCCTAAAACACTCTTTGAGCACTTTATGAGGGTCTTCTAAATGATCAATAGCAGATATTATTATTATAACATGAAATGAGTTATTTGCAAACTCTAAATTTGCGGCATCACCAAGCTTTAATTGAATATTTGGATCCTTGTTTGTATCAATTAAATCTTGGCTCATATCAATGCCAATGGCTTGATTAAACTTAAAAATTTTATTAAGTTTGCTCAACATTAAACCATCAGCTGTCCCAATATCTAAGCAGTTTAAATCAGAATAGTTACTAAAATTCTTTTTAATCACCCTTTTAACTTCATCGGTGCGACGATTTAAACGATAGATATAATCAATTCTTTTTTGTCTTTGATGATGATAATGTTTTTCTACTACTCCTGGCTCATGCATAAATTTTTATTCTAATGATTCAAAATAAAACTTCTCTAACTTTCTGGCCTGTTTTTCTAAAGTAAAAAACTTAGTGACTCTTAACAAACCATTATTACCAAACTCCTGAGCTAAATCTTCGTTCTTCAAAAGAGTTAATAATTTTTCAGCGAACCTGTCAATATTTAACGGATTAACAATAAAACCTGTCAAATCATTTATCACTAGCTCTTTCGTGCCACCGAAACAGGTTCCAACTACAGGTAACCCAGCGGCCATTGCTTCCAAATTAACAGTCGGAAAAGGATCAAGGTATATTGAAGGCACCACAACGATGTCTGATGCTTGGAAAGCAACAGCAATCTCCTCTCGATCTAACCAGCCTGTAAAAACTAGATTATCTTCAACTCCTAATTTCTTAGCAAACTCAATTAGCTTAAGTGCAACGTCACCTTTTTTGCCAGCGATCAATAATTTTGTTTGTGGAGCTTGATGAATTAATCTGGCCAATGCTGCTACTATTACTTCAGCGCCTTTAGCCCCGGAAAGTCGTCCGCCATATAAAATAATTTTATTACCCGCTAACCCATGTTTAATCTTAAATTTTTCCTTCTGATCCTTGTTAACTGTTGAAATAATTGAATCAATTCCGTTATGAACCGTTATAATATTTCTAACACCGTTAGTCTCCAAAGCATTTTTTAATTCATCACAGACGCTAAAAATTTGATCGATATATTTTAAGTAATACCTAATAATAATATTACGAAAAGGGTTAAAACGTTTTTTAGAAAACCTTAAAAGATGCCAAACTGAAATTTTATAATTAAATTTTGGTTTATCAGACAAGTCATTATAATTTACAAACTCTCTAAACTTATCATAATGAACTAACATCATATCATGAACGGTTAAAAAAGTTTTGGCACCGAATTGCTTAGCCAGCTTGAAACAAGCATAAGATAATCGCCAATGCACATTATGAAAATGAACGATATCTGGTTGAATATCTGATATTAACTGTTTAACTCGCTTAACAGTATTTTTATTATACAAACTGTGATAAGCGCGCCAGCGAACATGATGGTTAGTATAAATTTGAAAAATTGTTAAACCTTGATATTCAATTTTCTCTGGTAAATCAGATTCTTGAACAGTAGTGATTATATAAATCTTGTGTCTCAACTCTTTCATTTTTTTAGCTAAATTGTAAGCAACAATACCAGCCCCAGCCGAATGAGGTGGAAAGGAGTCATTAAAATAAATGATTTTTAATTTTTTATTTAGTAGATCTGCCATAAATAATAGTCTTCATCGGGATCAGAACTGTTCCATTGTCCTAGAATTTTAAATAATTCGGGATCAGATAAAAGCTTATCCCAAAGAATTTTTTCTCTAGGGTAATAGGTATTATTATTTTTTAAAACGTACTTTATATTTTTATCCTTAAACAGTGCCGATAGTTCTTCTACAGTTAGATCATCGTTATATTCTAAATCCGTTAGCAGATTAAAGCCAAAAGTGGTTATCCGGGCAACATTATAGTCACCGTGCCAAGCTAAGTACTGAGTCTGGCGAGTCAGAATATAAAAATCATCCTTATTATTTGGATGAAGTTGATCCAAAATTTTTCTTGCTTCAACACCACCGTAATAAACGTGTTGTACTGGAAAATGGAAACCACCATGTCGAGGGTAATAGACAAACGACATTCCCCAGGAGTTTAAAAACAAAATGATTATAATAAAAGCCATCAACCATGCAGCTTTTACCTTTTTTAGCATCGGAACTAATAAAACAAAAAATAAGAAAATTAAAATTGGGATCCAAACATTAACCCAACTTTTATTAGCGACAAATCTTATTTTAAGAAAATATAGACTATAGGTAAAAAGTAATACTAATTTATAACGATCAGTATTTTTCCATATTGCCACCGCCATAAATGGCAACAAAATAATTAATACTGTCAAAGCATTATTGGCTACCAAGTCAACAAAAAATTTAAGTGGTTCTAAAATTGTCTCAAATTTTGAGATAAAAACACTTGATGAATCAACAACGGCTGTTGTTAAAATACCGAATATCGCTAAAAGCTGCAAACCAAGTAAGAACCACTTAGACTTAAGCTGTTGGAGATATAAAATACCATAAACCAACCAAAGGCCAAAAAAGGCATAATGCCAACGATCAATTGAAACCGAAGAAAAGAAAATTGTTAAAGTGGCAACAAAATAGATTATATTGAAAGAAAGATACTCCCATTTTTTATTTTTTATAAACCCCAAAAAACTTAAAATAATAATCGGGTATATAAAAAACATCTGTCTAAATGAATAGATAACTCGATGTAAAGGCTGCAGTAATCTATCATCAAGAATAGTAAAAAGCCTTGAAGCATCAAAAATTTCATAATACTTACCCTTGAATATATCATTAAATAGTGGAAAAACTGGATTCTCGTAAATTAAATAATTTCGGATGAACCAAAGTATTACTGGAGTACCTAAAAGTAAAGCATAAATGATAAATCTTTTTTTGTTTTTTGACTTCCAAAACATGTAGAGCAACAATAAACCCCACAACAGTCCTACCATCTTAGATAAAATAAGTAGGACAAAACTTAATATAACGATAAGTAAATCAAAGTTTGACTTTTGAATTTGATATTTCTCCCAAAAGTATAAAAAACAAGTAGCCGAAAAAATAATTAATGTTTCCTGCATTATATTCCAACCACCCCAAAACCAAACCATTTCATTTGTCAAAAATAAAAGAACTAGAAATGCTAAGTTAGTCTTATTGATACCCTTCTCTTCCCCCCACTTGTAAATCAAATACAATGTCAATGAGCCGAAAATAAATGGAATCCACATCAATGTTAACTCATTAAATGTGTTAAGAAGTAAAAAGGTGCTGGCTGACAGAATTGGTAATAATGGCATACGGGCAAAATGATACAACTCTGTACCATAAGCAAAATCAACAAAGCCATTATTTTCAACAACTAGCCTAGCGTAAGGTAACCAATAGCCAGTAACATCACCGGAGAAAAAACCACGAAGCATCATTACTCCTAAGATACTTGCGGGAAATAAAACTAGAAAAATTAGCACCTTTTTATCAAAAACTATTTTTTTTCGAAATACGAATAGCAATAATAAAATGAAAAATAAAGAGAGTGAAACCGTAAAAAAATTAAGGATCCCTGCTAACCCAAAAATTAAATTTAATAAAAAGAAACTATAAACTAAAATTAGAAATGATTGAATGGTATCTAGGTTAGGTAATTTTTTAATAAAATTTTGCATAGGTTATCTAAAACTTTTGCCTAAAGATCTAAATTTTTTAATTTCTTCTTTACCAGGATCGCTAAAATTTGTGCCATCAATTGGATCATTAGCTTTCGGCTCTACCTGATTTTGCTTAATTAGATTAACTGCTTTAATTAATAAATCTCCTCCTAAAGGAACCGTTTTTTTATAAAGGCTATCAACGGTCTCATTAGAAGAAATTGAAACCTCTTGTTGATTAATAATTTTTCCGGAATCTATTTTATCATCAATATAATGAACAGTCACTCCAGTCTTAGTCTCTTGATTCAACAGCAGCCAAAAAGCAATATTTTTTCCTCGGTACCTTGGTAACATAGAACCATGAACATTGATATTACCATGCTTTGCTTGTGATAACAAAGGTATTTTTAAAATCACCGGACAAGCGATTGATATAACTATGTCAATTTCTAAATCTTTTAATTTATTCACAAACTGTTGATCATTAACGTTTGCCGGATAATGAATAGGTATTTTATTATCTTTAAAAATCTTAGCCACTGAATAATATTTTCTGATAGGAAAAATGTAACTAATTTTATTTAACAACTTGGCTTTCATAAAATCAAACACCTGAATAACAAAACTTCGTAAACCATATAATTCAAAAAGTCCGGACATGACCTGAAAACTGGACTTCCTTGTATACCTTGGTAAAATTGCCACTCCCACAATTTCGGTTGCCAATGATCTTACTACTTTCTCTATTGATAAAGGTAAGTAGAATGGTTCATCTTGGGTGATTATAAAAATTTTCATCTCAATTTTGTTTGGTAATCGTTAGCTAATTCAGAAATGGCAGCTGACTTGTAACCCTGAGCCAAAATATATTTAATAAATTTCTCTAAAATTTTTAATCCTTTGCCCTGATTCCTAATATAAAAAATTCTTTGCAAAAGTGGTAATTTTTGTTTACCAGCGATTTTACTTAAATTATGGAGATGAAAATCAAATATTAAAACGTGTGGCAAACCAAGAAGCTTTAAAATAATTTTGTAAACATGCCAACCTAAAAATTGAATGTAACTCTGAGAAATTGGAAACCTAAGCTTTGGAGTAACGGCAAAAGGAAACTCTAAAATTCCATTTGTCTGTTTAAAAGGTACCATTGGTGAACTGGCGTTATTAAACACTCCTGGTCGATAAAATGGGAATAAGCTAAAATTATTTTTAAAACCAAATTCTTTCAGGACATCAAGATCTTGGTCAGTAAAATATCCTTGAGGAAAACGATAATGCTCTGGCGGACTGTTGAAATAATTAATAAAAGCCTGCTGAGACTTTTGAACTTCTTCTCGAGTCTCTGCCAGGCTATTTTTTTTACCAGATATATGATAATAAGAATGCACTCCAAAATCACATCCAAATTTTTGCAATTTACTGATAACTTCAGGATATTCATCAATTAAATGCCCAGAAAGAAATACCGAAAGTTTAATATTATATTTTTTAAAAAGATTCAGTAAAGGATCTATGTTTTCTGCTGCCGTAAAAGTGTCTAACCAACCATAATCTTTTTCTAAATCTAAGGTGAAACAAACTAATTTTTCCATAAATTACATTCTTATACTTTCTTTTTACCACCCTACCAATTAATATCTCAGACAAAATCAGCAATTATTTGATTTGCTTTATATTTATTTATTGACTGCTTGATCTTCACCATTCCATTCTTTTATTTTTTTTGTTTGATTGTCTACCGCTTTATTATAACTGTTGCAATTTTCTGCTGTCCAATGCACGGCATCATCTGAAAAAACATGGATTTTATCTAACTTAATTGCTTCAACAACAGCTTTAGATATTTCCTCGACTGAACTATTGGGATATTTAGCCTTCAGCTCCTTTAAAGTCATACTCAGTTACATTTTTTAATTTCTTGTTTCCACTCAAACATACGACGTATAAGGCCATACAGCCCTCTGCTATAAGCTTTAAACTCACCCCAGGTTTTAATTCTAGAAATCATTTCAAATACTTTCTTTGGCCGAAAATAAAACTGTTTAAAAGCACTATTAGTATAGTCTTGAAGTTCTTGACTGGAAACATCACAAATATCTGCCATTGGAACGACACCTTTTGGTACAAAATCATCCCAATTAGTGGCATTGTCTAAATGTTTGTAATGAGTGGTATATACTTCTGTACCAGGAAAAGGTATGAGGCGATTAAATGAGGCTATCGTTGGGTTAACCTCTTTTGCAAAATCAATAGTTTGCTCAACAGTTTGTTTTGTTTCACCAGGAGCACCTAAAATAAAAGAGGCGATAGTTTTAAAACCAAGTTCATTTGACCTTTGAACAGCCCAACGAATTTGATCAAGAGTTGTTCCCTTTTTAAAATTATTTAAGATGTCTTGATTACCAGATTCAATGCCATATAAGATACTAAAACAACCGGCTCTTCTCATCAACTTTAACATTTCTTCATTAATGGTATTCACTCTAGAAAAGCAGTACCAATCAATTTTCAATTGACGATCAATTATTCCTTGACAAATTTCCGTTGTCCTTTCTTTATTTACGGTAAAAGTGTCATCAACAAAAATAATATATTCAACTCCATATTCCTTCATTACGTACTCTATTTGGTCTAACATATATTTAGGGCTATGATATCTAAAAGAGTAACCTAAAGTTTTCCACGAAGCGCAAAATGTACACCTTGCTGGACAGCCACGACTAGATATTAAAGTAATTGATTTTTT
This sequence comes from Parcubacteria group bacterium, assembly GCA_002687175.1. Taxonomy (GTDB): domain Bacteria; phylum Patescibacteriota; class Patescibacteriia; order Buchananbacterales; family UBA6539; genus UBA6539. The sequence goes on from NYZP01000019.1 coordinate 56,634, forward strand.
ACCCCTATCTAAATGGACATTTGGTCGATAATTATTAATATCAACAAGTTCCCAAGCAGGATATGGCAAATCGTCCAGCTCTTGAATTAATTGACGAGCTTCTGTCACTACAATCTCACCATCTTTGTTTTTATAAACGAGCCCTTTAACATCAGAAAAATCCCGTGAGCCACTTTCATATTTTTTAACAATATCAAGTATGGTGTAATCTGACTCAGCAATTGATATTAAATCAAATTGTGGAAAATTTTTGGCTATTTGAGTTGGTACTGATGAGGCGTGAATACCACCTAGGACAGTAAAAGTACCTAATTCTTCCTTGATTAATTCCGCCATTTTAGATGCCCCTTTAAAATTTGCTGTCATACAGGTGATACCAATAATTTCAGGATTTTTTGCTCGTAAGTAAGTAAGTATTTCTTCCTTACCCATATTATATATTTCCGGCTCAAAGATTGATACCTCATGACCCTCTCTCTTTAAAACAGCTGCTAAATAACCAATACCAATGGGAAAAGTATAATTAGGACCAACATTTAATGATCCGTATATATCAAGATATGGAGCTTGGATTAAGACTACCTTCATATTTTTTATTTTTCCCGCCTTAATGATGCCAACTGATCAGCCAATAATCCATTAAAAAATAAAATAACACCAGTTAATATTATAAGGATGCCAGAATTTGGCATACGACCAAAAATGACAATACCATTGACCGAGAACAGTAAACCAAAAATAGTTAAAAATAAACTAATTGGCATAAATATTTTAAGTGGATTAAACAACATAATAACTCTTAAAATTAATAGAATTGTTTTAAAACCATCTCTAAAATATTTAACGGAACTGTGACTACCTGGTTTTCTTTCTTGAATATGGATTGGAACATAACCAACGTTAAGACCTTCTTTGAAAAAAGCTAAAGTGATTGTTGTTGACAAAGAAAATGAATTAGGCAAGATATGAACAAACTTTAAAAATAAATCTTTTTTAACAACTCTTAATCCTGAATTTAAATCAGGAATTTTTTTATCAACTAATACATTAGCTATCAACTGTAATATTTTCTTACCGGGCATTCTAGATTTTGGACCTTTATACTCAACCCGAGAACCAACGACCATATCAAACTGATCAATTTTTTCTAACACCGGTTGCAAAATTTCGGCTTGATGCTGGCCATCACCATCAAAAAATAATACCCAATCATATTTAGAATTTTTTACACCAGTTTTCAATGATGCACCATAACCCTTATTATAAGGATGATTAATTAATCTGACAGGTTTAGACTTTACTAATTCTGCTGTCTTGTCAGCTGAAGCATCATTAACAATGATAATCTCATGTTTATAATCTTTAAAAAAATTATTTAAGTTATCAATAACTCCTGAGATTGCTTTTTCTTCATTGTAGGCAGGAACAATAACTGAAATTCCCTGATTTTTAAAACTCATCATATAAAATCAATATTAGACTCACGGTCAGGATGTTTAATATGATAAAGTAATTTATTTATTTCATGATCTTTGCAACATACTTGGCAATCATTATCAACTAATTTACAAGCTTTAATCTTTTTTCTTTTATCTGATTTCCAGATATCAAGAAAACTGTGTTCATTCAAATTACCAAAAATATATGGCTCCTTACCAAGCTTGTACATGCAAACATTGACATCACCTCGAAAATCGATTACTGGACAAAAATTATGGCCGTAGCAGGTATCATAAGTTCTAGGTTTTGTAGCATCTTCAAATTTATATTCTGATAAAATGATTTTAAAATTTTCGTCTTCTAATTCTTTCAGCTTATAAGGTATTTCAAGATTCTTCTGTTTATCATAGGTTTTGGCTAAAGCTGGTCTAACTTGAAAATAATAAACTCCTAACTCTTTGGCTTGTTTGGCATATTCATAAGCTTTTGGATAACTTTCTTCAGTAACATTTAAACAAATACCTATTGGTGTTTTACTGCTGGTATATTCTTTGAGTAATTTACGATCAATACCATCCATAAATTTCTCGGTTAAAGAAATACGAATCCAATCATAAAATTCTGGATTTATTCTATTTTTTTCGTAACTTAAAGCATTAGTAAAAAGTCCTTGAGAAAAACCAAGTTTATGAGCAGTTTCATTAAATTCGTTAATATTTGGATGTAGAGTTGGTTCTCCTCCACCAGTCCAGGAAATAGCTTTAATACCCATTGAAGCCATGTCAGATAAGGTTCTAAGCATTACATCTTTATTAATACCGTCACCGCTATGAGTACCACCATAAAAACACCACGGACATTTAGCATTACAGTAGTTTGTTGGTGAAATCTCGATTAGTACCGGTACGTTATCGCCTGTTTTTAACCAGTCATTAACACGATCCCAATTCCAGAGTAATTTCATTTGCGGATTAAAGGTAACTTTCATGTATGTATTCTTTTAAAGCTAATTTATAAGATCTTAAGTGTTTAGTTTTAATTGATGAGTCTTTAACTCTCGGGGCAATTTCTTTGAAGTTATTATTGATAAAAAATTTATGTTTTTTCCCTAAAATATTTGCTATTTCGTTAGCTAGTTGCCAACGGGTGACCCGACCTTGATTACCAACTTCATAAATCCCAAACTGTTTATTTTGATATTTTTTCCAACAAAAATCTATTAGATCTTTAATATAAGTTGGCGAGCTATACCGATTATTAGTAAGTTCTATCCGGTGTCCAGTTTTTAAAGATTTCAGTAAAAATCCTACAAAATTTTTATCCTTATGTTTTCCGCCACCAAACAGTAAGTCCGTCCGAAAAACAAAAAACTTTTTATAAATTTTTTTATTAAATAACTTAACTGATAGATATTTAGTAACTGCGTAAACATTTATCAAATCTTTATCTTGGGTAGACCCAAAATGCATCAGGGGAACATTTTTTTGTTGACAGATTTTTAACAGATTAGCTGGGCCTAAAAAATTTGTTTTTACTGCTTGTTTAGGATTTTTTTCACAGTAATCTATATTACTAATAGCAGCACAGTTTATTACTAGATCTATTCCTTTTTTAATATACTGTTTCACCTCTGGTAACTCAGCAATGTCACACTCTTTTTGTGTAGGTAAAATCAATTCATAGTCTTTGTCAAGAAACCTTACAAACTCACTACCCAACATACCATTACTACCGAAAATCAAAATCTTTTTATTTTTTACCATCTAGGTAACCCGCGCTTCCTTCTGGGTCAATACTTGAAACAAAAATTTTATTCTTTCGGCAAACTTCAAAATTGAACCACTAAATAAATATACCAATATTCCTTTAGAAGCTAACAAGCGCTCATTGGTCTTATTAAAAAAACTTCTTTTTTCTGGATCACCAATTCGAAAAATATGCTGTCTGATTAATACTCGACTTAAATAATGATCATTATATCTTAAAGATTCTTTAATAAGATGTGGTAAAACAGTCTCGTGAGGAATATTTTCAAATAATGGAATGTGTGTTGGCGTTGACATTAAATAGTTACGCTTGTCTTCAAACGGTTCAACCCAACTAAAATTCATTTGATTTCTTCTTTCAGCTACTTTTTCTAATTCAGCACCAGGATAAATTCTTAAAGCGCCAATACCACCAGCTTCAATCAAATACTTTCTTAATTTTTTATGTAATCTGACATTTTCTGAAACATCATCGAGGGTCTCACCAGGAGTGGAAATTAAAATACCACCACGAACAATAATTTTATTTCTGTTGAGAGTTTCGAGACACTTAAAAGTTTGATCTATACCAATCTTTTTCTTCATTAGCTTCAAAGAATTGTTGCTTAAATTTTCTATACCTAAGGTAATCATTCGGCAACCACTTTCGTAAAGTTTCTTAGCTGTTTCATCATCAACTGAATCAATCCTAGCCAAGCAAGCATAACGTATTCGACTGTCTAGATTCTTTAGACCGTCGGCTAACTCATGAAACCATTTTTTATTGGCGATTAAATGATCGTCCTGAAAAACAAAATCGGTGATTCCTTGATCTAAAAAATACTTTACTTGCTTTAAACAATTTTCTACTTTTAATGTTCTTAATGTTCTGGTCCACATTGCTTCGGCTGAACAAAAGACACAGTTAAACGGACAACCACGAGAAAAAATTAAATTAGCCATTGGCTTTTCAGTTTTGTTCTGACGAACAATGGACATCTTATCTAAGTCATCATATTCTTCTTCCTGTGGAATATAAGATTTATACTTATGATTGTTAGCCAGTGAGAAATCCGGCATTGGCAAGTCATTCAAATCTTTGACAGCATCTTGAGCAGGGTTAATAATTGTCTTACCATTTTCTCGATAAGTTATACCCTTAACTTCCGCCATTGACCTTTTGCCTTCTAAAACTTCAAATAACTGAACAATTGTTTTCTCACCTTCACCGCGAATTGCCACATCAACATAATCTAACTTATCAATAATATCTCGGTGAACCATGGTGGGAAAAGGACCACCCAGTACCACCAGTGACTGCGGACGCGCTGCTTTGGCAAGCTTAGCCGTGTCAAAAGCGGCAATGCGGTCTTCAACATTAAAAGATATTCCAATAACGTCTGGCTTAAAATCTTTGACCATGCCTTGAAACTCTTCTGGGCTTGGATTATCCAAATAAGCATCCATATACTTAACCTCCGCGCCATACTGTTTGGCAACCGTGGCTATACTGAGCATGCCAATTGGGCTTAAAATGTGCTTTTCGCCATAATACCCTATTGGATTTGTAATAAAAAAACGCATATTGTTAAGAATTTCTTAATAATAACGAAGAATAAGAATCTCTGATTCTTAAAGCTAATTGGCTAAAATTAGTATTTTTCTCGACAAATTGACGAGCATTTTTGCCGAATTGTGATATATGAGAAGGATATAAGATAAAATGCTCCATGGCTTTAGATAACTCCTCTATATTACCATGATTTATAGAAATTCCAAGACCACTATTCTCAAAGTTAATTGTATCATACTTCTTTGATAAAATCACTGGTTTTCCCATTGCCATGGCCTCGATATGGACTTTATAAATACCAAATTGACCCAAGGCATCAGACACGAAAACATCACAAACAGCATAATAGTCAAGTCGTCTATTTCCGACTACTTTTCCGACAAATTCGATTTTTTTATTATCTCCAGCTAATTTTTTAAAATCAGCTTCACTTGAAGGGGCTCCTTCACCAGCAATAATTAATTTAACATTTTTATATTTTTGACAAAGTAAATTAAAGGCTTGAATAACATAATGGAGACCTTTTCTCTTTGATAGCATACCTAAAAATAAAAAAGTAATAGCTTTATTATCTTTTTCTATATTAGACTTGTAATCTAAATTAAATTTTTCAGCATTAACTGCCATGGGGAAAAAAACAAAATCAGATTTATAACCCTTAGCTTTTAAGTCATCAATAATTTTTGTTTCCCTAACAGCGTACAAATCAACGCCGCGAGGAAACTTTTCATCAGGAATAAAAATTTTGTAAAAGTAATGAGAAAACTTATTAAATATTTTTTCTAATAGGCCATACTTAGGTTGTGGCAAAGAAATTTCTTCCCATTTTTTTTGACGGTCATAATTAATGTCGTCAAGAAACTCTTTATCTTCATAATCGTACGGTAGGTCAGCAGTTGAAACAAATGGTCTAAGTTTAAATCGACTAAAAGGATGAGGACCATTAGTTGGTATTAAATGAATAATATCTATTTTTTTAAAAAATATTAATGGCAGGGAATAAAAAAATGTTTTTAGCATATATGGTTTAGTGAAATTAGGAATTTTTTGACACCCCGGAACTGTATAAACTTTAATATTAGGATGAAGCTTGGACTCTTTAATCTCGGTAAAGCAAGACACTACATAAATTTTAATACCTAGCTTGGCCAGTTCATGTGATAACCCCCAAGCACCTTGGACCTCCCCGCCAACATGGATGTCAGAAAATATGTGTGTGATAAATAAAATTCTCATGATGCTTTTTGCTGTATTTTATTTAATTGATTTCTTAACAGAAAAAAATTAACTACTAAGGAAAAAAGAGCCCAATAAATTATCAGAGTGATAACACTTTTTAAAGGTGACATAAATTGCAATATAAAAATAAATAAAGCGAGGCCAGAAACTAAATTAGTGACATTAGCTGCTATCACTGTCTTCATTTTATTCATCGTTCTATATAATGAACTGTAACCAACGGCAAATCCTGCCATGATAGTACTAAGACTTAAAACATAAACTAAATTAATACTTGGAATAAATTCACGCCCATATAAAAATTTAATAAGCACTGAAGCAATCACTAAAAAACCTAAAGTTAAAATAATAAAAATTATACCAGTATAAAATGACGATTTATAAAAATTACTTTTTAAATCTCTAGCGCTAGCAGCCTTAGCTTTAGGTAATTGAACTTGTAATAGTCTGGCAATTGGTCCTAAAAATATTTTTGGTAATGTTAAATAAGCAATCGCTATTTTTAAATTAGCAACTTGCTCTGGTGTTCCTAAAAAACCTAAAAAAATTAAAGGTAAAATAGCAAAAGAGTTAGCAATGTTTTTATCAACTGCAATAGTAAAACCAAATTTAAAATATTTAGAAACTTTTACTTTACTAAAGTTTTTATATATTTCTACCAATGATGGGACTAATTTATTACGCCGAGAAAAATGAAAGTATACCCATAACGAAAAAAACATAAAAACTATCGTGGTCAATAAGTGACCCCAAACAATCCCCCAAAGACCCAAACCTAATAAAACAAAAATAGCCGGAATAAGATTTAAAAATAATTTATTAATATTTTCTACTACTGTTAAGTACCTTATTTTTCTTAATACTTGAAGCATAATTACCAGTAAAGAAAAAAATGTACGAATAATAACAGCTATTAAAATTAATCTAGCTAAGTTACCAATTTGTGGTTGATGATATAAAATATTGGTTAACCAGGGAGCTAGAATAATTGCTAAAAAACCAACGGTTAATACAGAAATTAAACTAACTTTTAAAAAATAGGTTAGAATATCTTTTACTTCGTCTTTATTACCGTTAGCATATGCCTCAGACAACAAGGTAATAGTGGCATAGCCAATCCCCCAATCCATAAAAATACCAACTAAAGCAGTAAAAGCAAAAATCAAAGCATAATTTCCATAAACTTCAGCTCCTAAGACACGGGCAAAGATAACCGAGGCTACCAAGGCGATAGCTGTACCAAAAAAAGATCCTACTTGTAAGGTAAATACATCTCTGACAAACTTTAAATTTCTAAAATAATTAAATTTATTTGTTAAAACCTTAACCATAAACTTTTTTATATTTTTCAATAACCTCTGACCAATCAAATTGTCGTACCCATTTTTTACCATTGACTCCTAATTCTTGTGAGAAGTCTTTATCTTTTAAAATTTTAATAATTGCTTGAGCAGTTTGGTCAATGTTCTCTTGTTCAACTAATAAACCGCTATAACCATCTCTGATGGCATCTTCGGCACCGCAACCTTTAGTACCAATAACTGGTTTACCATAGGCGCTAGCCTCTAAATAAACTAAACCAAAACCCTCAAACTTATTTTTACTGACAACAATTGGCGTTAACAAAAAAAGATTACATTTTTGATAGAAATCTTTTAGCTCATTATCAGATAAATTTTGTAAAAATATAACAGTTTGTTCTAATCCATGTTTAGCGGTTAATTCCTCAAGTTGATTAAAATAGTCAGCGTCTGGTTTACTGGCAACAATAAAATATTTAACGTCGGGAATTTCTTTTTTAACCTTGGCCATAGCGGCAATAGTAACATGATAACCTTTACGATGTTTCAAGTTACCGACACTTAGGACAATCGGAAAATCTTCTTGACCATGACGATCAACTAACTGGCCTTGACTGGTAAATTCATCCAAGTTAATTCCATTACTAATGACTTCTAAATTATTGAGTTCTATCCTTTTGGTAATTTGTTGCTTAGTAAAATTACTAACACATATAACTTTGTAAGCCACTTTAAAGGATTTTATTAACAGACCACGAGAACGTTTATTGTCCAACGGGGCAACACCGTAAGTACCGTGAACGGTAATAAATCTTTTTTTAAATTTAGCTGGAATGAAACTAAAAAAAGTACAGTAAGGATAATCAGAAAAAAAATGAACTAAATCTGCTTTTAAAAAATAAGGTAAAATTTTAAGTGTTTGCCGTAGATAAATCAACGGCTTTGTTAATTTTTCTATTGCCGGTAAATCGTAAATTTTCAACTTCAAACCGTCTAAATCATGTTCGTCAGACCTTGGTCTTTCCGAAGTAAAAACAGTGATTTGAAAATCACTACTTAACTGCTTCAGCATTTCCACAGAGTATCTCCCCTGCCCTTCAGTCACCGATAACGACCTGGTTAAAACTAACAATTGTTTCATAATGCTGAGCGGACAAATTTTACTAGCCGAGTATAAAATTCCGGCTTTAGGAAATAAAAATTACCAAAATTGTATTTATATTTATAGTGCCAACGGTAAATTCTGGCTAACCACGGTGGCTGAGCTACGCCAACACGGCCGGCATATTTTTCTAAATTTTCCCAGTCAAAATCTTTACCTTCTTGTTTTTTTAACATCTGATACATTTCCGTTCCAAAATAAGGGATTGGTAAGTTAGGAGCACACATCGTTTTTATTTTATTATCAGCTAAAAATTTTTCGGTTTCAGCAATCGTCTGCCTGGTTTCACCAGGAAGATTCAAAATTGAATAGGCACCAATATTAATGTTGTGCTTTTTACAAATATCAATTGAATTTTGGGTCTCAGACATCTTAACCTGTTTTTTGGCCATGTCTAAAACTTTTTGAGAGCCACTTTCAAAACCAATGTTAATTCGGACACAGCCAGCTTTTTTCATTTTAGCTACTCGTTCATCTGTTAAATCAGAAACCCTGGCATTGGCGCCCCATTTAATATCTAAACCGGCTTCAATAATTAAATCGCAGATCTTTTCTACTCGTGAATGAATTATCAAAAACTCCCAGTCCTGAAAATATATTCCCTTGATCCCATAATTTTCTGCCAAGTACTTCATCTCTGCTACTACACTTTCCGGACTGCGAACAATGTAAAGTTTATCCATCATCTTTTTTAAACAATAAGTACAGTTAAATGGACAACCACGGGAAGTGATCATCAAAGAAAATGGTTTAGGAATATCAGGGAAAGAATAGCTGTACTTGTCCATTGGTAATAAATCAAAAGCCGGGTAAGGCATCTCATCTAAACTTTTATTCCGTCTGGCATCAGGGTTATTAGTGATCTGGCCGTCTTTAACATAAGAGATGCCGGCGACGTTTGAAGTATCTCCACCAGCAACCAAGGTATTTACTAAATCTACGGTGGTTAGTTCTGGTTCGCCACGAATGACATAATCAACTTTGGCTCTTTCTAAAATCCATTCCGGTTTCACCGTACCATGTGAACCAAGTAATATAGTATGCTTGATTTCTACACTATTGATAGTATTTACCAAATTATCAATCAATAACTTAATGTGGGCATGCGATGGTACCTCCCAACGGTCCATGGGAGTTGAGGTTAAAATAAGCATGTCCGGTTTAAACTTTCTAATTTTTTCAATAGTACTGGCAAAATCTAACTTAAGAACGTTAGCATCCAAGAGTCTAATTTCATGCTTATCACGAAGCAAACTGGCAATGTAAGCCAAGCCTAGCGGCTGACGTCGACGTGACAGCGTTTTAAGTTTTCCCGTAAAAAGAAATGGATTAAGAATAAATATCTTCATATATCTAATATAAATTATTTGATCATATAAGCATTATACCCCGACGTTTGGTTTTTAGAAGGTAGTAAATTATCTAAAATTCTGGCTATTGGCCGACAAAACCGACGGATTGGACTAACCGGGAATAGATTAACAATGGTCTCAAAAATACCTCTAACTTTAAAAATTTCAATTTTAGAAAAATCCCTAAACATATACTTAACACCATCGGCAGTAAAGCGATAAAAATCGCCATAATAGCCCTTTTCCGCATGATAAGGGTATAAAAATGGTACTGATACCAAACACTTGCCACCGGGCTTTAAAACACGGTGCATTTCAGCCACTGCTTTAAAAGGATCATCAATATGTTCCAGAACCGCCCGACAAATTAAAGCATCAAGGCTAGCATCAGCTAAAGGAATATTCTTGATATCCCCGATAATATCTGGTTTATAGTCAGGTACATTATCTAAAGTTTTGTAATCAGCTTGACTAAACAAGGCCTCATATTCCTTCATTCCTTTTTGAAATCTGTTGCCACCTCCAACATCCAAAACAGATTTGGAAGTTTTGGCAATTTCAGATATTTTTTCATCCCAAAATATTTTCCACTTCATATAATTATGACGTTATTTATCACTATTAGTTTCAGAAGGTATACTCGTTTAGGAAATAAAATTTAACACCTTTTTAGCTCTTTTATCCCAGGTGTAATCCTGAACCGTAGTATAGGCATTCTGGGAAACCTTCTCTGCTAGCTCTTCGTTGGATAAAATATTTTTAATACCATCTGCTAGGGCTGAGGAATCATCTGGTGCAACTAGCACTGCATTGTCTGAATTTAAAACTTCTTTGATCGACGGAATGTCCGAAGCAACAATCGGTTTGTTAGCGGCCATATATTCAAACATCTTCATTGGTGAAGTGTAATGTTCAGAAATTTTATTCTTGCCTGAGTTAGGTAATACTAGGATATCGGCGGCTTTAAGGTAAACTGGAATATCCTTTGGCGGTTTATAACCAACGATTAAAATATTTCTTAAATTTTTTTCTGAAATAAATTTATTTAATTTTTTTTGATCATGTTCCATGCCGCCAACTATAACTATTAAATCATTATCGGCTAAATAACTGGATGATTCAACCAATCGGTTTACTCCCTTCCAACCAAATAAATGCCCCGTGTATAAAATAATATTTTTATCAAGCGGTAAACCTAATTGGTCGCGACACTCTTTTCTAGTTTTGGAAATTACAAATTGTTTTAGGTCTACAGCATCGGCCGATACCACAATTTTATCTTGACTTACCCCCAATTGATTCTCTAGTAAACCCTGAAGACCTTTAGTGATAACAACTATTTTTTTTACTCTGCGAAAAAGAAATTTGAATAAAATCATTTTGTATAATTTTTTGCTTTCAGTAAAAGTATGAAGTTCAAAAACCAAATTTTTTTTAAAAAAACTTAATAAGAACAAAGAAAATTCATCTCGAGAATAAATAATATCTGCTTTACTAAACAGTAAGCTAAAAAATGCTGAGATGGCAAACGAAGTATTTTGCAATGGTACGCTTAAGCCTTTAATTGAGAGACCAAGGTCAACTAAATCTATTAGCGGTAATTTTTTAATTTTGAATCTTTTTTTAAGACCGTAATAATTAAAAGGATCTTCATGCTCCAGTTGATTATTAGCCCGCTTAGCCACCACCAATTCTACGTCAACTCCCTGACCTTGAAAAGCTTCTACCATCTTCATTATCTGAAGACCGTGAGCTTTTTCAGTTGGAATTCTAGCATTTTCTAAATAGATCATTTTCATAATAAAACTAGTTTCCTGGAATCTGTTTTAAACTATTAGCTACGTACTCTTGCTCTTCTTTAGTAATTCCCAAAAATAGTGGCAAAGACAGTACTTGTTCAGAAACTTTATCGGTTATTGGACAGGGGTCACCCGATTCTTTATAAAAGGGCTGATCATAAACCGGTACCGGATAATGGACTGCTGTTTGGATTCCTAGCTCTAACAAGTCTTGTCTAACTTTATCTCTATCCCCTTCTAAGATTCTAATTATATATAAATGATAAATACCAGAGCCCTTATCAAGCTCTTTAATTAATTTAATTTTATTATTAGATATTAGATCATTATAAATTTTAGCAGACTTAATTCTAGCGTCATTATTATCTTCTAGAAATGGCAACTTTAAATTTAAACAAATGGCTTGGATTGGATCAAGGCGCATGTTATAACCTAACTGCTCATGTTGATTATTTTTGTTCTTACCTAAATTCCTAATAACATTAATTTTATTTTTTATTTCTTCATTGTTAGTGACTACTGCTCCCCCATCACCAAAAGCCCCTAAATTTTTAGTCGGATAAAAACTGAAGGTTGCAACATCACCCCAATTACCAACGTATTTATCTTTAAACTTTGTCAGATGGGCTTGAGCACAATCTTCAATAACATATAAATTATGCTTTTTAGCAATCTCTACAACTGTTTCAATGTCACAAGATTGACCATATTGATGTACTGGTAATATTGCTTTGGTTTTGTCAGTGATAATATCCTCAAGTTTCGTAACATCAAGTGTTAAGCTGTCTTCATTAATATCGCAAAATCGTGGCACAGCTCCCACTCTTAGAATTGCGGTAACCGTGGCATTATAAGCATTCCCCTGAGTTATTACTTCATCACCAGCTTTAATATCTAGGGCTCGTAAAGCTAAATACAAAGCATCAGCACCGCTACTGGTGCCGATACAAAATTTAGTACCAACGGCTTTGGCCCAGCTATGTTCAAACTTTTCTACCTCTTCAGTTAAAATAAAACGACCCTGATCTAAAAATTGATCAACTGACTTTAAATAGTCTTCTTTGATTTGTTGAGTATTTTTAGTTAAATCGTTAAATGGTACATTCATAGTTGTTGACTGATTGATTCATCTCTGTCAAAATGTGAAATAGATATAAATTGGATTAATAATTAATTTGTTATTTAAGATAATACTATGATTGATGGTGTAAAAGTAAAAAATTTAGTTATTCGCCAGGACATGCCCGACAAGGGAGAAAAAGGTGATGCTCCCAGTGGTGAAAAACGCGGTATCTTATTAGAAGTTCTTCGAAAAGATGAAGGACTGTTATCTAAATTTGGTCAAACCGTTTTTACCATTTCTTATAAAAATACGATTAAGGCATTTCATTGGCATCGAAAACAAGATGATCTGTGGTTTGTCGCCAGTGGTAAAGCCAAAATTGTTTTATATGATCAGCGTAAGGACTCGCCAACTCATGGTGAAACTCAGGTTCTTTACGCCGGTACTGATGACTACAAACTTATTTTGATTCCAGTTGGTGTGGCCCATGGTTATAAAGTAATCGGTGATGAACCGGTTCTGCTGTTTTATCACGTGACTGAAACTTACGTTGATTGGGAACCAGACGAAAAGCGTATTCCCTTCGATGACCCAACTATCAACTTTAACTGGGACGAAGACTAGTGGCTATCTAATGCTTAAATAATTTAGTCTCGTCGTCAATCTCTAAAAATTTCTTCATCTTACTAATATCTAAACTGGTGTCTTGGGGCACCCACTCAGGACGAGGAATGGTTTCAATATCAGACCTCGTTCTTTTGGCATAATCTTCTAAGCTATTTCGCGGCCCACCCAAATTCATTACTCCGGTCGCTTCTGATTTAGCTGCTTGAACAATCAATGGTGCCATCTCGTCAACATAAAGCTTGGAATTAAATTGGTCTTCATAAACTTTTTCCCAGGGAAATGGTATTGGACCAAAACTTAACCGAAGAATCAAATGGTTATCAATCATTCGAACAGCACACTCACCACCAACTTTTGACCAACCAAATTTATAAGGTGTTAAAATAGCTTCATCTTCTTTATGTGGTCCTGGTCCAGTATATAAATAATCAGTTGAAGTATAAACTAATTTGGCGCCAATCTGATGACAACCTAAAACTATATTAGCCGTACCTTTAATATTAATTTCTAATCCTGGCTCAGGATTTTTTTCATGTTCTGGTGGTTGAGTAAAAGCCGCTAAATGAATAACCACATCTGGTTTTTCTTTTTGTAAAACCTCGATCACCTGATCCTTGTTGGTAATGTCTAATTCGGCAACATCAGTAGCAATAATTTCTGGATCAACTTTTTGTATTTCACTACCCATTAAGCCGGCGCTGCCAGTCATTAAAATTTTCATACGTTTAATTGTTTAAGATAATCTAAACCTTCTTTAAAAGACGCCATAGCATAATTAGCGTCGCCACTGTTGGCTAACTGGCGATAATTTAATATTCTAGCAAACTCGGCTGATAATCTTCCTAAACGAGTAGTCACTTCTGGCGGACTGGCTAAAGCTTTTATTTCAATTTCTTCCATCCAGTTACAATTATTCAAAGTCTTGGGATAAAGTTTTGTGTTAACTTGATTTTTTTTGAAAGTTGCTAAATTTGTCAAAAATGCTCTAATAATATGTTGTGGCGTAGAAATTATAATTGCTGAATCAATATTATTTTCTTTAGCAAATTGCATAAAACCTTTGGCTTCAGCATAAGTATGATCAGCCTCGCCAATGGAGTGAATCACATCTTGCGGAATAGAAAATTTGTTTTCTAGCTGTTCTTTCCAATATTCAAAACCTTTTAAACCAACTTCGTATTCGTCGTGGCCATTGAGCACAATCATCTTAGCTCCTGAATCTTCATAATGAAGAGCCACTAATTTAATCATGTCATCCTTTAAATCATCCCAGCCATGGACAAAAATTGCTTCAGCTTTAACCTGATCTTGATTAAAAATTTTGTTAGTTAGCTCTAACCAGTCTTGTTGGTTTTCCATAAATTATTCAATGATTCGTGGCTGCGGGACATGAGTAATCCATTTACCGCCACCTTGGCGAAACCAAGCTTGGTACTTATCAATTTCTGGTAAATGATTCCAAGCAAACAAGAAAGAATAATCAACATTTTTAAATTCTTCTTGGGGCACAATTGGAATATGTACTCCTGGATAAAATTTACCTTGCTTGATTGGCGTATTGTCAGTAATAAATGGAATTAAATCAGGACCAATGTCACAGTAATTACAAATAATTACTCCCTTTGAAGTTGCGCCAAAACCACAAATCTTTTTATTTTCTTTTTTAACTTTATTCAAAATGTTTACTAACTCAACCTTAGACTTTTTAATATTGCTGTTTAACTCCTCCATTTTTCGGTCTAGATCTTTTTCTTTATTCAACCATTTATCAACTTCTGGTTTCTTAGGAAAATTATCTTTGTGACCAACGTACATTCTAAGTTCACCACCATGAACATCAATATGCTCACAGTCAAAAACATGATAACCTAGTGGCTCTAAGACATTATTGATAAACGAAATGGTAAAATACCAAACATGCTCATCATAGACTTGGTCATAAGAAGTTTTTTCATAGATATCCATAAAGTAAGGATCTTCAAATACCCAAACACCTTCTTTGCCAATTAGTTTAGTCACATTTTTTACATAACTTAAAAAATCTTCTATATGACAAGAAACATTGGCACCAAAAACTAAACTAACCTTACCTTTGCTTAATATATCTTCGACGACTTTATCGTTCATGAAACTATTAATTACATGATGACCTTTAGACCGAGAAACTTCAGCCACATTTTTTGATGGTTCAACCCCAACTGCGGCCACACCTAATCTTTTCCAAGCTTTAAGCATAATGCCATCATTAGAACCAACTTCCACCACAATTCCCTCTTTAGCATAGGGCGCTAATTTTTGAGCAGTCTCAGCAAAATGCAATGCCATCCCTTGAGAAGTTGAAGAGAAGAAAGCATAATTTTCGTGAAACATTTTTTCTGGCGGTACTTTATTAATTAAGCCAATCGCTTTTGTGTTAGCATCATAACCAAGCACCATGTCATAAAAAAACTCATCTTTAAATTGATCCTCAGTTAAAAAAGCATTAGCAATGGGCATTTTGCCAAAATCAATTAGTGGTTGTAATTTTATATCCATTTATTTTTGTATTCCTTTTAAATTATTAATAGTTGTGGCAATCCCTTCTTCTAAATCACCCTGAGCGGTAAATCCTTTTTGGGCTATCTTGTCAATTTTAACATCATAAGACAATTGATTCATAATTTCTGATTCAACCATCTTTACCTCTAAATCTGGAATAAACTTCTTAATTGTTTCGATAATATCTTTGACCGCCAAATTTGCAGTCACCACATTATAAATTTCTTCGTCAAATATATCTTTATTTAGAATTAAATTTATTGCCTTAACGCAATCAGCTAAATCTAAATAAGGTCTTTTTTGATCCATGGCAGTTTGCCAAACAGTTACCGGCTGACTATTGACCGCTTGCCAGGTAAATTTATTAACCGCCGTATGGAAACGCATGCCAACTGACCAACCAAAAATAGTACCGAACCGACAAATCACATATTTTAAACCTTTAATCTTTAATTCAGCTAAATATTTTTCGGCATCGATCTTTGATTGAGCATAAGGACTTTGAGAATTAACTTCACTGGTTTCATCAACAATTGACTCTTTACTACCATATACACTAGTAGTTGAGGGAAAAATTAATTTAACATTTTTTTCCAAACATTGATCAGCAACTTTTTTTAAACCATCAAGGTTAACTCGCTCAACTTCTTCTGGTTCTTTTGTCGAATAAGTAGCATCGGTAATTGCCGCTAAATGAATTACCGCTTCTACACCATCAAGTGGCAAAGCAGTATCTAAAATATCACCCTGAATGAATTGATATTTTTTATCAGTTGGTAAATTAAAAAGTGAGGCATATCGCTGGGTAACTAAATTATCAACTAAAATAATTTCTTCAGCCTCAATTTCTCTGATTAATTTTGAACCGATGTGACCAAGAGCACCGGTAACTAAGACCTTCTTCATAATTATTTTTTAATTCTTTCCTTGGTTAACTTTAGACCTTCAGCTAGTGAATATTTCGGTTGCCAATCAATTAAGCCCCGAAGTTTGTCTGAAGAAAATAATACTTTTTCAATTTCAATACGTTTACGTAAATCAGGCCACGGTTCAAATTCTACTTTAATTTGACCAAATGTTTCGGCAATGGCCTCAGCAATTTCCTTAACACTATGATGATCAGTATGAGTTGCAAAATAAGATTCCCCAAATAATTTAGAACTATGAGCTGCTTGCCATAAAATTTCGGTTGCGTCATCGACAAACATCACATTTCTAGTCTGATGGCCATCACCAAAAATTTTAATTGGTTCATTGTCAGCAGCTAAACCAATAAAATAATTTACAAAACCAAAGGCTGGATCCTTTTTGCCATAAGGACCATACAAATTGGCAAATCGTAAGACGACTGTTTTAATATCATAAACCGTATTAAAAACTCGATAATATTTTTCGGCTACTCCTTTGTTAGTCGAGTAGATGTCTAATGGGCGCTCACCATGATTTTCATCAATCACGTCACCAACCGCTTTACCAACAACTGTTGAGGATGATGGATAAACCACTACCGCGTCTTTGGCATGATCACGAACAGTTTCTAAAAGTTTAATGTTACCAATGCAGTTAACTTCTGTATCAAAAACAGGATCTTTAAAAGATAAAGTGTGAGAAGTTTGGGCAGCACAATTAAAAATAATATCTTGACCAGTTACTACTTCCTGAAGTAATTTTCTATCTAAAATATCACCTTCAATAAAGGTGATTTTATCCATGACATCAGCCAAGGTATCTTTGGTGCTTAACAATTTTGGATCTAGAGAATCAACGGCAGTTACTGCAATATTTTCTTCTTGAAGTACCCGACGAACCAAGTTTGAACCTAAGAAGCCGGCAGCCCCTAAAATTAGCACTTTTTTTGGGTTTTTTAAGCTATTTTCCATTTAAAATTAGTGGTTACTAATACAAAATAATAACACAAAAGGTATAAAATTACAAGGGTTTAATGTTCATTGACAAAGTCAAGTATTTTTAATAGGATTAATTGTTGGCATTACGTCAATTTGCACCTATAAAACTCAGAGGAGAGATACTGATGGAAATTACATTGTTTGATTTCGTGCTTCATGTCATGGAAGAGATTGACAAGCAACGCATTCGGCTCAAAGATCAGATCTCCCAAGCGGTTGAGTCAACTGATCGAGGTAAACAACAAGCTCGGCTGGAACAATGGATTTATGATTTTCTCAAACAAGAAGTCATGGAATCACTCAAGTCGATGAATGCGGGGGTTCGGCTCAATGCTGAAGGTTATGAACCAGTAGAAAACGGCTTACCGGTAGAACAAGTGATCAATATTGATCCTTGGGATGGCACGGCCAATGGTTGTCGCTTCATAGATGGCGGTCAGCAAATTGGCTCCTCCTTTGCGACGGTGATCTCGGTAATGCCGGAAATGGAAAATACGACGTTTGGTGATGTTTAAATCGGCGCTGGACTTGACCTTCGTACCGGACAGTATTGGATTGCTGAAGTAGGACGAGGGGCTTTTAGTGGAATTGAGGCAGCTCAAAGATCAACAATTCAAAGATCAGAAATACAACAGCTGGCTCCAAATCCTCAGTACCACCGCCACAGTCCATTACTGGCCTCTGAGTTCTGTCGTCAGATCAATTGGCTCACTCGTTTGCTGATCAACCAACCAGTTGAATGGACCGACTGCGCTAGCAGTTTCATCAACATGCTACGGGTTGCTCTTGGTGAAACTGACTGTTTCTTCAATAATGTTTTCCCATCAATCTCCAAGGAGGGACAGCGTGGACACGAACTTGGTGCCATGATGCCGTTCATTAAAGAACTTGGGGCTTGTGCCATTGATACCAGAACTGGTAAAAATCTAATGACAACACCTTTCACCTTTGACGGTATGACACCGGTGATGATCGGCGTTGACGAAGATACGGTCAAGTACTACAAAGAAATGATGGAGGAAAATCTTGAACAAGAAATTCAAATTTATCCTGGGCTGGCTATAAAGCTTCGAGATCTGATTCCGGCCATTCATAACGGAATTGGCACTCAGCGCTGGTCTCATCGAGATCTACCACGAGCTAAAGTCGAAGTTTAAACATTGTTCTTTATTTCTGCCATTCCATTGGAGTGGCTCTTTTTTTACTTTAAAGTTCTAACAAAATATTTTTAAAAGTCTCACCAATCTTTTTTGATGTAATTTCTGCTTTAAACAACTGATAACCATTGTTGGCAATCTTGTCTGCGAAATCTGGATTATTTTTTAGTTCTAAAATCTTTACCGCTAAATCCTTGCCATCAGCACCCTTACAAAACAAGATATGTTCCCGGTCAACAAAAAATTCTTGCATTGCTGGAGTGTCAGCGGTGATTACCGGTTTTTTTAAAGCCATGGCCTCAATTACTTTAAAAGCCGCAGTCATGTAGGACTTTTGAACATGGCCAAACATTCCTAAACAAATATCAGAAACTGCCATTTGCTCAGCCAATTTTTCGTACGGTAGTAGATCAATAAAGTTAACTCTGGCTAAACTGTTTTTTCTACAATAATCTATTTCTTTATGATAATTGCCCAATTTTCCAATAATATTAAAGGTTATACCTTCATTTTTTAATTCTTCGGCGGCTTTAATAATATAATCCACCCCTTGAACCGGGGCATAACTGCCGTGAAAATGGACGATAAAGTCATCACCATCTCTTTTAATATCTCGAGGATAAAAAATATCTTCATCACAACCAATTTCTAGTCGTCTAAATTTCTTCTTTGAAATTTTAAAAGTTTTTACAAAATAATCAATATGGGTATTAGTTTCTAATAAAACTCTGTCCGGCAAAAAACTGGCCAACCAATCCATAAAATAATATTTCAAACCCCAAAAACTGTATTTTGAATGGGCCTTACGATCAAAGATAACTGAATCATATTCCGAAACAAACATGTCAATGACTAACTTTTTTCCATTTAGTTTAGCTAACAACCAAGCCAAAGGCATAATGGCATGTCCAGCAAAACCAACCACCATCACGTCATAGTTATTCTTAACAGCTTTATGTTTTTTTATTAAATCAAAATATTTCCTTTTTGATTTTAGTTCTGTCCGGCACTCGATCACTTCAATACCATTTTCTTTTAAACCCTTTATATTAATTCTATTGCGAGTATACAAAGGATCAAATGTTCCAAAATAACAAACCTTCATCTAGTTTTTTATAATTTCTAAAAACTTATTAATGATCGCATCGTAAGTATAGTTTTCTAAAACTCTCTTCCGAGCATTGTCGCCCAATTTCTTGGCCAAAGCCTCATCTTTTAAAATATTAATTACCGAGTTAGCCAAAGTGACTGAATCTCTAACTGGCACCACAAAACCGGTCTGACCATTAATATTTATTTCTGGACTGGCTCCGGCATCAGAAGTAACCACTGGTACTCCACAAGACATTGCCTCAATAGTGACTTGACCAAATGCCTCCATCCAGATGGACGGCACAACAAACACGTCAGAGGCATTAATATATTTTACTAAATCCTTGAACGGTTTTTTACCAACAGCTTGAACATTATTTTGTAAGTTCAAATCACCAATTAACTTATTCATCCACTCGCTCTCTCCTCCTCCACCAATGATTACCAAATTTGAATTAGGAACTTCAGTAATAATTTTTTGCATCGCATCAAGCAAAACACCAATGCCTTTTTCGGCAAAATTTATTCGACCAATAAATAAAACTACTTTTTCACCTTTAATTCCCAGCTCTTGCCGTAATTCAGATTTTCTATTCAACGGTTTAAATAAATCTTCTTCAATGGCCACACCTAAGTCAACCGCTTTTGTTTGATCAAGACGGAAGGCCTTACTTTCTTCAATTGCTGCTTTACTTAAAAAAACTATTTTGTCAGCATTATCATAAATTGACTTGGCAAAAATTTGTTGAGATTTTTTATCCAATAAAAACTTTAATATTATATTAACGCCAAAATTCCGTAATACTTTATGCCAACGACGATTAGCAAAAATTTCTTCCGGACCACGTTTAAAATGCCACTGCCAAGCAGTAATTTGCCGAAAATAAAATGGTACTCCCAATTGCTCTTTAATTTGGGCAATAGCGTAACCGCTTTCCCTAGCCTGCCAAACATAGACTAGATCTACCGAGTTTTGTTTGACTACTTTTAAAGTTACTTTTTGGGTTTGTTTAATATAAAGCCGTCTAATAATCTTGTTAATTGGCCACAACCAAATTTTATTAACCATTAATGGCCAAAAACGGATAATTTTTACACCATCAACTTCTTTACTGCCGCGTTTAGTCAAACTTAACCACGGACAAACCACATAGACTTGATGGCCTTGTTTAACCAACTTCCGCATTTTTTCAATAAAATAATGATACGTTCCGAGATGTTCTCCCAACTCTTTTTCAGTACCAAATTTATAAGCCACTACACAAATTTTCATACAAATTGTTCAACAATTTTTTTAACTAGATTATCTAGGTTATGATTGTCTACAACTTCTTGTCTTAACTGTTTACGTAACTGAATGGCTTTATCTTTAAGATCAAATAATGATCTAATACTTTCTGCCAAAGCCTTTGGATTATTTTGTTCAACCATTAATTCTAAAGGCAAAATATTTTTAAAGGCTTCATTACTGGTTAACACTAAAGTCCCCGAAGCCATGGCTTCTAAAACCGCCTTATCAATGCTGCCCGTTCCACTAAGGTTTATAAAAGCATCCGCTATCCTTAAATAATCCGGGATTTGAGAATTTTTAATAGCCCCCAAAAAATGAACTTGCTCACTTAAATTCATCTTAGTCACCATGGTTTTAAGATTTTCTTCATAGGCCTTGTGATTCTCAAGACCTGGCTGACCAATGATAGTTAGGATAACATTTTTATCATCTAAAATATCAACGGCTTTAATCATTGTTTCATAATCCTTGGTTGGTGAAATTCGACCGATTGACATTAAATTGAATTCATCTGTATCCTGACCATAGAAGCCGGGACTAAATTTTTCAGTATCAATTCCATGTCCGGTTATTTTTAATTTTTTGGTATCTAAACGAAAACTTTCCTTAGAAGCTGATAAAACAACATCTGCCAACTTTTCCATTTTTTTCATTTTATAATCAACTTGTTTATGCATATACCAGCTAACAACTTTTTTCTTATGTCGTTTAGCAATTGGCGCTGCTAAAATTGTATAAATTGGCATTTGATGACAAAATACACCATCCACTTCTTTAATATTTTTTTTAACCAATTTTTTAAAAGCAAAAACTTTTAACAGTTTGCTTTGATCAGTTTTTAAATGTTCCACCTTAATATTTTCTGGTAAACCAGACGAATCCCCTTCTTGCCAAGAGATTACTCGTAGTTCTTCAACTTGTTCTCCCAATTTTTTAACCCAATTATAAATAAACCCAGCTAAATGCTCGTTACGGTCAACCTTACGAGTTATCATTAAAAGTTTCATTGTTTTTTTAAAAATTCTAAACCTTGTTTAACTACTTCTAAACTATCAACTGCATTATAATATTTTAGTTCTGATAATTTAGTAACGTCATGCCATTCAGGCATATCTGCATAATATTGTTCGTTTTCATCAAAATGTTCCTTGGAAAGTTCTCCACCAACTTTTTTAACCAAATAGTAGATTAAAACACAATTCCAGTACACATCATCCTTTATTTCCTTTGGCGTTTGAGCTGGATGGAAAAAAGACGTTGTACAATAGAAAGGTTTTATAGGCTCAACTTTTACCCCGGTTTCCTCAAAAAACTCTCTTTTTAAGGCTTCATCAACTGTTTCATGGATATGGACACCTCCACCAGGAAAATCATAACCATCCCACTGTTTAGAAAGTAATATTTTATTATCTTCAAAAAGCAATCCGTAGATTGATGGACGGAAAGTCAATTGACTAGCGTCCACTTCATAATTTTTACCATCATGATCATGACAAATTATTTTCTTTCCGCCCGAGGCGGACCCGCCTTCGGCGGGCATGTTACTTTTCATTTACAATCTCCTGCCAAAAATTAATTATCTTATTGGTATTATCACCATACTTTTCCTTAACCAACTTCCGACCATTCTCCCCCATCTCTTTGGCTTTGTCTGGATTGTTTAAAAGATATAAAATTTTATCAGCTAAAGCTTGGGCATCACCAATAGGTGCTAAGTAACCATTTACTCCATCTTGAATAATTTCCTTTGCTCCGGTAGTAGCCGTAGAGACAACTGGTTTTCCAGCAGCATTTGCCTCTACTAAAACTTTACCGAAGCTTTCAGACGTAGAGCTTAAAACAACAACATCTGACATAGGGTACCACTTTTCAACTAATACTTTTGATGACTTATTTGGTTGTGATATGAAATTTAAATTAGCTGGAATGTCCATTATCTTGTGAAGGTCTGCGCCAATCTGTCTAAAATCAATATTTGATAACTTACTATCAACTATCTCAAAAGCTTTAAGCAAAGTTTGAAAGTCTTTAACTTTATCATAACGTCCAACATGCAAAACCATTTTATTATTAGGATTTTTTTTACTACTAACATTTTGATACTTTTCTAAATCAACCGGGGTTGAAATAACTTTAACTAATTTATTTTTTAATTTACTAAACTTTTCCTTTTGACCTTGACTCATCACTCGAATAGCATCTGCTTGTGGCACAACTTTTTTAGACATCTTTAAAAATAACCAGTTAAATTTATTTTCCTTTAACCAATTGGGGTTGTCCCAGAAGTCACCATGAAAATGAACTAGTAATTTTGTATTAAATAACTTTTTTAATTTAACGCCGACTAATCCAGTGACAAATGGTTCTTGAGTGATAATTAAATCGTACTTGGTTTTGTTAAACAATTCTTTGCCAATTTTTATAGCGTCAAAATAATATTTTAACTTACTTAATGAATTAGTCGGATAGGAGTTCACCTTGTCTGATATTTTATAATTAGTAAAACCGGTTGGTGAAAAAACTACAATATCAAGCTGATCAACGTACTGCCCATATTTCTGATGACGTTCTACAACATCACCTAATTGACCATTACCTAAAAGACCTTTGTCTAAACTGATCATTAAAACTTTCATAGCTATTTAATCCCTAGTCTTAATTTAAAAATGGTAATAAAAAATTTTATAATTTCTTTAAGGGAAAATTTAGATTTACCAAACTGACGGTCATTAAATATGATAGGAATTTCTTTAATTTTCAACTGCTTTTTTTCACAACGATAAATTAACTCCTCCAAGAAGGAATAACCATTGCTTTTGACGGTAAACAGCTCTAATTGAGGCATAATTTGGGCTTTATAGGCCCTAAAACCGGTGGTGACGTCTTTGGTCTTAATCCCTAGAATAAATCGTGTCAGGACCATTGCGGTGTTGCTGGCCAGTTTCCTGGTTGCTCCCCAACCAACGATTTGACCTCCAGGCACTCGACGTGAACCAATTATCACGTCATAGCCCTGTTGAATCTGATTTATCATTTCAGGAATCACTTTTGGCTGATGAGAAAAATCAGCATCCATACTGATGATAATATCTGCTTGATGTAATAATGCTTCTTGGAAACCAGCCATGTGAGCACTGCCATAACCCCGCTCCCCTTCTCTAACTATTAAATGGACTGAACTGTGCTGAAAATTTTCTTGAACTATTTGGGCTGTACCGTCTGGTGAATTGTCGTCAACCACCAAAATTTCTAAGCCAGCGATATTCAAAGCTAAAATATCAACCAATAACTGCTTAATATTTTCTTTTTCATTATACGTGGCAATAACAACAAAAGTTTTCATTGAAATATAATTAAACTCTTTCCCGCCAATAATTTAACATGTCCACTAAAGTTTTATCTAGATAATTAATTTTTGGCTCCCAACCAGTGGCTTCTTTAAATTTAGTATTGTCACCGCTTAAAATTAAAACGTCTGACGGACGCATCCGGGCTGGATCTTCTTCAACTTTTATTTCTTTATTAGTTGATAAGGACAACAGTTTATCTAGAACCTGTTGAATGCTGTGAGTTTGGCCAGAACACATATTGTAAGCTTCACCGGGCTTACATTTATCGGTGGCTACCCAATAAGCCTGAACAATATCTCGAACATCAGTAAAATCTCTTTTGGCTTCCAAATTACCAACCTTAATCACTGGGTCTTGTTTGCCTTTTTCAATCTTGGCAATCTGCTGAGCAAAATTACTGTCCACAAAAACTTCCCCTCGTCTTGGGCCACTATGATTAAAGGCTCGGCTTCTAATAACTCTTATTTTATATGAATTCCAGTATTGATAGCCCAGTAAATCTTGACAGACTTTACTAACACCATACGGTGAAAGTGGCCTCAATGGATTGGTTTCTTTTATTGGAACTTCGTTTTCATAAACTTTACCGTATTCTTCTGAAGAACCAGCGACTAGTATTACCGGATCATAATCACTATTTTTTGATTTAACTTTTTTAATTGCTTCTAACATATTGGTTTGACCAGCAATGTTTAAAGTTAGGGTTTCCACCGGTGCCTCCCAAGACGCTGGCACATAACTCTGTGCCGCCAAATGAAAAATTTTGTCCGGTTTAATCTCATCAATCACTTCATAAACATTATGAGCATCTTTAATGTCACAATCAAAATACTTTACATTGTCTTTAAGGTGCTCAATATTTTCTGTTTTACTTCGCCATCGTTTGATACCAAAAATTTCTACTTCCGGAAATTTTTCTAAAATATAATCTGCTAAATGACTGCCCGCAAAACCGGTGATTCCTGTTATTAATATACGCATAAGATTATTAGGTAAATTTAATTAATGTTAAATGCTTAAGGGTAAAAAAGATTCGAGTCCTGCCCTCCGAACTCCGGGGGGAGAGAGGACGTAGGTGGGTTATAAGTACTTTCATAATTTTAAATTTATTTATTGGTTATTTTTAAAATATTCATTGTTTTATTAATCATCCCCTCAAAGCTAAATTTGTCTAAAACTTTTTTTGAATTATCAATAAATTTTTGTCGTAAATCTTGATTATCATAAAGTTTTAAAATAGCCTCTTTCAACTGCTCTTTATTATTATACTCAATTAATAGACCGTTTTCATTATCAGTCACCACATCTAGATTACCGCCAATCTTGGTTGTGACAACTGGTACCCCAGCCGTAAAAGCTTCTAAGATAGTGTGTGACAAACCTTCATAGCCAGTATTTAAAACAAAAACACCACAATGAAGCATTTGCATTAAGCCTTCATGACTAACTCTCCCGGGAATTAACACTTTATCTTTCAAGTCTAACTGATCAATCAATTTAGTGAGTTCATCCTTTCTTGGTCCATCGCCGAAAATTACTAACTTAAACTCCGGATTAACTTTCAGCAATTCTGGCATGATAGAGATTAAGGCCTCAAACCCTTTCCAGGGAACCAATCGACCAACAGACACAATCAAATTCGGATCAATTTTTTTCTTTTCAATAGTTATTTTTGGATCAAATGAATTGTAGATAACATTAATTTTATCCTGATCAACACCCCAACCCGTGACAACCGTTTTTAAATGATTACTGGGGACAATAACAGTATCTGCTCTCCGACAGACCCAACTTTCAATTTTTTGTAACCAACCAATCTTACCTTTAAATTTTTTTCCTTGAAATTCATCGATACCCAGAGAAGTTTTATCAAAATTACGAGCTTGCTCCCAGGCATAATCACCAGTTACTTTAACCACCACTTTTTTCCTCAACAAAAATCCAACTATGATTGATGGTAATCCGGAGCTAACCGGTCCTTGAGCATAAATCAAATGTGAAAAACGAGTATGTAGAAATAAATACCAGCAATACTTACTGTAACGTTGAATTGCTTTTTGACTTCTTAAAATTCTTATAACTGAAAAATTCTTATTGTCATTATGAACTTCCGTGCTATAACAAATAATCTTAACTTTCCAGGAACGCTTGGCTAATTCTTCGGCCAGTTCATTACTGTAAGTAGCCGGCCCACCAATATCTGGTGAATAAATTTCTGCAGCAATTATTAATTTCATAAATTCCGAAAAATTTCTTCCATTTTTTTAGCAACACTTCCCCAATCATATTTTTGTAAAACTAAATTTCTGCCGTTAGTGCTTAATTTTTGTCTCAAATCATCATCAGTCAATAAGATACTGATCTTACCAGCCAAATCACTAGGATTATCAACCTCGCAAAAAAGACCATTCTCTTTATCAACTAAAAAATCCGGGATACCACCAACCGGAGTACCAATCACTGGCACACCGGCGGCCATTGATTCTAAAAAAGCTGAGCCTAAACCTTCACTGCGTGAAGGTCTAACGTAAATATCAGAAATTTTTAAATATTTTGGCAAATCTTTTTGGTCAATATGTCCCAAAAACAAAATTTTATCTTTAACTCCAATTTCCTGAGCTAATGATTTTAATTTTATTTCTAATTTACCCGAACCTAAAATTAAAACCTTAACCTCTAAATCTTTGACTGCTTTAATTAAATTATCAACTCCGTTCTTATAAACTAGTCGTGAAGTGGTAATCACTACCTTATCTTGATTAGCTAAACCAAGCTCACGACGAAACTGTTGTAATTCTTCTTGACTAAAATTCTTTTCAAACTTATCTAAATCAACACCATTTGGTACTACTGACATTTTTCCGTGATAGCCATATTTGCTAGCTCGTTTTTCTAAAAAACTGCTGATCGGTTGGATAAAATCTGCTTTTTTATAAACTCTTTTATAAAGCGACCTCATAAACCAAGTACGACTCCAAATTCTTTTAAGTGAATCCCCTTCTTGAAGAGTTAATAAATACTTGGTCTTAGGAAATTTGGTTTTAAACTTTAAGGCCGCCAAACCAGCTTGATTTGCCATAATGGCCCAAACCGCATCATAATTTTGTTCTTGATGTAGCTCAGCTGCTTTCTTAAAGGCAATAAATGGGAAAAAATATTTAGCCAATCTACCGCGACCCAAACGATGAACTCTGATATTTCCCACATGTTCAACTGTTTGTCTTTTGCCGTCAAGATTAACGGTAATCATGTCAAAATTGATGTCAGATATTCGGTCAGTTATTTCTTTAACAGCAAGCTCGGCACCACCTATAAAAGGAATGTAAGCTAGTGAAATTATTAAAACTTTCATTAGAGCGTTAAATATTTAAAGCCAACTCCTTCAGCTTCTTCTTTATTGTAAAAACCTTTCAAGTCGAACAAAACAGGCTCGGCAGTACAAATACTTTTTAAACTTTCTAGATTATATTTACTATCCTTAAAAACATCATGGGGGCTAAACATAATAATAGAATCAAATTTCTCTTCCGGTGGCCATTCAGGCAAAAAATCCTCTTTTACTAAATGTAAAATAAGATTTTTCAATTTTAATACCATCCCGTTAAGCAAGGGGTCATGACCTTTTACTTCATGTCCAGTATCTTTTAACTTACTTATCAAATCTACAGCCTTACTGTTTCTGACATCTGGGACATTTTCTTTGAAAGATAACCCCATTATAAGAATTTTTTTATTACTTTTTAATTTATCAGATACAAAAGTAATCATTGATTCGTTAACTCCACGACCAGCCAAGATAACTTTTGAATCATAGCCAACCTGTTCAGCTTTATAAGTAAGATAATAAGGATCAATACCAATACAGTGTCCACCAACTAATCCCGGATAATACTTGTTAAAATTCCATTTTGTTCCGGCAGCCTCAATAACTTCTTTAGTATCAATGTCCAGTTTATCAAAAATTAAAGCTAACTCATTCATCAAAGCAATATTTAAATCACGTTGGACATTTTCAATTACTTTTGAAGCTTCGGCCACCTTGATGCTGGAAGCCTGATGAATTTTAGTAATTTTACCGTAGACTTCAGAAATTTTTTCCAGGGCTTCATTATCACTACCGGCAACAACTTTAATAACTTTATCAATTGTGTGATTTTTATCTCCTGGGTTAACTCTTTCAGGAGAGTAACCAATTTTAAAATCTGTCCCAAGCTGCATACTTGACTCTGCTTCTAAAATCGGCAAACATACTTCCTCGGTACAACCTGGATAGACAGTACTTTCGTAAACCACTATGGTGCCTTTCGTTAAATTTTTACCAACAATTTCTGTGGCACTTTTAACTAAGCTGAGATCAGGTTTTTTAGTGTCGTCAATAGGTGTTGGAACAGCGACGATAATAAAATTAGCTTGCTGAATAATCTCCGGATTATCAGAATATTCTATTTGGCACTCCGATAAATTTTTTATTTCGCCAGTTATGTCAACGCCATTTTTTAAATCTTCCAACTTTTGAGTATTCACGTCAAAACCAAAAGTTTTATATTCTTTTGAAAGCAAACAAGCAAGAGGTAAACCGACATAACCTAAACCAACCACACAAATTTTAGTCTCCATAAATTATTCTAATTTATAAAAGCCGCGACTCTGTCGGGCTACTTAAATATGCAAATTTTAGTAAAATTAGCCTTGATTATTAATGCAATATACTTTAACATTATTATATAAAAATGGCATTTGGTCAAGGTGGAGAAAGTAGTTAATTTATGTCTCAACCCAGCAAAATTTTATACATTGTTACCCAGTCAGGGTGGGGTGGCGCACAGCGCTATGTTTTTGATTTAGCTTTAAGTTTCCATGATAAAGGTTACGACGTAACAGTTGCTGGCGGAAATGACATTGATGGGAAAAAAACTCTACTCACTAAATTAGACGAAAATAATATAAAAAGTTACAAGTTAAATAATTTAGTTCGCCAAATTAATCCTCTTAAAGATTTAGCCGCCTACTTCGAAATCAAAAAATTTATTAAAAAAAATAATCCAGACATTTTACACTTAAATAGTAGTAAAGCTAGCATTATCGGCGCAATAGCTGGTAAACATACTGGGGTTAAAAAAATTGTTTACACCGTCCACGGATATGCTTTTAATGAACCACTTCCCATTTGGAAAAAAATGATTTACCTTTGGTCGGAAAAAATTTCTGCTCAATATAAAAACATATTAATCTGCGTTTCAGAATTTGACAGACAAATTGGTATCAAAAATAAAATTGCTCCAGAAAATAAATTTATCACAATCCATAATGGTGTTAAACATATAAACTTTCAACCCCAAGACCAAGCTCGTCAATATTTAAAACTTGAGAAAACAAATACAACTATTGGTACCGTGGCAAACTTTTATGCAACCAAAGGCTTAACCTACTTAATCAAGGCTGCTCAGCTAACTATCCAGGAAAAACCAGATCTTAAATTTGTAGTTATTGGTGACGGTCAAGAAAGAAAAAATTTGGAAAATGAAATTAAAGAATTAAACTTACAAAATCATTTTTTATTACTGGGAGTAAAAGAAAAAGCCTGGCAATACTTACCAGCCTTTGATATTTATGTTTCACCATCAGTTAAAGAGGGATTCCCCTATCATGTACTAGAAGCAATGAAGGCCAGTCTACCAATTATTACCACAAATGTAGGAGGAATTCCTGAAATGATTGAAGATGAAATTAATGGTTTATTGGTTAAACCAGCTGATCCTCAAGCTTTATCTCAGGCAATAATTGAATTACTGGACAATCAAAAATTATCAGAAAAAATTTCTAGTGCCGCTGAACAGACAGCTAATGAAAAGTTTGGTTTAGAAAAAATGATTTTAGCCACTGAAGAAATTTATCGAAATCAACTTTAGTTAACTTTGCCAGTGGTAAACGGCAAATACCTCACGGCCATCAGGCCGTTTTATAATGTCTGGAGTTAAATCATTTAACTGCTCAACCAAAATTTCAGCTGAATTAGTTTGGTCAGCGATGGGTTGCAAAAGAATTTTATTATCCAGAATTTTAACAAAATAAAAATTATTAATTCCTTGACCTGTCCAAAAACTTCTACCTTGATCTAAATAATCTTCAGAAGTAATTACTGGCCAACCTTGATAGACCATCCGACGGTGAAATAGCCAAAAAGTTGCCAGATCATACATGTTATTATCATAAATTATTAAAATTGATTCTGGCTTAGCGTCATCTCTGGTAGCTTTTAAAGCTGCTTCTTTTTTTAAGTCTTCCAAAAATTGGTAACGAGTCTCGAAGGTTACTTCGGGACTTTTTCTATATAATAATTGATCTAAATAAGCATCTAATTGATTATAGCCCCAGCTATAACTTTCTATAGCTAAATAAGAATTGGTCAAACCTTGTGGCCCAACTGGATGATGGGTTAACAAAGTATTAGCTGAAAAAAATATTTCTATAGCAATTAAAAATGTTACTAGTACTATTTGAATAACTTTTTTTTGTAAATATATGAGCCAGGCAATCAACACTATCATAAACGGCACTGACATGACGATAAAACGTTTTGCTGGACCTACTAGTAAAAAGAATAAAAAATAAAATAAAATGGTCAAAACTAATAGATAATAAGGTCTTAGATTCTGTTCAGCTTCTTGGTCAAAACTTAATTTTAGGTCAGTTTTAAAAAATTTCCTAAATAAAACTAATAAACTTAAAACAAAAAGAATAAACATTGGCCAGAGCATTCCTTGATAAAACGCCGGGATTAAATTTTTGGTTCGTTCTAAAAAACTACCAGCCTGTTCCTTGCCTGGTAATGATTCCCAGTCTGGCACCTCTTGATTAAATAAATAAGAATACTGTAAATCAAAATATCCCCTGGCTTGATAAAGTTTTAAGTTGTAAATTATTACTGGACTAAATAAAATAGCAATTAATAAAATAGCCAACCAAAATCTTTTATCCTTAAAAACGGTTCGTTTAAAAAATAAAAGATAACTAAAAAATATTGGCAATAAAATTAAGGCTGTATGTTTTGTTAATAAAGTCAAACCAAGTACAATCCCCCACTGATAATATTTATGTGAATCAATAACTTTAATAAAAAAATAAAAAGCTAATAAAGAAAAGAAAATCACCATTGATTCTTGTAATCCGGTCCGACTGACCCAAACGTGATAAGACGAAACAGCCAGCAGTAAACTGGCAATAATACCAATTTGCTTATTGAATAATTGCTTACCAATAAAGTAGAGTAAAAGGACTGACCCGATACCAGCCAGCACAAATGGCAATCTTAAAGCAAAAATTGTTTGACCAAATATTAAAAAAGATAGATGTTGTATTAAAAATATCAAAGGCGGGTGGTCATGAAAGGAAATCTTGGCCCAAGTTGGGACATCAGAAAACCACTCCCAAGGAGTGGTTTGATATGGTGAGGAGAAAAAATCAATTAAACCAATGGATCGAAAGCCGATGATAACTTCATCGTTAATTACATCAGCCCGATCAAGATCATAAAATCGGAGAACTCCCGCTAAGATGACAATCAAAAATAAAATGGCAAAATAACGAGAATTAATTTTCATATATCTTGATTATTGTAATTTTTCGAGTTCGGCAGCTACTAGGTCATCATTTGGGTCAAGATCTAAGGCTAGCTGAAAATATTGTATTGCTTTAGTAATATTCCCTTCATCACGATAAAATCCTGCTAAAACAGCTGGTAACTCACTGTTGCCAGGATTATTTGCTATACCATCAAGCATAACAGCTACTGCTTTTTCCTTATCTTCTAGATTAAATAGAGCAAAATCAAAATAATTACGGTAGTAAAAAATATTTTTTGGTTCACCTTGAGTATTTTCAAGTACGCTTTCATATGCACTAGTAGCCTTGTCGCTGTCTTGTAAAAAATTAGTGTAAAGATCTGCTAAATTACCAAAAGCTATCGAACCTAATGGTCTAAGCTCAACCGCTTTCAACCAAGCCTCTTCAGCTCCCAAGTAGTCACCTGCATTTTTTTTAAGTGATCCTAACTTTAAAAATAAATCAGGATTATTTTGATTTTGTTCTAAAGCATTTAATAAAATTTCTAGCTCGCTTTTATCCCCTTCGGATACATTAAACTCTTCAACATAATCATCTATATCATCATTACTGTTGACTTGATTCCCGGGATCAGATGAAAAAAAATAATAGCCAAAGAAAATAATAGCTAAAAAAAGTATTAACAAAAATATAACTGTATTAACTTTCTTATTTTGGGTTAGACTGCTCAATAATTTTGTCATAGTGATTTTATTTAATTTAATTCTACTTTATAAAGCTCAAATACTAGCTCATCATTTAAATTAAAAATTTCTTCTTTAGTTGCTCCCTTTCTTTCAAATACTTGTGCTACAACTTCTGATATTTGGCGGTTCTGCAGGGCAACTTCGGGATGTTCTTCATTCAAAATTAAACCTTCATCATATACTATATCATTGGCTCCTTTTACAAAAAAGACATTTTTAACCCCATTTTCTTTAAAAAATTCAAACCAGTCAATATCACCTAGCACAAAACCTATGTCAGGGGCCGAAGCAATAATATAGTCTGAATAAACTTTCCAGCGAGAAAAATACCAAAGAACAGAAAACCAGTTTAAATTACCGTCATATATAAACACATCACTTCCTATCAAATCTTCTTGATAAAGGCCTAGCTCATCTGAATCAGTAATTTTCCTAATTCCCTTAAAATCAAAATACCCATTTTCAACTAGATGTTTTTCTAACTGATTGAATCCAGTATTTTCCCAACGATTATTTGAAAAGTGTTTACCCGGCTGACCTATTGGTTCTCGTAAAATATTTGTATTAACTGTATATAATAGTTCAGTCAGTAAAAGAACTGTGAGTACAATAATATAAGCAAATTTTTTAACTATTGTCAATCCACTTTGGGCAATTGTAAAATCATATAATTTAACTAAACCAACAGCAACAGTAATGGCCAAAAAAGGAATAAACAAAGAAATAAAACGATCATTAACTCCAACAAAGGCAAATTGAACAGTTGCAAAAAATAATAACAGTATTAAAAATAAATTTTTATTATCTTTAAATTTTAAAGTTAGGTTAATTAATATATATACCAATGAGACTATTAATACTAAATAAAGGGACAGAGAATAAGAAGAAGAAAATTGTTGCCAAACGCTTTTTGCCTGTTGTAAATACTCACCGGAGATTGCTCCGCCCGACATTCCTGGCCAATCAGACATATCCTGACCAAATAACCCAGCCAGTTGTAAATCAAAATGTCCTCTGGTCTGCCAAACCTTATAATTGTAAAAAAGTACGGGTGAAAAAATTAAAACGGCAATTACGATGGCGATGACAAAATATTTATTAATTAACACTTTACGATTTTTTATTAACAAATAAAGAAAAATGGCCGGGAAAATAAAAGCAATAGTGTACTTGGTCAGCATAGTCAAACCCAAAGCAACACCAAACCAAATAAATAGCTTATTATTTTTTAATCCTTTAAGAAAGAGATATAAAGTTAGTAATATAAAAAAAATGGCAATTGGCTCCAAATAACCAATTTTACTGAGCCAAACATGAAAGCTAGAAACTGCCAACACCAAACTGGCTAACAATGCCACTTTTTCGTTATATAACTGTTTAGCTAATAAATAAACTAAGAACACCGAACCAATACCAGCCAAGGCAAATGGTAACCGAGACGCCAAAACTGAGATACCAAAAAGTTTAAAAAATATAAATTGGATTAAAAAAACTAAGGGTGGTGCATCATGGAAAGATAAACGTGACCACCAAGGTATCGAACCAAACCAGGTTATTGGGGTGGTTTGTAGTTGGGAATCAACATAATCAAAGTAGTCTACACCTCGAAAAGAGTAGATAGCGTCATCATGCTGAATATCAGCCATGGTTAAACGAAACAATATTAAAAAAGCAGCTAAAATTATAATGGCTGCTAATATATATTTTCTATATTTCATTATCATGTCTACCATAAATTTAACTTCAGTTTAGCAAAAAAAATGAGTTCTATCAAACTTAAAAGTCCCCGCTGACGCAGGGACTTTTAAGTTGTGTAATCTGAATTTCAGTATTATCGAGAGAAAGTTACAGCTGTAGAAGTTGCAACCATCTTACCACCATTAGTCAAGGCAACGGTCATACCGTTAGTCCATTGAGCTGCACTCGAAGCAGTGGTTGAAGAAGTTCCTAG
>NYZP01000020.1 GCA_002687175.1 Parcubacteria group bacterium
AGTCATAGTTTGTTTACCGTGAGAACTTAAATCAGAATTTCTAATAGTATATGGTCCGACCTTAACTTCCCCCTCATCAACGTAGGTTGTTTCCGGCTCTACTTTACCGGTATCAAGACCAGCGGCCATGGTTATTGCTTTAAATACTGAACCCGGCTCAAATGGTTGAAATATTGCTGGATTATTTAAATAATTAATATCTTCAACTTCGTTATAAAACTCGGGCACAAAATCTGGGAAGCTACACATTGCCAAAATTGCCCCAGTTGGTTCCATTATAATGACACTGGCACCGTCGGCTTCAAAATAACTATGAAATTCTTCTAATTTTTGGCAAGCTTGAAACTGCACGTTACGATCTATGGTTAACACCAAGTCAGCACCGTCTTCGGCTTGCTGGATTGAGCGTGGACCAATTGTAATTAATGATCCCAGAGCATCCCTAATAGATTTAATGATCCCTGATTTTCCTGACAGTTCATCGTTGAAATATCCTTCTAAGCCATATTGACCAACCTTCTGGTCATCTTTAATGCTGACAAACCCAAAAATATGCCCACCAATATTAGTTTCCGGATAGTAACGAAAAGTTTCTGGTAAAAAGCCAATGCCGTCAAGTTCCAACGCTTCAATTTGGTCAACTTGTAATTTAGTTACTTTATGCATAATTGGTTCATAAGGATCATCGGCTTTAGATAAACGACCTAAAAGATCCTGCCACTCCTCTTCTTCAAGCCCCAGGATAGATGTGATGGAATCAACTATTTTTTTTGGGCTCTCCACTTTTACTGGTTCAGCGTAGGCTAAATAATAATTCCGGTCAGTTACTAAAGGATAAAGCTCGCCATTTTCTCTGGTATAAATAGAACCACGTTCGGGAAATAGATCCTTGTAAACTTCGTGTTTTTCCGAAGCCAAGGTTGAGTAAAAAGAATTTTGAACTATTTGCAAATTAAAAAGCCTAATAATAATGGCTAGGCCTAATAAAAAAATAAATAAAGTTAATACTAAGATACGACTCTGGGAGAAGATGTTTGATGGTTCAGGTTTTTCACGAAAATTATTCAACATTAATTTTTTTATAATTATACATTATAAAACCCCGTTAGACTATCAAACGGGGGTTTACCTAAATGCAATAGATTTCAAATATATTTATGGCGCTAGAGCAACTGGTTGGGTGATTAAGTAGTCGGTTTCTTCAGCGACAACTAATCCCAGATTATCAACTTTTTCTTTAATTGATCCCATTGACTGGAGTTTCAATGATTCTAGTTCAAGGGCTGATTGTTCTTGTTCAATAACTGATAATCTATCCTCAAGCTCTTGAATTTGGTAACCCTTGGTGGCCAGTCCATTTGTTTGTACTAGATAACCGACACTTAAAATAATAATTAAACTTATAATAACAATATTTATAGATTTAAGGTTTACACTGCCAACTGCTAACTTTTTTTTGTGGCGATAAATTTTCCGGCTTTTTTTTGCCAGATGAAAAAACTTAGACATTTTCTTATTTTTGTTTTTATTTTTGTTTTAAACTCTTTCAGCCACTCTTAGTTTAGCACTTCGTGACCGGGGATTTTCGGCAACTTCTTGATCAGTTGCCATAATTGGTTTCTTGGTAACTATTTTTAAAGTTTTTTTATGTTTACATTGGCAAGTCGGATTTTGCGGATCGCAGATACAATCTCGACTTTCCAGTTTAAAAAATTCTTTTACTATCTTGTCTTCTAAGGAATGATAACTAATGACTACGATACGGCCTCCTTTACTCAGTAGATTGAGAGCATCAGGGAGCGCTTTAGCTAAACTTTCCAGTTCATCATTAACCGCAATTCTTAGCGCTTGAAAAACTTTAGTCGCCGGATTTATTTTAGATTTTCCTTTATAATATTTCTTATAGACTTCAGTAATGATTTCTACTAATTCTTCAGGTGAAGAGATCAAATGCTGTTTCCTAAACTCGATAATCTTCTTGGAGATAGGCTGAGCTAATTTTTCTTCCCCAAATTTTTTAAAAATTTCATGCAACTGTTGCTGGCTGTAACTATTTAAAATTGTTTCGGCAGTTAGGATTGGTTCTTCACCTTCTGAACTTGAAGTGCCAAACCGCATGTCGAGGTTGCCTTGCGATAAAAAACTGAACCCTCGGCTATGATCCTGTAACTGACCACTGGATAAACCAAGGTCAAATAGTATCCCGTTAATTTTATTAAACTTATGTACATGCGCAATTTTTTTTATGTTTTTGAAACTATCTTGAACAAAAATTTTGTTTTTATATTTTTTAGTTTGCTCTTTAGCAGCCGTTATCGCCGTGCTGTCTAAATCTATACTTAACAGTTCCCCGGTTGGCGAAATTCTTTCTAAAATTGCCGAGCTGTGACCACCACCGCCCAAGGTACAGTCAATAAATTTACCTCCAGATTTTGGTTTGAGGTAGTGGATCACTTCCTCAGACATTACTGCTGTATGAGAATATTGCATAAAGTATTTATACTCCCAATTCACCTAAGGCTTCGGCAATATCACCACTCTTAGACTCCATTCCCTTTTTGTATTTATTCCATTTCAGATCATCCCAGATTTCTAAACGATTATACAGCCCAGCGATAATAACTTTTTTCTTCATTGAGGCATACTTACGCAGATAATCTGGCAGTAACATTCTACCCTGTTTATCAATTTCCACATCCATTGCTCCGGCTAACATTAAGCGAGCAAAAGATCGAGTATTTGATTTAGAAATTGGTAAGCTGGCTAATTTTTCTGCCAATTTTTCCCACTCTTCTGTCGTGTATAAAAATAGACAATCGTCTAGACCTTTTGTCACCACGGCGCCTTTATTTAAAATTTTACGGAACTTAGCTGGTACGGCTAATCTTCCTTTTTGATCAATGTTATGCTGATATTCACCAATAAACATAGTTTTATGTTTTAATATGTGCCTTATCCCCAAATCAATTTGCTTATCCCCACTTTCATCCACTTGTCACCACCTATGTATAATTTTACTCCACTTTAATACCACTGTCAACCACTTCACAACTTAACTAAAATATGTCAAAATATAGCCTTTTTTAATTAAAATCAACAATTTTGTCAAGGTTTCTATAATATCTGTGGATAAAAAAAAGCCAAGTTAAACTTGACCAATCACTCTAATTAAATTATTTTATCTTTAATTTTTCTTTTATTTTTTTAACCACATCATTTAAATCTGTTCTTGATTTTACTAAGTATTCATAATCCCCAATAGCAGACGCTTGGTCAAAGGAACCTTGGTCAGCTAAGTTGCTTAAAATTATAACTGGTAAATCTTTAGTTTCAGGTTTGTTGGCAATTTCATTCAAGATTGAAATACCATCAATATCAGGTAATAGAATATCAAGTAAAGCTAAATCTGGCTTGTTATTTTCTAAATAGTCAAGGGCCTCGCTCCCCGTTTGAATAGTATCTACTTTAAAGCCCTCCTCGGTTAACTTTAATTTAATTATATTCAGTAGATCTTTGTCATCCTCAACAACTAATATTTTTTTGGCTTCCATATTATTTTTTCTTCTTGATAGTTATATTAGGCTGTTTTCCGTAAAAAGGTTTAACCGTAGTTCCCTTTTTCCTCTGCTGTGCTTTTTTTAGTCTACTAGAAGCAACTTTGACTAAATCTGATAAATCCTTGAACTCACTTAATCTAACCGCTGTGACCGTAATTTTTAAGGCCCAAGACAAAGTATTAGCGGTTACTACACCGATACGCAAGGCGGTAAATGGTCCAGGACCGTTTACTACGGCAATACCCTTTAAATCTTTTAACTTATAGCCAGCTTCCTTAATCAACTTGTCAATCTGTGGTAATAATTTCTCGGCCTGTTGATATTTTGCTTTAAATGTTTTACTTGAAACTAATTTACTTTTACTGACTAATCCAATAAAAACTTTCTCTAAGTCTGCCGTATGAATTATTAAAATCATAAGTATTTTTTAAACCAATCAACAGTTAACCTATCAATTTTTTTACGGTACTTGCCTCTAGAATCATCTTTTCCTCGCCAAGTATGCGGCGCACCAGGAATAATTACTAACTTTTTTGGCTGTTTAAGCAATTTGTAGGCACCTCTGGAATTTTTTAAAGCCACCGTTTTATCTTTTGAACCATGAATAATCAAAGTGGGCACTTTAATTTTTTTAACTTGCTCAGGTGTTTTATGCCTAAGTAAATCAAAATAAAAATCTAGTTTTAATTTATACTTTCGATTTCGTTTTTTACTAAAGATATAAAAAAAACCCGTCTTTTTAGCCTCAGTCATTTGATTATTGGCGCTACGCTCTAAGTTAGTGCTACCTTTACCTCTGTAAATCGGTCCTGCCAAATCTACTAATACTTTTACGCGCTTGTCAGTAGGTGCATAATGTAAAATTAATTGGCCGCCTAAACTGTGGCCAACCAAACCAATTCTTTTTTTATCAACAAATTTTTGTTTTACTAAGTAATTAATTATGGATTTTAAGTCAGTTAATTCCTGACTGAACATAATATCTTCTAATTTACCAAAACTTTTACCGATGTTATTGGTAAAGTCTGGCCTTAATGCGACAATGCTCGATTCACTTAATTCAGTTGCCAAAGTCTGTAAATGTAACTGCTCCTTATAGCCCTTAAAACCGTGGCAAATAATAACTGCGGGAAATGATGGTTTCCCTTTAGGGATATTTAATAGGCCAACTATTGTTTGGCCTTTATTGTTTTTTAAAGTTACCCGCTTAGCCATTAAATGTCAGTTAGTTGGTCAACAATCACTATTTTTCTTCCCTCTAAAATGTCGTACAAAAACCGATCAGTAATATCATGTCGATATTTAAATTCAGGTTGAGTCATGACTGTATAGTTAATAGACCGGCCCAGTTCTTTCTCAAAATTACTAACAATTTTTGCTAGTCCTTTTTTATTTACTGTACCAACAAGTAAAATATCAGTAACAAACCCTTCCACTCCAACAAAAATTCCAGTTAATAAAAATAATTTAACCTTTGCCATTTTTTCAATTCTACCAACAAAGTCTCGTTCCAAAAGCAATTGAGCTTTAAGCAACAGACCCTTTAATTCTGGATATAGTATAAAATCACTGTCGGCTAAAAAATACTTCTTTGAACCTTTAACTTTTGGCGGCATTTTTTTCTTTTTTGGTTTATCAGAGCCTGGATCTTCTTGACTATCTCCTATCGGTACTAATTGAACCGATTTTAGAATACCTATTTTTTCTAAATTATTTACTTCTCGTCTAACAGAATTCAATTGGGTTTTTAACTTTCGGGCTAATTCACGTAAATAATAAGGTTGATTTGGATTATTCAAAAAAACCCTTAATAATTTAACTCTGGTTTTTGAACCAAATAGTTGTTCAAGCATAAATATTGTTTATTGTTTTACGGATTTACTGTTACTACTTATTATAGTATAATATAATCGTTAATTCCTGACAAATAATAGTTAATGGATCAGCTAGAAGCAAAAATAAATCAATTAGTAGTTGAACAAGATAGCGGACAAAAAACCTTTGTCCGGTCTTTTGTCACTAAACCAGCTCAAAACATAAAAGGTCAAGCTGGTAAAATTTTTGGATTAATTGAAATTGAGTCAAATGATGCAAAGATCCCAAACCTCATTGATTTAATTATTGAAGAAATTAAAAATCATTATTACTCACCAGTTAATTTAAAACAAGCACAAGGATTATCAGCTAGCGAACAATTCGAGTCAGCCTTAAAAAAAACAAATCTCACTATTACTTCATTTTTAGAAAGTGAGCAGATATCTTTAAATTTGAATAAAATAAATATAGTTATAGCTTTGATTCATAATAAAGAATTACATTTCACGGTTATTGGCGATATTGGAATTATTCTTTTTTATAATATATCCAGAAATAACTATCGAATCATAAATATTATTGAAAGTACTCAAAGTACCCAAACTTCTCCCGATCTTTTAAAATTCTTTTCCCAGGTAATTAGTGGTCAAGTTAGACCACGTGATATTTTAATGGTAACGACGTCTAACTTATTGGATTATTTTTCCGTCGATAGAATTAAAAATATAATTACCGATCAATTGCCGGCAGATGGCATTGTTGAGCTAAAAGAACTGCTTGAAGAAATGGATATTAAACAAAATTTTGGTGTTTTAGCCTTGGGCCTTGATAAACCTATTATTAGAGCAAAAAAACAGCCTAACATTAGCGAATTTAACTACTCACAGGCAGCTTCTAGAGATTCCATTAAAGAATTAATAAATACTGAAAAAGAAACTGAAAAATTATTAACTCCCTCACTATTACCGGAAATTAAAAAATATTCAGCTAAATTTAAGATGGCTTTTAAAAGTTACCTTGAAAAAACTAAAGATAGTACAACGACTATTTATCGTAGGCAAACCAGAATATCACGTCCCAAGATTAAGTTAAAACCAAACATTAAATTAAATCCCAAAATTAATTTACAACCAGCAATCCGAAATGTTAAAAATATTAGTCAAAAAACTCAAAAGGCTGCTGTACCAGTAATCTCAGTCATTGGTCGACTATTTACTAATCTAGCTAATCAGCCTTTCTGGTCGAAATTATCTTTTATAATAAGACAACTGCTGGATAGATTTTTAGAAAAATTCAAACGTCTACCTAGGTCAAGTAAAATACTTTTAATAGTTACGTTTGTGTTAATAATTTTATTTACCCAAAATACTATTTGGCTTGGTTTTAAAAACAATAAAGAAAGAAAAATTGAACAATTTAATCAAATTATGATTGACGCCGAAACTAAAAAAAATGATGCCGAGTCAAGCTTAATATATCGTGATGAAGGACAAGCCAGGCAATTATTAATTGAAGCTGATGAATTACTTGATAGTTTGAACCCAGATTCCGATGATCAAAAAACACAAATTGCTACTTTGCAATTAGAAATTGAGCAACAACTGGAAGTATTGCGGCATATAGTTCATATTGACGACCCAATTCAAATTATAAACTTTGCTAACCTTGACAGCCAGGCAAATCTAACAAATTTAGTATTAGTCAATCGAGGCAATCTGTACACCCAAAACCTGAATAATCAATCAATCTATAAGGCGAACTTAGAATCACGAGTAATGTCAGCTATTTTTTCACCAAATTCTAACACCGGAAGTTTGGCGATCGGTACAGTAATTAATAATAATGAGCTTTTATTTTTTAATGATACAATGGCGGCATTCATTCTTAACCCAACCGGTGACACTATTGAGACAACTGCCGTTAACGTTAATGATAATGCCAACATTGTTGACGTGGCGGCTTTTAATAACAGAATTTATTTATTGGACTCAAATAATAATCAAATTTATCGCTATTCCAAAACAACGGTTGGTTATGGAAATATTAGAGAATGGATATCCGAGGAAAACTTAGATCTATCTAATGCCACTTCCTTAGTAATTGATGGCGCAATTTATATATTAAAATCTACCGGCGAAATTCTAAAGCTAGAAAATGGCGAAACTGTTAATTGGCAGTCTGGTCTTATTGATCCACCGGTAGAGTCTCCAATAAAATTAAAAACAACTGAGAACTCAAATTATTTATACTTCATAGACCCGCCGACTAAGCGATTAATTATTATTGATAAAGAAGGTAAACTGGTGAGCCAATTCACCTCTGACAGTTTTAATGATTTAAAAGATTTGTATATTGATGAAGGGCAAAAAGAGATATATCTATTAAACGGCTCATCAATAATTGGCGTCGCCGCTCAACATTTGGAATAAAAAAATCATAAAATCCCCCGCGGAAATGCGGGGGATTTTTTAGTAGGGACAGTCCCTATGGATAATTTT
This sequence comes from Parcubacteria group bacterium, assembly GCA_002687175.1. Classification (GTDB taxonomy): domain Bacteria; phylum Patescibacteriota; class Patescibacteriia; order Buchananbacterales; family UBA6539; genus UBA6539. The sequence goes on from NYZP01000020.1 coordinate 7,871, forward strand.
TTATTTCAAAGTAACTTGTCCGCCGGCTTCTTCTAAGGTCTTTTTCATGGTTTCAGCATCTTCTTTCTTTACTCCTTCTTTAACCATCTTAGGAGCACCATCAACTAATTCCTTAGCTTCTTTAAGTCCAAGCTCGGTAACGGCTCTAACTGCCTTAATAACGGCAATTTTGTTGTCACCAACACCAGTTAGTTCAACATTGAACTCTGTTTTTTCTTCAGCAGCTTCACCGGCTCCAGGAGCGGCAGCGGCAGCTACTGGTGCAGCGGCAGAAACACCAAATTTGTCTTCCAGGATTTTAACCAACTCAGCTAAATCTATTACCGACATTTTTTCGATTTCTTCAACTAGAGATTTAAACTTAGAAGGAACATCTGCTGATTTAGTTTCTTCTTTAGTCTCTGTTGCTTCTTGTGTTTGTTCTTCTGTCATATTTTTTTAATATTATTTAATATTTTTAATTAATTTTTAGAATCTTTAATTGCTGTTAAAGTATAAACTAAATTTCTTAAATTTCCAGACAAGACATTAACAAAGCCAGCAACTGGTGCCTTAATTGAACCAACAACTTTAGCCAATAACTCATCCTTGGATGGTAATTTAGATAGCTCTAAGACTTTTGTTTGATCAACAAACTGGCCTTCTAAAATTCCACCAAAAGCTACTAAAGCTTCGTGATCCTTGGCAAAATTTTGGACTATTCTAGCTGGGGCTACCTCATCGTCATAACCAAACACTGTGGCTACGGCATTTTCAAAAGTTTTTGGATCCACACCTTCCAAGCCAGATTCTTTAAAAGCTTTTTTCATTAAAGTCTTTTTAGCCACTAAATATTCAACATTTTCTGCTCGGCAAGTTTTTCGAAGCCCCTCAACTTCATTTACTTTTAAACCATCAAAATTAACAAAGACTAAAGACTTTGATTTATTAATCTTTTCTGTAAAATCTTTTACTGCTTGTTCTTTTTCTTGTCTTGTTTTTGGCATAAAAAAACTGTGGTTAAAACCACAGAGTATACTTAATAATTTAAGTTATTTTCCTGCACTGGGCTAGATTTCTCCAGTTTAATCCGTCGGCTGACGAACCCAATGGTCTGTGGTTATATTTATTTGATTAATTTAGTATAGCAGAACTGTAATTTTTGTCAATAATGGCTTAAAATAGCCTAAACTATTGACAAAATTAGTAAAACATGATATATTAGAATATTGCTATTTAACAACAAAACCAATAAATTGGCTAAAAGGAGCTTCAAAAACGTCAGCACTTAACGGACGATCCATGTGTCCATTATTGAAAGGAGAAGCTTATGAGTACTGAAAGAACCGAACAAGAGAGACACGCCCGAAGGGATGAAAGAGTGCTTACGCAGACTCTCGATCAGAATAGACGTCCACTATGGCGCGGGCACACGTTTTTCAGACGGCTCGAAAGAAGCTGTTGAAAAGGCTCTCGGAGAGCTTGCGAAATTTTGCAGAAACTAGTCTGTCTCTGCTTTCGCAAGCTGTTGGCCACTAAGTGCAAACTTGGTGGCCTTCTTTTTTTATTTAATTAAAATACCTTTAAAAGATTTATCAATTAATGATCTATGGTTTATTTAATTGATTTACCCAGTTAAGTAGACTTATAATCTTTGCTAAATAAAAAGAGGACCACACTGATCCTCAAACTCACAATCCCACTCTTAAAAATGAGATGTCCTACTTGCCTCCTTCTTCCCTCTGTTTCTTCTTCTCCTTATAAAAATTACGGCTGAACCTGATTTTGATTATAAAGTCATGAGCCTTAAATATAATATAAAGCACACCAATAGAAGCTACTGCGATAGCTATTGCGAAAAATAATTCACCTATTGGAGAAAAACTCTCGTAAGGTATAAATAACCTAGTAACCAATAGCAAAATCAGGGCAATAGCTGAACAAACTATTAACAAGATAATCATAACTCCAAGATGAAACCCTCCTTGATTGTTGCCTTCTGGTAACGAAGTCTTGAATTTTCTCATTATACTGATCTCCCTTGGAGTTGATTTGAGAATTAAATGAACAATCTAACAAATATAAATTAACATCATTGAGAAATATTTACAATATCAACAATTTATGAAACCTTAGTCCCCTTAAAAGATTTACCAGCTAAAAGATTTTTTAAATTATTTAAGTCACTGCCCCGCATTACAATTAGCTCCATCCCCCACTTATGTGCCAGCTTAGTAGCGATAGGATCAAACGGCACATGAGCTCCGGGAATCCATTTAGTGCCAACTAACTTCTGAAAATCTTTCCAAGCCATTTCTTTTTGTGGTTTGGCATTTTTAAATTTCTTGGGATCTTTGTCATAAACATAAGTAATATTAGAAAGATTAATCACTGTTTTAGCTTTAAAAGCTTTGGCGGCCATTACCGCGTCCTTGTCAGATGACGAACCAGGTTTAAAACCAGCTCCAACCAGTATTTTACGAGTGGTTTTTACACTCCGCCCTGGATGAACTAAAAGACTCTCATAAGCCACGTCACCAAAAATAGCACTAACCAGCTCACCATTAATTTTGGTTGCCGCAATGCCAACCCAATCCAAGTCGTCAGAAGTTACTCGGGGATTAACTTTTTTAGCGGCTTTTTGATATAAACGAGAGGTGTTGCCTCCTCCGCAAATTAAAATTACTCGATTACCTTTTTTAATATAATCTAAAATAACTTTTCTAAATTTCTTTAAAAAATTAATATCAACACTATCAGGGGCAATTAATGAGCCACCCAAAGACATCACTAAAGTTTTTGGCATATGTTTTTGGAATTAGGAATATGGAATTAGGAATATGGAATTGAACTCTAAATTCTATATTCCATATTCTAAATTCCGTTAGTAATATTTGTTCTTATCTTCAATGTGTTCTTCAAAGGTAACGTTATAAATAGCTTCTCCTTTAGGGGTTGTCAAAAAGTACCAATAAGGATTTTTTTCTGGATAAACGGCAGCTAAGATTGAACTAAGGCTAGGATTAGTTATCGGACCTGGTGGTAGTCCACGATATTTATAAGTATTATAAAGACTGTCTATCTCCAAATCTTTAGCTGATGACCGGGCATTACTGGCTCCGCTGGCGTAATTCACTGTTGAATCAGCTTGCAAAGCCACTCCAGCTTCAAGACGCTTATAAAAAATGTCAGCCACAATTTTACGATCTTTATCATTAGCCACTTCTTTTTCAATAATAGAGGCTAAAGTAAGAATATCATGGATTGTCTTGCCTTGTCGCTTAATTTCATTCTGAATATCGTCAGTCAACTTAGTGTCAAAATTATCAAGCATTTTTTGGACTATATCCTTAATTGAAGCATCACGAAATACTCGGTAGGTATCGGGAAATAAATAACCTTCCAGGTCAGCGGATCGTGGACGGCTAATTAAAAAATCATAGCTATCCCACCAATCAGCTTTTTTTTGAATAACCGCAAAAAATTCTTTTGATTGAGCAATTCCCTTCTCTTCTAAGTAACCAGCGATTTCTTCATTACTCCAACCTTCGATAAAAGTTAAGGTAATTTCCTTAGTTGCTCCCGCGCCACGACTTAATATTTGAGCAATTTCTTTGATGTTTAAATTTTTATTCAAAAAATATTCACCATCTTGTAACCTGCTGCCCAAACCAGTTCGCCAGGCATAATACTGAAATACTCTTTCACTTCTAATTAATTCTTTAGCTTTTAGTTCTTGGCTAATCTTGGTACTACCCCAACCTGGCTCCACGATAAATTCAATCATCTCTGAACTGCTGGAAACTGGAGTGTTGGCTGAGTAGTAATAATAAAACCAGCCAATAAAAATTACCAATATTGCCAGCAGAATTAACTTTTTAGTTTTTTTCTTTTTCTTTCTTGCTAAAAACATAACTGTTGATCTACTCAACTCCCAATAATTTATTTATATTCGAACTGGAATTTAGTTTATCATTTCCCCCAACGCCAAAAATCATGGCAATATTATTTTTTTTACAAATAGCTACTTCAGGAATTGCTTTTTCGGAATCTCGATCACCACCATTAGCAAAAATTAATTTATCGCCCTGATATTTTTTCGCTAACATTTCCAAAGTTTTTCTCTGAGTTTTATCCTCGTCAATAGAAATTATTGCTTCATCAACATATTTAAAAGCTTCAACAATTTTCAGTCTCTCATCTTCTGATGTAATAATTTTCCCTTTTTTGATCAACTGTTGTTTATCATTATTAACAATCACCACCAAATAATCACCGAGCTCTTTAGCGGCTTTTAAAAGCGTAGTATGACCAATATGAACTGGATTGAAGTAACCACTAGTAATTACTCTTGTTTTCATAATTTAAACTTATTTTTTTAATTTTCTCTTTCTAATCTTCTATCAGCTTCTAATCTTCTATCAGCGGAACAAATATAAACCCTGGATAAACAGTTTCTTTAAATTTATCTTTACTTGATCTTTGAATTAGTCTAATATCATGGGCTGCTGTTGGAATAACCATTCGGCCGTTAATCGCTAACTGTTGCTTTAATTCTTGGGGAATTTCAGCGACAGCCGCAGCTACATTTATCCTATCAAAGGGTGCTTGATCAGGCAAACCCTTTGTACCGTCCTGACAAAAAAAATGGACATTACTAAATTTATATTTAGCCACATTTTTTTGGCCTGTTTCTTTAAGTTTAGCTACTCGTTCAACAGCATAGACCATTCCTTCCGAACCAACCAGCTCAGCTAGTAAAGCAGTGGTCCAGCCAGAACCAGAGCCAATATCTAAAACCTTCTGGCCGCGTTGTGGACTCAATAACTCTAACATAAAAGCCACGGTTAATGGCTGGGAATTGGTCTGACCGTGACCAATTGGAATCGGGGCATTAATTGATTGTTGATTAACAGTATTTGCTGCTAAAAAATTCCGCCGATTAATCTTACTAAAAGCATCTATAATCGCCGGAGTCTTTAAATATCCTTGATTAATAAGTTCATTAATTAATTCTTTCATTACTTAAAAAAAAGAATAATAAATATAATAACAAACCCCAAGACAACTCGGTAAACCGCAAAAGCTTTTAATGAATGATTTTCTAAAAATTTTAAAAAGAATCTGATTGCTATATAGCCAGTTATCGCTGAAGAGATAAAACCAACAGCTAAAATAATCAGATCATTAGCTAAAATATTTCCCGTTGAGAAAAAATCAATACTTTTTTTTAATCCCGCACCAAAAATAATTGGAATGGCCAGCAGAAACGAGAAGCGAGCGGCATCTTGACGTTTTAATCTTTGGCTTAAACCTGCTATAATAGTAATACCGGATCGCGACACTCCTGGCACTAATGCCAGTACCTGAAAAATTCCAATAACTAAAGCATTAGCAAAACTCAATTCATTAATTGTTTTAAACTGTTTAAAAAATCTGTCGGCTAGATACAGAAATATTCCAAAAACTATCAACATTACAGCAACTGACATAGGCTGTCGAAAAAAATTGTCAATTTGATCCTCTAAATAAAAACCAGCTACTGCTGCTGGAATTGTGCCAAAAAATAAAAACCAAGCTAAGCGCTTATTGACATCAGCTCTAAAGTCCCACTTTACGAAACTGGTTAACCAAGCCGTAAAATACTTAGCAATATCAAAGGCAAAGTAAATAATCAAAGCTAATAAAGTTCCCAGGTGCAGTACTACGTCAAAGGCTAAAGCATCAGGAAAATCAAATCTAAAAAAATCGTGAAACAGCACTAAATGGCCTGATGAAGAAATCGGCAGGAATTCAGTCAACCCTTGAATAATACCAGCTAAAATTGAAAAAAAATAATTCATAAAAAAATGGATTACTCTTATATCATTATACCAATAATTGTTGGAATTACCAGTCAAGCTTTAAAACTGTTCACTGACGGAATTAAAGGCAATTTTGATATTAAGAATCTTTTTTCTAGCTACGGTGGCATGCCCTCATCTCATACCGCTTTTTCAATTTCTATTGCCACGCTAGTTGGATTAAGATTGGGTTTTGATTCAGCGATATTTGCTGTGGCTTTAATTTTTACTGTTTTAATAATGCGTGATGCTGTGGCTTTTAGAGGAATTCTGGGACAACAAGCACAACTATTTAATCAATTGGTAAAAAAGTTACCAGCTTCCGAAAAAAAACAGTCCCCACATTTTCGGGAACGGATGGGGCACAGTGTCTTGGAAGTACTTGGTGGAGTTGTTTGGGGAATAGGCTTGACTTACTTTTTAAATTTGTTATAGACTACTTTTAGATCTTTTTTTGCAACTTAGTGACTGAAAGGAGTTTGATTATGCTATTGGAAAGTTTTGCTGAAGGTAAAGTAAAAATTGGGGCACACATTGCCCTTGTCGCCAGTTTGGTGACAAAATTCAGTCGACCAGAACTGGCAGATCTTGAAGTGACTGCTGTAGAACCAAAAATGGTTACTGTCAAAACTTTGACAGGGCAGGTATTCACCATCGGCCAAAATTCAGGCTCCTGTGGTTGGGGTATGAAAGATTTCAGCCTCTGTCACTAATCGGCCTCAGCCGAAAAACCATCCTGACTGCAAACGAATTAAGTTTGCGGTCTTTTTTTATTTCTGACACTTAGCGCAAAAATGAGTTCCCCTGCCGTTGAGTTTTATTTTTTTAATCTCTGCACCACAGCGCTGGCACTTTTGGCCTTTTTTATTGTAAACTTTTAAAAACTTAATCATCCTCCCCTCTTTGCCATCAAGCTGGATATAATTACTGAACGATGTGCCTTTATTAGCAATTGATAATTTAAGAACTTCCGGAATACATTTAAATAGATCTTTGGTCTCTTTTTTAGTCAAGCTACCAACTCGCCTGGTTGGTTTTATTTTAGCTCCATAACAACTTTCATCAACATAAATATTGCCTAAACCAGCAATGATTGTTTGGTCTAATAAGAACTGTTTAACTCGTCTATTAGGAAAACGTTTTACAAAATTAGTAAAATTATCAAAAGTAAAACTCTTGGTCAACGGTTCTACCCCTAAACCGTTTGATAATTCATCAACATAATCTTTATTTACTAAGCGCATCCAGCCAAATTTTCGTAGATCATTAAAGTACAGAGTAGTACCATCGGTAAAATTAATAATGACGTGGGTATACTTGTTTGGTAAATCTTGAGTACCCCCTTTTTGAGGATGGCCACCAACCACCATTTTGCCTTTCTTGGGATCAAAAATTAATTGGCCAGTCATTTTCAGATGAACCATGAGATATCTTTCATTGGACAATTCAAAAATTAAGACTTTGGCTCGTCTTTTTATATTTAAAATCTTTTGACCTTTTAAATTTTGAGTGAAACTTTTAACGGTTAAAGGTAAAACCATTTTTGGCCAGTTGACCTTAACGGATTTGATTTTCTTTCCTTTGACCTTTTTTAAATCACGTTTTAAAGTTTCTACCTCTGGTAATTCCGGCATAGTAGCTAAATTCTAACAAATTTAAGATAAAAAAAGAAGCCGAGTTATTTTCGACTTCACTAACAAAGATCAAACTCTAAAAATTTACTCCGGATCAGAACCACCACCTCCGGCAATCGCACCAGCGGCTTCAGGGCTCAGAGATTCCTCTGGGTTTAACTTATCTTCCTGTGCCATTAAGCATTTCAATATTGGGTTTGCCACACGCCTCAACTCGTCGATTATTGATTGTAGTAGTTGAGTCACCGAGAAGCCGGTCTGTTCGGCAATTTCCCCAAGGTCACGTTTCAAACCTATTGGTACAGCAACGATCTCTTTGGGCCAGCCAGCAGGATGCGGTGTCGCCATCTTCTGTACCCAGCTTGCGGCCAGTTTTTCTGCCTCTGTTCCTTTCTCTTTAGCCAATTCAGCTAAACATTTAGCTTGACCGGCATCTATGTCCACCGTAATAATCAATGTCTTATACATGATCGTCCCTCCTTTGATCAGTAAAAACTACTCCAGGTTATTTAAAATCATATAACCACAAACAAAATTTTAAGTCAATAAATTACATTATATTTGACATTTCTTAAAAAATGATATATAAATAAATATCGTTCTTTTTGCATTTCCTCGAGTTTACTCGAGTTAATATACTTGGGCATAGATTAACCCTTAACTAAGGGCTGCGAGAAAAGTGAGTGTAACATGCAGATCACGTTCAATATTACAGAATTCCCCAGTTACGTCACGATTTTGCGAATTGTGACCAACACCAAGGAGCGAGGTCAAATTGACATCGTTGTAAAACCGGAAGGAGGAACCGACAACGATCAATTTATGGTGTCAATTGAAATCGAAGCCATTGCCATCTACAACTCCCGGGCACGCAACAATTTTCGCCGAGAGGATCGTGGTAAGAGAAAAATCTCGATCAATATTATAGGAAAGTCAAAAACTCCGGGACTGATAAGCAGAACCGACGACACCCGAGTTGAAGTAGAATTCTGGCTTGAAGACAAACGTGGAGTGTTGGGCGCTAGCGCTGCAAGAGCAGCCTAAAAGCCTAAACCAATACGAGCACTGAAGTAACAGTGCTCTTTTTTTATTTGACAATAATAAAATAAAACTTTAATATTTAAATAATTAGCACCTTCAAAGCCGAGGAGAAAACAATGACTACATGTCCTGTTTGTCAAACAAGCAATCGCTGTCCAGGTTGTGGTACTTGTTCCCGTTGTAATGAGATTCTTGATCTGTACGTTGGCTATCCAGAATGTATAGTCTGCGTGGCCAAAAGCCAAACAAAAAAACCGAAACCTGTTAGACTTGTTATTTCGGGCTTAAGGCCTGCTCCATCAATTGGTGCACTGGATGAACTACAACTGGTACACTAATAACATCGAGCTTTTGAGCACTGAAATTCCAGTGCTCTTTTTTTATTATGTTGTTTTAAACTTGTCATTCCCGCGAAAGCGGGAATCCAGGCTACGAGGTACAAAACTGGATGCCCGCTTGCGCGGGCATGACAAAATGATTACGCTCCGTGACACTTCTTAAACTTCTTGCCTGACCCACACGGACAAGCATCATTACGACCGACTTTTTTGCCATCATAGTGACTTTTGTCGTCTATTGGCGCTGTAGAGTCACGCTGTTCAACTTCACGCTGTTGCGGAGTTTTACCCTGAGGTTGTTGTGCTTGAGCAGCCTGGGCAATGCCAGACTGACCAGCTTGCATGGTTTTTGACGGCGCTTGAAAAGTTAAGCCCGGAATTTGATTGGTAGCTATTGATGGCGCTAATTTTTGAGCCGCACCTATTTTGTAAACACTATAAACTAATTGTTTACGAATTAAGCCAACCAGTTCTTGAAATAGACTAAAGGCTTCTTTTTTATACTCTACTAATGGATCTCGTTGACCATAACCACGCAAGCCAATGCCTGTTCTCATGTGATCAAGGGCCTCTAAGTGCTCAATCCACAAAGTATCAATGCTGCGTAGCATCATCCCTTTTTCAATAGTCCTCATAGCATCTTCCTTGTCTAAAGACTCAACCAGTTGTTTTTCTATTTCATTGTATTTTTCTACAGCTAATTTAAATAAATAACCTCTTAAGCGACCGCGGGAAGTTTTATCTTCAATATCATCACCAGCATCAGCGGCAATGTCTTGTAATTTTAGTCGAACGTTTCCCTTTTTAGGAATTGTAAAAATAGTATTTACCACTTCATAAATTTCATCAATATTCCAAGCATCTTCATTCTCCGATGCTGTGTGAAAATTTATGACATCAGTAATTTCTTCTTTAACTTGAGTTAAAGCTTGATCTTTCAGATCAACTTCGCCTAAAATATCTTTTCGCCTTTTATAAATACTTTCCCGTTGGCGGTTTAGCACATCATCATATTCCACTAAATGTTTTCGAGTATCAAAATGAAAACCTTCCACTTTCTTCTGAGCTGCTTCTAAGGACTTGGAAATCATCTTGTTCTCAATTGGCATGTCATCAGGTACTTTTAGGGTTTCCATTACTTTTTTTATCTTTTCCGCACCAAAAATGCGCATCAAATCATCGTCTAGAGAAACGTAAAACTGTGATTCACCAGGATCTCCCTGACGACCACCACGACCACGCAACTGATTATCAATTCGACGAGATTCGTGACGTTCAGTACCTAAAATAAATAAACCACCAAGTTCTTTGACCTTTTTTTCTTCCTCGGCATCAAATGGGTCACCACCAAGCTTAATGTCCACTCCCCGACCAGCCATGTTAGTCGCCACAGTCACTGAACCAGTTTTACCAGCTTGGGCAATAATAGTAGCTTCTTTTTCGTGTTGCTTAGCGTTTAAAATATTGGCTTCCACGCCTTCTCGAGCTAACATTTGTCCCAAGATCTCATTTTTTTCAATTGAAATTGTACCGATCAATACGGGCTGTCCTTTTTCTTGTCTAGCTTTAACTTCTTTGGCAATGGCTTGAAATTTAGCTTCTTCATTTTTGTAAATCTTATCTGTTAAATCCTTACGAGCCATTGGTTTATTGGTTGGAATAACAATAACGTCAAGACCATAAATCTTAAAAAACTCTTCTTTCTCCGTTTCGGCCGTACCAGTCATACCGGATAAGCGATTGTAAAGACGAAAATAATTTTGAAAAGTAATGGTCGCTAAAGTTCGTGATTCTCGTTGTACTTCCACTCCTTCTTTAGCTTCAATCGCCTGATGTAAACCTTCACTGTAACGACGGCCTTGCATTAACCGACCAGTGAATTCGTCAACAATTACGACTTCACCTTCTTTGACCACGTAGTCCTTATCAAGTTTAAATAAAGCATGGGCTTTAAGCGCTTGTTCAATGTGATGAACTTCCGATACTCCCCGATCAGTATAGATATTTTCAATACCTAGCAATTTTTCCATTTTAGCAATACCGTCTTCGGTCATGGTTGTTGCTTTCATCTTCTCGTCAATATTATAATCTTCATTTTCTACAAGTTGAGTTACCAGCTTGGCAAATTGACGATACTTATCTGTTGATTCCATGTCTGGCGCTGAAATGATAAGTGGTGTTCTAGCCTCATCAATTAAAATACTGTCCACTTCGTCAACAATCGCAAAATTAAGTTCACGTTGAGCTGCCTTATCCAGTTCCTGAACCATATTATCACGCAGATAATCAAAACCAAATTCATTGTTTGTTCCGTAGGTAATGTCTGCATCATAGGCTTCCTTGCGAGTGACTGGTTTTAGGTGAACTAAACGCTCATCAGTGGCATTATCATCGGTAAAATCTGAATCATATAAAAAAGCTTGATCATGAATAATAACAGCGACTGATAATCCTAAAAAATTATAAATTGGTCCCATCCAACCACAGTCACGACGAGATAAATAGTCATTAACTGTTACTAAGTGACAACCTTTACCATCCAAAGCATTCAGATATAAAGGTAAAGTGGCGGTTAAAGTTTTACCTTCACCAGTTTTTTGTTCAGCAATATTCCCTTGATTTAACACCATACCGCCAAGTAATTGAACATCAAAGTGACGCATTTTTAATGTCCGCTTGGAGGCTTCACGAACGGCCGCAAAAGCCTCTGGTAAAATGTCGTCTAAAGACTTGTCTTTTTTTAATTCTTCGCGGAACTTTGCTGTTTGTTGTTTTAATTCCTCATCAGAAAAAGACTCGAATTTTTCTTCGAGCTTGTTAATTTGATCAACTACTGGACGAATCTTTTTTAAGAATCGCTCATTAGGATCACCAAAAAGTTTATCTAATTTATCAATAACCGCCATAATTTATATAAAAAAGCAGTTTAACTGCTTTGACATTATAGTATATTTTTTTAATCTTGACAAGAGTAAATATATCAGATAGAATACATTTTTGGTCATTTTGGGTTAGTAAAACAATCTCATGGAGGGAGATTATGAGCAAGATTCTCGTAGTTGATAGTGACTCACAAACACGAAATTTATGTAAATTGATCCTCGAAGAAATGGGTCATGAAGTAACGGCTGTCAACAAAAGTCAGCAAGCACTAACATCATGTGAGACAAATAATTTTGATTTGCTAATTATAGACTTGGATACAGACAGACCAAGCAGATCAAAGCTCTTCGCCGGTATTCAAGAACAAGGATTTACCGGTCGCGCTATAGCAATTTGTGGATCAGGGACCGAAGCTAAAAAAATAGCCAGTCTCAAAGAAAATGGTTTTTCCGACGTCTTGGTTAAAGTATTTGATAATCAAACATTAGAAAAGGCTGTCAACGAAGCTTTGGCCTAGTAGGTACGAAATCTACGAAGCCAATCATAAGAGTAACTCAAGGGTTACTCTTTTTTCTTTAAAAAACTTTCTTTAAAAACCAAGATACTGAACTTCTTCCATTAACTGAATACCCAGCTCATTTCTTACTCTCATTTTAATGTCGGAAATGAGCATAATCACGTGTTCGGCTTTGGCTTCGCCAGTATTTACTACAAAGGCTCCGTGCTTTTCCGAAACTTGGGCACCACCGATTGTTTTACCTTTTAGCCCTAGTCTATCTAAGATATAACTAACTGGTAGCTTATCAAACTTAGTGGCTTCGGCATATTCTTCTTCAGTAATATCCAAACCTTTAATCACTTTGGCTTTATCAACTTTAATTTTTGTTAAATCAATATTTTTGAAAACACAGCCAGAGTTTGGTAAATCTAATGGTTGAGTATTTTCCCGCCGATCATTATAAATTTTAACCTGGTCTTTGTCTTTTTTTACTTCTTCAGTGCTACCTTTTTTTAATTTTAGATTAACCGCCACCACAATCATCCCGGGAGTTTCTTTAATAACACTGTGACGATATTTGAATCCCAATTTATCGGCTGTAAAATTATTAACTTTTCCTTTTTGATAAATTTCAACTGATTCAGTGATGTCAGACATTGCTTTACCATAGGCTCCGGCATTACCTCTAATTGCTCCACCAATTGTGCCTGGTAATCCTGCTGCCCAAGGCCAACCAACCAGACTGGATTCTAAAGTTTTATCTAAGACATCAACCACTAATGCTCCGGATTCAGTATAAACTTTATCATCTGTAATTTTAAAAGTAGTATTACTTTGTTTTATTGTTAAGCCATCAAGACCTTGATCAGACACCAATAAATTACTGCCACCACCAAGTAAAAAATAGTCAATTTTTAATTCCTCAGCGGTTTGCAAGGCTTTCACTAAATCATCTTTGGTTTTAGCTTCAAAAAAATATTTAGCTGGTCCACCTATTTTAAAAGTGGTGTGACTGGCCAATGATTCATTCTCTGTAACTTCGCCTAATTTTTGTTTAAGTTGATCAATCATATTAATTTATCCCTAACACGATAAACGTCACCGGCACCCATGGTGACAATTACCATGCCTGGTTTTACTTTATCTTTTAAATAATCAACGGTTTGGTTTAAATCACCAATATATTCAACATTTTGATGACATTTTTTGGTAGCTTCCGCTAAATCTTTAGAGGTAACATCCTCGTTCTGTTCTCTAGCAGAAGCAAAAATATCAGCGAAATACACAGCATTGGCATCATTAAAACTTTGACTAAAGTCATCAAATAAAGCTTTTGTTCTTGAAGCCATGTGAGGCTGAAATACACACCAAACTGTTTTATCAGCATAACGATGACGAATTGCTTTCAAAGTAGTCTTAATTTCTGTTGGATGATGAGCATAATCATCTATAAATATTATGCCATTATGTTCAGAAACATCAAAGCGCCTCTCTGAACCGTGAAAACTTTCAAGACTATCTTTAATTTGTTCTAACCTAAGTCCAGCAGCTAAGCTAACAATAATCACCGCTAGAGCATTTAAAACATTGTGCTCACCAAAGAGTTTCAGCTTAAATTCTTCTAAGTCAACATTTTCTTTACGAACTTTAAAAATAGTCTGATCGTACTCTTGTCTAATATCGTAGGCCTGATACAAATTGTTTTTAGCAAAACCGTAAGTAACAACTTTTTTTTCTTCACCTTTAATAATTTTCTGAACGCTTGGCCAGTCACCGCAAGCAACAATTAATTTTTTTGTTTTTTTAACTAACTCCTGGAAAGGTTTTTCAATGGCCGCTAAATCTTTAAAAATATCAACATGCTCCCACTCTAAGCTAGTGATGATTGTGGTGGTTGGCTCAAGATCTAAAAACTTTGGAGCTTTGTCCAACTGACTACGAATATATTCATCACCTTCAACAATAAAATGTTTACCATTTTTCCAAGCTGCATTGTTACCCAAGTCAGGTACAGATCCAGTGCCAATTAAATAACTGGGGTCAAGCGAACCTTTAGAAAAAACGTGAGCCAACATGGCGGTGGTGGTAGTTTTCCCATGAACACCAGTCACCGCAATAGTTAATTTCTCCTGGCTTAAAAGCCCCCTCATTTCAGAATCGGTGATAAAAGGAATATTTCTTTTTTTAACTTCTTTAACTTCAATATTATTATCGTCCCAAGATGTTCCAATAACAACTAAGTCTGGATTAATATCCAAATTACTTGCCAAAAAATTTTCAAAAATTTCAATATCAGCATCAATCAAGATTTTATCGGTAATAAATTTCTCGGTAACATCAGAACCTGACACCGACATACCTTTCTCTTTACAAATCACCGCCAACCCAGACATGGCTACACCCTTAATTCCGATAAAATAAATTTTTTTAATGTTATTTAGATTAACTGTCATAACCTAAATCTTTTTTAATCTGTGGTAAAGCTTCCAGGGTGGCTTTTCTTCCCTGCTCGATGCAATAGGTAACAGAATTAGTGTGCCAACGTTTAACACTGCCAATCCTGGGATGAATCAAAATATTATAAGGATAGGCATGATGATAAAAATTCTTAACCTGAAATAAAGATAACTGAATCCCTCGCCAAACTAGTTGAAAAATATTTAAATCATCGTCATCCTTTAGTTGCTTATTTTCTAACTCTTTGCTCTGTTTTTGCCTGGTAAAATTAGAAAAAAATCTGGCCACTGTTGGTGAGCGAGAATTATAAATAGCAATTGCATAATCCATACCGTTTTGATATAAAATCTTGGAAGGAATCATGTTAAAATTGCCACCATCCACTAAAACTTGGCCATCTTTTTTTACTGGTACAAAAAGACCAGGTACACTGGTACAGGCTTGAATTGCTTGGCCAATTTTACCTTCAGCAATATTCACTTCTTTCATACTGACCAAATCAGTTCCAGTGAGAACTAATTTTTTTTGTACATCTTTAAATTCTTTTTCGCCAACAAATTCTTCAAAAAATTTACGATTTCTTTCACCTTTCAAAAGACCTTGTTTAGGAACTGCTGGTTCAAATATAACATTCCAATAATCTCGCCTGTTACCTTCAATTAAACGCTTTTTTAATTGTGGCATAGTGCCAACGCAATATGCTCCGGCTACGGCTGAACCAGAGCTACAACCAGACACCATGTCAATTGGAATACCATTTTCCTCTAATACCTCAATCACCCCAATGGCTGCTGAGGCTCTAATAAAACCACCGCTAATAGCCAAACCTACTGTTTTTCTAGGTTGCTGAGGATAATTTTTAGAATTTAATATTGGTTGATTTTGTTCAGTCATAAAATCATTTTAACAATTTTCTCAGCCGCTCCACCGGGCATAACCTTAGAAATGTTGCGACTTAAGTTAGAAAGCTCTGCGCTGTCATTTAATAGCTCCTTAACAGTTTGGGTAAAGTCTTTATTATTTAAATTTTTTTGATCTAGCGTTATCACAGCATTATTCCTAAAAAATTCATTAGCATTTTCCTGTTGATGGCTATTAGAAATCGGGATAATAATTGATGGCTTTTGCAAAGCAGCAATTTCAGACAGTGTAGACATCCCCGCCCGAGAAATAATCAAGTCAGCTGCCGCATAGGCATTCTTTAGCTCTGAAGTTAAAAAAGAAAATTCATGATAACGAGAATGTTGAGCTACTTTTTTGGTTTTACCTCCAGTCAAATGAATAATCTGACAAAATTCAACAAGTTCCTTCAAGTTATTTAAAATTAAATTATTCAGATTTAAAGCCCCGGTTCCTCCACCAATAACTAACACCGTTGGAAAGCTGGGATCTAATTTAAAATATTTTATTCCTTGATCTCTGTTCCCACTTAAGATATCTAAACGAACTGGATTACCAACCCAATGAACTTTTTTAGTGTTAAAATCTCTTAACGATTGTTTAAATGAGACTGTCACAATACTGGCAAATGGTGCAGACAATTTGTTTGCTAAACCAGGCCTAATATCTTGCTGATGAATTAAAATCGGCCTGCGCAAAATCCAACCAGCCCAAATAACTGGAACCGCCACAAAACCACCAGCCGAAATTATTGAATCTGGCCGGAATTTTAATACAATAAAAATAGCCTGCCAAAAACCAAAAAAAATTAAAATTGGATCAATAAAATTTTTTAAGCTAAAATATCGTCGCAATTTACCAGAAAAAATTTGTTTGAGTGGAATCTGATAACTAGAAATTAGCTTTTTCTCGGGACCGTTTCTAGTTCCCAGCCACAAAAATTCAGCCTGAGGCTGATTTGTCTTAATTTCTTCATAAATGGCTATTAAGGGGCTAACTGATCCGATTGTTCCCCCACCAGAAAATATAATTCTCATGGCTATAAAATAACAGGTTTCTGGTTAAAAATCAACCCAAATTTAAGTATTTTGTCGGGAAATATTAACTAAAATTCCGGCAGCGGCTAAGGTCGCTACCATAGCCGTCCCGCCATAACTAATAAACGGTAAAGGAATACCAGTTAAAGGCATTAAACCAAGCATCGCACCAATATTAAAAAAAGCTTGAAAAATAAACCAGGCAATTATACCAACCACCAAATATTTAGCATAATCATCAGTAGACCTTTGAGCTAACTGTAATCCACGCCAGGCCAAAATTAAAAACAGTACAATCAAAGTAGCGGTGATAATAAAGCCTAACTCCTCGGCAATAACCGCAAAAATTGAATCACCAACTACTTCAGGTAAATAAGCAAATTTCTGACGAGATTGCCCATAGCCCAAACCAAGCCAACCACCAGATCCAATAGCTAAAAAGGCTTGATTAATATGATAACCAATTCCTTGAGGATCAATTTCCGGATGTAGAAAAGTCATTAATCGTGCAGCCCGGTATGGTGCCTGTGCCACCAAAATTCCAAATGCCCCAAAGCCAGCCAACACTAACCCAAGAATATGCAGTAGCTTAGCACCAGCAACAAAATATACAGTTAAAGCGATGGCTGCTACCACCACTAAAGTACCGATATCTGGTTGTAAAATAATAGGTAAAGATATTAACCCTAAAATTAAGGCAAACGGTACTAGACCATTCCAAAAATCCGAATTCTTTTCTTTATCACGATAAGAAAACCACCCAGCTAAAAATAAAATTAAAAATAGCTTAACAATCTCTGCCGGTTGAACTGAAAAACCACCGATGTTAATCCAACTCTGTGCTTGACCATAGGTTGCTCCTAAACCAGGAATAAATACTAAACTTAAAAAAACTAACGCTAAAATAAAAAATAAAACTGTATATTTCTCAAATCTTTGATAATTGATTTTTGCTAAAATAAAAAATAAAATTAGTCCCGGCAAATAACCATTTAATAACTGATGTTTCAGTAAAAAATAAGAATCACCAAAATCACGAAATGATTTAACGGTACTGGCAGATGAGAGCATTACTAAACCAAAAATGGCAATCAAGCCAAGTAGCCCCAATAAAAAATAGTCTGGCTTATCAAATGATTTGTGAACTTTGAATATTTTTTTAAATTTATTTTTTTTACCAATTTTAAATCTTCTCATATTCTAACTATCTAAATTGACCGACCGCTTTATTAAATTGATCACCTCGATCAAATTCATTATCAAAAGTGCTAAAGCTGGCACAAGCCGGGGAAAGCAAAACTGTGTCCCCTGTTTGACTGTAAGTTCGAGCCAAGATTGTAGCTTCAGTCATCTTAGGCACCTTAGTTACTAAATGTTTAAATTTCAGTGATTTGAGTTCCTTTTCCAGTTTATCACTGCCTTCACCAGAAAATAAAATAACTACTTTACACTTCCGCTTAATCAACTTAGAAAGTTCATTATACTTTTTTGCTGGAATATTTTTATCGGAACCACCAGCTAGCAAAATAGTTGTCTTACCTTTGAGTTGACTAAGTGCTGCTATGGTAGCATCGGGAATTGTTGATGAGGTATCGTTAATATACTCAACCCCATTAGCTTTGTTTACTAATTCCATTCTTCCTGGAAGACCAGAAAAATTTGCTATAACTTTTTTTATGATGTTGGCTGGTAAGTTATAAAGACCGGCTATCGCTAATGCTGCTAAAATATTTTCTAAATTATGCTGCCCTAATAATTTTATGTCTTTTAAATTGAGTTGCTTAACTATTTTACCTTCAAGACGAAACCAAATTGATTTACTTTTAATAAAGCTGCCGTTGTGTTTGCTAAAAAATTTTCTGGAGAACCAAAAAGTTTTTGATAATGCTTGACTGCCCATTTTTTTTGTTGCCTGATTATCTAAATTGAATATTGAAAAATCATCTTTATTTTGAAATTGATATATTTTCTTTTTGGCTTCAATATAATCCTGCATTGCAGGATAGCGATTCAAGTGATCGGGAAATATATTAGTAACCATAGAAATTTGTGGATTTATTTTTTGCTCACCCAAAATTTCCAGTTGCCAGGAAGAAAGCTCCAAAACCACAGTATCATTTCTTTTTATTCTGTCCAGAATGGCAAGCATTGGTTGCTGAGGTAGTCCGGCTAGCCAAACTTTTGAATTTTGAATTAAGAATTTTGAATTAAGAATTTCATAAATTAAGGTTGCTGTCGTTGACTTACCGCGAGTACCGGTTACCCCAATGACTTTTCCCGGGCACAATTTTAAAAACAAACTAGCATCATTTTCAATGAGTGAACCTGATTTTTTGGCTATTTTTAGATATTTTGATTCCTTAGGAACACCAGGATTTTGAATTACTATGTCAGTTGATTGAAAATCAGAAGCTAAATGTTTACCTAGAATATATTTAATTTTTAGTCCCCTTAATTGATCTAAAGAAGATTTTAGTTCAGTTTTAGATTTTAAATCAGTCACTGTCACTTGAGCACCATGCTTAATTAACCACTTAACAGAAGCGACTCCACCACCGTGGAGCCCTAGTCCCATCACAACAACCTTCTTGTTTGTTACTAAATTTTTTTTCATTCTAGCTATTTTTGAACTAACTGATAATTAACCCTTGTCGATTAAAAATAAAATTAAACCAATACCTGACGACACCGCCGCAACAACCCAAAAACGCATAACTATTTTTGGTTCGGGCCAACCCTTCGCTTCTAAATGATGATGCAAAGGAGAAGAAATAAAAATTTTCCGTTTAAAAAATTTCTTGGAAAACATTTGGGCTAAAACTGAAAGGGTCTCAACCACAAAAATAAAACCAATAATCGGAAGTAGCAAGGCAGCATTGGTTAACATGGCAATAATTCCCAGAGTTACACCTAATGACATTGAACCGGTATCACCCATAAAAAATCTGGCCGGATTGATATTAAACCAAAGAAAAGCCAATAGCGCACCGATAATGACGCCGCAGAAAGCTGCTAGGTCATACCGACCTTGAGCAAAAGAAATTGCACCATAGGCACCAAAAGCAATTAATAAAGTTCCACCAGCTAATCCGTCTAGGCCGTCAGTTAAATTAACCGAATGGGCAGTGGCTATGATAACAAAAATAAAAAATGGTACATACCACCAACCAATATCAAAAAGCCCGACAAAGGGAATATATAAAGTTGTCCATTCTAATTTAAAGAAAAACCACCAAGATCCAACAGCAGCGATTAACCCATAAATTAAAAATCGATGACGCATCCTTAGCCCCCCACCATCTTTGCCCATTTTCCAAATATCAAATAAGTCGTCGACTAAACCAACAAAAGCTGAAGCTATTAATGCTCCTAACGGCAACAGAGTTTCCCGACGAGACAAAAAATTTAATTTCTCAAATATGCCATCAAATAGATTCCCTAAAACAGAAAAAGAAATTATTAAAAATAATGTTGTGCCCCAAACTAAAATTCCACCCATAGTAGGGGTACCAGCCTTTTTTTTGTGCATTCTGGCAAAAATTGGAGCAGCCTTGGCGTCTCTAATGCCTTTACCCAAAGACAAACGATATAAAAAATGAGTCAGTAAAGGTGTCCAAGCTAAAGTCAATATAAAAGATATAGTGGTTAAAAAGAAAATTTTTGTTATAAAAAAATTAGTCACTTATTTATTGGTTAATAATTGTAATAAAAGCTACAGCAATTAAAAAAATAAACTGCGATAAAGTACTAGCACCTGACAAAAAATAACTTAAAATTTTCTCCTTAGTATAAACCATACTACCAATTAAAAGATTGATAAAGAAAAAAATTAGTCCCAGCACTGGCAATAAAAAAAGTTGATATTTGGAGCCTAAAAGATCAATACCAAAATAGATATTATAATGTAATGAAATTAAATCAGGAAAACTTTTTACTTGCCAGACTAAAAATATCCACAAAAAAATATTTACCAGTATACTAAAAAGTAGGTTACCCTTAATAACCTTATCATTAAAAAATAACTGAATTGTGGTGGGATGGTTATCCATATCAAAAAGCTAAACTATTTTAATAATAGTTATTTTTGACTGTTTTGTCCACTAATACTATTTAAAAAATTAATTTTGTGTTATAATAATATCACCTAATCGCCTAAAGGAATTCTTTATGCTTAGTGAAAATCAACTAAAAAAAATTCTACTTAAAACAAAAACCTCCGGTAAAAAAGAAATAAATTTGTACTTAGAAGAGGCAAAAAAAAGAAACCAGACACTTGAGGAATATCTGGTTAGTCAAAAAATTATCGGCGGGGAGCAGCTCTACAAAGCTGCAGCTCAATACTTTAACTTACCATTTATCAACATTAAAAACGAGACTATCCGTAAGGATATTCTTTTTTTAATCCCCGAACCGATCGCTACTACCCATAAAGTCATTGCTTTTGATAAATCTGATTCTGAACTAAAAATTGCTGCTCTAAATCCAGATGATTTACAAATTTTTGAATTTTTAGGTAAAAAAACTGGCTTAGACATAAAAATTCATCTAACTACCCCGGAGAGCATTAGTGAAGCTCTAAAAAGTTACCATAAAGGATTAAAGGCTGAATTTAAAGAATTGACAAAGGAACAAGTTGATGAAAAAGCTGATGATGATAATAAACTTAAAGAATTAGCTCATGATATGCCAGTCATTAGAATTGTTGATACCTTGCTTGAATATGCCATTTTTGAGAATGCTTCTGACATTCACATTGAACCAAATGAGAAAGGCGTCATAGTTCGTTATAGAATTGATGGAATTTTAAAAAATGTGATGACTTTACCAAAATCAGTTCACGCCGGAATTATTGCTAGAGTAAAAATACTTTCTAACTTAAAACTGGACGAACACCGTTTACCTCAAGACGGTCGATTTAAAATAAGTACAAATGAATACAAAGTTTCTTTTCGAGTTTCGGTAATTCCTGCCTATGATGGTGAAAAAATTGTTATGCGTGCTTTAAACGAACAAACTGGAATTATATCTTTAGAACAACTGGGATTTCAAAAGAAACCTTTAGAAAAAATTAAACTTAACATTACGAAACCTCATGGGTTAATTTTAGTTACCGGGCCAACTGGTTCTGGTAAAACAACAACTTTATACGCCATCTTAAATCTGTTAAACAAACCTGAGGTAAATATTACAACCATTGAAGATCCAATTGAATACCGCATGGTTGGAATCAATCAAAGCCAAGTAAACCCAAAAATTGGTTATACTTTTTCCACTGGTTTAAGGTCTTTTTTACGTCAAGATCCAGACATAATAATGGTCGGTGAAATTAGAGACAAGGAAACAGCAGAAATTGCTATTCACGCTGCTTTAACTGGTCATTTAGTACTTTCCACTCTCTATACTAATGATGCTCCAACCACTCTCCCCCGTTTAAGCGAGATGGGAATACCGGCATTTTTAGTTGCCTCAACCACCAACGTTATTATTGCGCAACGACTTGTTAGAAAAATATGCCAAGACTGTATTGAAAGTTATACCTTAACCAAAGAAGAAATTACAAAACTGGAAAAGCAGATTAATCTTGAGGCTACATTACAAACATTAGATACCGAAGGGTTGATAACTAAGAAACAAAACAAGGATTCTCTGCTCTTTTATCGAGGAAAAGGCTGCAAAAAATGCGATACCAGCGGTTACAAAGGTAGAATTGGGCTTTATGAAGTTTTAGAAGTGACTCCAGAGCTAAACGAATTAATACTTAAAGGATCATCGGCTAAAGATATATCACAAAAAGCTAGAGATCAAGGCATGCTTACTGTTTTAGAAGATGGATTTATCAAGGCCAAAACCGGGATAACCACTATTAAGGAAGTGCTAAGAGTGACTAAAGGTTAAATATAATGGAATTACGTAAAAGTTCAAAAACAATACTAAACTGGATAACCAAACCAAGAAAAATAAATTTGGCTCAAAGAATATTTTTTGTCCAGCAACTAGGGGTAATGATCAAGGCAGGGATTTCTCTCTCAGTTGCTTTAAAAACTTTAGCTAATCAAACCTCCTCTAAAACCTTTAAAATTGTTTTGATAGACCTACAACAAGGGGTAGAAAAGGGAAATTTATTATCAAAGGGATTAGAAAAGTATCAAAAAATGTTTGGTGAACTTTTTATTAACATGGTAAAAGCTGGTGAAGCTTCTGGTAAATTAGAAGATGTGTTGAAACAACTTTTTGTTCAAATGAAGAAAGACCATGAGACTATATCTAAAGTAAAGGGGGCAATGATATATCCAGCAATTGTCATAGTGATGATGATTGGTATTGGTATATTAGTATTAGTATATGTAATACCTACAATGTCAGGAATTTTTACAGAGATGCAAATAGAGTTGCCCTTAGCAACCAGGGTATTACTAGGATCAAGTGCATTTGTGCTTAGCTATGGTATTTATTTAATAATCGGTTTTGCTATTTTAGGAGTTGCAATTAATAGAGTAATAGCCACTCCCAAAGGACGCTACACATTTCATAAATTACTTTTAAAACTTCCGGTTGTTGGGGGAATTATTAGAAAAATAAATTTAGCCCGTTTTGCCAGATCAATGAGTTCATTGTTAAAAACTGACATACCGATTGTCCAATCATTTGAAATTACTTCAAGAATACTGGGGAATGTTTTATATAAAGAAGCCCTAATGCAATCAAAAGAAAAGATTAAAAAAGGTATTAGCATCCAAGAATCGTTAAATCCTTACATTAATTTATTCCACCAGTAGTTCTTCAAATGATTACTGTTGGTGAGGAAACTGGAGCTTTAGATGATATATTAGAAGAGTCGGCCAATTTTTGCGAAGAAGACGTTTCCCAAACAATGGAAAATTTACCAGCTCTGATAGAACCGATTTTAATGGTTATCCTTGGTACTGGTGTTGGTGGTATGGCCGTAGAGGTAATCATGCCCATGTACGCCTTAAGCGAATCAATATAAACAACACAATGAAGAAAAAAACTATAAACAAAGCAGCATCCG
>NYZP01000021.1 GCA_002687175.1 Parcubacteria group bacterium
CACTAGCAATTTTACCACTTGTTAACAGATCATTTGTAGCAACAACTGGCACTGACTTAAATAAAGTCATGCCCTTTGAAGTTGTGCATCGGCCACTCCGACTTGGGGCCAGGATGTTTGAGTCTTAGTATCAACTTTTCCTGATTTTTGTTCATCAATATTTTTGATGCTGACTTTAGCCGCCGCTTCATCCATTAAATCAATGGCTTTATCAGGAAATGATTTATCTTTAATATGCTCGGCTGCTAAATGAACCGCTGTTAAAATAGATTCATCAATAATGTTAACTTTATGAAACTGCTCATACTTTCTTTTAATACCTTTTAAAATTTTAATTGTTTCGGCTTTGGTGGGTTCGTCAACTAAAATTGGATGCAAACGTCTATCTAAAGTAATATCTTTTTTAATAAACTCTTTATACTCCTTGGCTGTGGTGGCACCAATAACTTGAAGTTCTCCTCTAGCTAAAGCCGGCTTCAAAATATCATCAGCATCCATTGATCCTTCAGCACCGCCGGCTGAGGCCAAAGTATGAATTTCATCAATAAACAAAATGATACTACGGTGAGCGGCGGTTATTTCATCGGCAATTTGCTTTAACCGTTTTTCAAACTCACCACGATATTTAGTCCCCGAGACAATACCTGCCAAATCTAAGGCAAAAACTCGTTTGCTTAACAAAATTTTTGGTACTTTTTTTTGAAACATTGCCAAAGCTAAACCTTCGGCAATAGCTGTTTTGCCAACTCCTGATTTTCCAACCAAAACTGGATTGTTTTTTGTTCGCCTGGACAATACTTGAATAAGTCTTTCTATTTCTTCTTTTCTGCCAACTACTGGATCTAATTTTCCATCAGATGCTAATTTAGTTAAATCACGAGAATATTGAGCTAGTAAAGGTGTGGAGCTACCACTGGCTTTACGCTTTATTTTACCCATTGATAGACTAGATAAACCCTTTTTCTGCCAAATAAAAAAAAGTGTTGCTAAAAGTAAAATAGCAACAACTATCGGCCAATAGGCAGAAATATTTAGAGAAGGTAATGTCATTAATTATAAATTAATTGATTTTTCAGACAATCTCCTTTACAATAATTATGCCACAGTTTTTACATGAAATCAATATAATATGCCAAAACTTGAAGATTTATTAAAAATCCTTAAAGAAAATCGCTCGGCCACCAATGGCAAAGCGCCGGCTTTTGTTTATCTAAGGCGTAAATCAGAATATGACTTGGATATGATTAAGCTGGCTTATGATTTTGCAGCGGAAGCTCATAAAAATCAAAAACGAAAATCTGGAGAACCATATATCACTCATCCCCTCCAAGTAACCATTACTTTGGCGGAGATGGGCTTGGGACAACCAACCATTGTTGCGGCACTACTTCATGACGTTCCTGAAGATACTAGTTATAGTTTAGTTGATATCGAGAAAAATTTTGGATCAGAAGTTTCAAAATTAGTAACTGGAATCACCAAGCTTGGTATTATTAAATATCGAGGCATGGAAAAATATGCCGAGAACCTTCGCAAGATGTTTGTCTCCATGGCCCAAGACATTCGTATAGTTTTAATTAAAATGGCTGACCGTTTACATAATCTAAAGACCTTAGCCGCCCTGCCTAAAGAAAAACAAGAAAGAATTGCCAAAGAGAGTTTAGAAATTTACGCCCCAATTGCTAACCGTTTAGGTATGGGCCAAGTTAAGGGTGAACTGGAAGATTTAGCGTTTCCTTATGTCTATCCAGACGACTATAAATGGATGACCTCTAAGATATTACCAAAGATAGAATCAAAAATGGAATCAATTCAAAAAGTTATTAAGGTTGTTAAAAAAGAATTATCAAATGAAAAAATTAAAGTAATCTCTATTCACGGCCGGCAAAAAAGACTTTACAGTTTGTATCAAAAATTAAAAAAACCTCATTACGATGGCGATGCTTCAAAAATTTATGACCTGGTGGCTTTAAGAATTATTGTTCCGGACATTGGTAGCTGTTATCAGGCATTAGGAATTATACATAAAGATTGGCAACCATTACCCGGACGAGTAAAAGATTATATTTCTCATCCAAAGCCAAATGGTTATCGATCGCTCCATTCAACGGTCTTTGGCCCAAAAGGTAAAATTGTTGAATTTCAAATTAGGACCGAGGAAATGCATCAACAAGCAGAATACGGTATTGCCGCTCACTGGCACTACAAAGAAACCAGCAAGAAAAATCAAAAGCTTGATGCCCCTGGCTACACTCTGCCAAAAAAACAAAACTGGATTCAAGATTTAGTTAATTGGCAGAAAGATGTTATCGATAACCAGCAGTATTTAAAATCTTTAACCATTGATGTTTTTCATAACCGAATCTTTGTGTTTACGCCAAACGGTGATGTTATTGATCTACCGGAAGATGCCACCCCGGTAGACTTTGCCTATCATGTCCACAGTTGGATTGGTGATCACTGTAGTGGTACTAAAGTTAATAACCGTATTGCTACTTTAGATACCGCACTAAAAAACGGCGATGTCGTAGAGATCATCACCGATAAAAATCGTAAAGGCCCGAGCCGAGACTGGCTTAAGTTTGTAAAAACTGGAGCAGCTAAAAGTAAAATTAAAAACTCAGCCCAAAAATACTAACTAATTTTTTTAATAATTTCGTCGAGCTCCTCGGTTGAATAAAATTCAATGTTAATAGTTCCGGTGTCCCCGGATTTTTTAATAACCACTTTGGTTCCCAAGGCCGACTGTAATTTTTCTTCTAAGGCAATTAGATTTGGATCCCTGGATGCCCGGACATGTTTATTATCGGAAACTTTTCTGGCTTGTCCTTCAACGGCCCGAACAGTTAAATCATTTTTCAAAACCTGTTTAAAAAATTTAAGTCTTTCCTCTGGTGGTAGTCCGACAATAACTCGGGCCGAGCTATAATTTATTTTTCCATCAATTAACGCTTTTTGAATTTCCGACGGTAAACCTAAAAGTCTTAAAATATTAGTGATTGATGAACGACTTTTGCCTACTCGCTTGGCTACTTCTTCTTGAGTTAAACTAAATTCATCAATTAAACGTTGATAAGCAACTGCTTCTTCAATTTGATTTAAATCCTTACGTTGAATATTTTCGACCAAGGCCAATTCTAATTTTTGTTGTTCCTCTAAATCACGGATAATCGCCGGTACAGTTTTTAAGTCAAGCATTTGGGCCGCTCGCAACCGACGTTCACCGGCGATAACTTCATAACCTTTATCAGTAGCACTTAAAATCAGTGGTTGTAATATACCGTGCTGTTTTATGGAATTGGTGAGGTCTTCTAAGCTGTCGTGATCAAAATTACTTCGTGGTTGATGAGGATTGGCCACAATTTTGTCAATTGCTACCTTACTGATACTCTCATCATGACTAATAACCTTGGAGTCTTTAGCAAAAATGGTTTTATCAATTTTTGGTGGAATCAGAGAACTTAATCCTCTACCTAAACCTTGTTGGGTGGTCATAATTTAATAAATGTAATTTTCTTGCTCGATAATTTCGCGAGCCAAACTTTCGTACGCTCGTCCACCTTCCGAGGCCGCATCATAAGACAAAATTGTCTGACCAAAACTGGGTGCCTCGGTTAAACGAACATTACGAGGAATAATTGTGTCAAAAAGTCTGCTGGGAAAATGTTGTTTAAGCTCACTCAATACATCAGCCGAAATTTTGTTGCGCTTGTCGTACATAGTCACAATTGCTCCTAAAATATTTAGCTCGGGCTTTAAATTTTCTTTAACTAAATTAACCGTGTTTAATAACTGCCCTAAACCTTCAAGGGCCAGATATTCAGCCTGAACCGGAATAATTAATTCATCGGCGGCTACTAGACCATTAAGGGTGAGCAAATCAAGCGATGGTGGACAATCAATTAAGATGTAGTCGTAATCATTTTTAACTTCTAACAAAGCATTAGCCAGTTTGTATTCTCGATCCTCTAAATTAACCAATTCAACTCTGGCCCCAGCTAAATCCTGAGTGGCCGGCGCAATTTTATAGCCTTGAATACCAGTTCCTAGAACAATCTCTCTAAATAAAACTGGTTCAACTAAGGTATTATAAATTCCCTTTTCTAATTTGGCAACGTCAACGCCCATCCCAGAAGTTGAATTTGCCTGGGGATCAACATCGGCTAATAAAACAAACTTACCCAGCAACGCCAAGTAAGCACCTAAATTAACTGCCGTTGTTGTTTTGCCCACTCCACCTTTTTGATTAACGATTGCAATTGTTCTGGCCATACCCGGTAGTGAAAATTCGATAATTTATAATTATACTTTCTAGTTTAAATAAAACCTTAATTTAATTTCCCGGATAATTCCTAGTAGATAGGTATAGTCGCATACGACGACCAATCGAATTTCTACTACCGAGTATAATTTTATTATAATAAAAAAATCCACCTTTGACAATTAAACAATTTTTTGTTATCGTAAAATTTGTTATCAATGCCCGAGTGGTGAAACTGGTATACCCCGCTTCATTCCACCTCACAAGCTCGGTGTCATTTGCGGGGCAAGCACGCATCTTAATAGTAATGGGCATGTGGCGAAACTGGTAGACGCGCTGGACTCAAAATCCAGTCTGGTTCACCCCAGGTGTGGGTTCGACTCCCTCCATGCCCACCATAATAAATAAAATTCTTAATTGGCAGACTCAAAACTTGCCCCGTAAGTGAGCGTTAACAAACTATACGGGGTCGTGTGCCGCAAGGCGTGTGGGTTCCGCACCTTTGGTGTGCCCACCTCGGGCACCAAAAATAAAACACTACCTATAATAATACAATGAAAAAAATACATTGGTTAAAGAAAATTGATAAGTCTAATTATGACACCTCGTCAGCCAAAACTAATCATCAATGGAACCGTGACCCGGTTGGTTATTTCCTGATAAAAATTGATGACAAGGACAAACTCATTAGAATAGGTTTCTGTACTAATGATAATATATTAAACCATGAGATTGTTGGGAAAAATGCTGAGGACATTTACTATGAAGTCTTGAGTCGTAATTTAGTTTCACTAATGGAACATGCTGCTTATATTGGGAAAGAATTAACCAGAGCAGAAGTTGCCTTAAAAAATGGAACTGAATATGTTCAAGACCTCGATCAATAAAAAATTATAAAAAAATAAAACTTTTCATGAAACCGATTCCGGTTAAAAAAAGAAATAAAGATCAACCATTTGTCGTGGTTGGTTGTATTATTGAAAAAAATAATAAATTTTTATTAGTTCAAGAAGCAGGTCACTCACGAGGTTTATGGAACCAACCAGCTGGCTGGTTAGACAATTTTGAAAATATTGCCCAAGGTGCTCAAAGAGAAGCCGAAGAAGAAACTGGTTTAAAAATTAAGCTTACCGGACTATTAGGAGTTTATAATCTGGTTAAGCCAAAACGGAAACACCACGCCGTTAAATTTATATTTGCCGCCAAACCATTAACTGCCAAAATAAAGCTTGATCCCGATGAAATTTTGGATGCTAAATGGTTTACTTTAGAAGAAGTCAAAGCATTAAAAAGAAAAAGAGTTCTTCGTGACTATGATATTATAAATGAAATAAAAGATTATCAATCCAAAAAAATTTATCCTATTAAAATTACAGAAAAAATCTTAATTCAAAATAGCGAGGGTATAGTTGACAAAAATATAAAATAAAGATATAATGGCAAAAGTTGACGCGGGGTAGAGCAGTAGCAGCTCGCCAGGCCCATAACCTGGAGGTCGTGGGTGCAAATCCCACCCCCGCTACCAGGCGACGTAGCTCAGCTGGTTAGAGCGAAGGAATCATAACCCTTAGGTCGGAGGTTCGAGTCCTCCCGTCGCTACCATAAACTACAACACTTTAAACATCTCAAAAAAATTTCTCATTACAGAGAAATTTTTTTGCTTATTAGAATACTTTTTGTTAAGATTAAAATATTAATCAATAATTTTTAAAATAATGTTTTTAACTGTTCACTCTCTTGGTGGTATTATTATTGGACAACAAACAGAAAATATCTGGCTGGCTTTTTTGACAGGAATATTTTTCCATTTTTTCCTGGACATGATTCCTCACGGAGATGACAAAATTATTGTTGGTAAGGACGGCATGGACGAAAAGAAAAATGCCATATTGGCATTTAAAATGGGGGCCGTTGATGGCTTAATAATGATTGGTTTGTTAAGCGGTTTGTATTTTTTCAATTTATTTTCTTTAAGCCTGGCAGTAATTGCGGCAGTAATCGGAAGCGTGCTACCGGATTTTATTACCACACTATACATACTGACTAAAAATAAAATTTTGAAAGAATACGTTAGTTTTCACTGGAAGATTCATTTTGCTTTTAGTAAATCTACGGTCTCTATAAAAACTGGCATGCTTATACAGGTCGTCTTCTTATTTACTTTTATCAGTATTATTAAATTTTTATAAATTTAAAAAGGTCCGTAGATACTGCCATCAACTCTTAATTCATATATTCCCGAAGTTTCAAGGCTTCCGGCTCCTGTTTCAATAACAAATTCTAATAGATAATGGCTATTAGCCGTAGATTGATACTCATACCAAAAAGAATTTGACGGATCTTTAGGTATAGTGGCCATGTAGGGATTAGTACAAAGCGCACCAAACCCCGAGGCATCTAAACATTCAGCTCCAACTTCACCAAGCGTTTCCGTGCCAGCTGGATAAGCACCATTTTGATCAAAATAAAATGCCAAAGCAGTAGCAACCTGTTTCATGTCGGCCACCCGTTTAGCATCACGGCCTCCTTGTCTTGCCAAATTTAAAGCCACAGCCATTAAAGTTGATAAAAGTCCGATAATCGCAATGACCACCAAAAGTTCAATTAAGGTAAAACCTTTCTCTTTAAATTTTATATAGTTTTTCATTTCCTCCCCTCCTCCTCTCAAATTTTTAACAACTTGCTAAATATTTTTTTATCTTTAAACGGCCCAATTAGAGCTAAGCTGAGATGCTTGCTTTGAATAACTTCTTGGGCGACTTTTTTTATATCATCTTTTTTTACCGCAAAAATCTTCTTTAATTTTTGTTCCGGAGTATAAATTTTATTTGATAACACTTGCTGTCTGCCAAGCCATTCAGCAATATTTTCTGAGTCCTCTAAGCTAAGTGAAAATTTTCCTTTTAAAAATTCCTTAGCATCACTTAATTCTTTATCAGTAACACCGATGTCTTTAATTTTCTTTAACTCTGACAATATTAATTTAATAGCTTCTTTAATTCTCTTACGATCAAGTCCGGCTTGAATATATAAAGTACCAGTGTCATGATAAGAACTGACATCAGCTTTAACGTAATAAGCCAGTCCGTGTTTTTCCCTGACAACTGTAAAAAGACGAGAGCTCATATTGCCCCCCAATATTATGCCTAGTAAGGATAACGGTAATTTTTTAGGATCATCAAGACCGTAGGCCGGAAACCCAAGACCAACCTGAACCTGTTCAGTATTTTTATTAATTAATCTAATTTTTGGAGCAGACTGCTTAATATTAATTTTGCTAAAACTTTTTTTGGATTTAGATTTACTACCAGCATTAAAATATTTTTTAGTCAAAGTGTTGACTTTTGCTTTACTAAAATTACCGGCAATTGTCATCACCATATTTGCTGGTTCATAGTATTTGTTTTTGTAATCAACCATTTGTTTACGAGTGATACTCTTAACTGTACTTCTTGGTCCGGAAATCTGCCAACCTAATGGATGATTACCATAAACAATTTCTTCAAAAAGTCCGTGAACGTACATCAAAGGATTGTCCTCATACATATTTATCTCTTCAACAATAACGCCTTTTTCTTTTTGCAGCTCTTGATCATCAAATACTGAATTGAAAAGCATATCAGACAAAATATCAAAAGCTAATTCTATTTTATCAGCTGTTACTTTAATGTAATATCCCGTGTGATCCTTGCCGGTGTAGGCATTATATTCGGCGCCAACCGAATCTAGTTCTTTAGAAATATCTTGAGTCGTTGGTCTTAACTTAGTTCCTTTGAACATCATGTGCTCAACAAAATGAGACATCCCATTAATTTCTTTTTTTTCGTAACGCGAACCCACTGGCACTTGAATTAAAACAGTCACCGCTTTAGTTTGTTTAAGCGGTGAGGTAATCAAGGTTAAATTATTTTTCAACTTTGTCTTTTGATACATTAAGACTTTAATTTACTTTTAAAATAATCTAACAGCTCTTCTATTTTTATTCGCTCTTGCTCCATAGTGTCGCGATCCCTCACAGTCACAGACTTATCTTCTAAACTTTCAAAATCAATAGTGACGCAGTAAGGAGTCCCAATTTCATCTTGACGACGGTAACGTTTACCAATTGAACCGGTCTGGTCGTACTGACAGTGCCAATTCTGTTGTAAACTGTCTAAAACTTGTTGAGATGTTTTCTCTAAGTCTGGCTTTTTGGAAAGAGGCAAGACGGCAATTTTAATTGGTGACAAAACCTTATCAAAATTAAGCATCACCTCAACCTCTTTAATACTTTTAGTAGTTGTTGATCTTCCGCCGGCAACTTCAGTATAGGCATCAAGTAAAAACATTAAAGTGCCTCGATCAGCTCCGGCTGATGCTTCAACGATATAAGGATAAAATTTCTTACCCGCATCATCAGTGTACTTTAAATCTTGATCGGAAAATTCACTGTGGCGAGAAAGATCCCAGTCTCCCCGATTATGAATTCCCTCAAGCTCACTCCAGCCAAAAGGAGTTTTATATTCGATATCAACCGCTTTCTTAGCGTAATGAGCCAGTTCATCTTTACCGTGTTCCCGAAACCGTAAATTCTTTTTGTTCATTCCTAAATCCAAATACCACTGCATCCTTTGTTCTTTCCAGTCATCAAAAAATTTATTAGCCTCTTTGGGATGAACAAAATATTGCATCTCCATCTGCTCAAATTCTCTTGTTCTAAAGGTAAAATTACCAGGAGTTATTTCATTACGAAAAGCTTTACCGATTTGGGCAATGCCAAGTGGTAATTTAAGTCGCATGCTGTCCAGCACATTTAAAAAATTTACATAAATACCCTGGGCAGTTTCTGGACGAAGATAAACAACCGAGGCGTCATCTTCAACTGGACCCATGAAAGTTTTAAACATTAAGTTGAACTGTCTAATCTCGGTCAGCTCACCAGAACATTCCGGGCATTTTTCTAATTCTTTTGGCTTATCTTTCATGGTTCCTAAATCTGGTTTAATCCCCTGGGCTTCAAGGAGATGATCAGCCCGAAACCGCCTTTTACATTTTTTACAGTCAACCAAGGGATCAGAAAAATTTTGAACATGACCAGAAGCTTCCCAAATTTTTGGGTGCATCAAAATAGCTGAATCCAGACCAACAACATCCTTTCGAGAATGAACCATTGATTTCCACCAAGCCTGCTTAACGTTGTTTTTTAGTTCAACCCCAAGCGGACCATAATCGTAAAAAGAATTAAGGCCACCATAAATTTCTGAGGATTGAAAAATAAAGCCTCGCTGCTTAGCCAGTGAGACAAGTTTACTCATAATATCATTGTCCTTTGGAGTTTTTACCATGAGATCAGTTTAGCTGATTTACCCTTTTTTTTCAAGAGTATTTTATATTAAAAAACTTAACACCACGGCGCTGGTCACCGCCACCGTGGCATTGTCATTTATCTGCCAATGGAAACTTTCGGCAATGGCCGCGACTATTGCTGTTTTTAAAGCAATGGAAAATGTGTTGTCCAATTCTGGCGTCATCCACCTGAGAAGTATAAATGCTCCCAGGGTACCAAAAATTATAAAAGCTAAGCTACCGGCATAAGTTTTTTCTCTATTCCAAGGAAGTTCACGAGCTCTGAAATGACGGCCGACTAGCGTGGCCGAGCCATCACCCAGGGCTAAAACGGCCCAACTGACAGCAACAATCGGTAAAGGAAATATTAAAACTAAAACAAATAAAACTAAAAAATAAAGTACTGCCCCCTGACTATATTTTTTTTCAAAGCTGCGATAGAAATATGAACGAAATCTTAAATGAGGAATGATGTATAAAGTAATGGCAAACAGAACCAACAATAATGTTCCGGCCTGGAATTTTGTTAGATACTTAAGTAAAAAGGCTACCAGAAAAAGAGCAATATGAACAAATTGACGTTTTCCTTCTTTAGTCATAGGTTAACCGAAAATACTTTTTTTAGATGATGGTTGATCAGGTTTGTCATCTGATTTGTCGTCTGATGGCTTGGGCTCTTCATCTACCTTTTCATCAGTTGACGAAGGTTGCTCTTTTTTAGTAGATTTTGTTGCCTCATCTGGTTTATCCTGAACAACTTGAGTTTCATTGGATGGCTGATCCGTCTTGATGTCCGTTTCACCGTTAAGCTTATCAAGTTTATCGTCTATTGATTCTTCAATATCTTCGACTTTATCTTCAAGCTTATCTAATTCTAACTGCTTTTCGTCAATTTCTTTTTTGGCCTCTTGAACATCTTGTTTAGTTTTTAATAAGTCTTTCAATGAGTCTTTGGATACTACTAAATCTTGAACCTTATCCAATAAAGTAAGTTCATCATCTACTTTAGATTCTGCTGGTTTAGCTGGTGGCGGTGTGGTTGGTGTTGGTACAGGTGGTGATGAAGCCGGTTGAGCTGGTAAACCAACTTTACCGGCTGGTGGAGTTTGAGCTGGTGGCTGAGCTGGCGCTTGTGTTGGAGCGGCTGGCGCCGGTGCTTCACCTTGTCCTTTTTCCAAACCAATGTCCATACCAACTACAGTTTCGAGATCTTTCTTAACTAAATCAATCTCATCAGTTTTAAATTTCTTATAGCCTAACTTTTCAGCGGTGACAAAGTAGGTGTTATTATTCACCAAAAATGAATAACGTCCTCGACCATCAGTAACTCTGGTTTCTAAAAGCTTATTGTACTGTTTGTCATAAATTCTGGTAATCGCCCGGCCAAGTGGTTTCTTGTTACCCTTGTCATAAATGATTCCCCAATTCTTTGGTGGTTTTTGGTAACCCAAACGACGGAATAAAACAAACAGTAGACAATGAAAACCAAACATCGTAAAAGTTAGGGCACCAGGACTAATAACCATTGAGATGGTAGCTAACGGCACTGCGGCAAACGAAGCAACAAATTGAACTTTACGGAGATAATGCTGGAAGATAACCTTGGTTACTGGTTTTTCCTCCACCTCTGGATCAAGTGGAATATTAACTGTAATATCGGCCCGCTCTTCGGTCACCTCAATCGTTTCACCGTGATACAGATCCAGGTATTTAGCATCTTCTGTCTTATCTTTTAAATACTCTGTCGGAAAAGCAAATTTTGATTTAGTGACAGTTATGTAATACCTTCCCGGACTGGCTAAAAAACTGAACCGGCCGAGCTTATCAGTTACTCTTGATTGAACTAAACGACTATTTTCTTTTTGATACAGCCTGACAATGGCCAAATCAATTACTTGCTTACTTAAAGAATTATAAACTGTCCCCCATTTTCGACGTTTACGTCTAAATAAGGCTGCAAAAGGTTGGGTCACTAAAAATTGTAGATAGGAGAAGAAGTTAAAAAATGAAAAGGTGGCAAAAGTGTTAACGGTTACTGTGGTAATTAATAATGGTGTGGCAATAGATTCGTTGGCTTCTTCAACCGTTTCGTTATCCAATATTTGATTAGTTATAAAATCCTGAATATTTTCAATAACTTCGGCAAAATTTAATTCACTTAAGTCTGATGGACTGGTACAACCAGGATCAGCCGGATAATCAACAAAGCCATCATTGTCATTATCCAAGCCATCAAGACAATCAGTTAAAGCTAGCCGAAAGTCAGGCGGTAAGCCACAGTCAACCGCACAAGACCAAACTTTTTCGTTTACTTCACAAGCTGCATTACCGCAACAAAGAGCAATATCGGTACAACTACAGCTATTAACATCAATTTGCTGACAAGTACTACAGGCAACGTCACAACCTTCGGTACATGATCTGACTGTTGGTGGTTTATCTAAATCTAAATTACAATTTTCTAAATCAACGACTTCTCTAGTTTGAGTACCATTAATACATTCACCCCAAGGAGTTGGATTCCAATCCGGGACACATGGATCAATACAGTCTGCAGGGCAGATAACATTATTTTCGCCGGCCTCACAAACACCATTACCACAATATGGGATAATGTCATCACAAATACACTCTTCTAAATTTATTCGCTGGTCAATCCTACAGCTAAGTCCCGGGCATTGATTGGAACAATCTCGAGTAACTGGCGGTTGATTAATTGGAATAGGGCATTGCTGCCAACAGTCACGAGCTTGAATACCTGAGGCTGGACAAATTTCTGGAACCCAAGGATCACATTGCCACTCTGATAAACAATCAACCGGACAATCTATTCGGCAAGTAAAAGGATCCTCATCGGGTGGTTCACAAGTACCATTACCACATTCGCCAACAATTGGTACACAGTCACAATCAATAATTTCATAGTTAGGTGGACAAATTACTCCTTCACACAGTCCACAACCTATAGTTGTATCTTCTTCAGGTTCATTGCTCCAACAATTGTTCACTTTTTCACAAGTTCTAGTTTTTTGATTGTCTATACACTCTACGTCGTTCCAATCTGCCGGAATACATTCCCACTCCGCCTCACAAGGACAATCAGGATCTTCAATATCAATTAAACCATCGTTATCGTCATCAATACCATTAGTACAATCTTCAACACCACCAGTTGTCAGGACAGAACCAGTACTAATAGCTTGCAAAACTCCAGCATCAGCGGTAATTCTAAAAAAATAAACCGTGTTAGGAATTAACTGGGTGACACTTTGCGAATAGTTTTGTCCAGTCAAGCCACTAACTGATCCTTCATCAACCGCTGTTGTTGTCCCCCATTCTAATAAAGAACTGGACGCCTGGCATGGTGTTTCCCAATCAATAGTAATAGTGGTATCAGTCGCCGAAGGTGAAACGCTATCAATTAACAATAAAATAGTACAGCTGCCAGAACAGCATTGTGACTGCTCGTCACACTGTTCTGGCGGATCAATTTCACCGTTGCCGCAAAGTGATTTTAATTTGCAATCAGTAGTACAGGTATCGGATCCACTTGGACCGTCGTCACACTCTTCAGTTGGCTGATTAATGATAGAATCACCACAATACGGGGCATCAACACATGCGCCACCAGCACAAGTTTGATTA
Organism: Parcubacteria group bacterium; assembly: GCA_002687175.1. Taxonomy (GTDB): domain Bacteria; phylum Patescibacteriota; class Patescibacteriia; order Buchananbacterales; family UBA6539; genus UBA6539. The sequence goes on from NYZP01000021.1 coordinate 13,232, forward strand.
GGCCCGCAGGTACCACAATTTATTCCTGGACAATTTGATGGTCCACAAACTCTACCATTGCAAACTGGACTACATTCACCTTCACCTTTGTTATGAGCCAAAATTTCTTCGGCAAAATAGTTATGATTGTTATCTACGGTTAAAGTATAAACGTTTACTTCTTCACCGGCTTTAGTTTGAATTGAAAAAACTTCAACCTCCTCACCAGCTTCATTAAACAGTTTATCACCAATTTCTATGTCACCGGCTTTAACCCAATCCCCGTTCACAAATAACGGATGAGTGGCGGTAACTTCAATTTCATAATTAAAAATTAAATATTGATCAGTTTGATGTTCATAAGTTTTGGCCACCGTGGCTGGTTCTAATTCTTGAGTATTTTGATCATAAGACAGCACTACGTCATCAACCTCAATATCTTCAATTGCTATTTTACCACCGTCAGCCAAAGTAATTTCCGTTCCCTCAACAAAACAGATTGAGCCACAAACACAGCTAACACACTCAGCACCTCCTTCGCAACCACTACTTGATTCACACTCTTCACTGTGAGAAATAAAACCGGTGCAAGTAGCATTACAAGTATCTTCGGTTTGAACAGTGCCGTCACTACATTCTTCATTCCTCTCATTACCATCATCACAGGTCTCCGTACCCTCTACTAAACCATTACCGCAATCCTGACCCGTAGCAACGTTGGCATTTACATTGACATCAGCTGCCCCTGCCGGCTGCAAAATAAGTGATAAAAAAACCAGCCCTAAACTAACTGTTAGGCTAAAACTTACCAAAAAAAACTTTTTACCGTTATTGTTCATTATTATCTTTCTCCGGTAACGGTACCGAAGATTTGTTCTTTAATTTTTTAATCCTCTTATTAATCTTAATAAAAATGCCGAGAAATATTATAACTATCAACAAAACGCTAAACAAATGATAAGGTAAAATCCAAAAGATAATTTCGTCTGTTAATTCTTGATTTGTATCTAATCCAAAATTTAATTTTAAAGTTGCTGTATATTTACCAAAAGTTAATCCACTGAATTCTTGTTTAAAACCAACTATAAAATTTTCCCAAAAATTTCCGATTGGTTCTTGGCCCCAAACTACTTGAAACCTTCTGACCGTCTGTGGGATGATAAATCGTTCATCTTGGTTAACTGGAAATATTTTATTTTCACCAAACCAACCATCTAGTTCTATAGTACCAGTTGGTTTAAGATGAACGTTGCCGTTATTAGAAAAACGAGTTACAAAATTTATTGGCAACTGCCAAAAAATATTTTTAATGGGCTCTGTTCTAAATTCTAATACTTCCCCAATCTCGGTAGCTTCACCTTTAACTCTTAAAAAAATTAATGTTCCCACTTTACCACGAATGCTAACGGCAATATCACCAACAGCTGGGCTGGGCTCATTCCCCCAAAAGATTACCGCATAATAACCGCCAGGCACAGCATCGGCCGGCACGTTGATATTAAAGGGCACTACCCTTAATTGATTTGGCAGGATAATGATCAAATCTTCCTCAAGATCAAACCAGTCTAAATAATTATGTTTAGCTTCTGGTGGTAAGTAAAGTGGTTGACCAGATTCATCACCAGCAGTAAATGGTTCTACTGTAGCTGTTAAAAACAGCTCTGCATCAGTTTCATTAAATACCTTCACCACTCCTTTCTCGGTTATTCCCGGATCAACTTCAATTTCCAGTAATGGCGAAAAAATAGTAGTGGCTAAAGCGTCACTACTAAAAAACACGAAGGTTAACAAAAAAATTAAACTAAAAACTGTTCTTTTCATGAATTTCAACTTAAAAATTACCAGTCGCGGCGTAGGTTAAGGTAGTAGTATAAGTGCCGCCTTGAGTACCTGAATCAATATTAGCTATATAAGAAACCGTATAGGTTGTTTCATTAATATCACTGGTTGAAGTGGCCACCGTAGCACCAGTCGTATCAAAAGCAAAAAGATCGGCCGTATTGTACTGATCAGCGGCCGAACCTATTGGTGATGCACCGCTGGGATCAGCCCCAACATCAGGCGTGGCATTATCAACTAAATTAATACCAAACTGCTCAGTGCCAGAACTGGAAGCTGCAGCCGTAGCACCAATCGCATCAATTGAGTCAGATCCACTTTCTAAAGTATTTCCAGAAACTGTAATCGTAAAACCATTAATCGCGTTAGTATTAACCACCATAGTATTAAAATCGGAGCCGACTGTACTATCACTCAAAGTTCCTAATTCGATATCCGTGTCGGTAATATCAAACGTTATAGACTGATCAGCATACAGCTCACGAAAACCAGCTTTGAGACCATATAAATCCGAGGTAGAAGTGGCCGATAATATGAGTCCTTCACCAATGGTGTCTTGTAGACCATATAAACTTGAGCTACTGTCTTCACTGCCACCAGAACTAAAAACATCAGCAAAGATTATGTATCCATCGCTAGTCATTCTGGCAAAAATATTGTTGCCTGAAACTAACCCTAAAAAAAATAAAATTGAGAAACAAAATAAAAATTTTTTAATCATTCTGGTGTGTCTTTCAGCAGTTAATTTACCTACATTATACTAAAAAATAGGCTATAAAGCAAAACTCCGCTGGGAGTAAATCCCACCGGAGTTTTTAAGTAAAATTAAGTGATTACTAATTATAACGGCTCTGGAGTTTCACCACTTAAGTAGTCAGCAATTGCTGTAACTACTCGTGAATCGTCTTTAAGATCTTCAATAATTACAATATGATCTCGATTAATTAACATCTTGTCTTGCGGTCCGTGTATTTCATTACCTAACTTAATTAAAGTTAGTCGTTGTTCTGGTTGTTGTTGGACATCTGGTGGTTGACCAATAGTATCTTGAAGGTTAACTACCTGTAAATAATAAATATCATCAAGATGAATAAACTCTACATCCATTTTAGTGACCTGACCAAAATAGACCTGGCCATTAGTTAAAAAAACTGCTTGCCATTCACTTTTGAAAGTAGTAGCGCCGGGTAATAAATTTCTATCAATACCAGTGTAGCTTGATACTAAATAAATACCACCACCAATTATTATTAAAACGACAATTAAGGTGACTAAACCTTTCATCCAAGAACCCTCGGGTTTAGGTCTGCCTCCTCCCCCTGTTGAAGCTTCCATGCCACTGGCTACAGGCCGGGCAGGCGTCTTCGAGACTTTTGATGCCATTGGATAGGCCATGTTAACCTCCGTATTGTAGGCAAGATATGTTTATCATCCTACACTATTAATTAATTATGAAAAATAAATTTTTTTATTTGATTACCTTAGCTACTAGTCTTGTTTATCCGTATCTTCTTTAAGTTTGGGTAAACCTGATTTACTAATAAAATCTTTCACTATTACACCGATGGAAGTGGCTACTGGAATAGCTAAAATCAATCCTATTATACCAGCTAAACGAAATCCAATCAACATTACAATGATGATCACTACTGGATTGAGTCCGAGTTGTTTTTTCATTACTTGAGGAACAATAACTTTTTCTTCCACTTGTTGAATTACCACATAAAGGATTAAAATTGCTACGCCACGCCACAATGAGTATGGCGGAACAGCAAACCCTAAAAAAATTGCTGGGATAGCCCCAAGAATTGGGCCAAGATACGGCACCAGTTCAGTGACTGCCGCCACCAAGGCCAACACTAGAGCATACTTAGGCATTAAAAATAACAAACCGATAAATGATAAAACTCCAATAATTAATCCCAGCATTAACTGCCCTCTAGCCCAGGCACCAATCTTTTTTTGAATGATTGAAAATAAATTTATTAGATAAGCATGATACTGAACCGGAGCAACGGCTTTCATCATTTTTCCAAAAGGATCTTTCTCCATTACTAAATAAAAAATAATCACTAACACTAACATAAAATTAACCACACTCCTAAAAATAGCGACGATGAAAGAATAAACTCCCCCAGCGGCACTTTCTAAACCAGTCTGCAAACCTTTCAAACTTTCTTGTATATTGTCAGCCAGTCCCTGGTCCTGAGAGTACTGTTGTAATCCTTGAAAATTTTGTAAAATTTTACTCCATAGATCAGGAAAATTACTTGTTAAAAGTGCCAGCTGCTCAACAATTGGTGGAATGATCATTCTGACCACTAAAAATAAAAACAAAAATAAAACCAAGTAAATAAAAATAACAATAATGCCGCGAGGAATTTCTCGTTTAAACAATTTAACACTTTTATCTTCTAAAGAGTTCACGATTGGTTCAATGATCGCAGCAAAAATTATTGAAATAAAAACCAACAGTAAAATATCACGAATAAACCAAACAAAAGCCAAAATTAAAACAAGAGCAATTACTTTCAAAACTGTTCCAGTAGAAATATTTATGGTCAGATTTTTATTCTCCATGGCTAAATTATACTAGAAATCCACCTAAGTTGCAAACCAATTTCAAGATGTTATACTACAAGCATGCCAAATTTTGCTACTAACAAAAAGGCACTCCATGACTACACGGTCATCGAAAAATTTGAAGCTGGCATTGTACTTTCTGGTCCAGAAGTTAAATCGGTAAAAGCTGGACAGATCAACTTAAAAGGCAGCTATATTAGTATTGATAGTAAAAGTGAGCTCTGGTTAGTGGGCGCTCATATATCATCATACAAACCAGCCGTCTCTGTCCAAACCGATTATCAACCAGACAGGAGTAGAAAACTTTTACTACGTAATAAAGAAATCGATCATCTTAGAGGCAAAAGTAAAGAAAAAGGCTTGACAATTCTACCGATTTCTGTATATACTAAAGGAAGTCTGATAAAATTAGAGATTGGAATTGTTAAAGGAAAGAAGAAGCAGGATAAGCGTCAAACCATTAAAAAACGTGAAGTAGACCGAGAAATCAGGCGAAAACTGAAACAAAGGTAGAAAATCAGGGGGATGTTTAAAATCGATAGAATCTGGATTTAAAGTATTCAAGTTAAGCGTTGACAATTTAGCTTGTTAATCTCAAATTGTCATTCCAACAAATGCAAATTCATTTGTCGCTAAGGTAAAAAGAGCTTTTAGCTCTCTAGCCCTAGCACCTGCACCAATCGCTTAAGATTAGTGCCATCAGCCTGGCGAAATCTAATAGCCAGATCCTGGTGCCATACATTAGATTGCACTAGATTAGGGTCTTACTAATCTACTAAGCATTACAAGACTTTGACTCGTAGGGTTTTGTCAATTTTATACCTACCAGTCGAAACTAAAAATTGGATACACTTGTAAACTTACTTTAGCTCTAATTCTAGACAGGGGTGCGATTCCCCTCATCTCCACCAACCTAGGTTGTAGGTTATTAAGTTTTTTAGGTTCTTAGGAAATCTATAAATTTAAGGCCCTAAAAACCTAAAAAGCTAAAAACCTAAAAAGCTAACTGATGAGAATTTCCCGTAAAAGAACAAAATATAAAAAAACACCTCCAAAAAAATATCAAACTAATCAATATATTAGATCCGAACAAGTTAGGTTAATTGATGAAACTGGAGAAAATGTCGGTGTCACTGATACAGCCAAAGCTTTAGCCATGGCTCAAGATAAAGGTTTAGACTTGGTAGAAGTTTCTCCTTTAGCCAAACCGCCGGTAGCTAAAATTGTTGATTATTCAAAATTAAAATATCAGGAAGAAAAAGAGAGACGAAAAGAAAAGGCTAAACAAAAAAAAGTTGAAGTTAAAGGAATTAGGTTATCGCTCCGAATCAGTGAACATGATAAAGAGGTTAGGGTCAGACAAGCCAACAAATTTTTAAGCCAGGACGATAAAGTAAAGATTGAAATGATTCTAAGAGGACGAGAACGACAACATCGAGATTTAGCTAGAGAAATTATTAATAAATTTATTAGTTCAGTCAATGAATTAATTCCCGCCGCTGCAGAGTCATCAGTTACTATCCAAGGCGGAAAACTTTCAGTCGTAATTGCTAAAAAATAATTAACGTACTGACAGCCTATAGCTGTTTTTTAATTTACATTATGAAACTAAAGACACACAAAACAACTGCTAAAAAAGTGAAGGTCACCAAAGGCAAAAAGAAAAAAAAGTTTATGACAAAACATGCCGGCCAAGACCATTTTAATGCCCGGGAAACCGGAAGTGTTGGTCGTCGAAAAAAACGTGGTAAACAAGTTGCCAAAGTTGATCAAAAAACAATAAAAAATTTACTACCTTATTCATAAAAATATAAGAACACAAGATTATGCCAAGAGTTAAACGAGGAACCACTCATGTTGCCAGACGCAAAAGACTTTTAAAACAAGCCAAAGGTTTTAAGTGGGGCCGAAAGAAAACAATTAAGTTGGCCAAGACTGCTGTTACCAAAGCTGGTGCTCATGCTTATGTTGGCCGAAAGCTAAAGAAGCGCGTTAACCGCACCACCTGGCAAATCAAGATTAATGCCGCTTGTAGGCAACATGATTTAAGCTATTCAAAATTTATTAATCTATTGAAGAAGAATAAAGTTGAATTAGATCGAAAAGTCTTGTCTCAAGTTGCCGATAAGCATCCAGAGACTTTTGCCAAAATTATAAAAGAAGTAAATACTAGCAAATAGCTAAAAAAACAGAGCGGGGGCGTAGCTCAGTTGGTTAGAGCGTCTGCCTGTCACGCAGAAGGCCGAGGGTTCGAGTCCCTTCGCTCCCGCTCTGTTTTTTTACGTCTGCCTGCTCGCCCCGAACTTAACGAACGAAGTGAGTTACAGTTCAGGGTCACGCAGACGTGTCCCCCGAAGCGAAGCGAAGGGGGAAGGCCGAGGGGTAGCCTGTCCTGAACGAACGTAGTGAGTGAAGGAACTACCTTCGCTCCCGCCAGAATAAAAAAGTTTGTTCGTCACGTAGTGGCGGGCAGACTTTTTTTGTTCTCGCAGAGAACGGCGAAGGGACGAGAAGCCTGTCTTGACAACTTTATCAAGTTTATCATAATATTAATTTAACATTAGGCTATCGTAGCAATCATCCGTAGTGTATATAACCATAAGTAGTACAGATTGGAGGTGAATTCAATGGGAATCATCGGTAATTGGTTATGTCGAGCAGGCGAAAGTATGTCTGCAAGTTCAAACCGCAATCCGGACAGTACCCGGTTTAATACTGGCCGGAGCGAAAAAAGTGGCCACAGACGTGGCGAAGGTCCTTGGGATGGAGATCCTCCTGAGAGAGAAAAAGCAGACATGAGTGATCATTACAGACCATAGATAGCCAGCCAGCTCCTTAGGCTTCGGACACTTACATTTTGCTGTAAGTGTCCTTTTTTTACAGTTCATTAAATAGCCGAGTAAGCTACCAGCCCGACAGTATCTTTCTGGCGGGTTTTTTGGTACACTTTATTTATATGAATATACTGAAATTAGTATTCTCAATTCTAGCAATATTATTAGGAGCATTTTTCTTTGTATTTAGTGAATTTGATGATAGCCCCGGAGGGCAACTGATCGGACTAATAATAGGCATTACTGGTATTATTGGTATAATAAAAACCATAAAAGAAAGCTCCTAATTCTCCCTAAAGAAGATATAACATCATCCAGTTCTCATCTTCATTAATAAATAGCCTGGTCGGCTGTTTTTTGGTAGTATACAACTACACATGAATAAACCTCAAGAACAACCTAAGCAAACTACGGGTCGCTTCTCCGATCTTAAAGGAATTGAACATAAAATTCTCTCAGTATTATCTAAAAAGAATTTTGTTACTCCGACGCCAATCCAGCACCAGGTTATTCCTGGTGCTTTGCAAGGAAAAGACGTAGTTGGTATTGCCCAAACCGGAACCGGTAAAACATTGGCTTTTGGTATTCCAATGATTCAAAGCTTATTACGACAAAGAGGACAAGGCCTCATTCTTGTTCCAACCCGCGAGCTGGCTGACCAAGTTGAAAAATCTTTAAGTATTGTTGGTGCTCCATTGGGCTTACGTACGGTGGTGATAATTGGTGGTGTTTCTCAACAGACCCAGGTTAAAGCAATAAAACGTAATCCCCATATTGTAATTGCTACTCCTGGACGTTTGGATGACCTAATGAAGCAAGGTATATATAAACTTAATCAAGTTCGTATTATCACCCTTGATGAAGCTGACAGAATGCTAGATATTGGATTTCTGCCACAAATTAAACGCGTTTTACAAACAGCGCCAAAGGAACGACAAACCATGTTGTTCTCGGCAACTATGCCAAACTCCATTTCATCTTTGGCCAGTGCATTTATGAAACTGCCTCTCCGTATTGAAATTGCACCGCAAGGAACCTCCGCGGAAAATGTTCAGCAAGAAGTCTTTGTTATCACTAAGAATAATAAGATGCGATTGCTTGATTCACTCCTGCAACAGTATCAAACTGACAAGATGCTAATTTTTTCTCGTACTAAATACGGCGCGAAAAAAATTGCCCGAGATATCCGAATCTTAGGGCACACCTCAACGGAAATTCACTCCAACCGATCTCAGGCCCAAAGAAAAGCGGCCTTAGCCGGATTTATTAAAGGAAAATTTCGGGTAATGGTGGCAACTGATATCGCCGCGCGAGGAATTGACGTAAAAGATATTGCTATCGTAGTTAATTTTGATCTGCCAGAAAACTCGGATGACTATGTTCACCGTATTGGCCGAACTGGCCGAGCCGGAAAATTTGGAAAAGCAATCTCTTTTGTTACCCCGTCAGAAAAAGCTGACATAAAAAAAATTGAAAGATTAATTCGCAAATCATTACCGATACTTTCACTCTCCGCACTGCCACCGGAAAGAAAAAAACATTCTCACTTAGCACAACAACATACCCAAGAGAATGAACGGCCTTATAATCGTAATCGAAACAAACAATATTCCAACAGAAACCAAGCTGGTCAATCAGACGGACAAAGCCAAAAGAAAAAGCCCTCTCACCGAGGCAGAGGTGGAAAATCTTCGAGTAGAAGTAGTGACAATAAATCTTCGCACAGAGGTGGTGGAGGAAGATACTCTGGTCAAAAAAATAAGAAACGATCATCCAGATCAAGTCGCGGTGGAGGTGGTGGTAGACATAGACGAAGCGGCCAATCCTCTAGGCATTAAAAACCCGCCAGAATGGCATCTGTCGGGCTGGCTGCCTATTCGGGCAGTTTTTTGATATACTGAAATATACTATGACTAAAGTAAAAAACAACAAAAAACTTATCCTTTTTGATTTCGACGGAGTTATTGTTGATACCTTTGATATGATTTATCCCTATAATGCTAAAGTTGATATTAAAATTTCTCGTGAAGAGTATAAAGATAAATTTATGGGTAATATTCACGAATCAGTTAAAAAAATGATGTCTCCTAAAGAATATCAAACTAGACAAAAAAAATGGATGGAAATGTACTCAAAAGATGTTCTAAGAAAAGGTGTGGTACCTGGCATGTCTCAAGCCATTAAAAATTTAGCTAAACGCTACACCATGGTTATGATTTCTTCAACGATTAATAGTCCAATACATGCATACTTAGAGCTTCATAAACTTCATCACTTTTTTGATACTGTTTATGGTGCTGACGTTCATATCAATAAAGGTAAAAAAATTGAGATGATTTTCAAAAAATATAATACTACCTCTAATGATTGTATATTTATAACTGATACTGTTGGCGATGTGTTAGAGGCTAGTAGTAAAAAGATAAAATCAATCGTCGTAACTTGGGGATTTCATGAAAAAGAACGTTTTACTAAAACTCCCCCATTGGCCTTTGTTGATAATACCAAACAATTAGTCAAAGAAATTGATAAACATTTTAAATAGACAATATACTACCAGGATTGACAAAATAAAATAAATTTAGTAATATAAGCGCGAATTAAGGAGGAAGTAATTCGCTCTTTTTTTAATTTACAACCAAGACCAAAATAGCCAAGGATAGGAGAAGAGACATGACATCTCTAGGAAAGATAGTAGAGTTTGTAGGAATCAGTATCAGTACTGGTGAACTGACCATAGCGGTCAGAACTGTGGATGGTGAAGAAGAGGTAGTGTTTCGAAAAATGACCGGTGCTTGTCAATGGCAGGGTCGTCCAGCCTTCGGGCTTGATCATCTGCCAGGACTGGTTTTGGAAGCGCTTGAAGAACTGGAAACACTTGGTTTTGTCTTTAGCGGCGCAGCTGGACGTCAAGTGTCAATTGCCTGCCGTCAACACGATACTGGTTTTTTCTACAGTAACGGACAACCGGTTATTCCTGAAGCACTAAGTTGGCAATGGGAGGCTGATGAACGTTTTGTTCACGTCCTCAGACACCATAACGCCGAAAAAATTGTTGGACCACCAGCAGCACGTTTCTTGGTACCCAAAGCTATCGAGGCTTTCCGTCTGGACCGAAAACTCAGCAAACACACTGAGCGTGTCGC
>NYZP01000022.1 GCA_002687175.1 Parcubacteria group bacterium
ATGAAATCAATTGGTTTAATTAAAAATGATAAGTTAGTCGATTATCTAGCCAAGGTAATAAAATTTGAAACTGGAGTTATTCTTGGGGCAATATTATTACTAGTTCCACTTTTGGCAAGGCGACAAGACGTTTTTTATTTTTTGGTAAATAACTTAGGCTTAGCTTCTTATAATGTAATCATTATCTCTTTAACAGTATCAATGATTGGAATCCAGACAATGTTTTCAGCATTTTTAATTAGTATCTTATTGATTGAAAGAAAATGAGAATAGCAATATTTCATAATTTTTTGGATAATATTGGTGGGGCGGAAATCGTTGATTTGATTTTAGCCAGAGAGTTAGGGGCTGACATCTATACTACCAATATTGATAAAGAAAAAATTAAAAAAATGGGGTTTACCACAGATAATATTTACAGTATTGGTAAAGTACCGATTAATGCTCCATTTAAACAAGAATTGTCATATCGAAAATTTAGAAGATTAGATCTAGGTAACAAGTATGATTTTTACATTATAGCTGGAGACTGGGCGATGTCGGGAGCAATAAACAATAAGCCAAATTTATGGTATATTTATTCGCCGATTAGGGAAATTTGGGATTATTATGAAGATACCAAAAATAAAATAGTGCCACCCTGGGCTAGACCGTTTTTTAGCATTTGGAGTCAGTATCATCGGAAGTTGAACCAGAAAAATGTAAAAGAGGTTAGTTCATTAATAGCTATTTCTCAAAACGTTTCTGGACGGGTTAAACAATATCTTGGTAAAGATTCAATTGTTATTTATCCACCGACTGAAACCAAGAAATTTTATTTTCAAAAAAATGGTGATTTTTGGCTTTCAGTTAGTCGGTTAATAACTCATAAGAGAGTAGATATACAAATGAAAGCTTTTAAAGAAATACCTCAAGAAAAATTAATTATTGTTGGTAGCTATGAACAGTCAAGACATTTTCAAGCTTACGCTCGTTACATTAAAAAAATTAAACCAGATAATGTTGAAATTTTAAGTTGGGTGGATAACAAAAGATTAATTGACTTATATGCCAATTGCAAAGGATTTATTACCACTGCCAAAGATGAAGATTATGGCATGACGCCAGTTGAGGCGATGGCCTCTGGTAAACCAGTCATTGCGCCTAATGAGGGCGGCTACAAAGAAACCGTTATTGAAGGTGTAACCGGTAGATTGATCAATGAGATAAATGTTGACAAGTTGATTGCCGCTATTAAAGAAGTTGGAATTAATCCGGCACAATATAAAGACGCTTGCCTCAATCAAGCTGCTAAATTTGATACCGAAATTTTTGTTAAAAAAATTAAAGAGCAGATAACGGTAGAGAAGCGAAAAGAACAAGTTAGTTATGCGATATAATGAATTGTAAATATAATGAATAATCATGTTTCAGTCATAGTTCCAGTTTATAACGGAGCATCAACCCTGGTACGATGTTTAGAATCTTTAGCTAGTCAAACCTACTCAAATTACGAAGTGATTGTTGTTGACAATAATTCAACGGACAAAAGTAAGGATATTATAAATTCCTATGAAAATAGAAACAAAAAATTTAGATACATCTTTGAATCTAAAAAATCTCGAGGTAATGCTCGAAATACTGGGATTAAAAACGCTAAAGGAGAAATTTTACTTTTTACTGATGCAGATTGTATAGTACCAAATGATTGGATTGGAGTATTAATCAGGACAATTAACCAAGGGGCTCATGCAGCAACAGGAGGTTCAGTAGATTTGGTTAACAATTATTGGACAAAAAATGTTCAGTTTTTTGATAGTAAATTCAATAAAAAATTAACTAGTAATGGTCTGATTGACCACGTTGATACTAAAAATTTTGCTATCAAGTCTGAATTGATAAAAGGCTTAATGTTTGATGGTAGCCTTGGAGCGATGGAAGATTTTGAATTTTATTTAAGACTCAAGAAGAAAAATATAGCCATAAATTTTTTATCTGAAGTGGAAGTTGGTCATCATCACAATAGTTCATTTAGCAAAGTGATTAAATTAAATTTTATCAGAGGTTTTTGGGTGGCTAAGATTTATCAAAAACATCATAAAAATTTACATCAAAAGGAGTTGATGTTTACTACAATTTCTGTCATAAACTTTATTTCCGCTCCCTTATGGTATGTGGTACAATTAGCTACTTCGCCACGGAGATTCCCTTATATTATAAGCTCTGATCTTGCTTGGCGCCTCGGAATTATTTGGGCTCAAATAGTAAAATGAAAATGGGTTATAAGAAAACAAATCAAAAAAAATATGCTAAAGAAAAGTTTACTGTTTAAGATTTTTCCTACAATATATAATAAGCCTTCAAACATATCTTTATTTATCGGCCAAGGGTGCAATTCAATGTGCCCAACTTGTGATTTTTGGAAATATGAAAAACAGGTCTTACCGAAGAAAGTAATATTCAAATTCGTTGATGAGATTACCTCCTGGCTGGGACCCATGAATTTTTTTTTAATTAGCATTGGTGAACCGCTAATGAATAAAGATATTTTTGACATAGTAAAATATATTCATACCAAGAAGGGTCGAATATCTATCAGCACTAACGGGCTTCTTTTAGATAAGAAAACAGTAGATAGGTTAGTAGAAAGCGGGGTATCAAATATCCAGATTTCTATTAATGGAATAACATCAAAAGTACATGATTCTTCCAGAGGAGTTCCAGGAAATTTAGGTAAAATATTTGAGGCTGTTAGCTATATTAAAGAAAAATATTCACATGTATCTGTTAATTTTGCAACTATCATTTTAAAGCAGAATTTAAATGAGATTGTTCCATTAATAAAATATACTCATAGCGTTAAGTCTAATATATCTTTTCAGCCGCTTGCTCCAACATTTGATTATGGCCATAGTCCTGATATAAAAAAAGAACTTTGGCCCAATGATATTAAAAAAGTAGAAAGTGTTTTCAAGAAAATAAAAAAATATCAAGGAAGTGGATATGATATATCCACTTCACCTTCTCATTTTCAAACCTTTTTAAAATATTTTAAAAATCCTAAATTAAATCATCGTGAACATTGCAACATAGGTTATTATAATTTGATTTTAGACAAAACAGGAGACGTTAAATTATGTGATCATTATCCTCCTTTAGGAAGCATTAAAGATAATTCAATTAAAAAATTGTGGTATAGTAAATCAGCACAAGAACAAAGGAAGAGGATGCAAAATTGTCCTGTGCGTTGTCCACCGTTAACCTGCTATCTAAAGCCAAATCTAGTTGATTTTATACGGATATTTCAAATAAGGGGAAAAAGAATTTTTTTTAACAGGCTGGGTATTTTAAAAAGACATTGAAAATTAATTAAATTTTCATAGCTTATAGCTTATAGATTATGAAAAAAAAATTACTAGTTACCTTGGCAGATAAGAATTTTGTTGACCAGGCCAAACAGCTTTTTGCCTCGGTTTATTTTAATGCCAATTGGCAGGGAGATTATATGCTGTTGGCCCATGAAATATCTGAAGATGATTTAAAGTGGTTTAAGGACAAAGGAATATTGATAAAAAAATGTCCGGCAGTTTACGATGATAAAATTGGCACACAAAAAGGGGTTGTGCTAAGTAAGTTATATCTTTTTCAAAAAGAGTTTAAGGAATGGAAAAATATTATTTTTCTTGATGCCGATATATTGGTCAGGGCCAGTTTAGATGATTTAACAAAAGTAAATGGTCTGATGGCTACCAGCGTTGCTTATGACACAAGATTGAAAAATCAATTTACAGACGACGGAAAATTGCTCAAAGAGATCTATAAAAATAAATATAAACTTAATGGCATAACATTTAATACCGGTGTTTTTGCCTTCAGTACATCAATTATTACTGATGATACATATGACAAGTTATTAGGATTGTTTAAGAAATTTCGTGATGTTTTAAATTATGGTGAAGAGGGTGTATTAAATTTATTTTTTTATAAAAGATGGAAAAAAATGCCCATAATTTATAATTTGTGGCCGTTTTATCTCAATAAGTATTGCCGTATTAAACCGAATAAGGTTAAAGGTATCATTCTTCACTTTATTGCCGAGGAGAAACCATGGGAAGAGAAAAGCTATTTTTATAGAGAGTGGGAGAATAATTTAAAAAAAGCAGATTTAATTAAAGTTAATAAAATTGACGGGAGAAGATGGAATAAGGTTAAAATAACTATTACCTCTGCATATCTAAATATTAAACTTATCCCTCATAAAATTAATATGCATCTTGGTTTAGCAGGGCTATATCTTAAAAAGAAATTGCCTTGGTTGTATTATTCGATAAGGCCACGATCAGCAAACATTACTAAAAGAATAGATATTAACCTAGGTAAAAAGTGTAACCTTAGCTGTCCTTTTTGCTACTATTTAAGTTCCACCAGAGAAAATAATTTTAGTTATGAGAGCATCGTGATTAATCTTAAGAAGTATAAAAAGGAAGGAATAACAAAATTGCATATAACCGGTGGAGAGCCAACTTTGCACCAAGACCTTATCAAAATAATTAATGAAGCTAAGCAACTTGGTTTTTCTCATATATCATTAATAACCAGCGGTGTTGCCTTGAAGAACAGTCTGCTTATGGAAAAAATTAAAGATGCCGGCGTTGATGAAATAGTGTTTAGTATCCATGGGCACGATGAAAAATTAGATGATAGTGTTACTGGACTTAAGGAAAGTTTTAGTTCAGTGATGAAGGCAATTGATAACGCCAAAACAAGTGGTATTATTTTTTCGGTAAATTTTGTAATACATAAAAATAATTTTATTGTGATGGAGGCATTCTCGGAATTAATGTGTAAAATTAATCCTAGGCTAGTAACATTTATTTTTATTAATCCGATGGATGACGCCTATTATTCATTTAAAGTATATGGTACTAAATACGAAGAAGTCTTGCCACACCTAAGAAATTCCATCTATATTCTTAATAAAAATAATATAAAGATTGATTATAAATTTATACCGCTATGTCTGGTAAAAGGCATTGAGGACAAGTTGGCAAATACTTCACAGGCAATTACTGACGATGAAGAATGGAATTATCAAAAGCGTTTTAAGGTAAGTGCTACAAGGCTAAACTATTTTATTGCAGTGGTAAAGAATTTTAAGGATTTTTCGCCAGGGCAACTAAAAATGATTCCTTTTAAAATGCTTTTATATATGTCTGTGCTGAAGCAAAATCAGGACAAATATTACATGAAACCAGTATCTTGTAAAGATTGTCGGTTCTTTAATATATGTGATGGAATACCCAATAAATATGAGGAACGTTTTGGTAGTAGTGAATTCAAACCGGTAATCGGTAGTAAAATAGAAAATCCTATTTTTTTTAGGGCAGAGAACAGGGTAGGAAAAAAAGATTATGGTGCCTCAATAATTGATATTATTATAAATATTTTTTTATATATTATTTCTTATTTTTATAATTTTTCTACTCCCGTAATTAAGAAAATTATGAAAAAAAAATATTATAATGAAGGAAGCGCATACTATTAAGGATGTAGAAACATTATGATACCCCAGCTTTCAAAAACCGTCATTGATAATATGAAATCTAATAGAGCCGACCTAAGGGACAGAAAGATTGTTCTGGGAGCGTATCCTGTTAAGTTATTTATTGAGCCAACTCAAAAATGTGATTTAGATTGTCCAATGTGTGATTTTAGCAGAAGATCAGATTTGAAAGACATGGATATGGAACTTTTTAGAAAAATTGAAAAGGAACTTTTTCCCTATGCCGGAGAAGTAAATTTTCATCTAACCGGGGAAGCGACTTTAGCAAAGAACTTTAACGAAATGATTAAAACATCAAGTAAGTATACTTTTATTCCAAAGATATTTACTAATGCCAATAGGGTTTCTGAAGAGACATTGAGACTTTTTGTTGAGCTGGGGTTTAATGTAAGTGTTTCAATTGATGCTGCCACCAAAGAATTGTATGAAGAAGTTAGAACCGGATCTAAGTTGGAATATTTTATAAAAAATGTTAAGAAGTTAATAAGTATTAGTGACCAAATAAAAAATGAGAGATTCAACCTTCGTTTTTCTTGCACCATGGGTCACCATAACGTCCATGAAGCACCAAAACTTGTTGAACTGGCGCATGAGCTGGGGGTTAGAGATATGATGTTTGGGGCCATGGATCTCGGTGCAAAATCAAAACGTCATTTAACAATGGATACTCAAAAAAATATTTCCTATTTAAAAAAAGCCAAGGAATTAGCTGATAAATATAAGATAAGATTTTCCTGTCCCAAGAGGATTGGCGGTACAATAATTAACGACAATCATAATTGGTATGACTTCGAGTTACCAATAGATAAATTTGCACCATTTCAATTAGAAGAACACAATCCGTTAGAAGGTGACTGTGGTTATCCCTGGATCCAAACTTGCATTAGGTCAAATGGTACAGTGGTGTCATGTTGTCAGGCAGAACATATAGTAGGTGATTATCGAGAAAGCAATTTTTGGGATATATGGAATAATGACATGTATCAAGAATTAAGAAAGCAAAAAAGTTTTTATAATTGTTTAGGCAAGGGTTGCAATTTAACCATCAATTCTATATGGAAAGGAGAAAAAACAAGATAGCTAATAAGCGAAAATCATTAAGACAAAAAATGAATGAGTTTGTTTTAGATTTAAAATATTTAGAATTAAAATTATTAGGTAAGTATGCAACGACCTATTGTTATTTTTTACCTCGCGAGGTGCAGATAGAAGTTACTACCATCTGTAACCTGATGTGTTCTTGGTGCGAAGTAAGCAAAAGGAAAGTTAAAGCTACGCAGCAGATAGAAATGGATGTAATTAAGCCTTTAATAAAATCTTCCAAAGGAGTTAATAGCATTCGTTTTGTTGGAGTAGGAGAAACTTTGCTTTATAAAGATATTGTAGAAATCGTAAAATTTTCTAAGAAATATATACCTAATGTTTCAGTAGTTACCAACGGTACTTTTTTGGACAAAAGCATGATAAAACAACTCGGAGAGGCAGGTCTTTCCAGTATTGCCATAAGTATTGATGGTGGTGACGAGGATATGTGCATCCGGACAAAAGGAGAAAGTCTGCATAAAGTATTAGAAAGTATAAAAAATATAACCGAACTTACTAATATCAAGGTAGATGTTTGGTCGATATTGTGTAAAGAAAACTTTGAATCTTTGAAAAAATTACCTGGCCTTCTAAAACCAGTTGGAGTAGATAGGTTAAGTTTTCATCATTTAGAGGGTTCGTATGAAACAACAGGTTTCCATAGGCTTGAGGAAGATTCCCAGAGTGTAAAAGAATTTATAGATTACATGACAATAAAGCGTAATGAACTTAAAATAAATATATATTTAGATTATCTTTTAATTAAGAAAAATAATCTTAGAATATTTGATATGTGCCTGCATCCTTTCTCTGTTGCTGTTTTTAATGTTAATGGATTATTGTCACAGTGTTGCATGCTCAGAAGTGGTTTAAAGGAAATAGACATATTAAGTTTAAGACAAGCCTGGAATTCAAAGGAAATGAGAAATTTTAGATTAAACTTAATAAAAAAAAGATATCCTCAATCTTGTCAGGCATGCGGGTATAAATAAAATTGTTGATGTCTAAATTATAAATTAATAAAATGAAAATACTAGTTATTTCTTCAATACCAACTCATCCTCAAGATTATGGTGCAAAAATAAGGATATATAACTTATTGTTAAGTTTAAAAAGTTCTGGTAATCAAATTCATTTTTTATATAATGATATGGAATGGCTTGGAAGAGGTTTTCGTACAAAACGCATAAACCAAAAGGCCGACCTAAAAAAAATGAATTTGTGTTGGGATAAATTTTATTACGTTTCAGGTTTTTCTTTCTATCAGATTGTATTTAATTTTATTGATAGAAGTATTGGTCAAGCAGGAATTTTTTTGAAAAAGGTTTTTCCTTTAGCATATAAAAAAATAAAACCTTTTTTCCATGTAAGTATTTTAAATTTTTCCGTAGACAGATGGTATCGGTCTAATCTTGATACGTTTATTAAAAAATTAATAAAAAAAGAAAAATTTGATATGGTTATTGTTGAATATGTATTTTTATCTAAAGCGCTGGATAATTTTGATAATAAGGTATTAAAAGTTATTGACACTCACGACGTGTTTACCAATCGGCAAAAAATATTTGAAAAGATTAATATGGAGTTGGATTGGTTTTACACTTCTGCTGAAGAGGAAGCTAAAGGTCTGAACCGGGCTGATGTTATTATGGCAATTCAGGACAAAGAAAAAGAGTTTTTTTTAAAAATTACTAAAAAGAAAGTCATTACGGTTGGTCATTTAACGACCTTACGTAAACCAGAATGGGAGACAGAAGGTCAAAAAGGCATTCTTTTTGTGGGTTCAGGTAATCCATACAATAAACAAGGAATTAATTTTTTTATAAATGAGGTCTTTCCAGTCATTCAGGCGAATATTCCAGAGGTTAAGTTGATATTAGCTGGAAAAATATCTGAGCTTGTTGGAAACTTTGATGATTGTACTAGGTTAGGAGTAGTCAATGATTTAGAATTAGTTTATAATTCTGCCAGAGTAGTAATAAATCCAGTTCAGATGGGGACCGGTTTGAAAATTAAATCGATTGAGGCCTTAGGGTATGCTAAACCTTTAGTTACAACTTCTCATAGTGCCGCCGGGCTTGAGGCAGGTGCTGGTAAAGCTTTTTTAATCGCTGATACAGTCAAAGATTTCGCCAATTCAATAATTAAGATATTTTCTAGTGATGAACTTTCCAGAGAATTATCGGATAATGCTTATAATTTTGCAAAAAAATATAATGATGATAACCTTGCAAAATTAAGAAAACTTGTCTCATAAAAATAGAACGCAACTATTATGAAAAATAATGATAAAAAAAGGAAAAAAGATCTAACTTGGTTGTTTTGGTATATTAATGAAAAATACGGTAATTATCAAAGGAAGAAAGAAAAACCTGAGCGACGAAAAAAAGAACTTAGTAATAAAAGTATAAAGATACCAAATTTCGCAATTTTAGATGTAACTATGGTATGTAATTTAAATTGTCCGATGTGTTGCGTAAAAGACAGGCTAAACGTAAAGACTGATAAGAGTTTAGCCCTAGAAGAAATTAAGATTGTTATTAATAATCTTAAAGATCATCATGTTGAAAGAGTAATGTTGCTTGGAGGAGAACCATTTACTAGACATGACCTTGTAGATATTATTGATTATATTACACGGAAACAGATAAAAGTTATAGTTGTAACTAATGCCACATTGATAGATGATAGAATTATTGAAAAATTAAAAAAATATAAAGACAATCTCTCCTTCAAGGTGTCATTGGACGGAATTAAAAATACACACGACCTTATTAGGGGTAAGGGGTCATATGATAAATTAATCGATACTGTAAAGAAATTGAAAAACGACTTCGTTGTATACTTTAACACTACGTTAATGAAGATTAATTTGTCCGAGGTAGATGAATTAATTGCACTAACCTATTCATTAGATATTGAAGGAATAGATCTATATTTTGAGATGAATTATACTCAAGAGGAAATAAATAAAAGTGAACAGATGTTGAAAACAAAAATTTGTCAAAATATTTCAGATAAAAAATTTGAATATCCTTATGAAGATTTTTTAGAAATTTTTAAAAAAATAAAAGGTAGAGAAAAAGTAGAAATTCATCCGTCTATATTAAAAAATACAGATAATCATAGACGTTTTTATCACTCTGATTATGGACCAGTCAAGTTAAGTTGTAATGTGTCAGACGCCATCTGCATAAATCAAACCGGTAATGTAAGGATGTGTTATTTTTCTG
The DNA here is from genome assembly GCA_002687175.1 of Parcubacteria group bacterium. Taxonomy (GTDB): domain Bacteria; phylum Patescibacteriota; class Patescibacteriia; order Buchananbacterales; family UBA6539; genus UBA6539. Next base: position 9,859 of record NYZP01000022.1, read on the forward strand.
ATTTATATGCAGGTAATTTACTTGAACAGCCATTAAGCAAGATATGGAACTCTGAAAGATTTCGAAATTACAGAAGGGATCTGATCGCCAGCAACATGACTCCGGCGTGTAATAAATGTTGTATGCTTGATTGTGTAAATTAATTTTTTAAATGTTTTAATTTTGGATGTAGATTTCAGTTACATCTTTTTTTAAGAATTCAACTTCATCAATCTTTTCAATTTTTTCTAAATTATACTTGTATAAATTGAACTTATTTTTAGTTAGTAAGTCAAATAATTTTTTTCGGTCAATGTCATGAATATCCATAATAATCTTTAAATTTTTTTGCTGAAGTAATTTACTTGCACCTTCTAAGACTTTAATCTCAGCTCCTTCAACGTCAATTTTTATTAAGTCTACATTGACGATATTTTTTTCTTTTATAAAGTCGTCCAATTTTATAGTTTTGACCATGGTTGAGCCAAACCCCATATCCTTTATTAAAGTTCCCTGACCGGAGAAATTTCCTTTAAAAAAATTAGTAAAACCATTTTCATTATAAATGGCTAATTGAGATGGTCTGACATTTTTTGAATTATTTGCTTTAATACTTTTTTTAATCCACGAGCAGTTTTCTGGATCAGGCTCTATTGAGTAGACCATCCCTGTTCCTTTCATAAGTTTAATTGATAAAAAAGTAAAATATCCCTTATTAGCGCCAATATCAATAATAGTCATATTGGGTTTTACTAGTTGCTTAAACAAGTTTATTTTTTCTAATTCATAAAATCCCAGAAATCTTTCTTTCATCATGTGAGACTCTCTAAGATTAAGATAAATTTTTCCACCTTGGTAATTAATCAAGTAGTATTTATCCGGTATCCAACTATTATACTTGCTAATAATCCTAAATATTTTTTTTCGTAAGCTTAAGGGTAATTTAAATAAAGGTATAGGTATTTTCATAAAAATTTTTGACAAATAGGCTCTAGTAATTTAGCCGCATCCTCATTCATTTCCGGGGAGGGATAGTAGCTGTTATGGGTAAATTTACTGGTAAATATTTTATGGATTTTGGAGTTATCAATTGTTATTGGCTTACCGGTAAATCTACTTGAAAGCAATTGAGGACTTCCTTGGTAAGATATGCATTCAACATATTTATCGCTAAATTGTTTTATTTGCTCGACCATTTGTTTATTTACTAGTTGAGGGAACTCGCCAAATAATTTATTAACATCAGTATACTTTTCTTTATAATCAGGTTTCCTTTTGGAAAACCAAAATAGAATCTTAGGAACTTTTATTTCTGTTAAAAGTTTTTTATAGTTATTTACCCAATTAGATCTTGATTCCGCCACTATTTTTTTAGCCTTTTTTTGACCCAATAAGCCAATTGTTTTTCTGAAAGGTAGGTGCCACTTACGAAATTCACTTTCTAATAAATGATGATAGGCATCATCTGCAGTTGTCATACTTCCGTCGGAATTTTTTGTTAGAATACCACCAGCTCCGGCCAGCGTATTAAATAGGGCATTGTTTTCACTTCTGCCTGACATAACTTGTACTATTACAAATTTTGCATTATTTATGTATTTCAATAATTCATCATGTAGCAAAAAGAATGATGGTCCTGCTCCACCTACACCAAAGTTAAGAACCGGTTTTTGTAGTTTTTCCTGTAGTAACGTGGGATATGGTTTTTCACAAAAACAACCAAAAGTTTGGGCGGCACCAACACACACAAAATATTCACTCTTTTTTAAGCTCGCTATCTTAGGCCCCCTGAAGCCAATTTCACTATTTTTTAAAGTGTGTGTTTGATAGTCTATTACTTCCCAGTCTCTACTTAGGTAACCATCATTATAAAGATTTAATGTAGGGCTATCGGGTTTATGACTTCTGCTTTGGTTATATATACTTTTCATATTATCATTTTCGTTCGAGCAAATAACCATATTCTTTAGAGCTAAGTTTATCTATCTCATTAATGTTAGGGATAATTTTATATATTTTTTCAGAGAGTAATTTAGTTTTTTTAGGATTGAGAAGATTTTTTAATCGATGTAACTTTGGGTCTAAGGAATGTTCCCTTAGAAATTTTAGAGTAAATATTTTAAAGAAATCATTATGCTTTAGGGAAATTTCTTTTTTTTCTAAAAAACGAAGGATCTCATTTATTTTTTTGATTTTTTGAGATTCTTTTAAGTTATAGTTAAATATATCTTCATAGCATACTTCAATAAAATCAGAGTTATTTTTTTTTAATACATTTCGATAGAATTTCACCTCATCTTTGAAGGTTTCACATTTTTTTAGTATCAGTTTTTTGTCCAGTTTTATTTTACTATATTCTACATCCTTAGTTTCTTGTGAATCATCTTCTAGTACATGCCACAGCTTTGTTTCTTTAGCAATCGTATCAGAAACAGCAGCTTGGATGAAATTTTTTCTCCATAAGAATATTATTTTTATTTTTTTATCTCTTAAAAGGAGATGCTTATTATACTCTGGTTTCAGTTGATACCATATATGTTTAAATCCATCGTAAGAACTAAAAAGAAAATTTATATATTCGTCCAGCTGGGACTTTTTTTCAAATATTGCTTCAGCGCTATTAGTAGTGCCATTGAACATTTGAATCAGATTTTTATTTTGTGCCCAATCCGTATTAAATGGCTCAAAAGAGAATGTGTTTATATCAGAATTTAAATGTAAAATCCTGCTTAGGGTAGTACTCCCGCTTCTTTGATGGGAAAAAATAATAAAATTTTTTGACATTTTCTATTTATAAAAATTTAAGCGATCCTGGGTAACCATATTATATATTATATCCAAAAAGTACATTTGTAAACAATTTATCTTAATTTATTTTGACATATTTGGCACATTTGATATATATTATTGTTTTAAATATAGGTTAAATATGATAAAATTAGAGTAGTTTGTATGGTTATAATTGTTAAAATAGTTGAAGTATCAAATTCTTCAGTAGTTTCTACCCTGTAGCCTTTGAGATAGCATTTAAAAAAGCAAAAGTTAGTAATAAGTCAGTAATCATTGATGTCAAAATAAATCAATCAGCAATGAAGTGGTAATGATCGCTACTGGTCAAGATTGTATCAACTAATAAAAAAATTAAAAATATGAAAATAGCTTTAATATCAACTGACATGCATGTTTATACTCACGGACTGAGGGCTATTTCGACTTATTTAAAACAACATGGCCATGAAACTATCATCATATCCATGCCAAGCATGAACAATGTTGGTTTGGTGAAAGATTATAAACGACTTTATTCCGATGAGGCCTTAAAAAATATGGCTGCTCTAGTTGAAGATTGCCAGTTAGTTGGTGTTTGTAGTATTGCCGCTAATTTTGAAAAAGCGATTCAAGTTGTTGATACAATAAAGCCTTTGAAAATTCCCACAGTCTGGGGCGGTATATTTCCAACAACTTATTCTGAATTTTGTATTAAACATTGTGATATTATCTGTGTCGGAGAAGGAGAAATGGCCATTTGTGAGTTAGCCGATCGGATTGAAGCAAATGAAAATTATTTTGACGTTAAAAATTTTTGGTTCAAGAAAGATAACCAAGTTATAAAAAATTCTATGAGACCAATGATCCATGAACTTGATGATCTTTATCCTGATTATGATTTAGAGACTAATTTTGTTTTGGAAAATAATAAAGAGATAGTAAAATTATCTGACAAACATCTTGAATATTGGCTGTTTTATCAGGGAACTCGCGGTTGTTTTTACTCGTGTAAATTTTGCTGTAATTATCAATTAGATAAGATGTACAATGATCGAAGCAGAAAGATTAGAAAAAAAAGCGTTCCGGCGATGATTAAAGACATAAAAGAAATTAGAAGTAAATTTTCAACTATAAAATATGTTTGGTTTAATGACGATGACATGAATGTACTTACGATAGACGAAACGAAGCAATTCAGCGAGCTTTACAAAAAAGAAATCAATTTACCTTTTAAAATATACATGAGTCCGCCAACGGTAAACGAAGAAAAATTAAAGTATTTTTTGGAAGCCGGGTTAGATCAAATAGAACTCGGCATTCAAACCGGTAGTGACAGAGTTAATAAAGAACTCTATGGTCGTCCAATATTTAGAGCTAATATCTTAAAAGCCGCTAAAATATTAAATAAGCAGAAAAAAAGGATGAGTTCGCCGTCTTATCAGATTATTGCTAATAATCCATACGAAAATCAACAAGATGTATTAGATACTATAAGCCTACTACAGAAAATACCAGCCCCTTACAAGATGCAACCATTTGGTTTGGTATTTTTTCCGGGGACGCCATTGTATGACATGGCAGTGAAAGATGGTATTGTTAAAAAATTTGAGGACTCTGGTTACGATTTGGATTTTAATGATATGTCACAACACCTAGGCTTAGGTAGAAAAAATTTCTATTTGAACTGCTTGATTAATTACATGGGTGGTTCTACTACAAGGTATCGACATGGTTTATTGCCAAAGTTTATATTACCATTTTTATTAAATACCAAGATAATAAATTTCTTTGATAAAAATCATAATTTTTTATCGGTGCTTAATATTGCTAAAAGTAATTTAAGCAAAATAAAAATTGTTGCCTATATGTCGCGGAAGTTTTTTAAAGTGAAAGGTTGGATCTATGGTTTAGTGCCTATAGAAATTAAAAAAGTAATAAAGATTTTTTTAAAGAAAGGAGTAGTTTATGAAGTTAAAGAGAGATAAATTAATTAAAAAAACTAAAAGTACTTGTCCAGTTTGTTTAGACGAGATTTCGGCCAATATTTTTGAAGAAAATGGTAAGGCAGTAATGGAGAAAAGATGTGAACAACACGGTGAGTTTGAGGCGGTAATTGAGAATGATGTTGATTTTTATAAAGAAATACTGAAGAAGAAACCAAAGTTTGAGATCAATCGTGATTCGGTTATAATTCCCATCGCTTATGGTTGCAATCTAAGTTGCAAATATTGTTATTTGCCAGATCGGGAGCATAAGGAGCTTACAACTGAAGAAATAAAGTCTTATATAGATAATCCAGGTTATTCTGTCATTGCCTTCAGTGGCGGAGAAGCTACTTTGAATCCAGATATTTTTGATTTAATAAAATATGCTACGCTAAAAGGTAAAGAAACTTGCCTTCTTACTAATGGTATAAAATTAGCTTCTGAAGATTACGTAAAAAATCTTAAAAATAGTGGCTTAGAAGCTGTACTTTTTTCTTTTAATTCATTTGATGATAATAAATTAGAGAAGATTGACAGCAAAAGACTGTTACAGACTAAACTAAAAGCCCTTAAGAATTTAAAAAGAGAAAAAATAAAAATAACTTTTTCTTTTAGCTGGCTTAAAGGTACTAATGATAAGGATTTTATAAAAGCTTTAAAATTTGCCTTGAACAATAACAATGTTTTTGAATTTCGCTGTCGAGTATATGCAATGATTGGTCGATATACACAAACCCAAGATAACACTTTGTCTGATTTTATTAAACTAATGGCTAAAGAAACGAATATACCATCAGACGATTACTTTAATTACTGGCTTGGATTAGGAGATGCTCATCAAAATTCACCTGACTATCACAGCCAATATTTGTTTCATATTAATTATTACGATTTTATTTTTAGTACCAAGCTTGCCAAAAGACTCAGAAGTTCAATATTTACTTATCCAAAATATTTAACATATCTGATAGAGCATTTTGGTTTTTTATATTTCTTAAGGATTACCTATGCACATTTCTCAAGAAAGAAAATTCCGGAGCTATCTATTAGAATGTTTAGTTGGCCGGATAAAAACGATATTGATTTAAATGAAGTTAGACATGATAATTTAGATCATGTGGCATTGGATGGTTCTTCCAATCCTTTTTTTGAAACAATGATGCTTAACGAAAGAATACGCACCAGACTTAAAAAAGAATCTCCTTTGGTCTAATTATAAGTTGAAAAATTTCTTATAGGATTGTATCACCTCTTCAGGGTTTCCCATTTCAATAATTTTGCCTTTATTAAGCCAGATGAGTCTGTCTGACCGTCTTGCTGTTTCCAGGTCATGAGTGACAAATAGATAACAAGCTCCGTTATTGACTATTTTATTCATGCTGACCTTTTCTTTTTGGCTGAATTGTTCATCTCTATGGATAAAAACCTCATCATATAAAATAATATCTGGATTGCAATGATGAAGTATTGAAGAGCCGAGACGATAAGTCATACCATTTGAAAATTGATATAATTTAGTGTTGACATAGTCTTCAAGCCCGGAAAATTCAACTATTGAATCAAATCTCTTTTTAGTGGTTTTTTTATTAAGTCCAAATAAAGAGCAAAGCAGGTAGATATTTTCTTTCATACTTAACCTGTCATATAATGACGTTCCTGAACCTATTGCGGAGACTATATTCCCGGTAGTTTTTATTTTACCTTTATCCGGTTGGTAGATATTGGCGATAAGTCTTAATAAAGTACTTTTGCCTGAACCGTTAACGCCAATAATGCCAACTCTTTCGCCGGCTTTAACACTAAAAGATACATCGGTTAATGACCACAGATCTTTTTTTGGTTCCCGGCCGGAAAAAAATGAAATAATCTTTGATAAAGCACCTTGTTCTTTGGCAAAACCGATTTTGAATTTTTTTGATACGTTGTCGATAATAACTCTTTCTATCATAACATTTCGGGAAATTTATTCTTTAATTTATTAAAAATTAAAAAGCCAATTAACAAAGATAGTATAGAATAGATAATTGTTCCTAGGATCAGCCATGGCTCAGGTACTTTAGAATAAATAATTACGTCTCGGGCAACGGTCACAAAGTAGTACATCGGGTTAAGTAAATTGGCATAGAAAATCCAAATTTGCCCCTCAATATTATAAAAAATAGGAGTACCAAACCAAATTAAGGTTGAAGTAAATGGCCATATATTTTTAAAATCAGCAAAATAAACAGCTAGAGCAGAAAGCAAAAGGGATGCACCAAAAACAAAGAAATAGAGTAGTAGTAGTATCAAAGGATAAAATATAATCCCATATATTGAGACATTAAAAATGATGAGAAATACTATTAAAATTATTATTTCAAATATATGAGAGAAAAGAAAAGTTAAAATGTTTGAAGCTACCAGAACCTCAAGTGGGATCTTGATTGATTTAAAAATATGACTGTTGTTTTGAATTATTTTTGTAGCTTCGATGGTAGTTTTTTGGAAAAAATTAAGAATAATTATTCCCACTAATAAATATAAAGGATAGTCGGGAATATCAGAACCAAGGCTTACGGAAAATAAAAACAAGAGTAGACCAAACATCAATAATGGATTTAAGATATACCATAAAACACCTAGATAGCTTCCTTCGTTTTTGACTTTGAAGTTAGCTTTAGCTAATTGAAAACTGAGGCTGAAGCTCCTTTTTAGTTTTAAGTAATTTTGGTTAATCATTTATTTTAATTTACTCTAGCCTGGGCCGCCTACACCACCGTCTCCCTCTTCTACGGCCACTACGTCGTAAGCACATGTTCCATCGTCTTCAGTAGCGGTTGGATCAAAGTTCAAAGCACCGGCGTCCATACAACCAAGAACGGCGATAACTTCGAAAGTACAACTGCCATCGTCTTCAGTAGCGGTTGGATCATAGTTTAGAGCACCGGCGTCCATGCAACCAAGAACGGCGATAACTTCGAAAGTACAGCTACCATCATCTTCAGTAGCGGTTGGATCAAAGTTCAAAGCACCGGCGTCCATACAACCAAGAACGGCGATAACTTCGAAAGTACAGCTACCATCATCTTCCGTAGCGGTTGGATCAAAGTTCAAAGCACCGGCGTCCATACAACCAAGAACGGCGATAACTTCGAAAGCACAGCTACCGTCATCTTCAGTAGCGGTTGGATCAAAGTTCAAAGCACCGGCGTCCATACAACCAAGAACTATTGGTGTTGGATCATTGCTACCAGCCAATAATGTAATTGCCGTTGAATCAGTCACATCAGTGGCACCATCAGAAACCGTCACTGTAACGGTGACAACAGTGTCATCACTAACTGTCCCTGGATCAACCGTCCAGAATACCAAGCCAGTAGTACCGTCAATAGTACCAATATCTGGGCTTAGTTGCCAAGAGTAGATAAGGTCTTGCTCGTCAGTGTCCGGATCGGTTACTTGTGCCCAAAACTCTACTGGAATATCAAAGCCAACAGATTCTAATGAAGTGGTTAGACTGTCAATAGTTGGCGGCAGATTTTTTGGTATCTCAACTTTAACGGCTAAGGCAATCCAGTCAAATTCGGCAATAGTCTCAAGTGGTTCAGACAAATTAATAGTAAAGCCTGTAGCGGTTTTTTCATTAATCCAGTAAGAAATGCCATTTAAGTTAACGTTAGCCGCAGCAGCGATTTTTGGTTCAACTTCATATTCACCTTCAAAGATAACTTGAGTTGAAGTGGTGTTGGCTGGAATGGCAATGGTACCGGCCTGATCAACCGAGGCGTAGATTTTACCCTTAATTTCAATGTCTTCATTGAACACTACCTTGCTAATAAAGCCAGCTTCACCTTGGACATAAAGTGTGCCGTAGAATGTGGCTGCTTGTTGGACAGCGATGGTTTGAATGTCTAGATCAGGCTCAGTAACCACTACTGGTGCAGTTGATGAAGCATTTACTAAATCATCAATTTGAGCTTGGAGTAAACCTAAGGAATTAGTCATGGCAACATCAGCTTCTTCTAAACTGACTATTCTTAGGTTCAGCTCATCAGTGGTTGAAGCTAAAGCAAAGTCGGAAGTTTGGTTGAATAAGTCAGTAATATCTGAAGTATTTTGTAGAGTTTCAGTCTCAATAGTTTCTAGTTTAGTATTTAAACTTCCAACACTGATGTCAAAATCTCCTCTTACAATAGATATTAGCGGGTTAACAACTTGCGTGATCTCGGTGTCTAGGTCTAGTACCTCAATGGCATTAGCAATTAATATATTTACTTCATCTTCGATCTCCATTTCAGCAATACGTTGGGTTACTTGTTGTTCTACTTCTGATACGGTTATGCTTTTATTTTTTCGGGAAATCATTACTTGGATGGTGCTGGTACTGAGGTCTGAACCTTCTAAAGCAATACCGACAGTAGAATCGCCTGGATCAGCCCTCATGACATAGCCTGGAGTAGTAGCACTGGTCAAAGAGTCACCTGGTCTAATCTCGCCATTTTCCGTGGAAGCAAATGCTGGGATTTGACCAATTAAGGCAACCATTTTCCAATTAGGGTCATTGTCATATAGACCAACGCCGGAATTACCTAAGAAGCCTGGATTAGTGGAAATAATACCGATAACATTACCATCTTTTTCATTGAGACATCGTCTAATAGAATTTTCTCTAGTGGTATCAATACAGACCACTTCCCCGGCAGTTAAATCAGCATCAATGGTTGGGAAAAATTCGGCATAGTCACTGCCATTGGTATCATAAACTACAGCAGATCCATCACCACCACGGATACGACCAGCCTTAGGTCCGCCAGCATCTGCTCCACTAAAGCCTATGTATTCATTGTTAGTATCAATACCAGTATCGTCAAGATAGATTACTAAACCATCACCACCACTAGCATTGTCATTTCTAATTACCGCTACATAATCATCACCAGTACCACCGTTATCATCTAAAACATATAAACCATAGCCGGTTTGTTGCGAACCGATACCAATTGATAATCTATCACTTGAGCCTAAAATCACATCACCACCACTAGGATTCATAAATATATTATCACCCTCACCACCACTGTTTAAATCTAATTGACCAGCGGCGCTCAACACTCCGGCACCTATAAAAGTTATATCATCGCTAAAGTCAAATTCTCCCGGGGAGTCGTCCCATCTAATATATTCACCATCATCATCAAAGTAGACTGTATCATCATCATTGGTTACATTATATCCAACATGAACATCACCAGTGGCATAGATATTGCCAGAAGTTGAAGCATTACCAATAACCTCTAAGGCTTCAACAGGAGCAACTGTACCGATACCAACACTACCACTTAAGTATTGAAGTCCATCGGAGAAAGCGGCGTGGGCGTTGGTATCAGGAACAGTCGCTGAGCCGTCATTAGCAGGATTTACATTATCAAATATTGAAACAAAGCCGGTACCTTTTATAGCGTAAGTCCATGAAGCAATACCCATGGCATATGAATCACTGTAAAGGCCTACTTTCCAACCAGTATTAGTACTCATCGCCGGTGGATCAGAAGTTATAGTGTACGAGCCATTATCGGCCGCAAGATATCCACTGACCGTGGCGTTACCACCAACTAATAAATCTCCAGCACTCATGTTAACGGCAGAAGCGCCTAAAGTTAAATAGCCTTCAAAATCATTTTCTCCAGTACCATCTACATTTAAAACACCATCCATTTGAATATTACCGCCAGTTGACATTACAACTACTTCAGTTGATCCGTTGCTGAATACATGTTCTCCGCCAGAAATGTAATCCAGGTCACCTGATGAAATGCCGAATCCGTAGGTGTTGCCATAAAGTTGAATTTTATTAGGTACTCCTGCTGGATCAGCAAAATAATTTGAGAATATAAGCACATCATTGTGGGCACCTTCGGCGGTATCTCCTATTAAAAGATCTCCCGCAATATCTAGATTGCTAGTTACGGTGGCATTACTACTCACAAACAAGTCACCGGCACCAACTGTTGCTAGGGAATCATATTGATCACCAATGACGATAAAGCCGGTAGTGGAAGCATAAGTTGATGTTAGCTCTACTCCGGGATCAGTAAAACATTCTCCATTGGTACTGCCACAATCTACTGCAGTAGCACCCGCAAAAATACTTCCAGAGGTAAGAAAGTTGGAGTTAACTAATTCAATACCCCATTCAGCCGCGCCAGTATCGTCGGTACCACCTCTAATGTAAAAGTGTTCATTTTCTTCTGGTCCAGCACCGCCAGTATACAAGATGTCAACAATGGTTTGTCCTTCAGCTGCATCATCCATAACACCACTCTTAATAACCTGGAAGGCCGAACTGTCTTCTTGACCACTACCGCCACCATCATCATCTTCAATAACAAATAGGTTGACATCACCGGTATAGCTAGGAGAATTATAGTAAAAGTTAGTGGCGTTGTTTCTACCTTGAAGGTGAAATTGATATTGTGGTGCATCAGTACCAACACCTACTTTGCCAACGGCTTCCGGTTCATAGACAACAAAAGTAGAAGTACCAACTGTAAAGTGGTCAGTAATAGTAGCATTGCCAGAAACATAAACTGAAGCGTCAGTAGTGGTTGGGGTGATAATTTCTGATGGTGTGGCTAAAGCGGTGTATTTTTCCCAAGCTTGTGAACTGGTACCACCAGTATCATCTTCCCAGGTTAAGACACCAGCACCATCGGATGATAAAATTTGACCATTCGTACCATTATCACTTGGCCAGGTGTAGGCAATGGTATTAAAGATTGTGTCACCAGCAACGGACAAGGAGTCAGTAACCGTGGCATCATCACCAACCAATAAGTCTCCGGCCCCCATATTAAGGGCAGTAACACCTAAAGTTAAATAACCTTCAAAATCATTTTCTCCAGTACCGTCTACATTTAAAACACCATCCATTTGGGTATTACCACTTTCATCAACACTGAGCACTTCTGTTCCTTCTGTATCGGTTATACTGTTGGAATAGACGAATAAAGAATTACTACC
>NYZP01000023.1 GCA_002687175.1 Parcubacteria group bacterium
AAAGCTACAAAACGAAAACCAGCTAAACGAAAAGCTGCAAAACGAAAACCAGCTAAACGAAAAGCTGCAAAACGAAAACCAGCTAAACGAAGAAAGAAACGATAAAATAGATTTCATAACAAAAATTCCCGCACTGGCGGGAGTTTTTGTTTACCTTATTATATCGTCAAGATAGGGCAATACCCTGTCCAAGCTAAATCAAAGACTTTTGCTCTGGTTTTAATATCTGGCCTGGTTTTATAGCTTTAATAACCCCATAAACGCCATCATAGCCAGCTACCGGCTCCACCCTGTTTTCCCTAATATTCTTGATAGCCATGGCAATTTCTGGTGATCCAATGGCTTCAATTTCCTCGTAAGATCTGTCTAATAATATTTCAAATTCACTACCGCCTTTTTCAATTATTTCTTCATAAGCTGCTTGAACTTTTTTAGAATTTTTTCCAACTTCTAAAATTTCTGAAATAACCTCTGGTAAAGGAACCAAACTTTTAAAAGGAATAATATTCTTTGGTTCAAAGCCTTCATCACGATCTGCTAAAACATCGACGCGATTTAAAACACCAATAGTTAATTTCTTTTTACATATTGGACAAATATCTTTATTCTTGTTTGACTCCTGGGGAGTAAAATTTATATTACATGATCGATGACCATCATGATGATATTTTCCTTCTTCGGGAAAAAATTCAATGGTGTACAAAAAATTTTTTTTATCTTTATCTTTAATTATTCGATAAATTTCGTCGTAACTTAATTTTTCTTCGTCAATCTCAAAAACATTTGCTTCCCTTCCTAAGTTAGCCGACGAATGTGCGTCAGAATTTGAAATTAAAGTTAAGTTATCTAACATTGATAATCGCCAATTCATCGGTGGATCTGACGACAAACCAGTTTCAATTCCGTAAATATATTTTGTCATCTCGCCAAAACATTCTTCTAAGGTATCAAAACCAGAGTTGGAACCAAAAACGGAAAACCATGGCGTCCAAGCGTGAGCTGGAATAACCATGCAATACTTATCAGCTTCTAAAATAATTTTTGTTAGCTCGTCGGCATGAAGCCCCATGATTGGCCGACCATCAGAGGAAATATTAACTCCCCTCTTTAATAAAGCGGCAACAATTTTTTCCACGGACTCAAAGCTTGGAGCAAAAACACAAAGATGAATTCTCCTAACCTTGTCTCCTTGTTTATAGATACAAGAAAGTTCTGCAGTCAGCATAAATAATACTTTACCATCACTTTCTTTAAGCTTAAATAAGCCTGGCTTATCTTCAACCAATTTTTCCTTAAGTTCTTTAAACCAGACTGGATGAGTAAAGTCGCCAGTACCGACGATTTGGATTCCCTTTTTCTTGGCCCAAATTTCATTATGCTCTAAATCTAAATTTTTAGAACAAGCCCGAGAGTATTTTGAGTGAATATGTAGGTCGGCAATGTATCTCATAATGATATGATTCTATCATTTAAAGAAAATTTTTACAAAAATAAAAGCGAATTACGGTTTTTCATAATTCGCGGTTTAGGCTTTAACATCAAGCCGGTGTACCGGAAAAGGAACAATGATCGCTTTTTTAATGGGTGGTGATAATTCGTGCTCGTCAATAATAACGAGCCCACTAAAACAAAAAAAGCAGACGTCATTTTTGCGGTCATGGATCATTCGTAGGTGACCGCAGTGGCTACAAATTCCAATCATTTCACGGCCCTCCTTAATTTCAGAATAATCCTTTTTATCACATTATACAAACATTGTCAATGATTTTTATAAAACTAATAGCCCTGGCCTTAAGGCCAGGGCTATTAGTTTCTCTATTTTCTATAAAAATTAAGCTAGTTTTTCAATTGATTTTAATTGCTCTTCAGTGTTAATCCCTAAAGCTTCTTTTGGTTCAATATCAACCGTAGTTATTTTTTTACCTTGCTTAAAAGCCATATCCACCAGATCGGTTAAATAATACTCACCCTGATCATTGTCATTCTTCAGTTTATCTAAATTTTGCCACAGCCAGTCAGCTTCAAAGCAGTAATACCCCGGATTAATCTCTTTAATCTCTTTTTGTTCTGCCGTCGCATCTCTAAATTCAACAATCTTATTAATCTTACCCTGATCATCTTTCACTATTCTGCCGAAATTATTAAAAGCTTGTCGCCAATCTTTAAAATCACTAACCTTAGTTGTTGCCATGGTAATAACAGATTTTTCTGCTAAATGAGTATTGGCAATTTTTTTAATAGTGATAGAAGTAACTAAAGGAGCATCACCATACCAAACCATTATATGCTGAGCTATACCTTCTAACTCTTTTCTGCTGGTCATAACTGCATGACCAGTGCCCAATTGCTCTGGCTGTAAAATATATATATAATCCGGCCCTAAGGCCTTTTTAACTAAATCGGCCATTTTACCGACCACTAGTGCTGACTTTTCACAGACACCTGACTCTTTGATGGCGTCTAATAAATGTTGAACTAAATGTTTTCCCTTAAACGGAATCAAAACTTTAGGTAATTCTTTATTACCCATTCGTTTGCCGACTCCGGCCGCTAAAACTAAAATTTGGATCTTATTTTCCTTCATATTTTATTTCTTCTTCACTAACGCGCCTCACCGGCTTTTCATTTTCTTGTTCTTCAATAACCTGCGCGGCAAGACCAGGAGTACGGCCAATAACAAACAGCGCTTTGCCGGCCTTGGCAGAAAATCCCATTTCCAGTAAAATAGCGGCCATTACACCATCTACATTAAGTGGCAATTTTTTAACCTTTTGCTTCTCCAGCTCAGTCTCAATTGACTGAACTAAATCAATATATTTTGATTGATAACTCAACTCTTGACATAGTTTTAATATTTGCTGAGTTCGCGGATCGGCTTCTTTATAAATTTTATGGCCAAAACCATAAATCAAATTTTTGTTATCTAAATTATTCTTCACAAACTCGGCAACATCATTAACATTAATTAACTGCTTCATTGCTCCTTCGATTGCCCCGCCGTGGTAATCCCCTAAGGACAAGACACCGCTGGCAATAGCAGTATTAACGCTGTTGCCACCAGAAGCGACAAATCGTGCTGCTTGGCTAGAAGTTGTACCCATCCCATGATCAATCACACTAATTAACATGGTTGAAAATATTTTTGACTCTTGATCGTTAGGTTTTCTAGCAGCCAAAATTAAGAAAATAGCATCGCTAAAACTACCTGACATTAAATCGGAAAGTTTCTCACCACGAATGATGTGGTCATCTGCAGTCATTTTAGAAATTGATGTTTTGTAATCCATAACTTTTATCGTTTTATTTTTTATTTATTTTTCTTGATTTAAAGCAATCTTTACTAAATCAGGAATTTGATAATGATAGTCAGCAATTAAAACTCCTGCTTCTTTTAATACTTTTTTCTTCGACTGGGCCGTGTCAGCTCCCTTATGAATAATTGCGCCGGCATGACCCAAGGCTAAACTGCGACCAATTTTTTCGGCGAATTGTCCAGAAATAAAAGCAACTAACGGCTTAGTAAACTGTTTAGTTTTAACGGCCTCCGCCACTAATTGTTCATAGTTACCACCAATTTCACCAAAAAATACCACTACCTTGGTTTCCTCATCTTGTTCAAATAATTTTAGAATATCTACAAAATCACAACCAATTAAAACATCTCCGCCAATACCGACCACTGTGCTTTGCCCTAAACCCTTTTGTGTAAGGACTAAGGCAGTTTCCGCGCACATCCCACCGCTTTTAGAAATAATACCTATGTTGCCGGGTGAATACATCTTGCTCTCCTGGGGCTTACCAATTGATCCAAGTTTTCCTAAATTAGTATTTAAAATACCAACTGAAGATGGGCCAACAACTTGGCAGTTAAAAAGTTTTGCCTGCTCAATAATTTTAGCACTATCCGGGACTGGAACATTTTCCGTGATAATAACTAAAACTTTAACACCACCATTAATCGCCTCTAAGGCGGCGTCTAAAACCATTAGCGGTGGAACAAATAAAACGCTGGTGTTAATAGTACCATCATGTTCAAAGGCCTCTAAAACACTATCAAAGATAGGTAAATCTAATACTTTTTGACCACCTTTACCAGGTGTAACACCACAAGACACCTTAATCCCCGACTCAATCATTGATTGAGCCGCTCGACTTCCTTCTTTGCCGGTCATTCCCTGAACTACAACATTGGTGTTTTGATTTATTAAAATACTCATATTATTTATGTAATTTATGTTCCTTGACTTTTTCGGCCATTAATTTGGCAGCCAAAGTCATTGGAGTTTCTTCACCATATAAACTAATATCAAAATCATTCTCTGCCGCGAGTTTTTTTAGCATCGCAAAGGCCTTTTCATCATTTGGCCCAGCACGCCTAACTACTATTGGATAATTTGGTTTTGGTTTAACTACTTTTAAACCTTCGGCAAAACCAGATAAAGTTTCAAATATATCGGTAAAATTTGCCGTTCCACCAATAACCAAACAACCATTTAAACCTTCTTTAGATAAAGTAACCTCCGTTAATTTTTTAACTTTTTCAGCCGAGGGATTACCACTGTATTCAGTATAGTTTGCTGGTGCTCCACCAGCTTGGATTAGAGCATCCATACAAGTTAGTGATGCACCGCCACCAGAGGCTAAGACGGCAATATCACCATCAAGGTCAACAAAAGTTTTTCCAGCCACTCCCCGGTGATCATGAATATCAATTCGACGGGCCTCTAGTTCTCGTTGATTTAAAACTGACTTTTCTTCGGTGTCGGTGACATCATGAAAAATTTCCTGTCGGGCAATAGCATTGTCATCGATTGTAATCTTGGCATCGCCAGCATAAAGCACGTCATCTTTGGTTTTAATAATTGGGTTGATTTCACAGGCCGTACAGTCATACTTTATAAAACAGTTAAAAACTTTTTTGATAAGCCCAGCTAGTTGTATTTTTTCTGCTCCCTTGAAACCAACCTGTCTGGCAATTTCCCGAGCTTCAAAGTCATGCAGAACATCAACTTTTCTAGGATAAAAAATTGTTAAGTCTTTCGGTGCTTCGTCTTCGGCATTAATGCCACCATTTTTAGAAAAAAGAATCATTGGCTGTCTTTTTACGGTGTCATAAACAATGGCTAAAAAATATTCTTTATCAATTTCTAATTTTTTTTCAATTAGTAAAGTATCGATGGGCTGATTATTGTATTCCTTGTCATAAAGCTGATCAATCAACTCTAAGGATGTTGCATAATCATCCGAAGTTCCAATCAATCCTAACTTTTTTCTGTTACCACCAATAACTTGCGGCTTAATAATAATTTTTTTATTATCCACAAAAAACTGACGGTAGTTCTCTTTGTGATAAGAAAGATTTATATAAGATTTATTATTGGTCACAATTGCCGGTGGAATCTTAATACCGCTTTTTTCTAGCAACTCTTTTCCTTTGTATTCTAAAAGTTTCATAAATTATTTTATAAATTCTGGTTTACCCGCTTCGCCGCGAGGCGAGACTTTTTTAACTTTTGCCTGCTGACGATCCGGTCCAGTTATTTGAAAAACTTTTTCCATTAATTTTTTGTCTGTACCGGTCATTTTGATCTTACGTCGTGGCATAACTTTACTTTGCGTTTTTTGGGCAACAGCTAATGGGCACTCAACCCATTTTTTTAACATTGTTCCAGCATTGGTAAATGATGGGACATCAGACGTAATTGTTCCATATAACAAACAATTAACTCCAATTACCTTGCCAGTATATACCATTGTACCAATTGCTGTTTTAGTATAATCCCCAACAATCGCTCCTAAATATTGGCGGCCGGTGTCTTTTCCTAACATTTTTACCTTACTGTAGGTATTTTTTAGGTCAGAAAAACTGGTACCGCCACCAATATTAACCCACTCACCAATATAGCTGTCTGCAATCACGCCGGTGTGAACTTTATTGCTGTAGCCCTGAACCGTTACGTTGACCACCTCGCCACCCAATTTGGTAACATCACCAATACTGGAGCTACCATTTAAACTGGTAAAACTAACGATCTGACAATTTTTTCCGATATAAAGCGGTCCTCGTAACACGGACATTTCCTCGATCACACTGTTGTCATCAATGATAATTATGCCTTTAGTATTATCAATAAAAGGTTTACCTTCAATGGTAACATTCTTACCTACAAAAACATTTGGTTTTAGTTGTTTAAAATTTTTAGAAAAATGTTTCAGGTTAATTGGTAATATTTCCTCATTATAAGAAATAACGTCCCAAGGGTATTCGAACAAAGGCCAATTAACTTTTTTGACTGGCAATTTTAATTTAATTAAAAATCCAACTACTTCCGGTTGTTTTAGTTTGGTTATATCTTTATTTTTTAAATCAATCTCTGTCAAATCTAAATAGGCACCAACAATTTGAGTTTTACTTTTTAACAAAACACTTTTATTTATTTTTTTAATTTCATTAATAATTTTTACACTGGGTACTATTGAACCATCTAAAAATAAAATCTTTGGATTATTAGCTTTTACCGATTTAAATTTTTGAACAGCAGTCTTCATCAAATAGTCACGAACTAAAAAATTAATTTTAACTGGTTTAAGCTCTTGTTGTAATAATTTATACAAAGTTGTTCCACCACAAAGAATATCAAAACTTGGCCGAGCTAAAGAAATCGGCTGTAAATTTTGTACATTACTATTTTCGTAAAAAATTATTTTCATATTTATTCAACAGTTACACTCTTGGCTAAATTTCTTGGTTTATCAACATCACAATCTTTAAGGGTAGCAACATGATAAGCTAAAAGTTGTAATGGCACTACGGCAAGAATCGGGGTCAGCATTTCTAAAGTTTTGGGAATATAAAAAACTTCATCAGCAATTTTTTTTATTTCCTCGTCACCTTCGGTGGCCACCGCAATAATTTTTCCTTTTCTGGCTTTTACTTCTTCGATATTACTAATATTTTTTTCGTAGACACTGTCTTTAGGACAGACAAACACAGTAGGAAAATTTTCATCAATCATTGCTATTGGTCCGTGCTTTAATTCTCCAGACGAGCCACCCTCAGCATGGATGTAAGAAATTTCTTTTAATTTTAATGCTCCTTCTAAAGCAATTGGAAAATTATATTTTCGTCCTAAAAAGAAAAAATCATTATAGTCTTTATACTTCTCTGCGATTTCTAAAATTGATTGATTAGTTTTTAAAATTGTAGAAATGTATTCGGGAATTTTTAAAAGTTCTTCGGTAATGCGTTTACCCATAGTAACAGACATTTGTCTTTGTCGACCTAAAAATAAAGTTAGTAATGAGAGGACAGTAAGCTGAGAAACAAAAACCTTAGTTGAGGCTACGCCAATTTCTGGACCGGCGTGATTATAAATTCCAGCATCAGTTTCTTTAGCAATAGAACTGCCAGTGACATTAGCAATTCCGATAGTTAATACCCCTTTTTCTTTAACTTCTTTAATTACCGCTAAAGTATCGGCCGTTTCACCTGACTGACTTAGCACTAAAACTGCCTCTTTTTTGGGGTCAATTACCGCTTTACGGTATCTAAATTCCGAGGAAACACACACCTCTGTTGGTATCCCGGCATACTCTTCGAGCATATATTCGCCAATTAAAGCGGCATATGAAGCCGTACCACAGGCGACAACGGTAATACGTTCAATTTGACGAAGTTTATCCTCTACCCTTGAAAGGCCACCTAAAACAGCCTTGCCTTCCTCGGAGATTAACCTTCCTCGTAAAGTATTCCTTACCGTCTCCGGTTGTTCCATAATTTCTTTAAGCATGAAATGATCATACCCGCCTTTTTCCGCTTCCGTTAAATCCCATTCAATTTCTTCAATTTCTTTATCAATGGTACCACCGCCAACTAAACTGGAGATAGCATAATCAGTTCCTTTGATAACCGCAATCTCGCCATCACCTAAAGTTACAAGTTGTGAAGTATAATTTAAAATAGCTGACGGGTCTGAAGCAATGATTAATTGATCAGCACCAACGCCAATTCGTAGCGGGCTACTAAACCGAGCAGCAATTAAAGTTTCTGGTTCCGACTTGGCCATCACCAGTAAGGCGTACGCTCCTTTAATAAGTCGTAAAGATTTTCTGACAGCTTGTTCTAAATCATCACCGGACTTTAAAAATTTTGAAACTAAGTGAGCAATTACTTCCGTATCGGTATCACTGCTAAATTTATGTCCCTCTTTTTCTAAATTAGTTTTTAAAGTTTTATAGTTTTCAATGATGCCGTTGTGAACAACAAAGACATTTCCTTCACCATCGCTGTGCGGATGAGCATTCTTTTGTGATGGCTCACCGTGAGTAGCCCAACGAGTATGGGCAATGCCAATACTGCCTTCCAAATCTTGATTGGCTAATATTTTTTCCAATTCTGCTACGCGCCCCTTAACTTTAAAATTATTGATGGTATCACCATCTAATACTGCGACTCCCGCCGAATCATAACCACGATATTCTAGGCGCCTTAAACCTTCCAGTAAAATTGGTCTCGCTTGATTTTTTCCAATGTAACCGACAATACCGCACATATATTTTTAAAAAATAATTATTAGCTTATTATTTTTAGTAAATTTTATTTTGAGAGAAGTACACATAATACTACATTTTTTCATTTAGGTAAACCCTAAAGTTTTCCCCAGATAAATTCAAAAGTCATTTTTTGAGTTTGATAAATATTTTTATCTTCAATAATAACACCAATTGGTTTTTGATTATCATCAACCGAAATCATAGCTAGTTTATCTGAATAAATAATAATATAAGTTGGAGCACTTTCTTTTTTGGTTAACCATTTCCTTTCATCCAGTCCCCTAGTTTCGCCACCCGGTCCGATTGAAATTACTTTAACCTTAATTCCTTTTTTAATTCGGTCGTCAGAAAATTCCGGATAAACATTATACAAATAATCTTTTATCGCTGAGGAAGAAAAAACATAATATTCTTTTTCTGCAATTTCATTCGAGCTACTAATCACATCTTGCAGAATTAATTTAATGCCGGAATAACCATCATAAAATTTTGCTACTGGTTTAGCACCAGCTTTATTATAAATTGATTTAAGCTCAGGAATAATTTGATCAACTGATTTTTTAGTTTTCTCCAGCTCCTGCTTTTTCCGATCAAGAGTGTCTTTAAGTTTTTCCGGATCTTCCGCAATAAAATACTGTTTTTTATCTTTATGATAATAACTAATTAAACCTTGTTCTATTAAAGATTTTAGAATATCATAAGTTGTCCCCCGATTTATGTCAGCAATTTCGGCAATTTTCCTAACTGAAGATGGTCCAGCTTTTAAGCAAGATAAATAGACTTTTACTTCTTTGTCGCTTAAACCAAGGGTTTTTAAAATGTTTTCGATCATAATTAGATATTATATACTTCTTAGATTTATTGTCAAGTTTTTTTCTACACTTTTTGTGGATAAACAAAAAAATAAGTAAATTAAGCCAAATATTTTAAAGTAAATTGTCAATAAATTTTGCTAAATTGTCATGGTACTTATTAGCTGATAAAATAACCTATATGATAAAAGCAGTATTATTTGACCTAGATGGTGTACTAATTAAAACCGAGCATGAAACTTTTAAGTTTTACCAGGACTATCTGGAGAAAAAAGGTATAAATCTAAGAGATAGTGATTTTAAATTTAAAGCCGGTCGAAAGTCTAAGGACTTCTGGAATGATGTTTTAACTCTTGAGCAAAAAAAAATTATCGATTTTGAAAAGCTTACTCAACTAAAAAGAGAAGAATTTAATACTGAACCAGATAAATACGTTACTAAAGTTGATGGTGGTGAAGAATTATTAAAGTTACTAAAAAAAAATAACTTTAAGTTAGCCATCATATCACAGAATGAATCTCAAATGATTAGCAGTATGGCTGATTGGCTAAATATTAGAGAATTTTTTGAGGTTATTCTTTCAATTGATGATATTACTAATTTAAAACCCGATCCGGAAATTTATCTTTTGGCGGCCAAAAAATTAGGGGTGACATCAAATGAATGTGTGGTTATTGAAGATTCAAAAGATGGTATTGGCTCAGCCAAAAATGCTGGAATGAAATGCATCGGCGTTAAACATAATTTTATGCCTAAAGGTACTTATGATCAAGCTGATACTACAGTTAAAAAACTTTCAGAAATAAATTTAAATTTAATAAACAGTTTATAATTTTTAAAAAGAAAAAAAGCGGTCTCAAATTAATGAAATCGCTTTTGAATTTCAAATAACAATTAAAGCGTTGATTTCTCGGGAACAAATCCACGATTTAGTGCAGTAACGTGTGACATCTGCTGCATTACTCGTGGATTGTCAACTGAGTTATCGACAAACGAAGTAATCGCATCCCAATACTCTGGAAAGTAGTGGCACTCAAATTCTTGAGTAATTCCAAAGCGCTCCAGAATCTGCTCTCCTTTGCGGTGAACATCACGCTCCCGAAGACGTTCCAAACGTATCTCGGCCGGAGCATGGACATACATCACTTCATCAAAACCCTCGAGGTGGCAAACGGCTACACCGTCAAAAACTAGAAGCATGCCTTCATCAGGAGGAATAACTTCTTCCGTCCTTGTCAGCTCCCCGCCATCTTCACGATTGTAAACTTCTTCCAAACGAAGTGGTTTACCCTGACGGATTATGTTTAAGCACGTCTGCGCTTTTCCAAAGTCCCACCAATTGATCTGATCACGTCGTCGTAAGCTTTCAGCCGATGATTTCTTATCGCCTTCAGCAATCCAAGTTGCTCGATCTCGGCTCGAAAGCCTAAAAAAGACATCGAGACCAAGACGACAGCTATGGTGACCACGCTTCTCTGCCTCAGCAACAATCAACGGTGCAATATGGTTAGTCTTGCCTGCACCTGCTTGACCGGTGAGTGCTAGTAAGGTGACTTTGCCGGAAACACATAAATCTCCGATAACATCACCAAATGTCCGACTTTCATCGTACATAGGCTACTTCTCCTTTCCCGTGGTTGAAACACATCCCTCAAGTAACTGCTGAATTACTTCTACTAGTTCGTTGCGGCTTCCCGGAACAATAATGGCTCCAGAATAGCCAGCGGCAATCGCTGGTGGTCCATCAGAAAATTCACGATCACCAATGGAAATACAATTTTCTGGTTCAAGCTGAAGCCTAGCAGCAATTCCCGCATGAAATGCCGGATTTGGCTTTGAAGCTCCCAAAATTTCAGGTCCAAAGACTGTGGCCTGAGGTACTACTTCGGCAATGCCTATAGCTTGGAGCGTTCTTTTGCCTATCTCAATTGGCGAATTAGTGCCAAAGGCTAAGACAAAATGTTGAGATAGTTCAACCAGTAGCTGACAAATCTCTCGATCAGATGATATCCATTTCTCGGGTTGCCAAGCTACACATCGAAGATCACTCCACTGCTCGGGCGTGACACCTAATTCATAGACCGTTTCGGTGACAGTAACCTTTCTGCCAGTGCGAGCCGCGATCTCTCCTTGTTTAGACTTGAACATTGGTTCAAATTTTCCAAAAGCAAGGCCTAGCACAGATGCACAACCTTCAAGTTCTCGACGACTTCCTGCAGCAAAATACTCAGGAGATCGGCAGTATACGGTATTATCAATGTCGGATACAACTCCGACAATACCTTCCGTTACAGATCCCATGATTTTCAAAACAGACTCCTCCCTTTAGAATACACCGAGGGTACGAAATAATTTTATTGTCAAGGTTCCAAATAAAGAACCAAGTTAAATTTTAATTTTTAAAATCTAGCTTGGTTTTTTATTTTCCTATATGCTTAATTACTTTTACTAATTGGTTTATATAACCCCACTCATTATCATACCAAGAAACTATATTTGCCATTTTGTCATCAACTACTTCAGTCGACAGTCCGTCAATAATTGCCCCCCGAGTGTCTCCTCGATAATCAACTGACACGAGTGGTTTATCAGAAAATCCTAGCGACTCTTTCATTTCTCCTTCGGCTGCTTTTTGCAAAATACTATTTATTTCTTTAACCGTAATTTTTTTTTCAAATTCTAGAACTAAGGACACTACTGACGGTAAAACTATTGGTACTCTCATCGCCATGCCATTTAATTTACCTTTTAGCGCTGGAATTATCTTGTCTACGGTTTCAGAAGCACCAGTACTAGTTGGAATAATTGACTCTGTTGCAGCTCGAGCTCGCCTAAAGTCTTCCTTATGATGTGGTGCGTCAACTAAATGTTGTTCATTAGTAAAAGCATGGACCGTAGTTAAAAATCCATGCTTAATTTTTAATTGCTCGTGAATTGGTTTAATGGTCAAAGCCAAACAGTTAGAGGTACACGAGGCGGCGGCAATTATTTTATGTTTTTTAGGATTGTAATCATCCAAATTTACACCGGCCACCAAAGTAATGTCATCGTCTTTGATTGAAGTGGTCACTACCACTCGTTTAGCTCCGGCCTCAATATGCTTGGTTGAATCTTTACGGTTTTTAAAAACCCCGGTTGATTCTATTACCACGTCCACTTCCAAAGTGTCCCAGGGTAAAATTGCGGGGTCTTCTTTTTCGTTAAGTAAAGGAATTGACTTGCCATTAATCACAATTTCCTTTTCGGTTGGTGCAGTAACTTCTTTATCCCAAATGCCATAAGACGAATCATACTTTAAAAGATGAGCATAAAAAGCCGCACTACCGCGGCTATTGATTGCTACAACATCGATGTCTGGATCATCAAAAACGTTACGTAAAGTTAAACGTCCCATCCGACCAAATCCATTAATTGCAGCTTTGATTGGCATAAAAAAATAATTAATAATAATTATCTTACCGTAAATCAACCTAAAAGTCAATCCAAAAAAATTATTAAAAATAAAAAAAGAGGCCACCAAACCACGAAGATTGCGCTGCTGCAGCGCGAGCGATAGACAACTGCCCCCTGGCTGTATACCCGTGGGGTACGGGAAAAAAGAACGGTTAAATAAGGGAGTGCGGAGGCAGCCGGAACATCTTTCTTTGCAGGTTCACGGCCAACGTTAAGGCCGGAGGAAAAGATGCAGGAACGGCTGCCTCCACAAAAAAGGAATGGTGATAAAGAACTACAGGTAAATTTATACTATAACGAAAAAAAATTGAGTCAATCCATTAAATTAAAATTAAAACTTCAATAGAATCAATAAAAAAAGACCCCCATGACATGAACTTCGGAGTATGGTGAGAAGTCATGTATCTTGGGGGCCAGCGGCGAGCGTAGGCTGTGAGGAGCCCTGGAACGAGAAAAGTAAAGAACATTATAGGGATGTGGGGACGGTTGTGCTTCTGTGGGGTTGTAGGAGCTGCGTTGGTGCGTTGGTGCGTTGAACTTGTGGAGAAAGGAGCAATCAACCGTCCCCACGGGGTCTGGAATAGCACCTGAGTGGTAAAACTTGGGTGCTGTGGTAATTTAATTTTATAATAAAAAAATATTTCAGTCAACCAAAAAGCTCCGTGTTAAACGGAGCTTAATGTTATAACTGGCAGCGACCCCGGCCTTCGCCGGGGCATGCTTTCCAAAACACATTTTTGAGTATAAAAAAATTGGGTGCAAAGTTCCCGCGATGACCTACTTTCCCTGTTAAAGTATCATCGGCGCTGAAGAGCTTAACTGCTGTGTTCGGGATGGGAACAGGTGTGACCTCTTCGCTAAAATCACGGGAACTTTGAACCCAATCAAAGTTTAAATATATTTTTATATTGTGAGGGATGCCTGTCCTCCGTAGTCCCGAACGTAGTGAGGGACGTAGGGGGAGGAACAGGTGTGACCCCACTGCTAAAACCACCAGAATTGGGTACCCAACAAAATGTTCGGTACCATGTTCTAATAGTTTTAATGTATCATCTTTAATCTCAATTCTTGTGGTTAAGATAGATTGGTAATTAGTACGGCCCGGCTTAAGACATTACTGCCCTTACACCTACCGCCTATCAACCCGGTCGTCTACCGGGAACCTTGTAATGAAATCTAATCTTTGGGACGGCTTCGCACTTAGATGCTTTCAGCGCTTATCCTAACCGAACGTAGCTACCCAGCAATGCCCTTGGTAGAACAGCTGGTACACTAGAGGTTCGTACATCTCGGTCCTCTCGTACTAGAGATGTGCCCCTTCAAATTTCAACGCCCATAGTGGATAGGAGACCGAACTGTCTCACGACGTTCTGAACCCAGCTCGCGTGCCGCTTTAATTGGCGAACAGCCAAACCCTTGGGAGCTTCTTCACCCCCAGGATGCGACGAGCCGACATCGAGGTGCCGAACCTGGTCGTCGATGTGAACTCTTGGACCAGACTAGCCTGTTATCCCCGGAGTAACTTTTATCCGTTGAGCTTCCGCCGTCCTATATCGTACGGTCGGATCACTAAGTTATACTTTCGTAACTGCTCGACTTGTAGGTCTTGCAGTAAAGCTGGCTTGTGCCTTTACACTATCGATTCGATTTCCATCCGAACCTAGCCAACCTTTGTAAACGCCTCCGTTACCTTTTGGGAGGCGACCGCCCCAGTCAAACTACCCACCAGATACTGTCTCCTCTCCCGGTTCAGGGAGATAGATTAGAATTATCACAACACAAGGGTGGTATCTCACTGGCGCCCGAAGGCTCCCACCTATGCTGAACAGGTGAAATAATAATTCAATATCAAGTTGTAGTAAAGCTTCACGGGGTCTTTTCGTCCAACTATGGGTATCCAGCATCTTTACTGGAATTGCAATTTCGCCGAGTTGCTCGTTGAGACAGTTCTCAAGTCGTTATGCCATTCGTGCAGGTCGTAACTTACACGACAAGGAATTTCGCTACCTTAGGACGGTTATAGTTACCGCCGGCGTTCATCAGCGCTTCAGATCAAGGCTGCCCCCATATAAATACGGGTTCACCCATCCCCTTAACGTTCTGACACTGGCCAGGCATCAGCCCCTATACATCAGCTTGCGCTTTCGCAGGGACCTATGTTTTTGGTAAACAGTCGCTTGAGATCTTTAGCTGCGGCCTTGCCGAAGCAAGGCAGCCCTTATTGCGAACTTACGGACGCTGTTTTGCCGAGTTCCTTAACGAGCATTCTCTCGTACACCTTGGCACACTTATGCCCACCTACCTGTGTCGGTTTACGGTACGGATATCTAGTAACCATGCCAATAAGCTTTTCTAGGCACTCCTTCAACTCAAATTGAATCCGGCGAACCTTCATCTTCCGTCAACTCCTTGCGGAGACAACGACGTCCATACCATAGAACGCTTGAACATTCAAAATGCGTCAATTATTGGTTTGTTATTAGATAGTGCAGGAATATTGACCTGCTCATCCATCGACTACGCCTTTCGGCCTCGCCTTAGGCCCGACTAACCCTGGGTCGATTCGCGTTGCCCAGGAAACCTTAGGTTTACGGTGAGCGGGATTCGCACCCGCTTTTTTGCTACTTATGCCAACATTCTCACTTCCTTAAACTCCAGCAAGCCTTACGACTCACCTTCGACGCTTAAGAAACGCTCCTCTACCCCTTATCCACGCTTCGCTATGCTCAGCTGTGGAAATTTTAAATTTTTAATTTTGAATTTTAAGTACTTTAAAAATTCAGTCATTCGAAATTTATTCGAAATTAGAAATTAAAAATTCGAAATTCCGTGCCGAACGCAGTGAGGCGCGGATAAAGTCACAGTTTCGGTACTATGTTTAGCCCCGGTACATTTTCGGCGCAATCCAACTTGACCAGTGAGCTGTTACGCTTTCTTTAAAGGATGGCTGCTTCTAAGCCAACCTCCTAGTTGTTTAAGTCAAATCACCACCTTTTACACTTAACATAGATTTAGGGACCTTAACTTGTGATCTGGGCTGTTTCCCTTTAGACTGATGGAGCTTAGCCCCCATAGTCTGACTCCTAAGAATTCCGCTGTGGTATTCGGAGTTTGGTTGAAGACAGTAGGCTTACGCCACCTATCCCCATTCAGTGCTCTACCCCCACAGTTACTTCTTAAGGCTAGCTCTAAGGCTATTTCGAGGAGAACCAGCTATTACCAGGTTCGATTAGCATTTCACCACTAACCACAGCTCATCCCCCCGTTTTGCACAGCGGGTGGGTTCGGTCCTCCCCAACCTGTTACAGTTGGTTCAACCTGGCCATGGCTAGATCACCTGGTTTCGGGTCTTGTAAATACTACATATTCACAAATTGATTAGGACAAGATAAATCCTGTCATAATCAATAAGTGAAAAACGGGGGTTAACCCTTGCTTTCACTGCGCTTTCGTTCTGTTCGAACTTAAGCTAAGCAGCATTCACAAACTCGTTGGCTCATTCTTCAATAGGCACGCCGTCACCCAATACTTTCTACGTTCTTTATTAAGGGTCGGGTAATGATGAGAATGACCCTTTGATTTTTTACAGTGCCGTAGCCGACACACTGCCTCTTGCGAGGATGATTCCGGTATCCGGATCCGCCTGGCCATTACTGACCTGATCCGAGACTTTTTTTCTCATCATTACCCTAAAAATTTTATGCTAAAGAACGCACAAAGTATTGGGCTCCGACTCTTTGTAAGCAAATGGTTTCAGATACTATTTCATCTCCCTTACCGGGATGCTTTTCACCTTTCCCTCACGGTACTTGTTCACTATTGATCATCAAAAGTATTTAGCTTTACCGCATAGTCGCGGCGACTTCCCACAGGGTTTCACGGGACCCGTGGTACTCAAGATAAAAACTGCAGAGTTATTACCCCTTTTACGTACAGGGCTATCACCTTCTTTGGCTCCGCTTTCCAACGGATTTTGTTAGGGAAGAAATATTTTATGACTCTACTCCAATCTACAAGAATTGAAAAAGTAATTATCTTACAACCTCCTGCACACATTACGGGCTTGTACCCTTAAAAGTCCATTAAGTTTCTTGCAAGAAGAACTTAATAAGACATAGTCTACAGAATTTGAGCTAATCCCCTTTCGCTCGCCACTACTCAGGGAATAAGCAGCTAATAACTTATAGCTCTTAACATTCATAAATGAATTGGTTAATTACCATGAGTTATTAGTTGCGCTTTATTTTCTTTTCCTCTGGCTACTGAGATGTTTCACTTCGCCAGGTTATCTTTATACACCTATGTATTCAGTGCATAATATCTTAGTCTTCCACTAAGATGGGTTTCCCCATTCGGAAATCCCCGGGTCTAAGGTTGCTTGCCACCTAACCGAGGCTTTTCGCAGGCTGCTACGTCCTTCATCGTCTTTTGATGTCTAGGCATCCACCATTTGCTCTTGATTCTATTTAACCACAAGAATTGAGATACTAAATATCATCTCGGGCAAATCCGAGAGACATCTAATAAGTTCTTGTTATTTTATTTTTTATCAAGATGCTTTAGATACATTATTTAATTTTCAAAGTTCTTGAGTTTCGTTCCTTAAACTGTCATGCCATTCTTATTTCAATGTCTCTTTATAAACAGACACTGAAATAAATTTAGGATAACTTGGTTTAAAGAACAGCTGAGGCAAACAAAAAACCGCTTGGCCTCAAGCGGATGGAATAACAAACAAAATATCAGACAATCATGCGCTGAGGACTTTATGAATAAGTAATAAATTTATCATATAGTTTTGATCTTGTGAGTTATTGCTAGTTAAATCTAGATAACATAACCATTATATATCATTTTATGATTATTGTCAACAGTTTTGCCTATTTACTGCCTTTTAGCTGTTTTTTGGCTAAGTTAACGGTCCGTCCTAGCTGAATTGTGACTATTACCACTAAAATGGTGATAACTAGTGCATAACTTAGTAAAGCCAAAACATTATCGCCAGGTTTAGGAAAAAATTGGGCAAAGACTGCCTTGATAGCATCATTCCAAGCCAGAGCCGCTACCAAGCCAAAACCAGCCGTTGTTAGGCTGGAAACTTTTTCTAGAATTTCAATTTTAAGATCCTTCTTATCTTTGGCACTTTTTTTAACGGACATATTATTTAAATCTTATTGTTCTAAAAATATCTAAAGCCAACTCTTGTTGTTCTGTTGTTAAACCGCTACCATACAGACTCAGCCTGTTTGGAGTGCCTAGTCCTTGAACAACTTGACTACCATCAACATTTCCAAAATAAACTCCAGCATTTTTAATCGCTGGCGAAGAATAAAGTCTGGCTTCAAGACCATCAATTGTTTCAATGGTAACTTGATAGCTTGGGTTATTCTGCGAGGCATCACCGGAGTACCAACCATAATCAAAAATAAGTTGCATCCCTTCACCAACAAATTCACCGACATAGGAATCAATCCCTTGCAGTTGATTAAACTTCCAGCCAGGTGGTAAAGAAATTATAAAATTTCTAGTTTCTATTTCTTGCCAACCGACATTGACCGTGTCGTCTTCCATAGGTTGCATGCTTGGTGCCCAGCCTTTTTTAAAACCAATTCCACAGACTTCTTCAAAAGTTTTTCCTTCCGGAACATAGTCACACATTAAAAGACCGCACTCCTGTCCAGTAGTTTTTTCACACTCCTCTTGTGTTGTGTAAGTTGTGGTTGCTACTCTAAGGTCTGCATTTTCAGAAACTAAAGCCATTCCAAAAATATTTAATAATAATAAACCTCCCGAAACTGCAAGAACTAAAATTACGACTATTAATATTACGAATTTTATACGGCTGGTCATTGGCATATTTATATTTTAACATAACAAAAAAATCCTGCCTAACAGAATTTTTTTGGTGCCGGGAACAGGAATCGAACCTGCACAGGATTACTCCTACTTGGTCCTAAACCAAGCGCGTCTACCTAGTTCCGCCATCCCGGCTTATAAAAAGATAACACCTTACATCATTGCTGATTTTTAACAAAATGTCAACTTGACACAAATTTTTGACTGTGATAATTTAAGGATGAGCTTAGGCTCAACATAGCGCGAAAGGCCCCGACTTGTCGGGGTTTTCGTTTTTCTAAATCAACATAGCGCCTTCATAATGAAGACGCTTTTTTTGTATGCGAATATTTTATGTTTACATAATTACTAACAAAACTAATCACGTCTTTTATATTGGAATCACTAATGATTTAATCAAACGAACCTTTGAACACAAAAGCAAAATAAATCCAGGCTTCACGAATAAATACAACGTCAACAAATTGGTTTATTTTGAAGACTTCCTGAGCCCCTATGAAGCAATTAGACGAGAAAAAGAAATTAAGGGTTGGCTAAGAAAGAAAAAAATTAAACTAATCAGGGCTAACAATCCTGCCTATATTGATTTATCGCAAGACTGGTACTGAGATCCTTCATTCGTCCCGCAGTCGCGGGACTCCTTCAGGATGACAGGCCCTCTGGGTTTGTCATCCTGAGGCAGGTCGCCAAAGGCGACCAACGAAGGATCTCTGAATCTAATCAACAAACGTTAATTATTAACAAACAAGTCTATGAAAACAAAGCTTATACTAGTGACAATAATGCTGCTCACCCCGGTCATAATCAAGGCCGAAGAATCAACGGTGCGTATCAACGAAATCGCCTGGATGGGCACTGAAAACTCAGCCAACGACGAGTGGCTTGAACTTTATAATTCAACTGACAACGACATTGATTTGACGGGTTGGCGGTTGGAAGCAACTGACGGTAGTCCGGCTATTAATTTAGAAGGTTTAATACTGGCTAGTGGATATTTCTTGCTTGAACGAACTGACGATGACAGCGCCCCAGACGCCGCCGCCGATCAAATCTACACTGGCTCAATGAGTAATACCGGTGAATGGCTTAAACTATATGATGGTGATAACAATCTTGTTGACGAAGTCAACGGAACCGACGGCTGGCCAGCCGGTGATAACACAACTAAACAAACCATGGAAAGGTCGTCAGTTTCCGGCTGGCAAACTAGCCTTGAGATTGGTGGTACAGCAAAAGCAGAAAACAGTACCGCCGATCCAGATGATGAAGGTGACAATGATGACGAAGATCCGGACGATGAAGATGATAACAAGCCAGCTCCTCCACCAACCAACAATGCTAGGGTGATTAAAAAAGGAGAAATAATTATCAACGAAATTTTTCCAAATCCACAAGGTGTTGATCTCGAAGATGAATTCATTGAAATAAAAAATGTTAGTGACCGAAATATCGATTTAACAAACTGGACTATTACTAACAGGGCAAAACAAAACTTTTCTGTCCCGTCATTAATCATGATGCCAAGCAGCGCTGTGGTATTCTATAGACCGCAGACTAATTTAGCACTAAATAACCTTAAAGAAAAAATTACAATTTACTCTAAAAAAAATAAAATTATTGATCGAGTTGAATATAATAAAAAAGCTCCGGAAAATCAAAGCTTTCAGAGACAAGAAAAAAACAAGTTTTTTTGGGATGATATTTCTCCAGGGATAGATAACATATTTGAAACAGAAATTTTACCGGTCCCGTTTATTGATGGCCCAAAAAAAACTAATGTGGGTGAGATAATTTCTCTAGATGCTTCAGATTCTTTTGATCCAGAAAATAGAAAGTTAACTTACTTCTGGGATTTTGGTAATGGTCGAACTGATAGCGGTGTGTTCGTCAGACAAATATATTCAACTGTCGGTGACTTTGAAATTATCTTAAAAATTATGGCTGACGAAAATGCTAGTAGCACTATAAAATTAAAAATTGAAGTTGATACAGGCACAGACCAGGATGAACCAGTAGCCATTCCGACCAATATTTCATCGATAATAACTCCGTCAACTCATCTGGCAGAATTTCCGTTTATCTTTATTTCAGAATTTCTACCAAACCCCAAGGGACCGGACGGTGAATCAGAATTCATTGAAATTTTTTCTAACCATGATAAGCCTGTAAACTTGGCAGGCTGGCAGCTTGATGATGTCGAAGGTGGCAGTAAGCCATATATAATTCCAGATACCATTATTAAGCCTGGCCAATATTTAACTTTTTCTAGAGTTGATACTAAGATTGCTCTTAATAATAGTGATGAAGAAGTTAGGCTTTTCACTCCCGGAGGTGTCATGGTTGACTTTGTTGACTACGAAGAAAGCAAAGAAGGGGTTAGCTTGGTTTTGGACGAACAGTTTATCTGGCAACAAAGCAATACACCAACGCCAGGTGAGATTAACACCTTAGATAATATTGAAGATGAAGAGAAAGAGGGTGGCAAGAAAAAGGACGCGGACGCGGCTGAACCAAAAGTTTTAGGAGTAAAAACTGAAGATATTATTAAAAATAACGAACCCAAAAATAAAAATAAATACATTGTTTCCGGAGTATCAGCACTTGTGATTGTTGGTCTAGGAACAATTTTAAAATTAAAAAAATAGTGCTATAATTTAAGCATGGAAATAAAAAATAAAGTGACAATTATTGGTGCCGGCATGGTGGGCAGTACTACTGCCTACAGTTTAATTGCCGCCAATATCACCGAGGAAATTGCCTTAATTGACCTTAATCAAAAACTGGTAAAAAGTCAGGTAATGGATTTACAACACTCCGTTCCATTGTGGGGTTACACCCGAGTTAAGGTTGGAAATTATACTGACATTAAGGACAGCAAAATTGTGGCGATTACTTGTGGTGTATCACAAAAATCCGGTGACACTAGACTTGATCTGGTCAAAAAAAATTCCGCCATCATCAAAGAAATCGTC
This sequence comes from Parcubacteria group bacterium, assembly GCA_002687175.1. GTDB lineage: Bacteria > Patescibacteriota > Patescibacteriia > Buchananbacterales > UBA6539 > UBA6539. Next base: position 21,647 of record NYZP01000023.1, read on the forward strand.
CCTAAAATTTTTAAACAAAATCCTAAGGTAATAGTGGTGGTGGTAACCAACCCAGTCGATGTTTTGACACACCAAATTGTTAAAATGTTTCCGAGCAAAAAAAATCAAATCATGGGCTCAGGTACTATTTTAGATTCCGCTCGTTTTCGTTTTTTGTTAAGCCAAAAATTAAAAGTTAACCCTCTCAATGTTCATGCATATATTGTTGGTGAACATGGTGATAGCGAACTACCTTTATGGAGTACGGCCGATGTTGGTGGTACACCATTAGATAAATTTAAAAAAATCTCTACAGCAGAAAAAAAGAAAATTTTTAATCAAACAAAAAATGCTGCTTATACTATTATTGAGGGCAAACAAGCAACGTACTATGCAATTGGAGCAGTCATTACTCAACTTGCCAAAGCCATTTTGTTTGATCGAAAAACAGTCCTACCAATTTCCCGTTTATTTCAAGGTGAGTATGGTATCTCTGATATTTGTTTAAGTTTACCGGCAGTGATTGGTCGTCAAGGAATTATTAATAAAATTAATCCAGAAATTTCTGCGACTGAAAAAAATCAGCTAAAGCGTTCAGCTCAAAAATTAAAAAAAGCTTTTCAATCAATAAAATAAATTTTAAAAAAAATTTCCTTAATGCTATAATGCTACTATGCTTATCAGTGCAAAATATAAAACAAACTGGTACCGTGTTGGGCTAATAGTCTTCTTGGCTGGAGCTGGTCTTTATTTTATTGGACAATCATTGTCTAAACCAGCAGTTCAGTGGCAAACATATAGTGATATTAGGGCAGCGGAACTTAAAGCCGCATTAGAAGAATAAAGGTAAATTAAAAACTGTCAGCGAAAATACTTGCTGACGTTTTTTTTATTGACTTTATAGAATTAAACTGATACCATTTTATAATCCAAAATAGGAGGGAGAATAATGAATTTTAATCCAGATTTTTGGGAGATCCCGGCCACAAGTCGTCTTGATGGATTCTCTACAAATCAAGGATTGTGGCAAGAGACTGAGGAAGAAAAAGCTTGGCGCTTTGCCTGGGGTGACTTCAGAAAAAAAGTTATTCCTGTAGTAAAGGTTATAATTGACTCTGACCTAACTGAAAGGCAAAGGCAAATTGTTATTCTTTACTTCTTTATGAAAAAGACACAAGGAGAGATTGCTATTATTCTTGATATCTCTCAATCCACGGTTAGCCGCCACCTTTATGACACTAACCGAAATGGCAAAAAAGTTGGTGGGGCTAAAAGAAAGCTTAAAAAAATAGTTGCTGCTGGAAAACACCCAGCAATCGAGGAGGCACTAATGGAGCTTGATTCACTACGGAATGTGTCCTAACTTACATGAGTCTTGAAAGTAATTCAAGACTCTTTTTTTATTCCCACTCGATAGTCCCCGGCGGTTTATTGGTGACATCATAAAGTACTAAATCAACGCCAGGAATTTTTAAAATTTGAGACGTAATTTTATTTAGAATTGATCTGTTCATCTGATAAAAATTTACGGTCATTGCTTCTTGCGATTGAATCGGTCGTAAAATGATGGTCTCTCCCCCATTTAAACTGAGAGGCGCTAACACCACCGGAAACTGCCAGATATCTTTATATATTTTAAATTTTTTAGTTGCTTGATTGACAATATAGTCAATCTCTCTTAATAAATCCAAACGATCTTTAGTTAAGTGAGCTTTTTTAACTTTAAATTTTTTGAAATCAACTTTTCCTGGTCCGGCAACGTAAACTACTCTGTTAATTTCACTAAGCTGGTTGGTAATGTTAACGGATAAGTCATGAAGTTTAGGCCAACTGGCTTGGCCGTGAATAATCGCTGGATGACTATATGTCCGATTGTCTCCTTGAACTCCAACACTTTTAATTGGCAGAGCTTGAGCTTTTAATTTTGGTCCCACAATTTTTTGTAACTTCTTATTTATTGACTGAGGATTTTTTACTTTCTCATTACCTTTAGAACATAAAGCTCTAATGGACAGTCCTGGCCCGGGAAATGGGTGGCGGTTAATTAACGAGTTGGGAAGTCCTAACTTCTTACCAATTGCCCGTACCTCATCTTTATAAAGAGTGGCCAACGGCTCGACTAGTGTTCCTAATTTCATTAATTTTAAAACTTCTTTAACTCGGTTGTGGTGGGTCTTAATGGTGTCGGCATGTTTGGTGCCACCGGTTTCAATAGTGTCAGGATAAATCGTTCCCTGAGCTAAAATCCAGTCTCGTTGATTCATCTTTTGCAGAGCCATTACTTCGTCTTTAACATTTAAAAATTTCGCCCCAATGGCCTGACGCTTGGCCTCCGGTTCAACCATATTTTTTGTTGCTTTTAAAAATCCTTCGCTAGCGTCAAAAACAAATAGGTCATCAAATCCAGCTTTGGCTAAAGATTTTTTAACTTGGTTAGATTCGTCAAGGCGCATAAAGCCATTATCGACATGCAGGCCAAACACCCTGGCTTTGCCCAAAATCTTTTCTAAAATGGCAAAACAAACCGTAGAATCAACCCCTCCGGAAACTAATAAAAACACTTTACGCTTACCAACGGTTTTTTTAACTTCTTTAATAATACTCTGCCAATATTTGTCCAAAGACCAATCTTTCTTAGTCTGACAAATTTTAAATACAAAATTTTTCAAAATCTGCATCCCCTCTTCGGTGTGTGCCACTTCTGGATGAAACTGCAAGCCATAAATTTTCTGTTTTTCGTTAGCCATTGCCGCTACTGCACAATCTGTTGTTTTGCCGGTGGTTAAAAAATTTTTTGGGAGCTGTTTAATACTGTCCCCATGACTCATCCAAATCTTTCCTCGACTCTTAATCCCCAACAATAATTTAGTTGGTTTAGTTAACTGCAATGAGGCAAAACCATATTCCTTTGTTTTGCCTGGCTTAACCTGACCACCAAAATGATGAGCAATTAGTTGGTGACCGTAACACAGTCCTAAAATTGGCACCTTTAAATCAAAAATTTTAGAATCATACTTAATAGCGGTTTTATCATGAACACTTTTTGGTCCACCAGATAGAATAATTCCTTTGGCTCCTTTTAAATCTTTGGCGCGTACATTAGTTGGGTAAATATTAGCTAAAACACCCAGCTGCCTAATGCGCCGGGTAATAAGATGGGTGTATTGTGAGCCAAAATCGATTATCGCGATCTGTGATTTATTCATACGTTGATTATATCGTAGTTTTGGGCTATTATAAAGCCATTAATAAAAATACTTTATGAAACAAGGTCTAACATTTGATGATGTCTTGCTGGTTCCCCAAAAATCCAGTGCTTCCCCTAGCAAGGCTGACACTTCAGTTAAGTTAAAAACTCTTAGCTTAGATATTCCTTTATTATCAGCAGCTATGGATACGGTTACTGAAAGTCCAATGGCCATTGCTTTAGCTAAAGCCGGAGGCTTAGGGATCATCCATAAAAATATGGCTGAGGCCAAACAAGCCGCGGAGATTAAAAAAGTTAAGGCTAAGGGATTAATTTGTGGCGCTTCGGTGGCTATAGGAGACGCCGCTATTACCCGCGCCCAAATTTTATCCAAGGCTGGCGTGGACGCCATTGTCATTGATGTCGCCCACGGCCACTACTATAAAGTAGCCGACACTATTAAAAAACTGAAAAAACTGTTACCCAAAAAAGTGGTAATTATTGGTGGAAATGTCGCTACCGGACAAGCTACTGCCGACTTGATTAAAGCCGGGGCTGACGTAATTAAAGTTGGGGTTGGCCCGGGTTCAATCTGTACCACCCGAGTTATTGCTGGAATTGGTGTACCTCAATTAACCGCTGTCATGGACGCCGTAAAAGCCGCTAAAAAAACTAAAACACCGGTGATTGCCGACGGTGGTATTAAATATTCTGGAGATATGGTCAAAGCCTTAGCTGCCGGAGCTGATGCGGTGATGGTTGGCGGCATGCTGGCGGGAACTGATGAGTCCCCTGGTAAAGTAGTTACCCAAAATGGTAAAAAAGTAAAAATGTATCGTGGCATGGGTTCATTCGAAGCCATGGGTAAAGGATCAAAGGATAGATATTTACAAGGTGACAAAAAACAAAAAGAAGTAGTAGCCGAAGGCGTGGTTGGCTATGTTGATTACAAAGGAAGCGTTGAAAATATTATTGGCCAACTTGTTGGCGGACTAAAACAAGGCCTGGGTTATTGTGGAGCAAAAAATATTTCTGAATTACATAAGAACGCCGAGTTTATACAAATTTCTGCCGCTGGTTTAAAAGAAAGTCATCCTCACAGTTTGAAAAAAATTCAAGACACTGCCAATTATTCGGCTAGTGATTTTGTGTAAGTTCAATTCCCTTTAGCCACCCCATGTCGCACCTTTTGGTGTGGCACCAGCTAACAACACCGTATCGAACGGTGTTTTTAGTTTATATAAGAGGTTTTTCCCCTTGAGTTGAAAGTTCTGAAATACAAATTCTAGTAGTTGTCTTTTTTCATACACTTCAGAACTCTCAAAAATTTCAGCTGCTCTTTGAGCCAAGCTTAAAACTTGGTTAGCAGTTATGTAGTAAGAAGTATTTGCTTGTTCATATTGTTTCATTTCTCCCAAAAGTTTATTCTGTTCCCCTCTAAATTCTTCTAATTTTTTATCATATTCATCTGCAGTTAATCTGCCATCTAATCTATCTTCATACATCATAGATAATTTTCTATCTGTATTATCATAATTAGTCCGTAGTCTCTTTAACTGCTCTTCGTGAAAGTTATTTTTTGATTTCTCGTAGTTACTTAAGTCTTCTGTTATATCATCAATCATTTCTTGAGATAAGCTAATATTCCTTAATACTTCCATTACAGGCTTTAAAAGCTCATTCTGATTCAAATAAACCTTCTTACAGGTACCCTTATGGTTTGTGCAGTGGTAATAGACATATTTATTCTTTTTAAACTCAGGCGTAATAGCACATCCGCAATTAGAACATTTGATAAGTCCTTGAAATATGTAAGGTTTGTCTGAATGATTTTTTGTTTTACCATCATAACCTCTAAAAACTTCTTTACATTTATCAAATAAATCTTGAATTATAATAGGCTGATACTTATGAGGATATAATTTTCCTTTATGTATTTGCCAACCGTAATAAAAAGTATTTTTTAATATTAACTCAACCTGCCTTCTCCCTATTGTTGCTCCCCTAACAGTATTTAGACCCTTGTCTCTCATAATTTTTGCAACTGCTTCCATGGAGTGGTTTCCAGTTGAATAAAGCTCAAATACTTCTTGAATATGATATGACCTGTCAGGATCAGGTATAACAGTCTTATTGCCGTTATCATCTACTGAATTTAGATAACCAATAGGGGCAACCCCAATTATTTCTCCTTGTTTAATTTTTTGGTCAAATGTTCTTTTAACATTATCACTAATTTGAAGTACATAACTTTTAGCAACAAAAACAGCGAGGTCCCATCGCTGTATCTCAGAACTATTTGAATCTTTACTTATAACTAAATTTTCTCTTATGAAATGAATTTCTAGTTTTCCATCTTTTCTCAAATCATCAAGTTCTACTGATTCCTTAAAACTTCTTTGTAATCTATCCACGGTTTCAACTATTAAAGCAAGTGGTTCTTTGGACTTCTTAATTTGGTTAATTACTACTTCAAATTTAGTTCTTCTATCTTTTGTAGATGATTCATCAAACTGATATTCATTTAAGATGTTAAAATCTTTTTTAAAAGCATACTCTCTCGCACGGGCTAATTGTGCTGGAATAGATTGTCCATCAATGAGCTGTAATTCGGTTGAAACTCGAGCTAAAATTATTGCTTTCATATTATTTATATGGATTTATTATTATTTTTTCTAATTCATCAAATAAGAATTTTGAACCATAGACTTCTTCACCTTTTATAGATACCATATAAGATACTTTCGAATTATTAGTATAAATATCTAAAATTTCTTTAGTTTGATATTTGTAATCAAAGTCAAACCAATTTAATAAAATTAAACAAGTATTTAGATCAGTATTAAAAACAAACAATGGCTCGACATAATTTACTGATGGATTTTCTGCTTTCTGTTTTTCAAAATAATTTTGACCATCTTTAGCACATTTACTTTTTTGTTCTAATGTTGGTTTAGTTGTTATCTTATTTTCGGTTTGATTATTATTAAATTGATGGCTGCAACCAGTTAGTATTATTGATAATGCAATTAGTAAAAGTATCTTCTTCATATTATTTTTCTTTTAACCGTTTTATTTCTTCTTCTAAAGTTAATATTGTGAATATATTATATATACCTACACAAGCTAACACGCCAATTATAAATGCTACTGTAGAATGATTGTTCCACCAATAACTAAACTCCCAAATCACTATAACTAGTAAAACCATGACTACTATACTTGGTGCTCTTTCTTTTAATTCGTTTATCATAAGATTTTTTTATTCATTTTCTTTAAGTTGCAAATGATAATAAAGATAAGCAGTAAGTGCTAAAACATAACCAAATGCAGCTTGAACACCTAAAAATTTATAAAAGCCCATTCCCAACAAATAAAGGATTATTGCTCCGAATAAAGCTTGGTTTTCTTTTTTCATATTATTTTATTAATTCTTCTTTTTATTTTCTTCTTCTGTCTCTTTTAATCTTTTTTGACTCTTTTTTACAGTCCTATATCCAAAATAAAATGTTAAAGTTAATATCCCAGTTACAATTATTTTAAATAATGATGGTAAATCTTCCATATTATTTTACTTCTGTTTTTAATTGTTTATTAAAAGAAAAGAGCAAGAAAACTATGTAGAAGTAAAAAAGAAATTCAACTATTTTAGTAATGTTTATAAGTATATTTATTAAACTGTTTTCTGATTGGTAAAATTGTTGGACTCCAACGCTGAGAATAATAATTATTAGAAATATAGATACATCTCTTTTCGCAACTTTCCACAGAACTGAAACTGATAAAAAATAAAATATAAGTCTTATAATTCCAGATATAGCTATCAACCATATTGGAGCCAGTAAATTACCCTCTAGGTCTTGCCCAGACAATGCTACTGTTAGTATGTAAGATACGATTCCTAATATTGCTATTTTTTTATATTTACTCATATTTATTTTTTTATATATTATAGAGAATCAAAGTCTAAACTATCAAAATCTACATCATCGAAACCTTCTAAGTCAAATTCAAATTCTCTCCCAGACTCAGGTAATTCAAGATAACAAGAAATATCATAACATCTCAAATTTTCATTCTCTTCTAATTGCTTAAATATTTTATTTTGACCAAAAACGTAGCCAAGATAATAGGAAAAAAATGCAACAACTATTACTATAGCAAAGAATTCCATTAATTTCTCTTTCTTGATTTCCTTAAAATTGAACTTCATACTATTTTAACTAATTATTATAACCAAACTCCATTTTTATCAGTCACCATAGGAATCCAATCTTCGTAAATGTAGTGCCCTTGTTCTTTTTTTGGTTCTATAAATGGGTATGAATTTTTTATCTGAGGAACAATATCAAGTATTACTTCTATTTGGTTGAAAGGAATCAACCTACCATCCTCATCAGAGACTTTAAACTTTAAACCTTTGTGACTGCCTGGTTTTAAAATCTCGTATTCCTGGCTTTCTTTCAAATACTTAGATATAATGTCAGGCTCAACTCTTGCAAAGGACATCAAAATAGATGGTTCGGCATAAAACTTTTGACCTTTATAAATCTCTTCTCTCGCAATTTTATAATCTAAGAAATTCTTATAGAGACCGCTAAAGTCTAATTCATCATAGCGAGCCCTGAAAGGTATTTTATCTTCCTTGGGATTTTTTACAAATAAGTAAAAATAATCATCTCTATTGTCCCATCCCAAATGACAATGATAGCTATCACCAAACCAATAGAAACATGGCCTATCATTTTCCTTAGAAGAAAAGAACTCTCTATACTCTCCTGAATTATGAAAAAATGTAATATAGCTCATATTGCTATAGATCATTTAGAAAAACTACTACCATCCATAAGAATATTCCTGCAAAAAGTCCATAAACAAAACCATCAATTTTTGCGTGTCTAACCATCTCCATATAGTGACTATGATTCCTCTCAATTTCTTTTTTACGTTGTTCTCCTGTTAAACTGATATTTTTCATATTATATCTTAATTATACTATAAATTAGCCATAAAATTAACCTTCCTCCTTCAATATCTTCTCCCATTTCTCCATAAGTTTTGGGTTACTTAATCCAGCCATAATGGGTATTGGTACTGGCATATCTTCAGAGTTAGCAGTTTTTTGAGGTGGTCGGCCCTCTAACATTTGCCAGGTAAGGCTAGGATACTCTTCAATCATTTTCTTAACAAACTTTTCAAATAACCCTGGATCCTCTTCAAAAAGTTCTCTTATTCTGGTTTTTATAGACTTAGAATCTTTGGGTCGTCCACCAGGGTTCAAAGAATCAGAACCAGGTAATATTCTGCCTTTCTCGTCCCTGTTAATAGCTAGTTCCTGTGGATTTTCATTTGGTTCTTCTATTTTTTGATTCATATCTTTTAGCGTTAATTTTATCTATAGTCTCTTTTAACATAGCTCTACCTCCTATGTTTCTCTCTTCCTTAGTAGAATTATTTAATTTTTTCACTATTAAATTATTATTATTTTCATTCTTATTATCATTCTTATTATAGGGAGTTGTGATTGACTCATTGTTGTCAGCCATAGAAAAGTGTTTCATTAGTTTATCTTTGTCCTCTTTTAAGTTGTGATTAGAGGTGTCTAGGTTGTGACTTGGTTGCACTGCTTGTTGTACCATTGGTTGTACTAAAGATTCATCCTTAGTTGTGATTGTAAAATCTTCAATGGATTGGATATGCTTATTAGTTAGCTGAAAATTCAATGGCTTGATTGTGAACTTACCTCCCCTGCCCCTATGGTCTTTAAACCATACCCAGTTGTGACGACGTAAGGAACTAATTATTTTCCTCATATTGTCATACTTAATCTTTTCTTTGAAATCTTCTACTAAAGATAAATAACTTGTCTCAAATCTTCCATTATGTGGATTGGTATTCAAAAATATCCAAACTAAAACCTCAAATTCATTATGGGTTATTTTAGAATCTATAAAATCATATTTAATTCTTCTTGGTACTTGTACAAAGTCATCCATATAACAAAAAGCTGCTAGTAACCAACAACGGAAATCTAACAGCCTTTTGATGTTGTTGGTTAGTTTTAATTATTATTGTTCGATTTTTAATACCTTTTCCTTATATGAACTGGGGTTATTATTTCTATCAACTTTTTCAAGAAGTTTAAAAAAACTAACTAAATTTTGATTAGCTTCAGAATCTTCTTGTTTAGATTTTTCTTTATTAGACATAAAAAAAGATGGGACTTATACCGAATGCTTAATATTCGATACAAATCCCATCTTTATTGGTTTCCCAATATGTACTTTTTTTTAGGAGGAGCACACCTCCTTAACATGACGTATTTGCTTTACTGTATGAATTTTACCTAGGCGTTTTTAGTGAGGTCGGCCATCCTCAGTGATAATTCCCCTACAGCAACTATTTTTTAACTTATAAAATAATCTTATCTTAACTTATACTACTTGTCAAATAAAAAACCCCTTGCGTGAAGACACTACACTCGACTGTAGAAAAATGGTATTATAAAAATATAATCCAAAACGCCCCTAATAATAAAATTAGAGACGTAATGGAACAGCTTCTAATAAGAAGCTGAAAAACTGTACAAAACAGTCCTTTTATAGGGCTGTTTTTGTAATTCTAATGCCGTTGAAGGCACTAAAATTCCATCCTTGAGGTAATAGATAATACCTTTTCGGATGACCACCTCGTATGGTGGCTTCAAGGTTCTTATTTTCATAAGTTCCTTTCTTTTATCCAGGTCTTAAAGTTGCCTGGCGTGCTACTAGCACCAGATTTCAAGATTTTCAGATTGGATAAAAGTAAAACCACCAAAGGCAGGCACCTCACAGACAATCTGGATTTGTTAAAACAAATATACAGCTTATCGGTGATGTTTGAGCACCCGATAAACCTTTCGGTCTAGCGAGGTGTCTCCCTTTGATGGTCTATCTCTGGAGATATAGAAACAAACCTGCCTTCCTCGGCTCAAAACGAGGAACAAACTTTAAAAGATAATTTAATTATAGCAATATATAATTAATAGTCAACAAGTTTTCTTGATTCTCAAACCTAAATCTAACCCAGTCAAAAGTTCTGAACTTGTCCCGTATGCCCACCTTGGCAATTGAGCTGTATTGTTCGAAGGCCGAGGAAAAAAAATCTCCCTGTTGCGGGGAGGTTTTTTTATAAAATATTTTTTTAAGAATTTTTTTAAGAATTTTTTTTCAATTTATAAAGCGGGTAAAGACTAACAAGATGAATGACAAAAAAATACTTTAGCTGTAAAGGAATATATTCAACATATGCTGTGTTGAAAGAAGATACTAAAAAGTACGCCGAATATAACAAAAAAATTAATAAGACAACTGGAAAAATCCATCTCTTATATTTAATAATGTTGATTCCTATAATTATATTAATTATTGAATAGGCTATAAAAATTAAAGGCATTACTGGAGAATCAATTTTTGGATTATCCTCCAGTGCTAAATCCGACAAGAAGAATTCTCCAAATATAATCAATAATTGTAAAATGCTAACCAGTATCCAATAAATAGATGGCACAATGAAACCTAAACCAAGGAATACTTTTAGACTTTTTTTAGAGTCTATCTTGCTTGATTTAAGTTGAGGGTTTGGTTGTCTTTTTGTATCTAGCATATTTTATATTATACTTATTATCCCATACTATTCACTAAAATCAAACCTTCCATATTTTCAAACCTAAATCTAACCCAATCAAAAGTTCTGAAACTGTCCCGTATGCCACACAATTTAGAACTTTTCCCAATGCGCGTCGCTCCGCGACGAATTCAGACGGAACTGGTGCGCCGAAGCGCGCGGATTTGTCACGAACCAAGGGGTTCGTTCCAAACTTTTTGACGAAGGAGCTGATTTCCTTTAAATCTGCGGATGATGTCAAAAAGTTGGCTTGCGCCGACCCGAACGAAGTCGCAAAACGCCGTAGCGGAAGCGACACCACATAAGCAGAGATGAAAACGAGGAGAGGGGTTGTGCGAGACAAAGTTCTCCTTCAACCCCAGGGGCACGACATCTAGGACAATTCATAGGTAGTGTTTCCTTAGGTTTCACCTCATCATCTTTAGGTTTTGATATTACTCTAAGACACTTTTGACAAAGTTCTCCTTCAACCCCAGGGGCACGACATCTAGGACAATTCATAGGTAGTGCTTCTGAGTCCTCATTATCATCAGCTAAATCAAAATTTTCAATACCTCCACTGATTTCTCTGCTTATCATATAATTATATTTATAATTTACTTATTATAATCATATTATATCAAAAAACTACCTATAATCCCACCATTTCCTCAAATAATCTATTCTCAAACCTAAGTTTTACCCAATTAAGAGTTCTGAACCCTTCGACTTCGCTCAGGGCAGGCGTGTCCCGTATGCCACCTGGTAAAACTTTAATTGTAGCCTAAATTATTTTGTCAGCTTAATCGCCTTCTTTTTTATTGTCCGATAACTTAAAACAATAAAAATAAACACTCCGATACCACCAATGATTTGCAAATTGATTGGCAGCTTAACCGAGTAGGCAAAAATGTAGGCAAATGGCGCCACGCCGATTAGCGTAGCGAAAAAATAAGACCACCAATTCATCTCGGTAAAAAGACCAAGGGCATAGCTTAGTAAGTCAACTGGTAAGATTGAGCGAAGAAATACCACACTCCAAAACAAATTACGTTTGGGAATCATCTTACTCATTCTTTTAATCTGCTCGGTTTTAAAAAGCTTTTTAACAAACCGCTTGCCGCCCCATTGGGCTAAAATAAAAGCAATCATCCCCCCAATGGTCCAGCCAATAACGCTGGTGGTCGCCGCCCAAAAACTACCCCACAAGGCCACGGCAATTGGCAACAAAGGAAAAGTACTGACCGGAGCAATCACCACCGCCACTACAGTTATTAAAACGTAATACATTATGCCGTTTACTCCTTGAAGATATACCATCCCCTCAAAAAAATCAGCATATTTTAAAGAAAAATACGAACTAAAAATAAAAATAATTATTATCACTAAGATAATAATTGCTTCTTTGCTAAATAACCTTTTCTTTTTTTGAAACATCATCCCCTATTTTTTTAAACGCTTGCGCAGCTTAGTGTGGGATTCTTGTAGGGCGGTCATTAAATTACTTTCATCAATTAAACTGTGAACTCTATTTGATATTATAAATTGTCCGTCAATCATTAAGTCCCGAATATTTCTTCCACCATGGGTAATCATGTTTCCAACTAGGCTAACAGGATTACTTTCATTGTATGGCATGAATCCCCGGTCGCGCAGCTTCCAAAATGACAGATCAGCTTTATAGCCCGGCATAATTTTTCCTAACTTTTCCAGCTTTAAAATATTGGCCGCCTGAGAAGTCATCATTTTAAATAGATCTTCATAGTTTACACGGTGGGTGGCATTGTGCATAATCCGTGCTTGCAAGGCTTCAGACAAAAGATCCAAACTATTTTTGGAAATAACGCTGTCAGTACCTAAACAAATCTGTTTGTCCGCTTTATATTTTACGAATAAGGGATATTTAAAATTACCACTTTTGTGAAGCTTATTGGAAGTTGGCAAATGAACAATGCCAATTTTGTGTTTTTTTACCAGTTTAATTTCTTCATCGGAAAAATGAACGGCGTGAGACAAAATTGTATTGGAATTAGCCAGACCTAAATCTACCAAAGCTTCAACGGTTCTCTTACCATATTTCTCTACACACTGCTGAACCCATTCTTCATTTTCCGCACTGTGCAAGGTAAGTAAAACTTTATACTTTTTAACCAGCTGTTTTATTTTCTTTAATTGATCTGGTGAAGCCCGATGAACATAATGAATTGAAATCGCCGGTTGAGAAAAATAATTTTTTCTTTTTGCTAAAATTTTGGCCACCATCTCTGGCGAATTTTTTGGGTGGGAATTAGATACTGCTGAAATGGCGTTAATCACCCGTTGCCTAGTTAACTTAGCTGCCTCTTCAACCGGATCAAAGACTCCGTAATGACTCAAAGTGGTAGTAATGCCATACTTTTGTTCTTCGGTAAAATCGCCAACCGCCCCCAGAAAAAAATCTTGATTATTCATCTTAGCCTCCAACTCTGCCATTTTTTTTACCTGATCAACCACATTACCTTTATCTAAAGTCATTGAAGAACGCAAAAGATACATCGGTGGATGAGCATGGGCATTAATAAACCCGGGGGTGACTACAATACCACTTCTTTTTGAGGCATCGTAAATTAGATCAATCTTATTTATCGGAATGGATTTTTTATTTACCGGAAACACCTCTTTAATTTTACCGTCCACAATATAGATGGAACGATTCGCTTGAACTTGAAGTTTATTTTTAGAATCAGTAGTGATGACAAATGTTGCCCCATGAATTAAGATTCTCTTTACTTTTTTGGGATGACCCAGGGCAGTATACCTACTGCGATTCTTACGCTTGGCATCATAATCAACCTCTTCACTTAAAATATCAGTGATAGTTTTATTCTTTTTAATATTAGCATTCATATTTTTATATTAACTTAAATTTATGATATAATCAATTTATGACTGTTAAATTAAGTGACGTAATTCCTAAAGGAGATTTTGTCAAAATCGGTATACTGATAATAATTTCGGTTATTTGCTGGGTTTGGGTTTGGCGGGAATACCAAAAACCCATTATTCCTCCGGAATGGGAACAACAACTAAAAGCCGAGAACGTCTAAATTATAAAATAAACAAAAAAGATCCCCTGTCTGGGGATGTTTTTTAATGGAGCGGGCCGCCAAAGGCGAGCCTCGCTTCTTAATAAAAATGTAATGGAGCGGGTGACCGGATTCGAACCGGCGATCTCTTCCTTGGCAAGGAAGCATTCTACCACTGAACTACACCCGCTTGGGTAAATTAGTATATTGATTTTAATGAATAGCTTTGTCATGATAGCTTCCTTGATAAGGAAGCATTCGGACCCTGTCCCGATGGATATCGGGGACTGAACTACACCCGCAAAATATGAATAAATAAACTAATTGTAACAAATTGCTTAATAATGATGGCTTCCTTAGTAAGGAAGCATTCGGACCCTGTCCCGATGGATATCGGGGACTGAACTACACCCGCTGGGGTTTAATAAAATATACAATTGAAATGAATAGATTAAGGATGATAGCTTCCTTGGCAAGTAAGCATTCGGACCCTGTCCCGATGGCGATCGGGAACTGAACCAACCAAATCATGCCCGCTTGAGCTACAAAAAACAGTATAGCAAAAATAATAAAAAAATCAAGTGCTAGTTCCTTAGTTGGTATAAAGCAATACCAGCAGCCGTCGCAACGTTCAATGAATCTTTTTTACCCAGCATTGGTATGGTAATTATGTCATCAGCTAATTCAATGGTACTCTGATTAACACCAGTAAGCTCATTACCAACAATCAAGGCAAGAGGAAATTTTGGCTTAAATTTTGGTAAAGCTTTATTTTTCTCACCAGTCTCTAAAACAACAATTTTAACACCTTGCTTCTTTAATTTTTTTATTAAAGTATTGGTCTGTCGTTTTCGCTCCCAATCTATCCACTCCTCTGCTCCTAAAGCGGTTTTAGAAATTTGATCTCGTGGCGGAAAACCAGTATAACCACAGAGATAAATTTTGGTAACATCAAAAACATCAGCTGTCCGAAACATCGAACCGACATTGAACAGACTCCTAACATTTTGTATAATTAAATAAATTTCCTTTTTCTTTATTGACATATAGACTTTTTTATCTTAATATAATTAACGATTGTCGACAAGAATACCTGCCCTTTCAGTTAACTCGCCGTAGACAGCTTTGCTGTCGACACGCTGGACTTAAAGATTTAGTTAGATATGTTTAATCAAGGTCAGTAAAGATAGCCGAAGGCAGATATACAAAGCAAAAAAATCAGTAACTATGCCCAGGTGATTGGAACTCGCCGAAGGCGGACACGCTGGACTTAAAGATTTAGTTAAACATGCCCGGGTGGTGGAACTGGTAGACACGCTGGACTTAAAATCCAGTGGATGTATAATCCGTGCGGGTTCGAGTCCCGCCCCGGGCACCAATTAATAACTGTAAATATATGTCTGAAAAAAACAATGGGGGAAGAGGCTCCGAATACCACGGCCCTGAAGATAAAATTCCTGAAGGTTTGGAAGAAGGTATTGATGGCCTTCTTGATAAAGCTAAAACTAGTGAAGCTGGCAAAGAAACCCCGGAAAAAGAAATGACCGAGCTTGAGTTTAAAGTTGACCAAAGGGTTTGGATGTTAAGAAATAATAAAGGGAAAAAAGGGTCTATCTAGATTTTGGTTGGACAATAACCGAAATAGATGATGATAAAATTATTGCAACAAAGAAAAATCTTGGTCCTGAAGGTGGTAGATTTAAAAAAGATAAAACAAGACAAGAGATGATAGATATTCAAAATTTAGAAGGAGATTTTGACATTGACGAAGAAGCGGTTGAAAAAGAAATTTTATTTTTAGATGAAGATAGAATAGCTAAAAATATTGACTGGAAATCGGCAGTAATAATGGAAAAAGATGGAATAACAGAATACGCTGAGACGGATAAACGACAATATATGGAAGAGAATCAACGAAGAAGATCGCAACTGGTTAAATTGCTAGAAAAAAATAACCCAACTTAACAAGTTACTAGAAAATTAATAAGTTACAAAAAATAACCTGCTTAAGGTTGTTTTTTTATGCCTAAAAATGTAAGATAAAGATGCTTATGAACGAAGATCAAGAAGAAAATCGAATAGTTAATCCCGAGGAGCTAAAAAAAGATGAGGCTTTTGATTTATCTTTGCGACCAAAAAATTTAAAAGAATTTGTTGGCCAACAGAAAATTAAGAATAATCTACAAATTTTTATGGACGCTGCCAAGGGTCGTGGTGAACCAATTGAACACGTTTTGCTTTACGGTCCACCCGGTTTAGGTAAAACTTCCTTAGCTCACATTATGGCTTCTGAAATGGGTGTTAACATTAGAGTCACTTCCGGCCCGGCTTTAGAAAGAAGCGGTGACTTGGCCGCCATCTTAACAAACTTGGAAGACGGCGATATTCTATTTATTGATGAGATCCACCGAATGAATAAAGTGATTGAAGAAATTTTATATCCAGCAATGGAGGATTATGCTTTAGATATTGTTATTGGTAAGGGACCATCAGCCAGGACTTTAAGACTTGACCTACCACGCTTTACCATTGTCGGAGCGACCACTAAGGTCTCGATGCTTTCTTCTCCTTTTAGAGATCGCTTTGGTAATATTTATCATCTCAATTTTTATAACGAGAACGAAATTAGCCAGGTTATAGAAAGGGCAGCCAAAATTCTAAAAATTAATATTGCCCTTGCCGCCGCTGGAAAAATAGCTGCCCGATCTAGAAAAACTCCCCGTATTGCTAACCGACTTTTAAAAAGAGTTCGTGACTTTGCCCAAATTAAAACTGCCGGTCTGGTAAACGACGAATCCACCGAAAAAGCTTTAGATATGTTAGATATTGATAAATTTGGACTTGATGAAATTGACCGCATAATTCTAGAAACCATCATTACTAAATTTAACGGTGGTCCAGTTGGTTTGAACACTATTGCTGCCGCCACTGGTGAAGATATGGCAACGATTGAAGATGTCTATGAGCCATTTTTGATCCAAATTGGTTTTCTAAAAAGAACTCCTAAGGGTCGCGTTGCTACTGAAGCGGCCTATGAACATCTTGGTTTAAAAAATTCAAAAAACCAAAATAAACTGTTATAATAAAATTAGTATGGGTATTCCAATTTCTATTTTCTACTTTATTTATCTAATTTTTGTTTTAATATTTTTGGCATTTACTTTTTTTAACGTTTATCATTTAGTCCGTTTTGGTTTTTTAACCATCGGTAATATTGTTATTGTCTGTTTTTATATTGCTATTTCATTTTTAATTTTAGTAATCTCTTGGGGCTACATTGGTCAAATTGATTGGACCGCAACCATCCCAATTATCCCAACCTTAAACTTTTAGCTAAAAAATATATGCTAAAATTTCATATTCCCCATCACCTTAAGGGAGAGAAAATAATTATACTACTTAGACGACATCCATTTATTATTTTAATTAAAATTATTTTTTGGGCTTTCGTCGCTATTTTACCACCTATTTTTTATTTAATCTTAGGTGACGAATTAGCAAAAATTTTTTCTAATGAATTACTCTCGCCGTTAGTAGTTTTGTTCACCAGTCTTTGCTATCTTTACATTTGGTTATTTGCTTTTCACAGTTTTGTTGACTACTACTTAGACGTTTGGATCGTTACCACAGAAAGAATAATTAATATTGAACAAAAAGGTCTTTTTGCCAGAACAGTGTCCGAACAAAAAATTTACCGTATTCAAGATGTTACTTCGGAACTGAAAGGATTTTTTTCAACCTTACTAGATTTTGGCACCGTTTATATCCAAACCGCGGCCGAGAAAGAGCGCTTTATTTTTAAACAAGTTCCCGCCCCTTACAAGGTTGCTAGAAAAATTACCAAGATAGTTGAAAAAAATAAAAAATTCCATCGCTTGAAGGAACAGAAAGACAAAATTACTACTAAATAAAAAGAGTAAAAAAATATGGCGCTAGGCCATATTTTTTTGTTTTTATTTTAATTGTGACTAAAAGAACAAAAATTATATCGCCAATGATTTCAATCTACAAAAAAGTAGCTAAGCTGGCGTTAAAAAATATCAATTACCTATATATCCTTGATTTATAATATTTGTGACAAACTGTCCAGGAATGAAAGCTGTTCCTTCCTTTTGAACAATGGTCGCGGCGCTGGAAGTTGGTGTAGCGCCTAAAAAATTGGTTGCCCCGCCTAGGATTAAACCAACCGCTAAAATAATAAAAAAAGCACTGATCAAACTGGTTACTAGTCCATGATTAGTAATTGCTTTATTCAGAGCTTGTGGCTGGGTGCTGACACCAAATAATTTAAGCACGCCATAGCCTGATTGAGTTCTTTGCATAATTTTTTTTATTTTTGTTTTTAGACAATGTGCAGATAATAAAAGAGAGCTTGTCTCAACTCTCTAACTACAGTATAGCATGTCTAAATAATTTTGTCAAGTTGGAAACATAATGATATCATTCAAATGTATGGAAGAAACCAGAAAATTAGCACACAACACCATAATTCAAATTCTAGGGAAAGGCTTAACCATCACCTTTGCCTTAGTTGGCTTTGGTTTAACCACTCGGCATTTAGGTCAAGAAGGTTTTGGATTTTTAGTTACCATCTATGCCTTTTTAACTATTTTTGGCATCTTGGTTGATTTGGGGTTACAAATGACCACCACTCAATTAATTTCAAATCCTAAAGAAGACGAAAGTAAAATTTTAAGTAATGCCTTAACCATCAGGTTAATTGCTTCAATTATTTTTTTGAGCATAGCACCAATTGTCGTCTTGTTCTTTCCCTATCCCAGTATTGTAAAAATTGGTGTTGCGGTAGCAGCGGTTGGTTTCCTTTTTAATTCACTAACCGCAACTATTACCAGCCTTTTTCAAAAACACTTGACCATGATTAAATCAGTTATTGCTGATGAAGCTGCTAAAATAATTTATCTAACTCTAATTTTTGCGGCGGTTTTTTTAAACTGGGGTTTATTCGGTATTATTGCCGCTTTAGTTGTAGACAGTATTGTCACTTTCGCCATCCTATTTTATTTTGCCCAAAAACAAACTGTCCTAAAACCAAGCTTTGATTTTATAATTTGGAAAAAAATATTTACTAAAACTTGGCCCATTGCCTTAACTATTGCTTTAAATTTAATTTATTTCAAAGGTGACCTTTTTATTATGTCATTAATCAGAACTCCGTCAGAGGTTGGTCTTTATGGTGCTCCTTATCGTGTATTAGAAGTTTTAATAAATATCAGTTTTTTATTACTGGGATTAATTTTGCCGATTCTAGCGGCTTCAGCCGCAGCCAAAAATTTTACTAAATTTAAAGAAATGCTTCAATCTACTTTTGACTTCTTGGTTATTTTTACGGTGCCAATGATAATTGGTACTTTATTTCTAGGTGAAAGTATTATGGTTTTTGTTTCTGGGTCCGAGTTTATTATTTCTGGACAACTAATTAAAATTTTAATGTTGGCTACCGGTGCCATCTTTATTGCCTCTTTGTTTGGTTATGCCGTGGTGGCTTTAGACCAACAAAAAAGAATGATAAAATTTTATGCGATTAATGCTGTCATTTCAATTATTGGTTACATATATTTAATTTCTAATTATGGTTATTGGGGTGCCGCCTGGATGACGGTTTTTACCGAGGTTTTTATTTTAGTCACTGCCGGTTATGTGATGTATAAAAATATAAAGTTTTTACCCAAACTTACATTACTTGGTAAGTCAATAATTGCCAGTTTATTAATGGCTATTCCTCTAGTTACTTTTTCCAACTTAAATTTTTTAATTTTGGCCTTCACCGCAATCATTGTATACTTTGTTACTTTGTACGCTCTAAAAGGTTTTGATAAACAGTTTGTTTTAGACATTATAAAAATTAAAAAATGACGCCTCTCATAATTAATCATAAAATTTACGGCAAGCAAAAAATAACTGAACCGGTTTTGATTGAATTGATTAAATCTCCAGCCCTGCAACGACTCAAGCACATTGAACAGCATGGTACTTGGCAGTGGCATCAAGACTGGAAAAAAGAAAATTATTTCAGTCGATACTACCACTCGGTCGGAGTGATGTTAGTGCTTAAAAGATTTAATGCTAGCGTTGAAGAACAACTACATGGTTTATTGCATGACGTCTCCCATACGGTTTTTTCTCATGTTGCCGACTTTCTTTTTGGTAACGATCCCGGTACCCACGACTACCAAGACAATAGACTTGCTAAATCATTTAAATTGCAAGGTATTGATAAAATTTTAAAAAAATACGGTTTTGAATCATCACATATTTTAGATGATAAAAAATTTCCCCTAGCCGAACGTGACTTACCTGACTTGTGCGCCGACCGTATTGATTATACTCTGTCCGATCCCTGGGCTAAAACTTTTTACACTACTTCACCAAAAAAAATTCTAGATAACCTGACGGTTCATAAAAATCAATTTGTCTTCAAAAATAGATTTGGGGCCAAAGAATTTGCCAGTTTATATGAAAAACACAACTATAATAATTGGTGCAACCCTCTACAAATTGCGATTTTTACTTTATCGGCTCAAATATTACGCGAGGCACTTAACAAAAAAATAATCTCTAAGAAAGAACTTTACGCCACCGATGAGTACGTTTTAAAAAAATTAAGACGAACAAACAACCCAGTTATTGTAAAAAAATTAGAACAGATCAAAAAATTAAAAATTCGTATTGTACCAAAAGACCAGGCTGATTTTTGGAGCACTTCAAAACCCAGAGCAGTTGATCCATATTTTTTACAAAAAGGAAAACTGATTCGCCTCTCAAAAGTTGACACGGCTTATAAAAAAAGGATTGCTAAGTGGGTTAAAAAAATTAAAAAAGGTTTTTGGATAAAAATAGTATAAAAAAAGACGAGCCGAGGATCAATTAAGATCTCAGATCGTCCAGAGACACTACTCATCATCGTCCAAATGGACAGTTTCTTCGTGGGTACTTTTACGCTCCTCGGGGGTTTGGACTAACGGAATCCCTCCAAATTGGCTATTCGGTAACCGCCTACCAAAGACTAAGACGCCAAGTCTACCGAAACCTCTCTCGCCATACCCTCCTGCTGGATGATAATTTTCCATCATATCTCTACCCTTTAAGTTAGCTGCCACCAATTTTTAATCACTATATAATATAACAAAAAAATCAAATGTTTATCTTCGATTTCAGTTGGGAAATTCAACATTTCTTAAATCAATTCTGGCACCAGATAAATTTTTTACTGTTAATTATTTTTGTGCTGACCGGTTATTTAAGTTATAAAAATCCTGCTTATGCCGTTGGTCTAACCATAATACTACTGCCAACTTATTTATTTCGCTCATCCATTCTTGGAATACCTATTACTTTTTTAGAAATTTTGATCTTAACTACTTTCCTTGGCTGGCTTTTAAAATCATACCTAAACGGTCAAGCCAGAAGTTGCTTTCAGTCCAGCTTCTACTGGCCAATTAGCATTGTGCTTATAGCAGCGACAATTTCTGTATTATTAGCACCGGACCTGAGACAAGCCGCCGGTATCTGGAAAGCCTATTTTATTGAACCAATTTTATTTTTCTTGGTAGCAACTAAAGTTTGGCGAACAGAACCGGGTCAAAAAATTATTTTATGGTCGTTAGGAATTTCCACTCTAACCATATCTCTTCTTGGTATTTACCAAAAATTTACCGGCTTTGGTATTTTTGAACCAGCCTGGATGGCCGCCGAACACCGCCGAGTAACTTCAATTTTTAGTTCACCAAATGCCGTTGGCCTCTATCTGTCTCCGATAGTAATGATTTACGTTGGTTGGCTAATTAGTGAAATAAAAAATTTAAAAAAAATTATTTTAAAACTACTAATTATTCTCCCCGCTTTAATTGCTATTATATTTACAGTGTCCCGTGGTACTTGGCTGGGACTAATAGCAGCATCCATATTCATAGCTTTTTTTGCCTGCCCGCCGAAGTCACGCGAAGCGGGACGTAGGTGGGGTTGGAGTAAAAAATTAACTGCATTAATTGTTACTATAGTAATCTTTATAACGTTACTTATTCCTCTAAGTAGAAATCTACTGCTTCTGGCTATAACTTTCAAAGATACCTCCGGACAAAATAGACTTGAGCTGTATAGTATGAGTTATAATCATCTTTCTGGAAGTATTAAAGATTTTATTTTTGGTGCCGGCATTGGTGGCTTTGCTCAAATTCAAGACCAGCAACGCCAACCTTTAAAATTAGAGGCTTTGCTGTACCCTCATAATATATTTTTAAATTTTTGGTTAGAAATTGGACTACTGGGCCTAATTGCTTTTGGCTGGCTAAAGATAAAATTTTTCAAAATTGGATTTCAAAATCTAAAAAACAATAAATGGCTTAGTTTGGGAATAATGGCTGCGATGATTACGATTATAACTCATGGCTTAATTGACGTTCCCTATTTTAAAAATGATTTAGCTGTTTTGTTTTGGTTGTTAGTTGGTCTAGTCTAGGTAAATAAAAAACAAAGACCAGAGATCCTGAAACAAGTTCAGGATGACAATGGTCTTTGTTTTTTATTACTGTTATTTTTTGATCAATTTGTCGAGAACTTTTGCTGCTCTATCCTTCCCACCAAAACCAAATGCGATTCCACCGGCTAAAGAAACCATAAACACTAGACCGGTAAATAATATTTGAATTAATGAAGTAGCCACTCGTAGTTGAATAAGCGCCGCCATAAAAGTAAAAATCATAATGGCCCACTTAGCAACATCGGCTAACATCTCAGCCGCGGAAAGTTTTGCGGCAACCGAAGTTTCTTTCACTAAAGTATGGATGAAGTTACTTACAATAATACCTACAATCAAAATAACTACTGATATAATGACGTTAGGGATGTAGAGAACAACTGCTTGCAAAAATTCTGAGATCTGATTTAAGTTCAAAATGTCTGCTGTTGCCACAAGTACCACGACGTACAGAAACCACTTTATCAACTCTCCTAAAGCATCGCTAATTTCCATTTTAAATCCAACTTTTGCTAATATTCCTTTTAGCCCAGTAGTCTCAATTGCTTTATCAACATAAATTCTTTGAGCCACTGTAGCAAATAATTTACCAACACTCTTGGCAATTATAAGCCCAACAACGAATACGATAATAGCAATAAGAATGCTGGGAACTAGGCTGACAAAATCAAACCAAATTTCTGTGAACGAAGTAGTTAAAACTTCTCCCCAATCAGTTAAGCTTGACATAGGCGTCACCTCCTTTCAATTTTGCTTAAAAGCAAAACTTAAAAATTTGTATTAGTGCTTCCTAAGATATTTAAACAGCACCTGTAGCCTCTATAAGCTGATTAATAACAAAAGTAGCAAGGGCGTATGAGACAAAGATAATAATCAAACCAATAACACCAGCACTGATAATCTTTTTTGCCTGTGATACTTTTTCTTCATTACCGGCTGAAATTAACCAGACAAAACCACCGTAAAGAATAATAATAATTGCAATGATCCCCAAAAAGCCGAGCAAGATTCCAATAATATCCATCACTCCTTCCCTAATATCTTTAGTACCTAAGCCAGTGGCCGTACCATATTCAATACCTGTTTCTAGAGCCAAGACTGGAACAATACTTAAGGCAAATAAAAAAACCATTGATAGTACAATAGCAATTCCTTTTTTCATATTTTCACCCCCTTTCTTAAGGTTTATATAATTTAAGAACCTAAATATACTATAACACAAAATAAAAAGTAATACCAAGAGTTTTACAAAAAATACTTTAAATTTACAAACACCCTGCAATATGATAAAATACCAAAAGATCATAAAAATATGACTTTTTTGATTCTTAGACAAAAAACAAAAATAACAACTAATCAAAAAACTTATTTAAAGCTAGGAATAGGAGTCTTAGCTCTTTTTTTGCTATTACCCTCAGTTGTTCAAGCGAGGATTTTTAATCCCCATAATATTATTACTGATCAAGAGCTGTTTGATAAAAATACTTTATCACAAGCCGCCATTCAAAAATTTTTGGAGAGAGAAAATAGTGTTCTAGCACGCTACAGCCAAGTTGTCGAGGGAACACCAATGAAAGCCTCGGAAATTATTTGGCAGGTTGGCCAAACGCACAGCATCAATCCAAAATTTTTACTAACCACCTTAGAGAAAGAACAGGGCTTAGTTACTAGAAGCCAAGCAACTGAAAAAGCTTTGGACTGGGCCACTGGTTATGGTTGTTATGGTGGCGGTTGTAATGAAAAACATCGTGGATTTTTTAATCAAGTAGAAGCTAGTGCCGAGACTCAACAGATATACAAACAAAAAGCGGCACAATTTACTTTTAAAGTTAACCAAACAGCAACCACTTTTGATGGCTATAAAGTAACTCCAGCGAATCAAGCAACCACTAATTTGTATATTTATACTCCCTACATTGGCAACGCTCCGGAACTGGGAATCAGTTCACGCTTTGGTGCCAATAAACTTTTTTGGCGACTTTGGCATCGTTATTTTTCTAACCAAAAATTTCTAGACGGACAAATCATAGCTTTTAATGGCAGCTACTACAAAATTGAAAATAATACTAAAAGAAAATTTTTATCCCGTGATTTATTTTTAAAAGATCATAAATCAACTGATGCGATAAATGTATCTTCAAAAGATTTAAATGCTTATCCTGATGGACCAACCATCAATTTTAGTAACGATACCTTAGTAAAGTCATCAGCCTCCGGACAAATTTATTTAATCTCGGAAGATACAAAGCGTCCAGTGATTGATAATGCCGCTTTAGCACTACTGACTGATGTTTCAATTGCCGTAGTTACTTCCAACGAAGTACCAACGGTTTCGGAAGATCAATTAGCTGGTTACAGTTTAGGAACTTTAATTTCCAGTGCATCAATTTTTCCTCAGGGTAAACTGTACAAAGATCCGTCTGGACAAATCTGGCAAGTTAAAGATAGCTTAAAACATGAAGTTGATCCCGTTGTTTGGCAAAATAATTTTAACTCATCGCCAACCGAATCAATTTCTGCAGAGGTAATTGAAAAATATCCTACCGGAGCACCGGTGAAGTTAAAAGACGGTACCTTTGTATTTGCTAATAGCAAATATTATCTAATTTCTAGTGGGGAACGGATGAAAATTGATGATCCCACAATCTTTAATCACGTTTTTGGTCTAAGTAAAAAAAATAGTGCCCTGACAATTTCGTCGGCACTGTTAGACGTACACGATGCTGGAGAGATAATTGATTATATTGACGACACCATTCAAAATTCTGCTCCGACAACTCCCACCACCAGCTCTAGTGGCAACTATAATGCAGTTTTTGATTCTATGACTCCAGATGGTTTAATTCTGACAACCGGCCAAGCGGCTGCAGTCAATATTAAATTTAAAAATAATGGTTCTACCTCCTGGAACGAATCAAACGTCTGGTTAGAAATTACCAACAAAGGTGAAGCTGCTTCCTCCTTTAGCGTACCTGATAAAGTAACAGTTACTGAAACCAGCGTGTCCAACGGTCAAATAGGTAATTTTACTTTTAACTTAACGGCTCCAACTGACAGAAGCGGTCTATTAAATCAAGAATTTACTTTATACTACAATAAAAATGGAACGCCAACTAAAATTGCCTCCATTGGTAAATTTATTATTGTAAAACCAGGAGTCTCTGCTCAAATTATCGAACACAATATTCCAATTGCCGTTAGCAATCTCTGGAAACCAATTGATATTACCATGAAAATCAAAAACACCAGTGCCGACACTGCCTGGCTAAATCGAAAGACTGCCTTGGAGCTTTATAATCTAGACGGTACAACTTCATACTTTTATGACCCTAACGACTGGGTTAGGGAAGAAGTCGTTGGTGTACCACTTAATGGTTCAACCATTGAACCGGGAGAGATTGGAGAATTTAAGTTTACTTTGGATCCTCGAAATATTAAACCAAATCATTACATCTTAAACTTTCAATTAAAACTCTTAGATCAAGACGAAGATGTCTTCTTAGATGGCCGTGATCAGTGGCATCGAGAGATTAGAGTTGATTAAAAGAAAAAAGGGCTTTGATTTAAATTAAGTTAATTCAAATCTAACCCTTGTTTTTATTATCCACGCCTTCTTCTGGCGCTTCTGCCAGAGCCTTCCCTTTCGACCGAAATTCTCTCCTTCAAGAGAACGGCACCTCGACTCGAAGGCTCGAATCTTAGACCTTCGTTGCAAGCCGCCTCAGCTTGGGCCCAATCACCTTTAGCAAAATAGCATTCGGCCAAGGCCAAGTAGCCGTTAGCTTTTTGTCGTTCCGTTTCCGAAACGTCGATGGCGACTAAAGCCATCTTTACTGCTCCGTCTAACTCCGCCCTGGAAACTGATCTCGAGGATTTCTGATCCATTCTTGCAATATTCCAAGCATACAAGGACCAGAGCGGGTATTCACCGGAATCCGTTTTCACTTTGTCCGGCAAAAGACCATTGGCTTCCCACACCAGTAACAACTGAGTGAGAATTTTTATGGATCTTGCGTATTCTTCTCCTCTTGCTTCGATATCGGCCTTGAGAAAAATCAGGTCCTCATCGGCAGGAAATTTTTCCAACCCCCGATTAATAAGATTGTCGGCTTCAGAAATTTTTTCCGCGACAATTTCCTCACCTAAATCTGGCCAGTCACCGACTACACTTTTAGCTAACAAAGCGTAACCTTGACCACTGACACGCAGAGCAAGTGACTCTTGAACAAATTCTTTAGTCCGTTCAAATTCGCCATTCAGGTAATGCTCAGTCGCTGTATCAAGCAACTCTTGGTGGCGCTGTTTGCCAATACTAAATGGCCAATATCTTCCTTGACCGAAAGTGATGGCCAAAAAACTTATCTCACCGCTTTCAGCGGTATTGAGTGGTGCCCGAAGAGCAACCCAATACAACTTATCGGCTCTTTCAACATACCTGAAGGAACTTTCCAAGCTCCAGCCACGACCGGTATCAATAAAACTATCTTTTGCTCGAACACCATGCCCGGCGTCTCCGCCACCAATGACTACCGTGTTGGGAGTCAGGTTAGGTGGCTGAAACATGGTCAAAGAAAAATCATCGACCAAATAGTTACCAAACACATAGAAACCTTCAAGCTCTGAAAGTTTTAGCTCATGCTGTGGTAGACCGTTAATGTACCACTTTGGCGGACTACTGATACCGTCAAGCGAACGCATTAGGTCATTGTCTTGGAAGAGGCGTTCGTAGTCACCCAAGGTTACTGGTCTTGGCTGAGATGTCGACCTCTTCTCGTAAGATTGAAACGAATACGTGTCAACTGAACGTAACTCCAACAATTGCCCATTGCTCATCTTGGCGTAAACGCCAAAAAATTCGGGCAATTGCTCATCATTTTCTTGTCCGGTTGAATAAGGCACAAAACCCAAAACAAGCACTGAAACAACTAAAAAGCTAATTATGTGCTTCATTAATCTAACTCCTTTTTTGTAATGAACTACGCCAAAGAACTACTATATATTATAAAAAATGCTACTTTTATTGTAAAGTTTACAATTTATCTAAAACTTGGATTGATCCAATAAAAATTTTACCCTAAATAAAATTTTTGAAACAAGTCACAATATTAGCCCAGGCCTTGAGGCCTGGGCTAATATTTAATCTTTTAGTTTTGTTAACAAAATTAAGCTGAACAACTACACTTAACTTGGGCTTCACCGCAACCGGAACATTTTGGCATACAGTGATCACCGCCACATTGGTGATCAGCAACATGATGATCTGACTCAGAATCACACATGTCGCATTTAAAACCTTGGGTCTCCCCTTGGCATGTTGTACATGAATCCATAGATTTGAATTATTACTAATTTTTTAAATATTTAAACCTTGGGACAATTATACCATCAACTTCCACGCTTTCCAAAAACATTTTTTTTGGTCTAACCCATAGCTTATCTACTGGATTATCATATAAAGCTTCATAGACCACCAACTCTTCTAATGTCTCACTATGTTTGGCAACACCAATTACTTTATATTCTTTTCCTTTGTAATGTTTATATTTACCTAATTTTACTTCGGGCATACATTACTTTTTAACTTTATAGATATCACCATGCCCTGGTACCACATAATCAGCCAACTCTAAAACTTTTTTTCTACTTTCAGCTAACATTTCTTTGTCACTGGCAAACGGATCATCTTTAGGTGAATCTTCTTTCCAAAAAACATCACCACAAATGGCGACTAGGCCCTGGCTAGTTTTTACCAGTAAGGTTGTGCTGTCATAACTATGACCCGGAGTTTTTATTAGTTCAATGTTATCGGTCACGCCACCTTGGTAGTCATGATAAACATCTTCCTCCCACCAACCCCAGTAGTCCAAAGTCTTGGCTTTGGGAAACATTCCAATATTACGATAATGATCCATGTGTGAGTGCGTAATATAAACTATATTAATATCATCAACCGTTAAGCCTTCTTCTTTTAATTTATCAACTAGAATCTGCGGATCAGCCAATGTCCCCGGGTCAACAATAAT
>NYZP01000024.1 GCA_002687175.1 Parcubacteria group bacterium
ATGACTAAGAAGGAAGCTGAGAAATTCGTGGTGGACGCCATAAGAGAGGGCACAGCCGAGGAGGATATTCTGTTCCTACATCATCCTTCTGTGGAAGTAAAGATAACTGTTTCCTGTGCTAATCCCGAGTAAGCCCACGGCTTATTCTCTACTAGGATTATCCATACGGAGTTACTGCAAGGTAACTCCTTTTTTTATCCAAAAACAACCTACAACCCCACCACTACCTTGAATCTTACACCTATCTTCTTTACCTTGCTATTGTAACGGCTACTCCCGATGCTGTGTGATGTGGTGACCGAAATGGTCGATCGGTAATAAGTGGTTTATTATTTGGTAATATTCCGGCTACACTGTAGACTCTGGTTACCTCTAAAGACTCGGCCGTAGTCATTGCCGGTAAAATTGAAGCCATGGTCTTGGCTAAAAGAGTTTTACCAGCCCCTGGTGGGCCAGATAATAGAACATTATGTGAACCAGCGGCAGCAATTTCTAATGCTCGCTTAACATGATGTTGCCCTTTTACATAAGCCATGTCATAAATTGACATCAAAGTAGATTTTTCCAACAAAGTTTCTTTTTTAATAACAAATGGCTTAATTAAGTCTTTCCCTGATAAGTGCTTTACTAATTGAGATAAGTTTTTACAGGGATAAATATTAAGCCCTTTGATTAAAGTTGCTTCAGCAGCATTTCTGTGAGGTAAATAGATATTTTTGATTCCCTGTTCTTTAGCTGCCAAGCAAACAGAAAGAACACCGTTAACTGGTCGCAACCGACCGTTTAATGCTAATTCACCGATAAAAATTTGTTTTTCCGGTTTGGCAATTGATTCAGCTAAAAATAATTGCTTAGTGGTTAATAAAATACTGACAGCAATTGGTAAATCATAAGCCGGTCCTTCTTTTCTGAGGTCAGCCGGAGCTAAATTAATAGTAATTTTAGCTCGGGGCATTTTAAATCCCGAATTTTTAATAGCCGAGCGTACTCGTTCTTTTGATTCATCAACTGATTTATCAGGCAAACCAACAATAAAAAACTTAGGTAACATAGGCGTGGTATCGGCTTCCACTTCAACTAACTCACAATTAAGACCTAGTACCGCGGCAGTCATTACTTTTGAAGACATACATTTATAATTTCTAATGATTAATTTTGAATTTTGAATAAATTTTTAATTTTTAATGACTGAAACCTAGTTATCTTAATGATGATACTATTTTTCCAAATATTAGAGTCAATTCTTGAGCTTCCAGCCAAATTTTTTTACAATTCTTTTGATATCTTATATCAGCTTTAACTACCATTCTAAGCCAATGTTTGGTTTCCTGAACCTCTTTTTTACAAATAAATATTTTATTTCTAAAATCTTTTTTTGAACTTGCACCATTTGCTTCCATATAATTAGCACCAACGCTAGTCCCAGAGCGAACGAGTTGATTAATTACAGGCTTAGTAATCTGGTTAAGTTTTATACTTTTACAAAATTCAATAATATCCTCACCAAATTTAGCAGTTCTTTCTTCTAAATCATATGTTATATTTGTCATAGCTTTTTAAAAATTAAATCATTAAGGATTCATTCAAAATTCAAAATTAAGAATTCAAAATTTATTAGGGTATAACAAAAAACGCCCGGCAAAGGCGCTACGTTGATTGACAAATTGATTTAAAAGAAGTATATAATAACTATAGATATTTGTCTAGACTACTAGGGAGGACAAGAGATGAAGCACCTTAAGCCGGTGACCTTACAAAAAAAAGGTTGAGCCACTTTTCGAGTGTCCACGTCACCACTGTTCTTTAGATGAGGACGAGAGAGGTAAGCCATACTGCGTATGGTGTTCACATCCAGAAGTGGAAGTTGTCATTGTGTTTGTATAACCGGAAATGTTTTAGTACTTTAGGTTTTTGTAAGGAGGGCATGAGGTATGACACACCTTAAACCAGTCACCCAAGAAAAACCAATTTGTTCAATTCACAAAGTAGAAGTACAAACTAAACTAGGCATCTTGGTGGAAGGAAAACAAATCTGCCCAATATGTCAGTCAGAGGCATCTATACCACCGTGGACTTAATCTACAAAGAACATTAAGCGGTCACACCAGTTCAACTCTTACTGAGCTGGTTTTTTTTATCTTTAAAAATATAAACTATCATAATACCAACCCCTAAAGAAATCATAGTATCGGCTAAATTAAAAACTGTAAAAAAAGGCATGTCAATATAATCTATCACAAAGCCGTAACGTAAACGATCAATAAAATTCGAAATGGCACCAACTATTATTAAAGTTAAACCTAGAATTAATATTAAATCTTTTTGGATATAAGCTTTGATTAATAATCGAACTAAGATTAAAATTATAATAATAATTAAAACCAGCAAAAATATCGGATTAAAATTAATACCAAAGGCCACGCCAGTATTTTTTACAAAATGAAAACTAAAACCAAGTGAACTAAAATCACCTCCAAACATTTTGGAGGCGTTTTGAATAAAGTATAGTTTTAATATCCGATCAACAGCAAACAAAACTAAAATTAAAAAGTTCAAACCTACATATTTTTTAAGCATCGTCTAATCCTCTCCTTTTAATTTCTTTTTACAGGAGACACAAGAACTTGATGTTGGTCTAATTTCCAATCTTTTTTCTTCAATTGAATTACCACAGTGCTTACAGATACCATAGTTGCCTTTGGTAATACTGGCTAATGCCTTGTTCACATCACGAAGTTGCTTTTCTAAAGTATGTTCTAAAGAAAGTCTGTCACTATAAGTAGCTACCTCGGCGGCATTCTCGTCATCCTTGGTTCCGAAATCAGGAAAGTCGGTTTGATAGTTATCATCAATCTTGCTGTCCTTTTTAGCGAAGGTAGCCAATTCATTTTCTAAATGACTCTTTTCTTCAGCTAACTTATTTTTAATTGTATTTAATATTTTATCATCCATATTATCTTATATTATATACGACCAAATAATGTTGTCAATAACCTTTTAAAAAATATTTAAGTAATTAAAAAAGGCGCAGTTAGCGCCCAATAATTATTATTGAATAGCGACTGCGCCTTGAAACTTTTAGCGCAGACGCTCGAACACCCAGTAGGCAGGAAACCAATTAAATGATTTTCTATCTACTGAATGATCAAGCATAGCCCACACAAAAGTGGTTATGCTTTCACTGACTAAAGCGCTCCTCTACCTCTCTATGGTTAGGGTACTCTTTGTGGACCCTTTCAACCGCTGTTTTTGTTTTTGTTTTTGTAGGACATAGTCAGATTTATGTCCTGAAGTGAAAGAGTAGTAGAGAAGAGAAAAATTTCTCCAACTGTGTTTAAGTACACTTTGGGGAAACATTTCTATTTAGTTTTAAATATCAACAGCAACTTTACTGTAATATAAATATATCACATAAAAATAGCTATGTCAATGTTTAGTACCAAAAATTAAAAAAATGCTTTAAATTAGCAATTATAATCTCTTTACATTTTGTTTTAAAACTTGTGTACTAAAATGTAAATTATTAACATATTATCCACACTTACTAAAAAAACTGTTTATAACTTTAATACACACCCATTTACTCTACCTTTAACATCTTCACTGACTAACACGGTGCCTTGAGGTAAAAAGGCATAAAATTCAGAAAATAAATTATCATTGTTAAAGATTAAATAACTACCTTTGCTTTCACATTGAGTAACAACATCATCTAAGAGGACATCCGTGGTAGTAATAAAACTCTTCAGTAACTCTTGTGAACTAGAAATAATCATTTTACTGTCTTCAATAAAATAACTTATTTCAAAATTTAAAAACGGTTCTTTTAAATAATTAATATTATCTTGTTGTTGCCACTGCCATAACTCCGGCTTAGCTAAAAGTTCTGTTACTGTTGTCCCATCAGGCAATACATAATCAACTCCTCTTGGTAATTTTTGGGCTAAAATTATTTGAACTAGTTGCTCAAAACTACTAACTTGCTGATCAGAAGTATGGGGTACAACCATTACGTAATCAAAACCAAAAGCATTATCATTTTTATCAAAAATAATTAAATCAACTTCTTGATTAATTAACAATTCAACTGAACTTGATAAATCAAAATCATATATTACTTTTAAACTATTAGCCGTAGTCTTAAAAAATTCCGAAAAATCTTCATTAGCACTTCCCCAACTCTTAAAAATGTCAGCTAAATTTATATTAGATAAATAAACACTAAAACTGGTTGGTAAATATTGAGTTAAATTATTATTAGCTGTAATCGCTGAAGATATTTCTGGAAAAACTTTGAAGCGCCATTGATTATTTGATTTAAAAAATGGTTTAGATTGATAAAAAGATAAGTAGATATCTTGATTTATTAACTGAACAAAAAGTTTGTTCGCTAAATTTTGGTTACTATTTAGATAGGATTTTAGATTATCGGCGTCTAAATATAAAGTTAGTAAGCCTTGTCTCATTATTTTAGAGTCGGTTTGTGATGCTAAAGAAAAAGTTTTACCGTTTACAACTTGGTTAATTTTATCTAAAGCAACACTACTGGCAGATACTGCAACAGTATTTTTATTTATCATTAAATAATTATCCAGGTTAGTGCTGTATGACTGTAAAAGATGAGCATCTTTAAACTCAAATAAAAAAACTGTGTCTAAACTTTCGTTGTCATTTAAAATTAATACTAAAGCCACTTGTTGTGAGTTAGCCAGTAAATCATCATTAAAAGATAATTGTGAGAATAACTCATCTTTTTCCATAACCTGAAAAAAATGATTGAACGGTAAGTCACTAATCTTCTCTGTTTGCCATGGCCAAATGGCATGATTGGCATTAAGGTATAAAACTGAATCAATTGGTGCTAAATTAATTAAACGATCAGCTGATTGTCGATGCCAATAAAAGTAAGCCCCGATTAAAGACAACAATATAAAAAAAACTCCAACCAAGACAGTCCAAATTATTAATTTATTAAAGTTAAACTTTTTAACTTCGGAGTTAATTAAAGTGTTTGAATTTTGGACATCTTGGAAGGAGTCTTCCATATTGTAACGCTACAATCTTTTTTTAATTTTTATCTAGAATTTCTTTTGAGAATTTGGTTTGTAAGGTTTTTTACCTTCGGAACTGTAATTATCTTTACCACGAGACGGTTTAGGAAGTAATTCTTTCATCGAAAGATTGATTCTCCCCTTTTCATCTATCTTAATAACTTTTACTTTAACCGTGTCACCAGCTTTAACAACGTCGCTAACCTGTCCAACCCGGTGATGTGCCAATTCAGAAATGTGCACCATACCTTCTTGGCCAGGTAAAATTTCAACCATCGCACCAAAATCAAACATTCTGGTAACCGGACCTTCAAAAGTTTCACCAACTTCTACTTCCCGGACGATATTTTTAATCCAATCAACAGCTTTATCACCTTCCGATCCACTGACCGCGGTTACATTAACGGTTCCGTCATCTTCAATATCAATTTGGACACCAGTTTCTTCAATAATTTTATTAATTATTTTACCACCGGGGCCAATAACTTCACGTATTTTATCAGGATTAATCTTAAATGACACAATCTTTGGAGCATATTCCGAAAGATCGGTTCGTGGAGCGGTAATTACCTTGTCCATTGCCTTTAAAATCTCTAAACGGGCATCTAAGCCTTGATCTAAAGCTTTTTTCACAACATCCATAGGAATTCCTTTAGTTTTAGTATCTAACTGAATTGCTGTAATACCGTCTTTAGAACCAGCAATTTTAAAGTCCATTCCGCCGGGACCGTCTTCTAAATCTTGTAAATCAGTCAAAACTTTGAATTTTCCCTTAGATTCATCAGAAGCAACACCCATAGCAATACCGGCAACTGATTTTTTAAGTGGTACCCCAGCATCAAATAGAGCTAAACTGGAACCACAAGCACTGGCCATTGAAGACGAGCCGTTAGAACCTAATACCTCTGAAACTACTCTAACCGTATAAGGAAACTCTTCTTTATCTGGCATTAAAGGTAAAATTGCTTTTTCCGCTAAAGCACCATGACCAATTTCCCTACGGCCTGGTGAACCAATTCTGCCTGTTTCACCAACAGAGTAGGGTGGAAAATTATAATGATGCATAAATCTTTTGGTACCAGAAATCTCTAAACCTTCTAATGATTGTTCGTCACCAGGAGATCCTAGGGTAACAATTGATAAAACTTGAGTTTCACCACGGTTAAACAGTCCTGTACCGTGAGTTCGTGGTAAAAGTCCCACGGTTACGTCAAGATTTCGTAATTCAGTTAACTTACGGCCATCAACCCTTCGATCATCTTCTAAAATAGCTCTAGTAACTTCTTTTTCAGCAAAATCTTCAAATAAAGGCAAAGCTTTCTTGCGACGTTCTTTACCAATACCTTCACCTTCTAAATAAACTAGCATCTCATCTTTAGCTTTGGACAAGGCATCTTTGCGTTCAGATTTGGTTTTTAACTTTTTATCAAACAAAACTTTAGGGATATTTGTTTCAATCCATTGTTGAGTCTTTTCAATTAACTCTTTAGTAGCTTCCGGTGCTTCTACGTCTTCTGCCTCATCAGACACTGGAATTTCCGGAATTGTCTTTTCCTTGCCTGCTTCTTTAACTACTTCGTTAATTAATTTAATAACTTTCTTAATAGGCTTAAGTGACAGTTCAATGGCGTCATAAACAACTTTTTCTTTAACTTCTTGTCCATCAGCTTCAATCATTAGAACTTTGTCGTCCATACCAGCGACGATAAGATTCAAATCACTATTGTCCCGCTGTTCAAAAGTAGGATTAATTACCAATTCACCGTCCACACGACCAACACGTAACCCAGCTAACGGTCCATCCCAAGGAATATTAGACATAGCAATAGCCGTTGAAGCACCAATTAAACTGACAATGTCTGAATCATTTTCGTTATCATAAGATAAAATAGTTAAAATAACCTGAACTTCATTTTTTATTTCTTTAGGAAACAACGGCCTGATGCAACGATCAATCAACCGTGATGTTAAAACCGCTTCATCACTTGGCCGGCCTTCACGTTTTATCCAGCGACTGCCTTTAATTTTTCCAGCGGCGTACAACTTTTCTTCATAATCAACTGATAAAGGAAACCAATTAACTCCTTCTCTAATACCACCCATAGTTGCGGCAGCTAAAACAACCGTGTCGCCATAGCGCACGGTGCAAGAACCACCGGCTTGTTTAGCTAAAACACCGGTTTCAATACTTAATTTTTTTCCGGCAAAATCAACCTCAAAACTTTTTTTTGTCATAAAGACTCCTTATGGTTGATCTATCGGAAATGACGTTACTAGTACTTACTCAATTAGGTATTATGTTACCTAACCAAATAGCTACTAACAACGTTTAATCAAACTAATAAATCAACCTTAATTAAATTATTATTTACCTCTTTTTAATCGATTAATGAATTTACGTTTTTTCTCGGTCACGGCAATCAAATACTTTTTAGTATCTTTGCCTAAATCAATAAAATCATCAACTGCTTCAATTAATCTGGAAGATGTTGTTTTACCAAAGGCTAACACTTCAACCTGACAACCTTTATTCTCTCTCAAATAAGTTACTAGAGGAATGTAATCACCATCACCAGAAACAATAATAATACTGTCTAACCGATCTGCTAACTTAATAGCATCTACAGCAATACCAACATCCCAGTCGGCTTTTTTAGCACCGCCAGCAAAAACTTGTAGATCTTTGGCTTTAACTTCAAAGCCCTGACTGTCTAAAGCACCAAAAAATCCTCTTTCTTCTTCAGATTCTGATTTAATAACATAAGCAATTGCTCTAATTAATTTTCGTTTAGCAATAGCGGTATTTAAAACTTCCTCAAAATTTACTTTAGCACCATACAAATTTTTAGCTGAATGGTACATATTAGCGACGTCAACGAATACGCCAACCCGCTGTTCTTCATGTTTAATCATATAACTTTCTGTAAAAATTAGATAAATTTATAAAAATTACTCTTTTGCTTTTCCCGACTCAACGACTTCCTCTTTCACCATTTCTGGGTTAAATTCCTCTTTTGGTTGTTCTCGCTCAACCAGCTTAACTTTTAATTTCAAATCTTTAACCAACTTCTCAAAACCTTTTTCATCTTCTCTTTTTAAATAATTTAAAAGTCGCCGACGTTCGGCCACTTTTTTTAACAATCCTCGACGTGAGGAAAAATCTTTTTTGTGGGTCTTAAGATGTTTAGTCAGTTCTTTGATCTCTTCGGTTAAGATAGCAATTTGTACTTGCGAAGAACCAGTGTCGTTGGTGTGAGTTTTATACTTAGCGATAATTCGCTCTTTCTTTCTTTTATCTAACATGTTACTTGGCCTTTCTCAATAACGATTTCCAAGCAAAGTCCTCATGTATGAAGGCTTAGCCGAGAAAACGTCTTAGTTATTAATGCATACATAACAATATCATAAACTAATTCCATTGTCAACTCACTAGAATAAATAAAAATGACTGCTGGCGAATTGGCAAATAAATCAATGTGTCGTACAATAATAGTATTGGCAAAGCCAATACTATTATTTTTTGTGTTCACTGAAGTGAACACAAGGATCCTAAACAGATCTGCCTTACGGCAGATCGTTCAGGATGACAATACGACTATAAAAAAGAGTATGAGGAAATACATTCAACAATTTTTAGAATATTTAGAGATTGAAAAAGGTCGTAGTATTAATACTATTCAAAACTACGATTTTTATCTTCGGCGCTTTGCCGATTTTGCTAAGGTCAAATCCCCTGGCCAAATTACTTTGGATATTATTAGGCGTTATCGTCTATGGCTAAACCGTCAACAAGACGAACGTGGTGAAGCCTTAAAAAAATCGACCCAAAATTATCATTTAATTGCCTTGCGTTCTTTCTTAAAATATTTAGCTAAGCGGGATATATCCTCATTAGCCCCAGAAAAAATTGAGTTGGCCAAAATGCCCGAAAGGCAAATTGATTTTTTAGAAGGTAGTGATTTAGAACGTCTTTTAGAAATGCCCATCAAAATCGAAGAAAAAAAAATAATTCAACTGCGTGACAAAGCCATTTTGGAACTTTTATTTTCCACCGGACTTCGAGTGTCCGAGTTGGCCAATTTAAAAAAAGATCAAGTTAATTTAAAAAAAGAAGAATTTACAGTACGCGGCAAAGGTGATAAATTACGCGTAGCCTTTTTAGCTAATCAAACTAAATATTGGTTAAAACAATACCTGGAGGCCCGCAAAGATTTGGCCGACAGTTTATTTGTCCGTCACGATAAAGCCAAAGGTAAAGAAGAACCAAAAAATTTAACTCCGCGAAGCATCCAACGGCTGATTCAAAGATATGCCAAAGCGGCCGGTATTACCAAAACGGTTACTCCACACACCATGCGTCACAGCTTTGCCACTGATTTGTTAATCAATGGGGCGGACATTCGTTCGGTTCAAGCGATGCTCGGACACTCTTCTATTACTACTACTCAGATTTACACTCACATTACTAACCAACAATTAAAAGAGGTATATAAATCGTTTCATAAAAGAAAAGGTAAACATTGACTAAAAGCCTTTTTTTTGCTAGAATCATTTGATGTTGAGCCCCTGTAGTTTGCGCCAGAGGCACACCCGCCTTTGGCGGGCAACAGCATCAGAGGCAGTCTTGTCCCACACCACTTGCTCCTATTTTTAGCCCCTGTAGTTCAACGGATAGAACGAGGGCCTTCTAAGCCTTAGATGTAGGTTCGATTCCTACCGGGGGCATTGGCGATGGTAGGCTAAATGAGATTTTTACCCGTCCGAAGTCTGAGCGAAGCGAAGACGTAGGCGGGCCTACCGGGGGCACCATTTTAGCAAATTGCAAATTGCTTATAGCAAATAGTTAGAAAATTTACTAGCTGCTATTTGCACTATGCTATTTGCCACGCATGGTGGCTATGGTGTAATGGTAACACAGGGGTTTGTGGTACCCTTATCGAGGGTTCGATTCCCTCTAGCCACCTGGGTCTAGAAAATTATTTATAGCTCCAGGAGAAGACATCTCCCCTCCTAGCGGGGGGAGGTGTTTTTTGTTATACTTTTATTATTAATAACCATATATTATGCCAACAGAATCTGGTCCAAATCCTCAAAATCCAGAAAGCATTGAGGGAGATCAAGGTAAAAACTCAGCCATTAAGCATATGGAAGAAATGCTTGAAAGAAAAAACAGACCTATGACGGAGAAAGAAAAAGAAGAGTTATGGCTCGAGAACGAATTTGAGTTAAATGGAAAAAATGTAGAACTATATGGTGTAGCCCATCATCCTGATATGCTTGATATCCCAGAATATCGACAAAAATTACTAGATGGAGTGAAAAGATCTTCGTTGGTAGTATTAGAGGGTGCTCCTGCAGCAAGCGGTTATTACACAGAAGAATATGCTGAAAGGGTGGTTGAAACTATACAATCGTTAACTGACAATGAGCTAGATAGAGCGGAAGTAGAGCCTGTCGTGCATAAAGCTATTCATGAAAATAGACAGGTAGATTTTTTTAAAGAAGTTGAAGCTATGGCAGCGGATGAAGGAAAAAGAATTGCCACTCTTGATCCTAAAAGTAAAATTGATGCGGGCATTAAATTAGATGATATAAATTCAAAGGTACAAATTGGGAAAATGGTTTCTATGGTTGGAGGCATGGGTATACCACTTGTAATGGCAATGAGAGAAACAAGAAAATTAAGAAAGGCAAGAAATAATCAAGAATTGCCTACCAGTACAATAAATAGAAGACAATTTCTTAAGGCTGGCTTAGCAGCGACTGGACTTGCCGTCGGTGTATCAAGCGGTATTTCGACAAAATCCTCTTTTGATGAAAAGTTTTTTGGTCGCGACATTAATGATCATGAGCCTGGCGTTTTTACATACGATTTGATGGATTATCGGGATGTTTCTGTAGCTGAAGGGCTTGATGAAATTTCAAAAGAAGAAGACTTAAATGATGGCCCTATCATGGTTGTTTATGGTGCTGCTCACGCCAACGCAATAGAACATTATTCCAAAAATCCCTCAGCCAGAAAGGCTAAGAGTTTACTTTATGCTCCATACAGGTTAAAGGCTGAGGCGGAAATAAATATTTATGATTTTGATAAAGAAAAAGGGTGGGAAAAAGTTGAAAAATAATTTTATATTAATTCATCAATCCTCATCTGATGATTCAATGGCCTCTCTGACCAGCTCATCCTCAGTATCTGCGTTTTTTTGTCTTTCTTCATTAAGCTCTCTAGTCCATCTTTCAGCTTCATCATCACTTTCAGCACCGTAAATCTTTTCCGAGTAAAATGTTATACGATCTTTAGGTAGTTCGTATTTTAATTTATCAAAAATTTCAAAATCAGCAATTTCTCCTTTATGTGACAACATACCTAGGTCGTCTAGGGAACCTAGCCAATCTTCTTGGTCTTCGTATCCTGAATCTTCATCGATTCTTAAATTATTTTCACCGACTTTAACTTTTAAAATGTAAACTCTGCCTCCGTCAAAATTTTGATGTGGGGCAACCTGACTTCTTAAAGTTTTTTCATCAGCCAAATAGACCTTTTCTTTTTTAATCTCATCATCTTTCTCACCCTCACTCCCCCAGTTTCTCTCTCCAGTTTCTTGTGATGGTTTAATAGATCTTGCTTCCAAAATTTTTACTAATTTTTCTCCAATAGTGGCATGGTAAAGAACGATTCTTCCATCAGATTCTACTTCAATATCTCTTTTTTTAAAAACTCTATCTCTTTCTTTATCACAGACACTACAATCACCTTTAAAATTACCATGTTTACATAGGTCAGAAGATTTTTCACCTTTTTTTTCTTTGTCATTATCCATGTTTTAATTGTACCAAAAAACTACTAAACTCCCTATTCCTCAATTCTATCCAATCAAAAGTTCTGAAACTGTCCCTTATGCCACCTTGGCAATTGAGCTATATTGTTCGAAGGCCGAGGAGAAGACATCTCCGACTTTACGTCGGAGGTGTTTTTTTATAAAAAGAAAAAGCCCGCAAGGTTTAAACCTTGAACGGGCGCTGTTTCGTGTTTGGTCTGCTCTACAAACCTGCTCTCTCGTCAGCGAGTCTTGTTTCTTCTTCAGTAGGGTTGTGGTCTTGGACTACATCGACAAAGTCTCGTAGACCATCTCCATCTTTTAGCCCCTGAAGAGACTTACATTCGTCAGAGCAAAATCCACTTCCATCATCAGAGCAAAATCCATCTACATCATTTTCTTCAATCTCTGCTCCACAAAATATGCATTCTTTCATATCTCTATTCCTTTTCAGTTGGAATTTATTTTGTACCTAATAACACGAATAAGATATACTAGCATATAAAATATAAAATGTCAACCCAGCTCC
Organism: Parcubacteria group bacterium; assembly: GCA_002687175.1. GTDB lineage: Bacteria > Patescibacteriota > Patescibacteriia > Buchananbacterales > UBA6539 > UBA6539. Next base: position 12,399 of record NYZP01000024.1, read on the forward strand.
CTAACTACCTCCAATAATCCATTCTCAAACCTAAATCTAACCCAGTCAAAAGTTCTGAACGTGTCCCTTGTGCCACCTTTTTCCTGGACAGTCGTGTCGAGGCAAAAGGAGAAGACATCTCCCCTTTATTGGGGAGGTGTTTTTTGTTACAAATAGTAATTTGTTATACTTGACAATTAACTACTTTTGATGTATGTTTCCATGAAGGTTTGCAGAGGGTGTAAACCATAACTGTTCTTTGAAGGGAGGTGATAAAATGGACGAATCTGAACCTAAGCTACTGGCGAAATCACTCGCTCGACAGGAGTTGGCTCTCGAGGATTTCAAGAAGAAAAGAGCCCCAACAAGCATAATTGAAAGCACGGAAAGTCTCTTGGAGCAAGCTCGCCTAAGAGTAGCGGAGAGCCCAGAGGCACAGAGACTAGTACCTCAAGCTCGAGAGTGGATGCAGACATTGAGTGCACGAGAACACGAAATCAGTGTGTCAATTTTCGGCATGCTTAAAGAAAATCTCGTTGTATTTTTAGCCAATAGGTCTCCCGAGAAAGACGAAGGCGAACATGACGAACACATCGAGAACTCTCTCATGGACGAAAGTATAATGTCTGGGAGGGACGGATTTCCAATGCGTTGGAAGGAGTTTGAGGATGCCCTGGAATCTGGACGTACTCTTGATGCCCTTAAGACCCTTTGTGACATCCTGTCAGAAATCCAAGCGGATATGATCTGGCAAGAATTTACGCCTGTTCCAAGGTTCTAACCGTACCCACAACCTGATGGGCTCTTGTGTCTCCACGTCACTCGGGCCTTTTTTTATTACAAATAGTATTTTGTTGTATTTGACGATTCTAATTCAACCTCACTCCAGTCAAAAGTTCTGAATACGTCCAGTAGGCCACCTTTTTCCTGGACAGTCGTGTCGAGGCAAAAGGAGAAGACATCCCCGCCAAGGCGGGGGTGTTTTTTGTTATAATGAAAATACTATAATAAAAACAATTATTTTTAAATGAATAATCATTTATACAAAGAGTAATAACATCCTGTTCTAAAAATCAAATTAACCATCTTCCCAAAGCCAGTAATCATTCAAAAGTTCTTCTCTTAATTTAAAGGTATTACCGTGCCTTAATAACCCCAAATAAGACGCAAGGCTTTGAGACGTTTTGTTCTCTTTAATCCTATATATCATTCTGCGTTTTGTCTTTGTCCGTAAAACAGCGTGATGTGGGAAATTAACCCAGCCTAAAAAATCTATGCCCGAGGTCATGGTCTTTAGGGAAATTTTTTCAGGATGTAATTTTATCTTTAATTCTTTTGACAAAAATTCACCGACCAACTTTAAATTTTCAATCAATGCTGACCGGTCCGTAGATAAAAACACAAAATCATCGGCATAACGGACATAATACTTGGCTTTGATTTTGTGTTTTACGAACTGGTCAAATTTGTTCATGTAAATATTAACAAATAGCTGCGAAGTTAAATTGCCTAAAGGTACGCCCTTGCCTGGTCTGATTTCAAAACTTTTGATTATTTCGGTTAACAGATCAATGATATCATTGTCTTGGATATAGTTTTTTAAAATTTTAAGCAAGACATCGTGATCAATACTTTCAAAGAATTTTTTGATGTCGCATTTCAGCACCCAACAAGTGGCTGTATGGTTTTTGCCTGATTTTCGGGCAAAGGTTTTAAATTTTGCCACGGCCTTGTGCGTGCCTTTGCCCAGCTGGCAGGAGTAGGAATCAGTAATGAATTTTTTAGCAAAAAACGGATAAAGCTGGCGGTAAATGGCGTGATGGACTAACCGATCTCTGACTCCGGCCTTATGGATATGACGCAACTTCGGATCAGTGATGTAAAAACTCTTGTAACCACCGTGACGATAAGTTTTATCAGTTAACTCGTCATGAAGCTCAAAAATATTATCCATCAAATTTAATTTGAAAGCTAAAACGTCTGGTTTTGACTTTTTACCGACGATAAATTCCTTCCAGGCCGACAAAAGATTGTCTACTGCAACAATATCATTATAATTAACTAAAAAATCTTTTTCGTATGGCATATAACTCACCCCCCCCCCCAACGACTTTTAGACACCCTACCGATAATGCAGGGTATGACTGAAGCATATAAAGTATGGCACGAATTTTTGCTTCACTTTCCCAGACTTTCCAAATACACGCTTGGCGCTAAAATTGACTCTATTTTTACTGATGTTTTAGAATTATTGCTTTTAGCCAGGTACTCGGAGAAAAACAATAAATTATTATTACTTAACAAGACCGTTACCAAGCTTGATTCACTGAAATTCTTTTTGCAGGTGGCTTGGGAAATTAAGGCTTTGGACGACAAAAGATTTACCCGTCTTTCAAAAATGCTACTTGAAATCGGACGACAGCTTGGCGGTTGGCGCAAACAGCTACAAAAACAAACTCCCTCAAGATACGAGGGAGAATAAAAAGACTTGCGACGGAGCACCCGATCGTTGTCGTTCCAGTCGTTGTCGAGCCAGTTCCAGTTCTGAACCCAGCGGTTGCCGTTCCAATTGACGTAAGCAACGTTCTCGGGATTGTCGGGATGACGCTTAAAATCGTGCAACAGCCATCCGTGTCACTGCCTCTTGAATCCCGCCTCTCGCGAGAGGCGGGATGAATACTCTTAAGGCTGAATTTAATTTGGAGAAGTTATCTCACCAGCTGTTGCACCAAGTATTTTCATTTTTCAAACAACGGCAAGCGCTCTAGCGACAACGTATTGCCAACTATTCCGGCTTTTTCGTTATTTCAGAGTTCAACCGCCTGTAGCCTTAACCACAAACTGTGTCGTTTACTATCCAAAGTTATTTTAACATATTTTTTGGGATAAAAAAATTGCCCCCGCATCTTCTTTTCTTTTTTGGAAAAGTTGATGAGAGGGCGTAAGAAACTAAGGGACATAAGGGCTGCAAAGCCCTGAGTGGCAAAGCGCCAAAGCGCTTTACTTGCGACGGAGCACCCGATCGCAGCCGCGCCAGGCGAGGCCGAGCCAGTACCAGTCCTGAACCCAGCGGTAGCCGTACCAACCGACGAAAGCAACGCTCTCGGGATAGTCGGGATGACGCCAGTCTGGGAAGACGAAAATGACCTTGCCCCGAAGAGCTTCCGGGATTTCCTCCTGGTGATCCAGGAGATACTGGCCGTCGTCCTGGCCCAGATTGGCCTGCATTTCCTTGGCGCGCTCGACCATCACGGAACCGGGTACCGATTTCTCGTCTCCTCGCAGGAAGCCGAGAATCTCATAGGTGCGGTCGCCAATGGTCATGGTGGTGCTCACCCGAGCCTTGACACGCTTGCGAACAACAGCCAGCAGGTCGACCTGGAGGGCATCCCCCTCTTGGCTGACTACGAGCTGAACCGTTTCGCTCGGAAATTCCGAGGCGTGCTTGCGCAAAGCTGCTCCAAGCAATTCTTGCACTTTACCGATTTGGCCCTCGGTAACGGGCTTGGACGGGGTTGATGTTTTCTTAGACATCAGCGTCATCCTCCTCTTGTTGAAGTTGAAAATGAACTTATCCGATCTTTACCCGTCGGATATTTCGGGTATTGAGCCAAGGGACATAAGGACTGCAAAGCCCTGAGTGGCAAAGCGCCAAAGCGCTTTACTTGCGACGGAGCACCCGATCGATGTCGTACCAGACGCAGTCGAGCCAGTACCAGTCCTGAACCCAGCGGTTGCCGCGCCAATCGACGCAAGCAACGCACCCGGGATCGCCGGGACGACGCCAATCCGGAAATACGAAGACGACCTTGCCCCGAAGAGCTTGCGGGATTTCCTCCTGGTGATCCAGGAGATACTGGCCGTCGTCCTGACCCAGATTGGCCTGCATTTCCTTGGCGCGCTCGACCATCACGGAACCGGGTACCGATTTCTCGTCTCCTCGCAGGAAACCGAGAATCTCATAGGTGCGGTCGCCAATGGTCATCTCGGCTGGTAAACTCTTGTCTTCCATGATTGCCTGGATGGCCTCGGCCGCTACATCAGGATCAATAGTGCCTTCTCTCACTCGACGTTGAAGTTCCCAACACCTCTTGGCAACCAAACCGAATTTGTCGTCTGCGACAACGCATCTCGTCGTCATAATGACAACCTCCTATTCGTAGTTTATCCCGAACCATTCAGGATAATCACTAGAGTGCCTCTAGTAATGTTTAAATATACCATACTTTAATAATTTTGTCAATAGTAGCTAAAAATAACTTAAAATAGCCTAAAAATACTCCTCTTTAAAAGTTCTGAACTTGCCCTCTAGTAACTTCTCTCACTTTTTTTATATATTTTAAAACAAATTGTTGAATTTTTTTATCCATAATTTTATTTAGCTGTATTACTTACCGATTCCCTTTTGCTCGATTGTGAGTTTTGCACAACATCTGACAATTTTTGATATCACTTTTACCGCCCTTACTCCAAGCTGTTACGTGGTCTGCATCCATTTCAGTAATAGCCCAAATCTTATCTTTTTTAGCATCGTGCCCGACAGCACATAAAGGACAGTTAGACTTATTCTTGTCTTTTGCAGCCTTTGTCTGCGATGAATAAACCGATCTTTTAGTAGCATCGTCAAAGACTCTGACATTTAGTAATTTCGTATCAGTAGAGCCACCGAGAATATATTCAAAAATACCTTTTCGGTTTTTGATATATGGATCACCATAAAGCTTCTGCACTTCTTTTGATACTTTAGAGGAGTTATAGGATTTTTTGTGATGCTCTTCGTATAACCGTCCCCATTCTAGTCCACACATTTCACTTTCTACATCAACAAAGATGCCAGAAACCCAATCGATTACAGTATTGAAGTACGTTTTTAGCTCTTTAATATTTTTATCATTCCGGTGACTACTCATATAATCGTCAATATTTCCTTTACTCACCCAGTCTAACGCTTTCTCAAAAAACGCTTGTCGATTTGCACTGCCCTTTATATACGCACTCCATTTTTGAATATTCGCATTTTGGCTATTACTAAATTCTTCTTTACCTAGCGTAACAAATGGCCCCGAATAGATCGCATTTAATAATTCTTGGGTAACAAGAGGCACTCCGGCGATATTTATAGTCTTAAACCATTCTTTTATTTCACTTTCCGCACCTTCACATTCGTAGATAAGTAGAGTGGTTTTTAATATTTTAGCTTGTTTGTCTCTCGCCATTCCGGTAAAATATTGTTCCATTCCGTTTTCATCCTTAATGGCAAATTTTCCAGTTATAAATCTTCCGAGACTGGTTATGCGTTGCTGTCCATCCAAAACTTCTAAATTACGGTCGCTTGTTTTATTGAAATAAATTAAACCTATTGGATATCCTTTTAGGACTGATTCGATGACGGCTACTTCTTTTCCCCCACCCTCGGAAGCATAGATATAGTTACGCTGATACTCTGGCTGAATGGTGAGTTTGCCGGATAAACCGAACAGACCTTTGCCTTCCAGTTCGTTATAGACAAACCCTTCACAAATATCTTTGACAGTGATGTTAGTTTTGAGTGTTGTTTTCATATTATTTTTTCCTATGCTTTATAAAAATTCTTTGAAAGGCCGATTGAATAATTCGACCTTTTTTATTTATGAAATAATTTTTTTTCCCGTCATTCCCAATTAAATTAGCATTTTCATTTGTTTTTCCGCCAGATGATCCTGTTTTCTTACCATTCTGTCTTACTTCCCAATAGTCATTATATTTTTTTGTGTCAGGAACCTCATCGTGGCAACCTCTTTGAGTTGCTCCTAAAATTTCAAATTGTTCAGGATTATATTTGATAAGGAAACTAATTGGTACACCCATTATACCTTTATAATCGCTAGGGATATTTTTAACTAAAGAAACCTCTATTGCATTATAATTGTCATATTTTTTAAACGGTTTTTTAGTTGCAAACTTTATAACATCGGCTTCAGTCATTAGTGGTAATGACTGATGTCGACGGCCGTGATCAAGATTAGTAAACCATAAACAACCTTTAACAAATAAAAATTTCTTACCACCTTCTATTTTAGAATTTGCGACATTTTCTCTTATTGGATAATCGTCTGGGACTTGGAACCACTTATTCCGTCCGTCCATTGTGACTCCTAGCCATAACTTATTACTTTTGATGAGGGGGAAGATTTCTTTGTAAGTAATCGCATTCAAATTACCGATAATGAGAAAATTTTTGTTGTAGTTAAAAAGTTGCTTAACGTATGGGCGAAACAAACTGAATGGCGGATTTGTCACAACGATATCAGATTGCTTAAGTAGATTTATACATTCATCGCTACGAAAGTCACCGTCACCGTCTAATGGCGCCCATTCATTGTTTTTATTTGCTTTTAGCTGTTTGGCAACATCTTTTAAGTTAAACTCTCCATCGCCATCTATGTCGTGCACTTCGTTGATAATAAACTTGTTGGCATTTATTTTGGGACGGCCCTTTGATTTTTTAATTGTCTTATCATCGCCAAATAAATTTAGTTGCGTGTTGGCTATGGGCGAAGGCTTGTAACTGGTAGTGATAAGCTGTTTCAGACCAAGCTTATCAAAATTAAGCACGAAATAGCGAAAGAAGTTGCTCTCAAACGGATCGTCGCAGTTGCAATACACTACCTTCTTGCGAAATGTATCAGGGTTGTATTCAAAATACGCTTCAATCTCTTTTTGAATATCGTCATATTGAGTATAAAACTCATCGCTTTTTAATTTTTTTGCTTTGTTGAAATTACTACTGTTTGCCATAATTATTATCTTAATTTTCCCATTTTCTAGCCAAAAAGTCAATTTAAAAAACCTGCTAAATCATTAGCTGGTCTCTTTATTTTTAAGTATTTTTTTATTTCTTTCAAATCAAAGTTGTGTATGTGCTATATAAGAATTCTTTTATATACCCCATCCTTCGTTTCAGCACCCTGACCCCTTATTCTAACTCTCTAAATCTGGAATATAAATATACTCTGTTGAATTCTGAAAGATGGTTCTAATGCTTTCCACTAGACGACCCCATGTCGCACCAAATGGTGTGACACCAGCTAACTGAACCGTATTAAACGGTTCTTTTAGTTTATATGAGAGATTTTTTTCTTTTAGCTCCAAGTTCTGAAATAGGAATTGCAACATTCCCTGCTTTTCTTCAATTTCCGAACTTTCAAATATTTCCAAAGCCCGTTGGGCCAGAGATAATACCTGATTTGCCGTTATATAATAGCTTGTGTTGGCATTGTCATACCGCTTGATTTTAACCTGCAACTGCATCTGCTCATCCTTGAACTCTTTAAACTTTTGGTCATACTCTTCCTTAGTAATTCTCCAGTCATACCACCGCTAATGGTGTTGCCTTGCCAGTACCAAATGGCAACTCTGCTGGTTACTCAATTTATCTTCTTATAATTGGCATTGTATTAATTATCGTAATTGTATTCATGATTTACTGGCACAAGAAAAAAAATAGACCTTAATTTTTAGAAAAATTAGCTGTATTTAAAAAATTTTTCAATTTTACTAATAATTTCTTCAATACTCCAATCAACTTTTATTAAATACTCTTTGCCGCCGGCATCCAAAATTTTACTGATCGTTTCTTTGTCTTCCTTGTTAATTAAAACAACAACCGGAATATCATCAATTTTTTCATCGGCTTTAATTTTTTTGAGAATTTCCGTACCATCTTCATCCGGCAACATTATATCAAGCAAGATTAAATCAGGCCGGTCTTTAGCCTTCTCTATTCCAGTTTTACCATTATCCGCCAAGGAGACCTTATAGCCATTGGCCTCAAGCCCTTGGGACAACGTTCTGGCTAAGGAGTGATCATCTTCAATTAACAAAATTTCTTTGGCCATACCCGGTAGTAGAACTTTGATATTATCATAATAAATCAAAGTTATTAGTTGATTTAATGCTATAAGTTTAGAATATACCAAAATAGTTATGCTGTCACGCTGTCGCGTGACGAATCAAAGTTTCACTACCGGGCATATTGTTGGGGTTAAATTATCTTCGCAAAATGCCTCTTGCCCTTTTGAATCACTACACCGTCCTTGTCAATTTTTCCAATCTTAAAATTTTCATCAGTTATTCTGGCGGTATCTACTTTAACACCTCCCTGTTTAATCAATCGACGAGCTTCCGATTTAGATGATGCTAATTTGGTGAGCACCAAAACGTCAACAATGTTTCTTTTGGCGGTTTTAAAGGTTTTTATCTTGTCGGGGTTTAACTTGTCAATAAAAATTTGTTTAAAATTTTCTTCGGCGGAGATTGCCTCTTTGGTGCTGTGGTACATTTCAACAAAATTGTAGGCTAAGAGCATCTTAAATTTTTTAGGATTTTTAGCCTTGGCTAAATCCTGGGTTATTTGTTTTACCTCGGTAAAAGGCACATCCGTGGCAATCTCAAAACCGGGAATAATCATCTGATCGGTCCAACTCATAATCTTGCCATACATCTCGCTGGGCTTGTCATCCAGATTAATCATGTTGCCAGCGGTTTTGCCCATCTTAGCACCAGTTGGGTCTTCCAACAGCTTAGTGGTTAAGACAAACTTTTCTTTGTTCTTAACTTTTCTCATTAAAGTCCGGCCGGCCAACATGTTAAAAGTTTGATCATTACCACCAACTTGCATATCAACATTCATGGTTAATGCATCATAAGCTTGAAAAATCGGATACAAAAATTCATGAAGTCCAATATTTTTTCCAGCCTTAATCCTGGCTTGAAACATATCACGCTCAAGTAGCTGAGCCACGGTAAACTTTGATGCCAGTTCAAGCATATCAACTGGCTTAAGTTTATTACTCCAGACAGAATTGCTTAAAAACTTTACATTGGATTTTTTTATATCTAAAACCTTGCCTATCAATTTCTGATAATCTTTAGAATTTTTTAATACTTCTTGGTGAGTTAATGGCTTTCTAGTAGCACTTTTATCAGTGGGGTCACCAATTTGAGCGGTAAAGTCACCAATCAAAATAATAATCTCGTGACCGAGCTCTTGCAACTGGCGCAATTTGTTTAAAACAACTCCATGGCCAATATGCAATTTACCTGTCGGATCAATCCCATTATAAATCCTTAACTTTTTTCCGGACTTTAAAACTTTTTCCAAAGCCGCTTTATTGGGATAAATCTTCTCAACCCCTCTGGTTAAGACTTCATTAATTTTTTCTTCGTTATTCTTTATCACTTTAAAGATTTTAAATTCTTTTTTAAAATTGCCAGCTGGGCTTTGTTATCTTTCAATTTTGTTTCCTCAGCCGCAATAATATCCTTTGGCGCTCGTTCTAAAAAGCGTTGATTCTTTAATTTTTCTTCCAGATGTAAAGTAAATTCACTTATTCGAGACACTTCTTTTTCCAATCTTTTTACTTCCTTACCTATATCCATCATACCAGAAACTGGTAAATAAATCTCGGCCCCTAAGACCATAGCCGAAAGTGATTCCGCTGGCTTTTTAGCCGAAGCCGAAACTTCCAAATCTTCCAATCTGGCCAAATTTTTGATAATATCACTTTCTGATTTTATCAACTTGGCATGTTTTGGTGAAACAATCACTATCTTTAACCTCTTTGATGGTGGTAACTTACTTTCTGTCCGTAAGTTCCTGATAGCGACAACAATTTCTTGAATTAAATTAAAATCTTTAATAGCTTGCTTATCAATTTTTGTCTTGACTTTTGGCCAAGGTTCAATCATCAGCAAACTGTCGGTATTTAATTTTTGCCAAATCACTTCGGTGACGTAAGGACAAAACGGATGCCACAATTTTAATAAATTCTGTAAGACAAAAAGCAAGATGTCATCTTTTTCATCTTCACTCTTAGAAACTTCAACATACCAATCGGCTAACTTCGACCAAGTAAATTCGTAAATTTTTTCGCCAACAAGCGAAAAATTATTTTTTTCTAAATTCTTGGTAGCCAATTCAGTTAGTTCATCCAGTTCCGACAAGATCCACCGATCGGCCAATGTTTTAGGTTTTGGTGATTTTGTTACCAACACTGGTCTCTCTACCTTCATTAATATATAACGTGAAATATTCCAGAGCTTATTAACAAAATTACGATAACTAGCAACTTTGGCTTCCGACATGTTCATGTCATTACCAGGAGTGCTGCCGATCAACAAGCTTAATCTGGTGGCATCGGCCCCATAATCTTTAATAGTATCTAAAGGATCAATAATATTATCTAAACTTTTGCTCATTTTACGGCCTCTTTCATCTCTGATTAGTCCGTGAAGATAAACGGTTTCAAAAGGAATCTCTTCCACTAAATAGGTGGACATAATAATCATCCGGGCCACCCAGAAAAAAATAATGTCATAACCGGTTTCCATCAGTTGAGTCGGATGAAACGTTTTCAAATCTTTCGTTTTTTCTGGCCAGCCAAGAGTGGAGAAAGTCCAAAGCCCAGATGAAAACCAGGTATCCAAAGTATCGGGATCTTGCTTCCAGCCAGCCCCGGTTGGTTTATCACCAACTTCTACCTTATCTCCTTTATACCAAACCGGCACTTGATGGCCATACCATATTTGCCGGGAAATACACCAGTCTCGTAAATTTTCTAACCAGTGAAAATATATTTTTTCAAATCTCTCCGGTAAAATTTTTATATCATCATTTTTCACCACTCCTAAAGCCTTCTCCTTAATACTCTGACCACCTAACTTTTTAATTTTTTTATTCACGTCAACAAACCACTGTTCTTTTATTTGCGGCTCAATCAACGATCCCCCGCGAGTGTTGGTGGCAATATTGTGACGATAATTTTTATCAACTTTAGCGAGCAGCCCCTTGGCTTTTAGCTTCTCGACAATCCGCGGACGAGCTTCTTTAATTGGCATCCCGGAAAATTCATCGGCAATCGGTAGTAGTTTTCCCGCAAAATCAATAATTTGTTCTTTGTCCAAATTATGACGTTCAGCAATTTCGAAATCAACAGCATCGTGCCAAGGGGTAATGGTCATCACGCCGGTACCAAATTCCATATCAATCGCTTTGTCTTTTATCACCGTGGCGGTGATTGGTCCGTTGATCCATTCCAAATCAATTTTCTGTCCATGTTCATAATCTTTATAACGTTTATCATCAGGATGCATCACCACGTACTTATCACCAAATTTTGTCTCCGGCCGAGAAGTGCCAATTTCAAACGGACCATACTTAAAATAATAAAATGGTGATTGCTCTTCAATATATTCAACTTCGTCGTCAGACACTGTAGTTTGCAAATTGGGATCCCAGTTAATTATCCGGTGACCGCGATAAATTAGCTCGTCTTGATACATCTGTTTAAAAGCTTCATTCACCGCTTTATTCAAATCGGCGTCCAGGGTAAACCGTTCGCGGCTCCAATCACAACTGGAACCCATTTTTTTAACCTGATTCTTAATAGTGTTGCGGGACTGCTCAACATATTCCTCAACTCGTTGTAAAAATTTTTCCCGACCTAAATCATGCTTGGTTTTATTTTCCTTTTCTTTAATCAATCGTTCAACTTTACTTTGAGTAGCAATCGCCGCATGGTCGGTTCCCGGTAACCACAACGCTTTTTTGCCTTGCATTCGTTGATACCTAATAACCAAATCCTGAATCGCCAACATCACCGCATGGCCAATGTGCAAAATACCAGTGGCGTTAGGCGGCGGCATTGAAATGGTAAAAGATTTTTTTCTAGTTCCCGGAAGATTATCAGGATTAAAAAAACCAGACTCTTCCCACTGTTTGTAGATAGAGTCTTCAACTAATTTTGGATCGTATGTTTTAGCAATATCATCCCGCTTCATACCCCTATTTTAGCTAATTTTCGGCTTTTTTGCAAGTATTCAGGCAAATTTTAGCTATAGTATACATAAAAAGGCTTGCCCGAATACTTTATGTAGAAAGTAGGCGGGCTTGACACAAGAGGTATCAGCTATTAAGATGACAGATCCTCTAAATTGAGGTATAATAATTAACTTTATAAAATTAAAACAGACGGAAAAAACTTAAATGGCCTTAAATGAAATTGAACAAATTACCGAGGTAATCAAAAAAAGTCATCACATCTTAATTACCTTTAAAAAGGATTTCTCTTATGACGCAGTGGCATCTGCCTTGGCGCTTTATTTAATTTTAAAGAAACAGGATAAATTAGTTGATATCGTTTGTACTGATTTTGAGCTGCCAGAAAATTTAAAATTTTTACCTGAAGCCGACAAAATTAAGTCACGGATTAATAACCTCCAAAAATTTGTTATTAGCTTGAACACCACCAATGATAAGGTTGATAATTTAAGCTATGACGTTAAAGAGGATGAATTAAAAATTTACATCACTCCCAAGTCTGGCTCATTTAAAAAGGATAGCGTTAGTGCCCGAAGCTCAGATTATAAATATGATTTAGTAATTACTTTAGATGCTCCCGATCTTGATTCGTTAGGTAAGCTGTATCAAAACTATACTGAATTTTTCTATAACACCAATATTATCAATATTGATCATCATCCAGAAAATGAACATTTTGGTCAGATCAATTTAACCAACATGAATACTGTGGCCACTTCAGAAATTTTGTTTAGGCTGGTCAATACTATTGATAAAAACTTGCTTGATGCCAATATTGCTACTTGTCTGCTAACCGGTTTAATTTCTAAGACCAGAAGTTTTAAAACTCCTAATGTCACCCCCAAAACTTTAGAAATTGCCAGCATTCTTTTAGCGGCCGAGGCCGATCGTGATACGGTTATCAAAAATTTATATCGTAGTCGTAATTTAGCCACCTTAAATTTATGGGGTCGGGTTTTGGCCAGACTCAAAAGTAAAGACCAAAACAAATTAGTTTGGTCGTTATTAACCGAAAATGATTTTGTCGAAGCCGGGGCTAATCAAAAAGATTTACCTGATGTAATTGATGAATTAATCTCCTTTGTCCCTGGCGTGGAAATAGTCGTTTTAATCTATCAACTAAAAGGTAAAAATTGTGTTATTGTTAACACCTCTAAAAATCATAACGCCATGTACTTAACCAGCAACTTTAAACCAGATGGTACCAAAAATTTAGTGGAATTTTGTCTGACTGAGGCCACCCTCCAAGAGGCGGAAACAGAGGTTATTGAGGGTATAAAAAAACGGCTTGGTTAAAAATTGTTTAGTTGGTATAATGGCAAATAGCTAATCGCTAATATCTAATAGGCGCGAGTAGCTCAGCTTGGCCGGAAAGTGCAAGCACTTTCCGGCTGAAGTCAGAGCGCCACAATTTACAATTTCTTAAATCATGCGCGAGTAGCTCAGCTTGGCCGGAAAGTGCAAGCACTTTCCGGCTGAAGTCAGAGCGCCACAATTTACAATTTCTTAAATCATGCGCGAGTAGCTCA
>NYZP01000025.1 GCA_002687175.1 Parcubacteria group bacterium
CAAGAATGACCTACCGTTTGTGTCAATATTATCTAAATCTAAAGTTGTATTAAAAGTAGAATTTTCATAAAAATGAAAATCCGCGCCTAAAGGTGCAGTCCTTAGAACAAATGGAGGCTGAAGATTTGTTAGATTGACTGACAAATCAAAATTATTAATGTAAGGTGATCTAAACATTGGCCTATAGTCTTCATCAATCTCAAATGGCAGCAGCTGTATTTGATAACCATATTGATCAGCTTGCCCTCCAATAAAATTTTGAGTGTTTAATGATGCCAACGGCCTATCATTAAAAATAACCTGCACTGGATCTGGTCTATCAGTACAATAATACAAAGGAGCTTGAATTTGACGAGTATTTATTTCTTCAGTAGTCTCACCCAGAATCTTATCAACCGGCCACCACTGGACACAAGCATCTGGATTTGCAGGATCGGGAACCAAACAGTAACCATTGACTCCGGAGAAAAAGGTATTATTTTCAAAATACTCACAAGCCAAAGAATCAGATCTTGGATAAATACGACAAGACCTGGCTAAACCATCGTTAATGCCATTAATCTCCAAGACCGGCTTGACCAAAATCTCATCAAATAATGCAGCGCCAACTAAACTTGTGGTTAAACCCTGATTATTTTGGGTGGTATTTTCCAAAACAATTGAAATTTTGCTAGCCGTTGGGGTAAAATTTAAAGTAACATAACTCCAGCCATTGCCGGTATCTACTGCTACACTTTCAAATTCCTCGGCATCATTACATTCATCTAAATCTTGGCCATTAAGACAAACTTTAATTTTACCCTGGGCAACTATCCTAGGGTTAGTATGTTTTAAATCAAGAGTATTAATCCAACCTGTTAATATATAAGACTCGTTTTCTTCAACATCTATTTCCTCGGACTGAGCCTTGTAGGCAGTGTTAAGTTGGAGGTAAGATCCTTCGTGAGCATTTTCAAAAGTGTCTCTGACTCTAAACTTGTAGTCTTCCCAGCCACGTTCGTCAATAGTATCTGCTACTCTCCAGCCCAAAGGTTCAACGCTATTGGCAAAGGTTGAATCAAAATTTCCATTAGAGATAGTGGTAGCTCCACCAATTTGCCTCATCTCGGCATAGTTATAAAGTCCGGTAATGTTACCAGCTTCAAAATTCAAACCTGGCGTTACGTAACCACTTAAGTTTTTAATTTGCTCAACATCACCAAAGGAATCAAGGCGATCGTCAATATCACTAATTGGAATTGAACGATCACAAATACCACTTGGACCTAAGGAGTTACAGATTCCAATATTCATACATTCACGCGTTTGACTGCCATCTTCATCGGTAATAATGGCAAAACTGTTACAGTTGAGCCAACCCTCGCAAGTTCTATCCGGTCGAACTTTCAGCACGGTATTAGAATCACAGTTGCCAGCGCAATCAATAACCGGTAAGTTATTGTTAACCCCTGGGCGGCTAACATCGGCATCAAAGCTTAGGTAACTTACGTCATCTTCACCGGATTTATAATTGATACTACTACGGTCATTAAACAAGACACAGTTATTTTCATGATCAACCACTCCATTGCAACTTGCTTGGTCAGTAGTTTGTTCTAAGACATAATAAACACCTGTTTTGTGAATACTAGCATCTTTAATATTACTCAAAATATTGTTAATACTGCTGTCCTCAATGAATAGCTCACAGAAATTATCTTCTAGTGCATAAAAGCGAGCAGAGTATTGAACTTCCTCGGCCGGAAAATTGTTAATTGAAGGGTGACTTCGACTATCCTCACTATAATTTTCTTTTGGTAGTTTAAAATTATTTTCAGTACCGGTAGGTACTAAGGAATGATCATAAGATACAATTCCCGGACAGTCTCGAAGTTCTATCTTGGTAGTTTTACCGCTTAAATCTTGTTTACTGGTAAAACTTAAAGTATATAAAGTGTCATGTTGTATCTCAACCTGTTGAGATAGATAAATTGTACCGAAGGTACTAATTTCCCAACCGTCAGGCTCACCATTGTCATCAACGTCTAAGCTAAAGTCACCGTTGAAAGCTAAATTCTTACCAAAGTCAGTTGCCGGATCAATAAACTGCGTACAGCTGTTAAATTCCGTGCCAAATAGACCGGCAAACCCTCGAGCCGGATCAGGATGGATTGGACCAACTGGTGGCTGAACCACTGGACAGTCTGGTTCCAAAGAATCAGAGCCAGTCTTAAACCAAGCAAATTGACTGTTATTTGGAATCAACCGATACTCACATGTTTGATCACGAGGATCCTTGAAGTATGATGAACCTTGAGTACTGGCAAATTCCTGACAACCAACTTCTTCGCTGGCACACAAAATTGTATTGTACTGATCGGGATTATTAACCACATAAACTGTTTGATAACTGGCGACTGTTGGTTCCAGTTCGGCATAATCAAGCTCGGGCAAGCCAACTGCCTGACAGCCTTTGGCTAATGCGTTACACTGGAACTCGGCTCGGTTAGTTAAGTAGGTTAATGAATCTTCCGGGACAAAAATTTCACCGATTGGATCACCAGCATTAAAAGTTTCAGCAAATGGTGAAGTTGAATTGTGAGTATCAATCAAGGCTTCACAACCAACGGCTTCTTCTCGGCAAAGCTGATCAAAAGATTTAAGTTCATGAATTCGACCAAAAGAATCACGGTACTGTTCGCAACCAAGCATAAATTGGTCGGCCGGAGTTGAATTTGGCACGGTCCAAGGATTAGTGTCACAACTAACCGGGGTGTTCCATGAATTTTTAACTGCATAAACATAGTCAGTCACTTCTTTGATTTGCACATTATCAATGAAAAAATCATTGTCTAAATCAAGACTAGCAAAAAGCAAACGAGATGCTGGCAACACTTCAAAATTGAAAGGACCAAAAGTATGATAGCTCCATTCCTGATTAATATCAAAGTTTGCCAATAAGATATTATCACCAAGACCTGTGTTATTTAAACGAACTGAAACATCTTCAATAATACCGGCCGTATCTGCCTTAGCCCAAAAAGAGATTAGATAAGTTGCATCACTACGCAGTATATTATTAGCAATCCCACAGTATCGTTCACCTAAATTAACTATACATGTTTGGTCAGCTTCAGTGGCGACACAGCCGAAAAAATTTGGATCATATTCTGGAGAAGTTTCAGTGCATTCAGAGCTTATCTTTGACCAAAAAGTAACGACCTTATTGATTTCATCGCCATCAACTGGATCTTCATTGGAACTTCTCAAAGAATGGCCAGCTACGGTTAAGGCTTCACTGCTAAGAGTTCCCCAGCGCCAACCATCAGTCTGGCCCGGTTCAAAATCTTCAGAGAAAGCAGTAAATATATTTCCCCCGGCATTGCCTTTATACTCCCGACAACCAGCGGCGGCCGCTGAACAACTAATACCTTGATCAGGGATTGCTTGGTAGGTACAGGTAAAAACCGTGTCATCCCAAACACCATTACTGCTATCACAGTTGGCTTCAGCAACAGCATCTTCTTCACCTAATCTAGTTTTCCTAAAAGGGTGGCAATCCTCGGTACAAGTAATGGTATTGTCACCAATGACGTAATAAACTTCATTATCCAGCCCAAAAAACTCTTTGCAAAATGGATTAGTGTCCAAGTCTGATGCTTCATTACAGTCTTCTGGCTCACCCCAGTACTCTGGCCAAACAGTAGAATCCAAAGCCTCTAATGGTCGGCCGTTAGCATCAGTTGATAAGTTATGGACTCTTAATTGAAAACCAGTATCATCAGAACCCTGCCAGGTATAAAAATTATTACAACTAGCTTGGGTTGGCTTTGAACACTGACGTAAATATTGATAATACTCTAAACCTTCACCGCCAGCTGACACTTCATCAAGATTGGTAAACTCGTCACAACCGGCCTGACTAGCCCCACAGGAAACCGCCGTGGCTGGGATAAAAAATTCAATGGTTTCTTGATCTTCAAAATTGGTGGTTGACTGTTTGTAGGCAGCATAACCAACACATTCAATTGGGCAGTAGTCATGCAAGACAACGGCTCCTGGTATTATTTGGCCACCCGTCAATGGTACATAAGCTTCACATCCAACTTCATCTTCGGTACAGTACAAAGCATAATTAAAACATTCACCAGGGATAGGTTCATCACAAACTTCCGGTTCACCAGCACAGTCCCCCAGAATACCGCTGTTGTTGGTGTCCTGTTGAACGCAGTTTAAATAGTCTGGTGGTTTTTTCAAATTAGTTATGTTGACCTCACCGTATTCTTTGTAGTCAGTTACAATTGGTTGATTGGTAGAAACTTCCTCAACCTGAACACCATCAATAAACAGATCTAAAATATTATTAGGAGATGCATTATTAAAACTTAATTTAAAATCAAAACTGTTATCTCTCGTAGTAACGGCATCATAAACATACCTTTGCCAAGAATCAGTTAAGGCAAAATGAAGATCATTATTAATCTTTGGCTGTTGCCAATCATTTAAACAAATACCTTTATTATTATCTTCACATATGCTAAAAGTACATGTTCCTCCCGCACCACAACTTGACCCTTCAGTACTACAACTACCGCTACCATCACTACAATATAAAACATCTGAATTTGGACAGCCAAAAGTAAAATCTAAACTACAAAATCCGTTAGGTCCGCCACCTTCTTCAATTGCCGAGTTGGAAATAAATTCGGCATACCAAAGATTCTCTTCCGGTGTAATAGTCTGAAAATCATTTGTTTTGGCCCAAAAAGAAACTCGATAAGTGGTGTTTGGTTGCATTAAAGTTGAGGTTGTCTCATACAATCTGACACCGTCACTATTTTTTAACCTTAAACAAAAATTTCCATCGGCACAATCACCTTCAATTCTGGTGATTTCATTATCAACACGCCAACTTTCACCCTCGCCCCAACCAGTTGGAAAACCGCTGGCACTTGGCCAATCTTCAAAGCTGGAATTGGCAATCAAGTTTGTTCCCAAATTAACCTCGGTTCGAATAAATTCTGAACAACCATCTTCTTCGGCCGAACAGCCTTGAGCGTCTCGATCAAAATGAATTTTGCTTTCGTCTTTCTCAATGTCACCAATCAACTCTAAAGTGACCGGACTGGCCAAACACTCGCCAGTCAACCGGTAGTTGTCAAACCAAACCGTGCCACCAGTTTGTCCACCAACAGGGTCAACTTTAGTGACAATTCTAAAATCATCTAAAATTCCTGAAACAGATGTAGTTGAAACTTCAAAATTAAAAGAAATCTCTTCCCATTCATTTTGCAAAAAGCTGGTACGTGATACTGCCTCAACAATATCAGTACCAGTTGCTTCAATAGTTACAGTACCAATGTTCAAATTATTGTATACATACGCACTAAAAGTATAAGTACCTTCTACTAAATCAGAATCAACATTGCGCATCTGAACACTGTCCGTTAAGCCACCGGCGCTAAAGAATCTTACACTGTTTCCGCCACTACCAATGGGGTGAACTCGTTCATTGGCTCCCGACACTAAATCAAAGTATGGCAGGCCATCGTTACTTACCTCCCAGCCTTGGGCAATGTCGGTAAAACTTCCATCATCAGTTGGCACTACATCAATATCAAAATTTGGATTTTCCAAAAAGTTTTCCAAACTTTCGCAAGTACTTTGCTGACAAGAAATTCCACCAAACGGAATTTCACATTCAGCGCTAACAATGCAGCTACTACTGCTAGTGTCCCACCATTGAGATGATGGACTGCAAGGACTGCTAATATCTAGATCAATAGTTAAAGCTGCATCACTACAACCACTACCTCCTTGTTCAATCACACAACTTACTGTCAAATTACAACCATTGGCCTGGGTACAAGGTTTTTGTACCAGCTCACCTTCGTTAGCACAGGTCCAGACATCATCGATCGGATTAAACTCTTGGCAGTACCACTGGCAACCAGCGTTATCAATATTACAGTTATTATAATTTAAAGAGTTAGCCAAGTAACTATTAACTTCGCCTTGAGGATTTTGAAAAGTTTGGCAGGTGTTAAACTGCTCTGGACAAGATGTTCCTTGTAAATCCCAGACTCGTCGCTCTTCAGTACAGTATCCATAATAAAGACAAGAACCATCACTATTTTTTTCAATGCAGGTTTGATAATCAGCACAGTATTCGGCACGCCCAACTACACGTTCCGGTGGTGTATCATTAGCGTCATCAAAATCACCATCACCGTCGGCATCTGTACCACCCAAAGTATCTTCAAAAATAATTTTTGGACCAAAGCCTTCAGCTTTACACAAATGTTCCGGAACTTTTAACACCCAATTATCATCAATTAATCCCTTGAACATGCCGGTGTCGTCATCATAGGCCGCAATAATATTATTTAAACTAAAGACCTTGCCGGGTTCAAACTCAGCAGCGGCTTGAGCGGCCAATTCCCAACCGACCGGAATAATGTTGTGGGCTCGTAAGATTATGATACTGCGATATGGAATACCTCGGTAAATGGCCTTGTCATCATAATCAAAAAAACCAAATGGTTCAGTACCATTAATAAAACCTAAATCAATGGCTTCACGCAAAGTTAATTCTCGATCAAGGGCGGCACGCCAATCCGGTTTAATGACACATTCATCCGGACCCGGATTATTCGGATTAGGACAAGAAACTAACTTATCTAAAATGTTAAATGGTGAATCGGTTGTACCGGAAGTTCGTAAAAAATCGATAAACCGAAGTTCGGCTGCGGCCACTCCGGCATATTTTGAAACCCCGGAATTACCTTGATACAAAGTTGTATCAGCACCACTTGATTGTCTACCCAGTGACGGCAACAGACCTAGCAAATCAAAATTATCGTTGTTACTACCAGATGACGATGACCCTGATAAACTGGCCAAACCTTCCTTGAACATCCTTTGAAAAAGTTTACTAGCCAAGGTGTCAACAAAAGTGGAGATGGCATGACTAAAAATATTTCCATAAACAACTTTTACTCTTTCTTCGTCAAGAACTTTTGTTGAGATATCACCGACTAGATCACGGGTTACCACGGCCGGTGTTTTAATTCCTCCGGAAATTCTTTCACCAATAGATTTGAAACCTTCACCTTCTCTCCGATCTTCTTCAGCGATAAAACGTTCTGAAGCAATTGCTTCATGGTATTTATTTAATACAGACAATCCAATAGTGACATCATTTTTTCCTGGTGAAAAAGAAGCACTAAAATTATTTAAAAAATTTGGATCATTAACAAAATTTTCCCAGTTACCAACTAACTGGGTAATGGTACAATTTGGTCGTCTTGGTCGCTCTCCCAGACTTAAACTAATACCAAGTTTTAAATTAAAACTTGAGGGGTCACAAACATTTAAATCAAGCCAACTACCACTTAAGCTTTCCACAAAAGTTCCAGCGGCTCCATCAACCGTGTCTCTGATGTACGACCCCCAACCTTCGGTAAAAAATTGTGCTCCTTGCCCTTCTCCACCAGAAGCTAGCCAAGTGGCAATATCAAAAGCAAAGGTATCTAACAAATTACTGAAACCCTCGGCCGCGGCGACAAACACCGCATTTTTCAAAGAGTCATCTTGTTCTTTTAAGGCTTTCCAAAAAGATTCCCAGGCGTCAGTTAACCTATTACCTTCTTCAGTAGCCCCCAGGCTAGCTGAATCATGCGTTCTTATCTTATTAGCAATATCGGCATCTGAACCTGGAGGTGGGTCGTTTTGAGCTGAAACCGGTAAAGGATGCAGGGCAGCGGGGGCAATTGAGGAAATTAAAAGACTTATTGTAACAAAAATATTAACCGCTTTCTTAAAACCTAAGCTGTGTTTTGTATTTAAATTATTGTCTTTTGCAAGCCCCATGGAAATTAATTGGTAGTTAAGGTCTCTTTGATTAGTTCTTTTAATTCTTCGTCGCTAATTTGGTCAAGAATATCGTTGGAAACTCCGGCTTCATTTAAAAGTTGTCTAATTTCTTCGGTAGTTAAATCTTCAATTTCTTTGTCCGGTAAATCAACTGTTTTA
>NYZP01000026.1 GCA_002687175.1 Parcubacteria group bacterium
ATACCAGAACTTTGTCAATTTCACGGCACTATTGAAATACCAGGACTTTGTCAATTTCACGGCACTATTGAAATACCAGAACTTTGAGAAAAAAGAGTGACCATAGGATTAAAATCAATCCAAGAAGAATTCCGCATTGGCATGTATATTGTTTTGTGCAACAACATTGAGATCGATCACAATAATACCAATATTTTCGTTCAAACTGATGACTCAGATTGCACCGAACACATGATGGTACCAGATTGGAGATGTCGTGTTCATCTGTTACACCGCAACACGCTTGACTTTCTATATCGGTATATTGAACTGGATAGTGGTCAATGTGCCAAGCTTCGGGACCATCGTTGAACATTCTTTTATCAAATGAAATCGTTTTTCCACAATGCCAACATCGTCCAATACCGAAAGGATTCGATGGTTTATGGTATACTTGTTCGGCGAGACCTGCTGTCCATTTTTTTCGATGTTTTTTCTTTGAAGGACAAAGAAACATAGTTTCATTAATCGTAAATACCTTATACCATTTTTTTTTCTCAACATAGTATATAAACAATGGGTGGTGGATTAATGCAATTGGTCGCTTATGGTGCTCAGGATATTTATCTGACTGGGAATCCACAGATTACTTTTTTTAAGGTCGTATATCGCAGGCACACAAACTTTGCTATGGAAGTCATTCAACAAACCATCAATGGAACATCAGTAGTTGCTACAAGTGCGACGACAGGGACTGTTACTATTTCTCGGAATGGGGATCTTGTCGGTCGTGTCTATGTTCGGTGTGATCAAGATACGTCTGATGGTATCAATGGGGATAAACTCATTACTGATGTGACTCTCGAAATTGGTGGACAGCAGATTGATAAGCATACTTCGGAATGGCTTCAAGTGTATGCCGAGTTGACAACACCTGCATCTAAAGCAGATGCTTACAAATACCTTACAGGGGGGTTTTCAAATGAACTTATTCCTGCTGCTGATGGTGCTACGTTGACTACTTACAATCCTGAAACTTTACAACAATCGGTCATGGTGCCTCTTCAATTCTTTTTCTGCCGTAATCCAGGTCTTGCACTTCCTTTGATTGCTTTGCAATACCACGAAGTGAAACTTAAGTTTACATGGGGGACAGATGTTGCGACAAAGGGGACTGGGGTTTCCAGGGACGGGACAACTGGGGGTACTCCCACTGTTGAAGTCTGGGCGGATTACTACTACCTAGACACTGATGAACGTCGTCGGTTTGCCCAAGTATCTCATGAATATCTGATTGAACAACTTCAATACCAAACAGAAGGCACTGCGAACACATCCTACAAACTTAACTTTAATCATCCTGTAAAAGAATTGATTTGGACTACTGATAATCCTCATGATACAGCTGAGGGATCGACTGTTATTTCTCAAAAAGTTAAATTGCAGCTCAATGGTCATGATCGTTTTGCTCAACAGGATCGTGAATACTTCCAGATTCGCCAACCTCTTGATCATCACACGTCTGTGCCGGGATTCAATATTAAAGAAGTCGATGATCCTGTAATGGTCGCTCCTATTGATACTACCGTTTTGACTCATAATGCCACAGTTGCTACTACGGCTGCCAAACTGGAAGCCACTCAAATTACATTTCATGAAGACTGTGTAGCAGCGGCCAACGCTACTGCTGGCACTGCTGTCCGCAACGGTGATATTTTGCGGATTGTTGTTGGTGGAGAAGATGGTGATTCCATCGCTGCTGCCGAAGTCATGTCTCATATCGTCCAAATAAAAAGCGTCTCAGATGATTCTAATCCCGTATGTGTGTTCGCTACAGCCATTCCAGCAGCTCAGATATTTACAAAACTGGTCGATGATGATGGTATGAATGTCACTATTATTGGACGTACTCAAAACCCTCGATCCAGATGCTCCCAACTCCTCAGAGACGTCAACGTCTACTCTTTTGCCCTTAAACCCGAAGAACACCAACCATCCGGCACATGCAACTTCTCCAGAATTGATAACGCTAAACTGGTACTCAGTGCTTCCGGATTGATTCAAAACATCTACGCCGTCAACTACAACGTCCTTCGTATTATGAGCGGAATGGGTGGGATGGCTTATTCAAATTAAACCATGTAAAATCTATGAGTTATATAAAATCATATTCAGTATAAAAAGGGTCTGTTTGAAATTAATTTAAAGATGTTTTTATACATAATCTATAAAAACATGTTGCTAACGATCATGATGTTGTTAACTATAAAAAATGTATGGTGTATGGATCCTGAAAATCAAATGTACACCTTGACCAGAAATAACGCTAAATTTTATTTTGTTGAACTGGAGGAATAGAAAATGCGCAATCCCTAGAATCTTATCGCGCCCAAGTCTTAAGTAGTTTTCTTCTCCACTATAGGTATAATGGCGATTGTTGCGCATCGGTGGTACGTCCCGATCGTTTTGGGGATCATCCTTTTGTTGGCTTATAAATATTATATCAAGCCTTTAAAGACTGTACGTCAAATCAAAACCAAGCTTTTGGCTCATCAAGTCAGGTCGGGGCATCGACAGCAAATTCGTCAAAGTCAAAACGCTGTCCGGAAGAAAACATTGACACCTCAAGAGAAAATTCGGCATTATCGGAAACTCGGGCAACTCTACCATGATGGTGTTTTGGACAAATACGATGTCAACAACAATACGATCCAAGGAATTGAACCTGACGCTCGGAAGTCGATGGACTATTACCAAAAGGCCGTTCAATTAGGAGATGAACAGAGTGCTATTGAAATTGCTAAAATTTATCATTATGGGATGCACAAATTCAAACCAAACCTTCAAAAAGCACAACACTTTTATCGTGATCTTCAAAACAATGTCATGGGGACCCATTTGCGTATTCTGATTCAGGAATTGATGGAAGATCTTTCCGAAAAAATAGGGGGTATGGCAAATGCTCCCCTCTTAAATCGGCAAACCGTCATTACACCAGCAGTCCCCATGGGCATTCCACAACCTGTGGCTCCTCCTCAGCCAATGGGGACACTTTTAAACCAACACCAAAACATTCAGGCTCAGGTCCATCGACCGCAGCGAGCACCTCGGCCGAGAGTGGTTCGAGTACGGCAGGGAGACGTTCACCCTCTTGCTAGAGACGTTAATCCTCGACGTAACGATACGCAAAATGTTCACGACAGCACAGTCATGAAAACCGTGAAGAAAGCCATTGAGCGTCTTAAAGCCGTAGTGCGTATCCAAAAAGACATTCCAACCACTGTAAAGGAAGTGCGAGATTTTTTATTCGGTCAACCCGACAATGATAAAAAAAAAGATGCTTTACAAGCCTTGGACTCTGTGGAACGCAACTCCATACCTCTTAGTTTCTGTAATTTAAAAGAAGTAGATGCCCTTCAACTTGTTTGGAACCGCATCCACGCTAAAGACAATGCCAATCATAAAGAGGACTTAAAGAATAATTTAATGAACGAGTTAGCTGATTGTATTGAGCATGGGCTTCCTGTGTGTTCAACTGGTAAATTTAATCGTATCATTGATACATTGAATGTTGTGGATCCTTCGGTGACGATTAAGCCGACCCATGTGATCAATCAAGAAATGATGGCAAAGGCTTCTCAAATTCGGGATAAAATGTATCAAGCATATTCTAAAGAGGATCAACAAAAAATCGATGGGGATAAGTCCCATTTTGTTCAACAAACCTTTTCTAAAGACTTAAAAAATCGAATACGGTCTCAACTCTTTCAAGAATACGTGGACACTCATATTTTATCACAAACCAAATTTGAGTCTATTCTGAATGCGTGGATCGATCACATCTAAAGCAAGAAGATGTCGTTACGAAATCGTTTCCTAACCCGATCTCGCATTACTTTTGGACATGATCTAACTTGATCTCTATACCGTACACGACGATCTATTTTTAAAGGTTTTGGACAACTGGGAAGAGGAATCATTTCAAAGATCTGATAAGTCCCTCGTTCTAGAGTACTCCATGTAATATTTCTAAGGTAAGCAGTCATTTTAACTATTATTTGACTATTATCAAGATAATATTTCAATTTTTTGGCGTGATATGGATATTGTCGTCAGTTGCGGCTAATAAAATGTCTTTTAGTACCTTTTTTGGGGCTTTGGAATGTTGTTTAACAAGTCCATGGTAAGACAACATCTTTTTGAGTCGACGTTTTGGTATCTTGTCCAACGTTTTTGCCAAAGAAGATGTCTTGGGTGATATTCTGGATACATTTATTTGAACTTTGCGAGATTTTTTACGGCGTCGTCTTCGACGAGGGGGCTTTCGACGGTTATAGTTTTTGCACTGTCGTTTTATAGGGGGGGGCGGTATACATTTTTCTTTATCAATCTGTTTTAGAAATTCAGCAGCCATTTCTTGACGTAATTCCTTTTTGAGTTGTTTTTTCACATGACGACTGTATCGTTTAAAATGAATTGGGGAAATAGGTCGTTTTTTTGTGGGATTGGATTTTACTTTCGTTTTCATGCGAAAATATTTTGTTGGTATTGACAATCGATTGTGTTTTGAATAGATGCGATGTTTTACTGGAGGTATTGAGAGAGAAAGGGGCGATGGCGGAGGGAAAAAAGGTAAAGGAGAGGACGGAGGAGGGGGTAATGAAACACGTTCTGGAGGGTGTTGGGTATATGGGACAAGGGCTTGTTGTTGATCCTGGTCATGAATACGGGGAGAAGGTGCTCTGCCGACCATCGGTTTTGGCGGGGCTTTTATTTTAACAACATTGACTTTCACATCTTTTTTCTTGGATTTTTTTTGCGTTTTTTTTTGTTTCTTCTGTTTTAATAATTTTTTCGTTTGACTATACATTTTTATATCAGCTACCAGTTGGTCTCGGTAACTTTTTTTAGCACTCATTATAGAAAGGTTTAGAAAAAACAACTTTACTCTAACCACGTGTCTACCTAAGAGATAATTATATGGTTGTATATAATAAATGAGTCGTGACGCCGATCTATCGACTTATACGTGTCAAAGATGCAATATCACTGTTCCTCAAAAAGATAGAGATCATCACGAAATGTATTGTGGGTATGTACCAAAACTTGAGGAAATGATTGATATGATTCCTTGTGAATATTGTGAAATGCTTGTCAAATTCGACAAATACACCGATCATATCGAACGTTGTGGACGCCCCCAACGTGTCTTTTTTGCAAGACAACAAGGGGGAACAGGAAGTGGGTCTCTTATCACACGAATTTTAAGTACACCAAGGCTTATCAACGATTTAAATACTATTATGCAACATCGTGTTACAACAACCCAATCCCAATCTCCCACTCACCACCCTTCAGTACGATCATCGGTGACTCCAATGGACATTGATGACGATGATGACATGGAGGGTGAAGCCGAGATTGATGATCCATTGGTGTATCAAGGATCTTCTGTGATTCCGTCTCCCCCATTGTCTCCGCCGCCGCCATCGCCTCCCCTTTCGTCCACATTGAGTACCCCTCCACCTCCGTTGATTGAGTCTCCACCCGAGTCGCCTCAAACCACAACGCCAGTAACTCCAGATAATATTATTTCAGAAGAACTTTTATCCACTATTCCACTTCTTCAAATGCCTGATAATGTGACCATTCTTTCAACCCCGCATTCACCTTTTCGTACTGAACCGATCCGTACTCGAACAACATCATCTACATCATCGTCAAGTAGTTCACCCCCGTCGACGTTTCTTCCTCCGCCTCCTCTTCCCTTTCGGACTGTTACGCATTTTGTGGAAGACACTTTAAATACTATTATTTCCGAAGTGACTCAAACCAATCTCAATCCCAATACTTATGAGAATTTAAGTAATTTGGAGAATGTGGAGGTAGGTGTTGATGATATTGAATCGGTGGCCCCCATTACCACGTCAAAACATGGTTCTCGATGTCCTATTTGTATGAATGATTTTCATATTGTTCGAAGAACCTTGTGTGGCCATCGATTTTGTCGACCATGTTTGGAGAGATGGTTAGATGCAAGTCGTCGATGCCCCATTTGCATGGTCTTTTTAGATGAAAAAACCATACCTCTTCCGACTTATAACGATCTGACAGAAAGCAGCGAAAGCATTGATCACACCGAATCGTCTCACCTTTTTAGCAGTACAGAAACGAATACAAGTGCAAGTGTAAATACAAGTGCAAATGCAAATATATGTCATTATGATCCCAACACAATAGTGGTGTTTCATCCAATGGATGAAGATACAGAATAATCTAAATGTCGTTCATGTGTAAATGATGTACATCTCCTTCACGCATAGCAGCCATGGACCTTAATTCAAAACAAACCTCCCCAGTGTCTGTTAAATGTTTTAAGTCTTGACAACATTGAACTCCAATGTCTTGAAGACCGATTTGAAGACCTTTTCTTAAATAGGGCATATAATCTTGTAAACTGCCTTTACTTGCTACATATCCTGAAACGCCTTGTGCGATTTGGACATCTGACGAATGAGGGGGTGATTTCGATAATGACGGTAAATATCGAGCCATAGCAGATTCTGATGCTTTAAAGGCTTCTAAACTTCCCATTCCTCTATATTTTTTCAATCGCGCGCCATTTTTCAGGATGTAATTGCCTGGTGCCTCATCTGTTCCAGCAAACATAGACCCCATCATTACAGTACTTGCACCGATGGCTAATGCTTTCACAATATGTCCAATGGACGTGATGCCACCATCTGCAATGACAGGTATGCCATATGCTGACGCTAACTGTGCCACACGATAAACAGCTGTCCCTTGTGCCCTCCCTACCCCACATACGCTTTGTGTAGTACAAATGGAACCAATTCCCATCCCGACACGCAGACCATCCACTCCTGCATCAATGAGGTATTGAGCCTGTTTTTGTGTAACTACATTCCCACCAATCACATCAATGTCAGGAAATTTATGTTTGAGCCACTGAATCACTTCTAATTGGTAAAAGGAACATCCTTGAGCTGAGTCAACCACAATTACATCAACACCTCCTTTCACTAAACGGGTTGCACGTTCCCGAGCATCTTGATGTGTTGATATAGCTGCTCCTACTAACAATTGTTTTGTTTTCCAGTTCTTCGATGCCAACGGGTATGTACGTATATTCCTTAAGTCCTTTCTACAAAGGATGGCGTGAAGTTCATGATTGTCATTCACAATGGGTAGTAATGATTGTTGTGGATTTCTTTTCAGTATGTCGTTTGCGATATGAAGTTTGACGGTATGATTTGCTGTGGCAAAGGAGATTACCATTATATTGGATAGCGGGAGTGTTGTGTCATTGATAAAGTCGATAGAGGATTGATCGATGATTCCTATTAATTTCGATCCTACTTTCCCGTCTTCAGTGATGGGAAAGCTTGAATAATGGTATTGATTATAGGCTTTGTGAATATCGGCGATCGTATCGGAAGGACTTAGAACAATTGGGTTATAGATGAAACCATTATTGAAGCGTTTTACTTTTTTGATTTCGTCTACTTGTTGGTCGATGGAGCAGTTGCAATGCACAATGCCAATGCCTCCTTGAAGAGCCATTTGAATTGCCATTTTTGATTCTGTGACGGTGTCCATGGGGGAGCTGACCAAAGGTACTTTTAATCGGATGTTTTTTGTGAGGGGTGATGTTAAATCCACGTCTTTGGATGAAAACCCAATGTATCCTGGTAACAGAATGATGTCGTCGTAAGTGTAGCCAATACAGCCGTTAAAAATATCGGATAAGGTGTGAGGCATATATGTGTACATGCCGAAAAAATCCTTCTATTTTTCCCTCCTAAAAATTGATTGATTACCTCGACGGAGCTTAAAGATTTAAAAATACTTTGAATGTAATGTTTCATTCACATTCCCCCCCTTTTGATTGCCATAAAGATTCATGGGCTGTTATTCAAGCCTTTTTCCAGAGTTCAGACCATAAACAATTGGTGCGTCATCAAATCGATTCTTATAATGATTTCATTTTGAATAAAATACCAAACATCATTGGTCAATTCAATCCTGTGACTATATGTCATGATTATGATTCAGAATCGAACAGATTTCATTATGAAATGCATGTGTTTTTTGGAAAGACATCGATTGGTCCACCTAAGATTACTGAGAACAATGGTAGTTCTCATATCATGTATCCAAGTGAGGCGCGAAAACGCAATTTGTCTTATTCAGCAGCTCTTTACATTGATGTGACGTTTAAAATGAACAAACTTGAACAAGAATCCATGACAGTGTTGTTTAGTAAAACGTTTAAAAGAGTTTTGATTGGTCATATACCCATCATGTTAAAATCTCAGTTCTGTGTTCTTCACGATAAAGGTCATAAAAACGATGCTTATTTTAGGGAATGTCAATACGATATGGGGGGGTATTTTATTATCAATGGCAGTGAGAAAGTGATTGTGTCTCAAGAGTGTGTAGCAACCAACAAAGTGCTTGTTTTTGAAAGTAGTAAAAAGAGTACACGTTATTCTCATGTGGTTGAGATCAAAGCCATTCCAAAACACAAATTTACGACTCCTAAAAGTACTAGTATAAAAATCACGTCGAAAGAAGACCATCATGGTCAATATTTGCGGGTGTTTCTTCCAAACCTTAAATCAGAAATTCCCGTGTGTGTTCTGTTTCGAGCTCTAGGGATTCTGACGGACAAAGCCATTGCACGTCATATTATTTATGATCTGGACAATCCCAATCATAAAACATTGATTCGTCTATTCAAGGCATCCATGATTGAAGCGGAACACATTCGAACGCAAGAAGAGGC
>NYZP01000027.1 GCA_002687175.1 Parcubacteria group bacterium
CAGAGCATAACTGAAGAATATTAAGGCAAGACCAAAAGAAGACCAAATTATAATATCTTTACCTCTTTTTATCTTTTCGTCATTACCGGCCGAAGTGATCCAAAAAAAGCCACCAATAATGAAAAAGGCTAAGGTTAGTGAACCAATAATACCTAAAGCTGCCTTAATAACATTACCTATTATTACTCGAGGGTCATTATTGTTATCACCTAATGGGTTTGGTAAACGATTTGATGATCCACCAAAACCACTCCCATCATCTTGAGCACGAAGCTCTTGAGCAGATACTGAGATAGAAAAAGAAAACAAAAATACAAATACTAACAATGGTATAATGAAAAATTTTATTTTGGAAAGCATATTTAATTTAATTATAAAACACGAGTTATATGGTGTCAACGCGTTTTTTTACTTCTTAAAAACTTTACGACAAATAAATTAGCACTAACAATAATCACCCCCAAACTAACCGCTATGGGCAACCTTAATCCCCACACCTCTGGGGTTGCGTCCGTTCGTAGATTCTCCATTAAAATCCTGATTACCGAATAGTTAATTAAATAAATTAGAAAAATTGATCCAGAACTTTTTAGTCCAAGCTTTTCTCGTTTACCTATTAACAAAAACAAAATAGCAAAATTAATTAAATTAAGTAACGACTCATAAAGAAATGTTGGGTGAAAATATTGACTGCTTAAAAATTCTATTGGTCTGTTTTGTAATTCAATCGGAATACCCCACGGTAAACTGGTGGGCGTACCAAACAATTCCTGATTAAAATAGTTACCCCAACGGCCAATGGCTTGGCCCAATGGTAAAGCTGGGGCAATAATGTCGGCCCAAGACCAAAAAGACTGCTTCTTCCTGATAGTATAAATTAATCCGGCTAACACCCCACCAATCACTCCCCCGTGAATTGCCAAACCACCATGCCACACTGCCACTATCTCAAACGGATTTTGTAAATAAAATGGTAGATCTAAAAATACCGCGTAGACCCGAGAGCCAACAATCGCCGATATCACCACATAGAATCCCAGGTTATAAACCTCGTCTGATTCTATGCCTTTTTGTTTAGCTAGTTTCAAAACAATAACCAAACCGGCAATGATCCCGGAAACCACAAAAAGACCATACCAATGGATGGTTAAAAAACCAGCCTGAAACAAAATTGATTGCGGAACAAAATTGTGTAAAAAATTGAACATAACTTCATTCTATCAAATTTTTAAACAAAAAAAAATGGCTCGAACAACATGATGTCGTTGGAGCCAGGTAACTCTTGAAAGTACTATCTACGAGGATGTCTCGGCTTGGAAGCACGACGTTGATTATCACCTTCACCGCGGTGATGACCGTTGGAGCCACCTCTCTTCCGTTTAACGCCGCATCGCCGCCAGCCTTCTTCGGCAAGCTCTTCGGTTACTGCCGCAATCTGGCTTTCTGGAACCTCCCTCGTGGCGGTACGTCGTTTTGAACCTCGTTTTATACGATTGTCGAAATCCAACACGTAGATTTTCTCTTCCGCAGTTGCCGTTGACGTCATGTTTTTTCCTTTGCAGTAAGTCTTCGGTTTGCTTGCAAGATGAAAACTACCGCTTAGGAGGACCGTGGGCAAATGATATCAATCCATTCTCCTTTCAATGATCAAGATACGATCAATGTTTTGTGGTGTATGTCCCACAGATCGAGACTATTCCCACCAATTGTTCTTTAACACCATCATCTGTACTGGGCAACAAAATTCGGCCGCTGGCTGACAAACTGTTTTCTGAAATATCATCAACAGTGACCTTCACCTTGCACCAGGTCTCTGGCCTTAACGTTTGTCTGCAGACAACATTGGCATCCTCAAAAAACAGTTTGCCAAAGTGGTCTGTTTTATACAGCACCCTCAGGATTACTGCTTGTTCCACCATCTCAACCAATAATTCCTTGGTCACTTCATTGTCAGTAGACAACTCCACCCCCACTGAAGCCACTGCCGAAATACTGTCCCCTGCTTTCAGTTCTGCCCCAGAAAATTCAAAGCTTGCGGACTCAAGTAAAAGCCAACCGGCCTTAACGCGAATAACCCCATCGATTTTCGATCTGTCCAAAGAAACTATTGGTACTGAATCTGCAATCGATGCATCCATGATAATCCTCCTTTCATGTGGACTTTAGGGCACCATCCTATGAGAAATTTTTAGTCTAAAAACAAAAAGTCTTAGACCATACAATTTAACGGATATTTAAAAAATTGTCAAATATTAAAATTAAATAATTTCTACTTTGACTAAATTGGTCTGGCCTAAATAACCGATTGGATGACTGGCAGCAATAACAATGGTATCGCCTTTTTGAACCAATTTTTTTTGAAGCAATAATCTTTTGATAGAAATAATCAATTGATTGAAAGTTTTAGAATATGGTAGATAATATGGCTCAACCCCCCAGCTTAAACAAAGCTGATTACGGCTTTTTTCTGATGTCGCCAAGGCGACAATTGGAATGCTGGAGCGATACTTAGCAGTTGATCTAGCAGTACTGCCAGTAATAGTTGCGCAAGCAATTAACTTAGCATCTAAGTCGTCGGCAATATTTTGAACGGCAAAGCTGATGGTTGCGGTAAAGCCTTTCATTTTTTTTAAAGTGTCTTCTATTTTTTCGTACTTTTCTATTTCCTTAGATTCAACCTGATTGGCAATCCTTGTCATCACCCTAACGGCACGTAAGGGATATTTTCCAGTGGCTGTTTCACCAGAGAGCATAATAGCATCAGTACCATCTAAAATAGCATTAGCAACGTCAGAAACTTCAGCCCGGGTTGGTACTGGAAAACGAATCATTGAATCAAGCATCTGGGTAGCCACAATCACCGGCTTGGAAACCTGAATACAACGAGTGATAATACTTTTTTGAATCAAGGGAAGGTCTTCCAGGGGAATTTCTAATCCCAGGTCACCTCGAGCAATCATAATACCATCAACCACTGCTAATATTTTATCAAAGTTAGCCACCGCTTCCGGCCGTTCAATCTTGGCAATAATCTTGGTTCGTGTCGCTGGGCCTGGAGTTGCTGATTTAATTTTTTTAAAAGACTGGTCCTTGTGTTTTAAACGACTTTCAGCGGTGGCGATCATTTTTCGTAGAGCAATAATGTCGGCAGCTTCTTTAACAAATGATAATGAAATAAAATCAACGCCCTGCTTTACACCAAATTTTAGATCTTCTTTGTCCTTGGCGGTAATTGGCGGCGTTGTTATTTCCGAATCAGGAAAATTCATTCCTCTATTTGAAGTTAATAAATTGCTAATTACCACTTGGCACTCAATTCTTTTATTTTTAATACCTAAAATTTTTAATTCTATTTTAGCGTCATCAATTAAAATGGTATCGCCTTTCTTTACATCTTTATATAATCCGGCATACTGGATAGGAATTATGGTGGACTCATCCTTTTTATTAATTTTAGTACTCTCGTGAACTAAAATAATTTTTTTACCCTTTTTAAGTTTGATGCCCGACTCGGCCACTTTACCAATTCTGATTCTGGGGCCTTGAAGATCTTGCAAAATACCAACTGGGGTTTTTAATTTTTCCGAGACTGCTCTGATATTTTTTACCAGGACAGCATGATTATCATAACTTCCATGAGAAAAATTAAGCCGAGCTACATTAAGCCCGGATTTAACCATTTTGGTTAACTTAGATTTTGATTCAGAAGCTGGACCAATGGTACAGACAATTTTTGTACGCTTCATAAATTAAAAATAATAAAACTGGTAATATACTACCTGCTAATTTTTTTAAAATTATAATTTAAGAGTTTTGATTATCCAATTCCCTAAACCCTTGGCCCATCCACCAATTACCGGAATCTCCCATTTATCACCCTGTAGTGCTTTGATAATTCCGAAAATAGCGGCCACAGCGACAACCAAATTTACAATGACCATAAATGGACCTGTCAAAAAAGCCAGAATAGAGATAACAAATAATAATACTCCCTGACTGGCGTGAAAACGAACATAGTCGTTATTTTTTCGAGCCGCTAAAACTACTAGACTTAAAATCCACAGGTAGCTTGCTGCTGCCCAAACCTTTTTTTCTGAAGGATTAACTTTTTTTGCTTCAGCCATAATTTTTTAAAATTAATTATTTATACAATACTATTATAACACAAATTAAATTGACAACAAAATTAGTAAATGGTACTATTTATTTTTGTACTTTGGTCAACGCTTATAGGAGGGTAGGGCATGCCTGAGACTGCTGTCGAAGGTGAAAAAAAATCTGGCAATTGCCAGGTTGTACGTTACTGTACAGGGACAGGGTGCGGGTTAGAACTAAGCGAAAAAGAATCTGGCTCATTGTGCCCAAGCTGCTTGAAGTATGATGCTGGTGGCGACTAGCCACTAACTACTGACAGGGGCAATTCTTGCCTAACGAGCTGACCAATTTTGGCCAGCTCTTTTTTTACCTTAAATGAGCAACCAAAAAGCCGACCAATCAGGCCGGCTTCTTTTGAGATCCTGAAACAAGTTCAGGATGACAATTAAAATTACATCATTGGCATTCCGCCACCCATTCCGCCCATACCACCCATGGCTGCAGCAGCCGCGCCAGCCGCTGACGCGTCATCTTTACCTGGAATATCAGTCACTACTGTTTCCATAGTAATTAGAACAGAGGCGATGGAAGCAGCATTTTCTAAAGCGGTTCTGGTAACTTTCATTGGGTCAACAATTCCGGCTTGAAGCATGTCTACTTTTTGTCCAGTATTAAAGTCATAACCAGAGTTGGCATCACTTAACTCTTTGATATCATTGAGGATTAAAGAGATATCTTTAATACCAGCATTTAAAGCAATCTGACGTATCGGTGCAGTTAAAGACTGTTGAACAATCTTGGCACCAACTTTTTCTTCATCAGATAGCTCAATATTATTTTCTTTGAGTAATTCATTTAAGGCATTAGCAATTTTTACTAGAGCAGCGCCACCACCTGGAACAATACCTTCCTCAATAGCAGCTTTAGTAGCATTCAAGGCATCTTCAATTTTAAATTTCTTTTCTTTCATTTCAGTTTCCGTAGCCGCACCAACTTTCATCACTCCGACACCGCCAGCTAATTTAGCTAGACGTTCTTGAAGTTTTTCTTTATCAAAATCAGAATCAGATTTTTCCATCTCGGATTTAATCCGAGCCACTCGGTCATCAATTTTAGCTTTATCACCTTTACCATCAATAATAGTTGTGAATTCTTTAGAAGCTAAAACTTTTCTGGCTTGACCAAGTTGTTCAAGCTCAACACCATCAAGCTTTAAACCGACTTCTTCAGAAATAACTTGGCCACCAGTTAGGATGGCTATATCTTCAAGCATTTCTTTACGACGATCACCAAAACCAGGAGCTTTAACACCAAGGACATTAAAAGTTCCTCGAAGTTTATTAACCACAAAAGTAGCTAAAGCTTCACCCTCAATTTCATCAGCAATTATTACCATTTCTTTTTTACCACTTTGAGCAATTTTTTCTAACAGCGGCAGAATGTCTTGAACCGCAGAAATCTTTTGATCAGTAATTAAAATGTAAGGCTCTTCAAAATCAGCTTCCATTCGTTCAGCATTAGTAACCATGTATGGTGAAACATAGCCTTTGTCAAAACGCATGCCTTTTACCACTTCTTTCTCTAAGCCAAAAGTTTGGCCTTCTTCAACGGTGACTACACCATCTTTACCAACTTCTTCCATGATGTCAGCAATCATTTGACCAACTTGCGGGTCAAGTGAAGAAATGGTCGCCACTTGAGCTACTTCCTTTTGATCGGCCACTTGTTTAGTGATCTTTTTTAGTCCAGCTACAGCAACTCTAACAGTTTTCTGAATACCACTTTTTAAAGCAACTGGATCAGTGCCAGCGGCAACATTTTTTAAGCCTTCTTCAATCATTGCTTGGCCTAAAACAGTAGCGGTAGTGGTACCATCTCCAGCAATGTCATTAGTTTTTTCGGCAACTTCTTTAATTAAAGAAGCACCAACGTTTTCAAAATTATCTTCTAAATCAATTTCTTTAGCAATGGATACACCATCGTTAGTAACGGTTGGTGAACCAAAACCTTTATCAAGAACCACGTGTCTTCCTTTTGGTCCCAGACTTACTTTAACGGCATCAGCAACTTGGTCAATACCTTTTTTAACTGTTGCTCGTGCCTCTTCATCAAATTTAATTTGTTTAGCCATATTTTTTTAGAATTTGGAATTATGAATTAGGAATTTAGAATGCTACTCAATAACCGCTAAGACGTCTTCATCGTTTAAAATTTTGTATTCTTTATCTTCAACCTTTACCTCTTCACCAGCGTATTTACCAAATAATACTTTGGCACCAACGCTAATATTTAAAGCTTTGATTTTTTCACCATCACCAATAGCAATGATGTTACCTTCAGCTTTTTTTTCTTTATCAACTGTGTCAGGCAAAATAATACCTGATTTTGTAGTTTCCTCTTCGCTAATAGGTTCAACCACAATACGATTTCCTAGGGGTCTTAAATTCATAGTTTTTAGACTTAATTAGCACTCTATATTATAGAGTGCTAGATATTATTAATAGTCCAATTATATTAATACAAATTTTAATAATTGTCAAGAATCACTTGCAATGCTTAATTGCTTAATGTTTAAAGCTAAAATTAGCCAAAATATTATGGCTCCAGAATATAAACTCCAAAAATAATGATCAAATAAGCTAATTGTCAAAATAGCGACCAACGGTAAAAAAGAAATCATTTTTTCCAGAGAGGTTGGAGATATTTCTAAAAACCAAGTTAGCAAACCAATCATGATTAAAAAAACTAAAAGACCAAAAATACCGACTTCCGCTAAAATCAATAAAATAATATTATGGACCGGCTGGTAATAATAGCCAGGCCAAGTGTCATTTATCTGTTGAAAAACTCCCAGGGTATAATTTCCAACACCAACTCCTTGTAAAGGAGCATTAGAAATAATATCCCAAGCTTGTTGAGCAAAAGCAACTCGTAGATATATAGAAGCAACTTCTAAATCTTGATCGCCGGTTAATCGAGTCAAGACAGGCTCCGACATACTAAATCCCAAAATACTAAAAATAATTATAACCAAAAGCAAAATTTTGAAAAAAGTTTTTTTCCACAAATAATGTTTGTCTTTTATTAACCAGAAAATTAAAATCCCCAGGCTGACTATCAAGGCTAACCAAGCTGATCGAGAAAATGTAAAAAATAAAGCCGGAATAATCATCACTAAACTGGCTAAAACAAAAATTCGTTGATTTCTTTTTTTAGCAATAAATGAAAGATAAAGTATAAAAATTATGGCAATGACTAAAAAGCCAGCCAAAATATTTGGATGGGGTAAGCTGCCATAAGCCCGTAGCCAACGTTCATTAAAGGTTTGTAAAATAATTGATCCACCAACAGTCGGATGATGATAAGCCAAGCCTAACCACTTATTAGCAAAAGTGTATTGAGCAAAAAATTGCCAAATTGCAAAAATTGATTGAATCACCGCCGAGCTCACCCAAACAACAGCAATTTTACGAAGCTTAAAGCCTGACTGCTGTTTAGCTTGCTGTGAACTAGATGAATCTCCAGTTGTAAAGGTTACGATCATCGCCAACATTGCTCCAGCCTCTAACATGATGAACCAATTGTAATAAGCCAAGCTGGCGTCTAAAGACCAAAAAATAGAAATTCCGGAAATTAATATAAACAAAATAACCAGCCAATAAATTAAAATTGCTGGTTCTTTTAAACGATTAAAAAATTGTGATAAATTTATTTTTTTTAAAGGTCGATTTTTAAACAACCAAATGCTAAAAACCAACAGCACCAACCATAATAAAATTTCCGTACCATACAAACTTAATCGACCGTATTCCCAAACATATTCATTTAAATAAGCATCCTGCCAAATAAGTCGAGTTTGCCAGGGTAATAAGAATACAAAAAGATAAAAACCATACTCAATTATTTGGTTTAGTTTCGGCATTAATTTTTTTGATAAATCTTGGGCGTTCAATATAAAAATATATGATGACCGTTGCGAGAGATGCACCAATAGTGTTGAACAAAATATCAAAGGCATTATTAAAATAGTCACCAACTTGTTGAGTCACCCCAAAAGCTAACACGGCAAAAAGTTCTAGTAGTTCATTAATCGCTCCCATACCCAAAGCCATTAAAATTAAACCCAATGCAAAAAGCGGGTAACGACTCCTGATCTTTTCATCAATAAAATTATTTAACAAACTGTAGAGCGTCAAGGTTGCAATGAAGGTAGCATAAGTATGTACCAAATTATCATATCTAATAATGCCTTCAAGAAAATAAAGATCATAAAGTCGAGTTTGCCCCCAATAAAAATTACCGCCCAAAAGATGAAAAAAACCAAGCAACGAAAGATTAACTAAAATAAAAGAAGCTAAATGCAACCTTTTGTAAATAATGACGATAGCATAAATCAAAATGGACATCACTACCGTATAGTACAAAAATTCAAAATTTAACCAAAAAAAAGCGTTTGCCGTAAACGCTATCAAATAGACGATCGTAAAAAGTAAAATGATATGATTTTTTTTCAAAATTAAATAATCAATCATACTATTTCTAAATCATTTAATTTTTTTTGCCATATTGACCGATAATAATCTCGACGGTCAATTTTATGGAATTTTAACATGGAAGTGTTAACGATTACATTAGTATTATTTTTATCCAAAGAACTACCAAGATATTTTTTCACTCTTCCTATTTGCAATATTTTAGCAAAAAATTCCAGCAAGTTTCCAACCGTACCAGCTAATACTTTTCTATCTACCCCCTTAGAAAATTTAGTGTACTGGCTATCTTTAATCTGACGACGACTGTTTAGTGTCGTATCATAGAAATTAGGTAAATACAGATCCAGCCATGAATTGGCTTGCAAAAAATTCTTATAAACTCCTTGATCATAAATAGGCATTAATGTCGCTACCCAGTAGACTAAATAAGGATCAGTTGGCGGTAATGATATATCCGTTAAATTTAAGTGATCGTCAGCGACGTAAAAACTTAGACATACGCGGTCAACAACTTTTTTATCATGCCGTCTAATGCCTAAAAATGTGGTCACTAAAGTTATCAATAAACGTGACCACCATAAACGGCCTTTACGAACAACTATAAAAAAATCAATATCACTATGGCTACTAGCATTATTATACCCGGCATTGTTACAAATGCCAATCATTTTAATAAAGGCCAGCCACCTTAACCAAAAAATAGTTTTTAAGGCAATTTTAAATTTCTTTTCGGCAATCTGGTATCGATCCAGTCTAATTTTAATAATTGACTCTCGTCCAGCAAAAAAATAAAAACCTTTTTTAACTGAAATTCTATTAGTTAAATTATCAGACTCCAAAGCCTGGTTAATATCATACAAGCTATAAGGTTTATCAGGCAAGTAAAGCCACTTGTGTATCTCGACTAAAGTTAAGGGATAATCAAAAATATCAAAAAAAGCCAAAACTCGTAAGATGGCCTTCTCTAAGTTACTAAAATTGTTATTCTCTTTATACATCTTGTTTTGGTTTTTCAATTTGTTCAGGCTCAAACTTGCTCTCGACACCGGCAATTTTAACAACGTCTTTATCAATTTTATTCAATTCGTTTTGTGAAGTGTTATATATATTAACTGTTGTTGCTAAATTTTTACCAAGACGCTTGGTATGATCATCATAAGCACTAAGATGTTTTTGTAAGAGCTGAACACGTTTTATTATTTCTTGAGTTTGTTTTTCCAGTTTAAGAGAATTTAATCCAAGCAGAACTGTTTGCAGATAGGCAGCAAAAGTTGTAGGTGAAACAATAACTACTTTCTTTTCTTTAAAAGCGTATTCCACTAAATTTCTAGTGTTCACTTTAACCGCACCGACTTCGTTGACCAATAAATCATAAAAAATCGCCTCGGCCGGAATAAACATAAAAGCAAAATCAAGTGTCCCCTGATCTTGTTTAATATACTTACTGGTTTCTTCAATCCGCTTTTTTAAATCATTTTTAAAAATATTTTCTAAATCTTTCCGTCGTTTTTCATCTGTTTCGTCAACTATGCGATTATAATTTTCTAAAGAAAATTTAGCATCAACCGGAATAACTCCGTCTTTAGTAAAAATCGCCGCATCGACAATGTCACCATCATCAAATTTATACTGAATCTTAAAAGCAGTCGGTGGTAATATATTTTCTAAGACTAATTGTAAACCAGCCTCACCTAAATTTCCTCGCTGTTTCTGACTGGTAAGAACTTTCTCTAGATTTTGAATTTGATCCTTAACGCTAACTACTTGTCTGTTAGTTTCTTTTAGGCCAGTTAACTCACGCTCAACATTTTTGACAATACTTAAATTATCATTAAACTGCTTTTGCATCACTTCCGATGATTGATTAAACTGCTTTTGCATCACCTCGGTTGACTGACCAAGTTTATTATCTAAAGTTTTGTTCATTTCATTAATCTGATTTTGTAACATTAAAAGAGACTGATCCTCTTTTTGACCATCCAGTAAATCACGAGATTTTTTATTTAATAAAAAAATTATCGCCCCAAACCCGATAACGATAATCACTAAAATTGTTGGTAACAGAAAGTCCATAGTAACCTTAATTTATCATAACTTGTCCTTTTAATCAATTGACACTGATGACTGTTCATGGTATTTTTATAACTGTTAAAAA
Organism: Parcubacteria group bacterium; assembly: GCA_002687175.1. GTDB lineage: Bacteria > Patescibacteriota > Patescibacteriia > Buchananbacterales > UBA6539 > UBA6539. The sequence continues at coordinate 10,744 of NYZP01000027.1, forward strand.
TTAACTTTTTGCCTTATTAAGACACACCTCAAAACTGTTTTGATCCGGCTTATAGCCAACAGCCTAAGAGGCTTAATCTACCTTAAAAATAGGTCTCCTCGGCTGCTAAAAATCATTGTCAAACCGCTTGGAAAAATTGGGCGGTTTTTTCTATTGGTATTAATTTTACCCATTTATAAAATATACTTAATTGTCAAAAAGGTAACCAATAAATTTTATGCCCCCGAAAAAATTAGGCATCAATTGATTCATCCCTTTTCCCGCCGATATTTAACCCACGGCATAATTATTATTATTTCAATCTTTACGGTGGCCGCTAATTTAAATGCCTATGAAATCAAGCGTGACAATTTTGGCCAAACTAGTGTAATGGCAACTTTAATTATGACTGAAGATTTAGGTATTATTGAAGAAGAAGGGCCACTAACCACTGGTAAAAAAGTGACTCGTTATCTTGGACAAACCGGTGTCACCGCTCAACCACAAGTAACCGAAGGTGGTGAAGGTGAAGAATTTTTACCAACAACCGTCACTGGTGGTAGTGCCGTGGTCTCCCCTATTCTTTCACCGGTCGAAGAAGAATTACGCCAACGTGACAAAATTGTTTATTACACTATCCAAGGTGGTGACACTATTTCAGAAATTGCCGAAAAATTTGGTATTACCTCTAACTCAATTTTGTGGGAAAATAATTTAAGTGCCTACAGTCTTATTAGACCAGGAGATAAACTAACTATTTTGCCAGTCGCGGGGATTCGTCATAAAGTTGTTAAAAATGAAACTATTGCCAAGATTGCTAAAAAATATGGCGTTGAAGCCGAAGACATAATTGAATTTAATTTACTGGGCTCGGCCGACGATATTCAAGTTGGTGAACAGCTAATCATCCCTGGAGGTAAAAAGCCTTACATTGCCCCAAGTTATAGCTTTAGAGCAATTGCCACGGCTCCAGTAGCCGCTCCTCGGGTAATTGCTACCGGACAAATGCTCTGGCCATCATCTTGCCGTCGGATCACTCAATACTATCGGTGGCGTCATTCTGGTATTGATATAGCCTGTGGTTATGGTAATCCGATCTATGCTGCTGATTCGGGACGAATAATTAAAGCTCAAAGTGGCTGGAATGGCGGTTATGGTACGGTGATTGAAATTGATCACGGCAATGGCAAACAAACTCTTTATGGTCATTTAGGAAACATCTATGTTAAAGTTGGAGAAAGTGTTAATAAGGGTCAAACAATTGCTGCTGAAGGTTCCACTGGCCGTTCGACTGGGGCTCATAATCACTTTGAAGTCAGAGTTGGCGGTTCCAGACAAAATCCATTACACTACGTTAAATAAAAAAGATACCTCACTATTGTACATGCCACTCCAGTTTCTTCAGGTGGCGTGGGGTAAATAAAAAAAACGGTCTAAACGAAACGAATCATCTAGACCGAGATAGAGCAAATTCTTTTACGGCTGATATGTTAGGCAGCCTTTATCCTTTGTACGATTCGATCCAGGATGAATCGTATCCAAGGAATTGTAGATGGTGCGTGAGTCGATATGACCTTGGCACCGAATTGGCCAAACCCGCCGTAGTAAAATCGGATGAAAATCCGACCAAGGAACGAAGAAGACAAAGTGTCGTTTCGGAAGTTCCTTAAGGCTTCTACTTCAGGTGCGAATACATCACCATAAACTGCCGTAGCAATAAAGCACTTTTCTGATTTAAGATTCGTTAAACCTAATTCCCTTCTCTTTTGTTCCCACGCTGCGGAATGGTGAGGATGTCCCGTACTATATGCCCCACCTCTGTCATCTCTTTCTCCAAGTGGCATTGTTCTACTCCCTTCCAAGAAGCTCCAAAGAGCAGTTGTGATTTACCTTCCATACTATATTATTCTAATTAGATTAATCTGTCAATCCCACTACCATCTCAAATCTAACTCCTACTTTCTCACTTTTTCTTACCTTGCTATTGTACACGTCATCCCAGCGTAGCCCCACTGCGGCGGGGTTGCCTTAGATGGTTGAATCAACAAAAAAAGCCCAGGCCTTAAGGCCTGGGCTTTATAAATATCTATTTAACCAAACATTATCCATTCAGGCCTAAAAATAAGTAGTATTCCTAGAATAAAAATAACTATGCCACCAATTAAACTGGACCAGCGACTATACTTACCAGTTAAGCCAGCCATTTTTAAAGTGGTCATCGCTACCACAAAAATAAATAAATCATCCAGCAAGAAAATAAAAATGTAAAGCAATAAATATAAATAATAACCGGAAGTTGGTAAATCAGACAAAGCCAAAACTTGAGTATAAATTGCCGGCAGACCCGCTGAGCAAACTAACTCAATCATATTAACTGCAATAGCAATACTAATAATTCCCGACAAGACTAACCAAAATTTCTTTTGAGCTGTAACCTCTTTAAACTTATCCATAATCTTCCTTTTTCGTTTAGCACCGGTAACTTTACATAAACCACTTTTGTTAACGTACCATTCGCGTAGATGGTAAACCCCACTGCCAACGGCAAAAATACCAATAACGATGCGTACCCAAACAATAAACCCAATAAATAAAAATAAATTTAACCAAGCGGCTAAAAATAAAAAATAGACTAAGGCCGAGGTAATCAAAAATGTTAAACCTAAAATCCACATCTTTTTCCGATCTTTCATGCCGAGCAATAAACTAATTAAAAAAATCAACACCCACATCGCACAGGGATTAAATCCGTCTAAACCAGCGATAACAATGGTTAAAAGGGGTAAAGAAAAAGCAGAAGCATCAACTTCGCCAATAAACGGAATATTAAAAACTGTGGTCGAACCAAGCCCATCAACAGCGCAAGCCGTCTCGTCGTCACAAACGCTATCTACTGCTTGGGAAGTGCTACCATCACCTTGATAATTCCCAGCAGCAATTTGACCAACAGCCTCAACACACTTATTATCTAAACAATGATTAATCGCTTTTCTAATACGTTCTCCTGTAGTTTTGGCGCTACTAAAACCAACCACTACCTGCTCACCAATAATCGTAACCGGTACGCCCGAATTTTTTATGTTTAATTCTTTTGCCGCCTGACTTAAAAAACTGGCATTGTCACGATTATACCAAACTTCAAATTCAGTAATTACTAAACTAGGAAATTCTTTTTGCAATTCGATAAAAAATTCCTTTTCATCAGCACAATGAGGGCAACCATCACCATGAAAAAAATTTACGGTTGGTAAATTACTATCTTGAGCTATTATAAAATTAGGCAGTAAAAAAACTGTCAGGCTAAATAGTACTACTAATTTAAAAAATGAATTTTTCATAAGCTAAGCAATTTTAACTTTTATTAATCTTAAAGAATTTAGCACCACAAAAATTGAACTAAAGGCCATCATCCCTGATGCTAAAATCGGATGAAGTAAAATTCCCCAAATGGGATAAAGCACTCCGGCGGCTACCGGAATGCCTAAAGAGTTATAGACAAAGGCCCAAAATAAATTCCACTTAATAGTTGCCATGGTTTTTTTACTTAATCTAATGGCACCAACGATCTTCCCTAAATCTCCGGACACTAAAGTAATATCGGCCGCAGCCATGGCCACGTCCGTGCCTGTGCCAATAGCCATACCAATATCGGCCTGGGCTAAAGCCGGTGCGTCATTAATTCCATCACCAACCATAATCACTTTTTTTCCTTGGGCTTGTAATTTTTTAACTTCGTTAGTTTTATTTTCCGGTAATACCTCGGCCATCACTTGATTGACCCCCACTTGTTTAGCAATGGCTTGAGCTGTTTGCTCGTTGTCACCGGTAATCATCACGACTTCGAAACCTAACTTTTGTAAATCTTTAACCGCCTGAACCGAACCATCTTTTAAAGTATCGGCCAAAGCAATTAACCCAGTCAATTGACCATCAATGGCTACATATATAACTGATTTCCCTCGCGTGGCTAATTTATTGGCTTGAGTTTTGTAATCAGAAATCTTAATTTTTTTGTCCTCCAAAAACTTTTCTTTACCAATAGTAATTTTTTTACTATTAACTTCCGCCGTTAAACCAAGGCCAGCTGTTGTCTTAAAATTTTTAGGTTCCGCTAACTTTAAATTTTTAGCTTGGGCCGCCTTAACGATTGACTCCCCTAATGGGTGCTCAGAACTCATTTCTGCTGAGGCGGCGAACTTAAGTAACTTATCTTTATCTTCAGCCACAATGTCAGTGACAACTGATTCACCTTTAGTTAATGTTCCGGTTTTATCTAAAATTATTGATCTTGCTTGATGGGTAATTTCTAAACTTTCGGCATCTTTTATTAAAATCCCTTTTTCGGCTCCCCGGCCAGTTCCCACAATAATTGCCGTTGGGGTGGCAAGCCCTAAAGCACAAGGACAAGCGACAATTAACACGGTAATAAAAGCAAAAAAAGCTAAAGCAAATGGTTGGCCAAAAAACAGCCAAACCGCAAAACTTATTATTGCGATAACAATGACAATTGGCACAAAATAACTGGAAATAATATCAGCTAATCTTTGAATTGGTGCTTTAGAGCCTTGAGCTTCTTCAACTAACTTTATAATTTGAGCCAAAGCGGTGTCTTTGCCAATCTTCGTAGCTTTAAACTTGAATGCTCCGGACTTATTTATTGTTGCCCCGATTACTTCATCCCCTGCTTTCTTGTCAACGGGGATACTTTCTCCAGAAACCATTGATTCGTCTATAGCCGAACTACCCTCTATAATTATTCCATCAACCGGAATTTTTTCTCCTGGGCGGACCAGAATAATATCATTAGCCTTAACTTGATCAACAGCAATATCTACTTCTTTTCCGTTACGAATAACCCGTGCCGTTTTAGCTGCCAAACCGGCTAATTTTTTAATAGCTTCGGAAGCTTTTCCTTTGGCTCGCGCTTCCAAAAATTTTCCTAAAATTATTAAAGTTAAGATAATTACCGCCGCATCATAATAAACAGTTAACTCTAGTCCAGCGCTTGAAAAAAATGTTGGAAATAAAGTAACTATTAAAGAATACAAAAAAGCCGCCGATGTTCCAACAGCAATTAAAGTATCCATGTTAGCCGAAAAATGTTTTATACCTGACCAAGCGCCTTTATAGAATTGCGAGCCAAGCCAAATCTGAACTGGCAAAGTTAAAATCAATAAAACGCCAAACATAATCTGGCGTGGTATTTCATTAATAACTGGAAAAAATTCTTGAAAAGTACCAATCAAAACTAAAATCGAGATAACGACCCCAAAAATAGTTTTCTTTTTTAAAGTTGCTGCTTCCTCTTCTTTTAACATGGCGGCATGATCATGACCACGGTGATCGCCGTGAGATTTCTTTTTACCATTATTAGCATGACTAACGTGGTCTTCGGCAATTAACTTGTAATTACCAACTGAACCAACAGCTTTTTGAAGCTGGCTAATGTCTAAATCATGATCAGACTCTACCATTGCTTTTTCCGTAGCAAAATTTACGTTAACTTTTGTTACTCCTGATATCTTGCTTAATTGCTTTTCTACTTTAATAGCACAGCTGGCACAATGCATGCCGGCGACGGGATAAATTTTTTTCATAGTATTTTCCTGCTACTTAACTGTTGTTGGAGAAGATGTCGGTTTCTTTTTGGATAAAACTGACACCCACAAGGCTAAGCGTAAAATTATCACCCCAACACCAAAAATTACTTCCAACAGACTTAGAGGTGGTAAAAATGGTTCATGAGTATCAATCCATTTTATCCAGCCATTATATTTTAATAAAGCAAAATGTACGATAACCAAAGCAAAGGCTACATAACCAACGCGCATTAAGGCACGCCAGCGTTTACTCCCCAACTCCACCACTGCATGACGGTTGGAAATAGCAACCATCCCAATAAAAATAAGTAGGGCTAAAGTTGCTACAATTGCTGACACCGGATGATCAATTATCCATTCTGGTTGAGCAAATTTATTTGGTAAAAAGAAAAGAGTTACAATAATATGCAAAACAGCGTACCCAAAACCAATCACCCCTAAATGTTTACGATAAATAATTTTGGTGTCAACAAAGTCCCAAAAATAACAAAGGCCACTTAAAGCCATGGAAAGTCCCATTAGCACTAAAGCGGTTGTCGCAAAAACTTTATTAGCAATGTAGAGATCATAATCGCCCCGTCTAGCGAAAAGATAGAGACTGCCGCCGACAAAGACGAAAATACTAAAAATAAATGTGTGTATCCATAACTTGGAGGATGAAAAAGGCTTTACCTTTTTCATAATCTGTTCATGCCGTTCGGCAAAAGGATCGTGTTGATTCATAATGTTTTTAGTTTAATAATACTAATTAATATATTATTATCTAATAATACAATAGTCCTGATACCTTTATATTACACCTTTTAGTTGTAGAGTGCTAGATGATGGAAGATTAAAACTAATTTATTGTTTCACATACTAAAGGATCTTGAAGACGTTTAGCAACTAAATAAATTGAAATTAACAAAAGTGCAATACCAATAAATCTAAACTCATCGCCATTAAATGGCAACACGCTTAAAACAGAAGATGCTGCCGTCACCCCAAAAATGGCCGATAAAACGGCTGAGCCACAGGCGCTACAACCAACACCTAAAAATCCAGCTACGGTACCAACTAATCCAGTGCCAACTGACTTTTGGGAAGTAATTTTTCTTTTTACGTAAGCAATAAAAAGTACGAAGTTAATCGAAAAAAGAATTGACAAAACAACAGCATAAACACTAGTCCAAAAAGTAAAACTGGTAGCCATTAAAAATGCCGGACTCAAAAACATTTTTAGTAATACTCCAAAACTAAAAAAACCAGATGCTGCAGCAGTTCTTAAAACTTCAATATTGCCTAACCATAAACTGATATAAAAAAACAGCACTGCCAAAAAAAAGGCCAAGAAAATATTTCCTGGCCTTTTAAAAACTTGCTTAAAAGAGTCAGTTACAGCCTTTAATTTTTTTTTCATGAGTAAATTATAATTTTACGACTTAGCAGCCTAAGCCTCCTTCAATTGGACAAGCCTTAGATTCTTCATTTATTTTTGGCGTTCCTGGTTCAGAGCCACTTATAACATAATCCTTTACATTAGTTACATCCCATTCGTGCTCATGATTCCACATGGTCCAAAAATATCGCCACTCATTCCAGCCAACATTTAAATGTTTAACAAAAATCCCATTTTCCGCTAGAATATTTCCCACTTTCCGGCTGGTCATGCAAGGGATGCTGTAGCAGTAAGTAATAATCTCTTTATCTTTAGATAATTCGGCAAATGACCTAACTATACGTTCAACGTCACCATAGGCAGAAGTTTCGGGATCCTTGTAGGCCGGAATGCTAATGGCGCCAATAATATGTTCCCGTTCATACTCTTCTTGACTTCTTAGATCAACTAAAATAAAGCTACTATCACCTTTATCCATTCCTTTTCTGATATGATGAGGGCTAACACTAACTGCCGTTTCAGTGGCATAAAACTCTTTAATTAAATTGTCTTTGCTTTGACCTTGATCTTGAATTTGTGTAACTAGATAACTACCAAATAATCCTGCAGCAAGGCCAAAAATTACTGAGATTACAACTACTTGCAAAGAAGATTTCATATTGTTTAATAAAATTAATTAATCTTAGATTTGATCTTTAGTAATCTCGCAACCAGTTTGACTACTTAAATCCTGAAAGGAAAGTGATCCCGTTACTCTACTACCATCATTAAATTCCCAGGTTGGATAAGAACCGATGCCTGCTTTTTGACATTCTATGGTCTGACCACCTTGATTTGGCAAAGAACACTCTATATAATCAACTTTGCTGAAGCTATTTCCGAAAAGTTCTTTTTGGGTTTCACAATGTGGACACCAGTAAGCACCGTACATCTTCACACCATTATCAGTTAGACACTGAGCAAAAGTATCATATTCTCCGGGAGTTGACTTGACTGCTATTTTGGATATTGCCAGGCCACCAATAATAACAATAATAACGACTACAATGACTAATAAAGGGTTATCTTTTAATTTCTTCATGTGTTTTTTTAGTTAATACAAGTTATATTAGATGAATTATGACTAAATGGACAATCAAAGCTCTGCAATAACATTTCGCACTGCTGTGAAATGTTAGATTGATTCAAAGAACATGATACTGAATTTTGATCAAGATTACCAAGAGAAAAAGCACTAGCAAATAAAATATTAAACAAAAATGGCATTACTAAAACTGACAAAAAACTTACACCAAGCTTAGTATTAAAAAATTTAAATTTTGGTTTATAATCTTCGTCTGATAATTTATTTATTCTTTCTTCCATTGCTAAGCCAAAAAAAGATAGTGCCAAGTTATTCTTAATACTCAATCTTTCACTGGAACTAATAACTTTATATAAAGCTTGAGCTAAAGGTGCTTTATCAGTGAAGCCATTTGTCGCCCGATGGTCGGCAGCTAATTCACTTAAAGTTAAATATTGATCTGTTAAAAATTTTAGACCAGGGACAAAAAATAACACTCTTGATATTACCTTAATAATAAATAATTTAATTGGCTCATATACCCTTAGATGATGTTGTTCATGTTTTAAAACCGCTATTAATTCTTTCTTTGATAATCTTTTGGTAAGTCCTGTCGAAACGCAAATTTTTGGTTTTAAAAAACCATAACAGAATATCACTGGTTGTTCACTAATAATCTCTACTATTCTATTATTTAACCCTAAAACTGTTGATAAGATTTCTAAACGTGAAGAAGTAATTTTGCTTCTTGTCTTTAAATTTTTCTTGACGAACTGACTTGTAGAATTTTTAAATTTAATAATCTTATAAATAACAGATCCAAAAAAAGCAGCTAGAATAAAGCTACTAACAATTAAACTACTAAAAATAAAAGGATGACTACTAAATGATAAATGACTGATACAGCCGCAAGCTGATTCTAGTTTTCCCGACAGCAGTTGACCAAATAAAATTGCTTTGGTCAATAGCATAGCACCAAGAAGAATGATAAGGGAAAAAAAGCCAATGGCAATTGCCATAATTTGATAGAAAGCTAAGTTGGTTTTTTTTTGGAAACTATTTTTTAACATTATTTTACTTTCTTTAACTTCTTGCGCCAATTATTAGCATTTCTGATATCTTTGCTTTCTATTATATCAATAAATTGAGCCACCGCCACTTCACCAAATTCACTAAGCAAGGCATTAATCGCTTTCTTTGAAGTTGCTGCCAAAAAAGTTTGTTTATCCTGAATGGCCCGATAAATATAGGCCCCGGAACTGTCCAGTTTTCTCTTCAAAACATTTTTTTCAGCCAGACGCGACATCACCGTCATAACCGTTGTATAGGCAACTTTTCTTTTCTTTTTCAAGCGACTGAAAACCTGACGTACTGAAACGCTTTCTAAATTCCAAATAATTTCCATAATGTCGGCTTCAAGGTCTCCTAAGGCCTGACTAATTTTTTTTCTAGACATAATAAAATTTAGTAAAATTTACAACTACATTATAGTACCAAAATTGATTTTAATCAACCCCTGAATTATTTTTCATTACAGATAAAACATAACCACAAGCACCAAATCCAAAATCTCAAACTCCAAATAAATTCAAAATACAAAACTCAAATACTTAAAACATTCTAGTTATTAAAATTTTGGTCATTGTGGTTTGTTTGTTATTTGTCATTTTGGATTTGTAATTTTTATTATACATTATTTGTAATTAAGAACATTATACTTGCGGTAATTATCAACTAATTACTAATTAGCCAGAATTCCGTCAATAATTTGTTGAAAGGTAGCAATCGGATAAGCTCCCCTTACCAGCTCACCATTAACAAATGTTCCGGGAGTCCCGGTTACACCGGCTGCCTGACCTTCTTGAAGCTGTTGATTTACTTTACTGGCATATTTATTTGAGTCCAAGCAGCTGTCAAATTGAGTTTGACTGAGACCCAATTGACCGGCATATGATTTTAAGCTTGGAACAGTCATAGCCTGTTGATTATCAAGCAAAGTATCATGATACTCCCAAAATTTTCCTTGTTCACCAGCACATTCAGATGCTTCGGCTGCTTTTTGAGCATTTGGATGAATTGAATTTAAAGGAAAATGTCTATAAACTATCCTGATATCGTTTTCGTATTGTGATAACAGTTGTTGTAGAGTTGGGTGAAGTCTTGCACAAAATGGACATTCAAAATCAGAAAACTCAATTAAAGTAACCTTAGCATTTTTATTACCTCTGATATGATCTTCATCAGTTACCGCCGAAACCTGAGAAAAGTTACCAGACGGCGAAGGTGCAGCTGGAGTCGGCGCAGATGGACTTGGTGAAGGTGAAGGCGCTGTATTTGTGTTAGCGACAACTTCATTTTGACTACCACCTATTGAGGGCAAACTACCTCCGTTAAATAATAAAGACAGAAAACCGACGGAAGAAACTGCGGCAATACCAATGAAGAGACCTAAAAGTAAACTCCTTTTTGATTCGGCTTGAGACATAAAATTAAAAAAATTATTAATAATCAAGGTCATCCACTCCTACGTATTGTAGTAGGTATCATATCAAATAAAAAAATAGGTGTCAAATACCTATATTCTGCTTAATTTTAACCGCTAATAAGTTTAAGTCCCAACATTAAGCCAAGGCCAACCAAAAAAATAATAAATGAAAGGATTGATTTTGGTAAATCAGTCTCTTGTCTGATTTCTGGAATTAAATCAGTGGCCGAAATGTAAATAAAACCTCCAGCGGCAAAAGGCAATAAAAATTGAGTTAAACCATCTATTTTATCCAGTAGTAAAAAACCAATAATAACCCCCGCTAAAATAAATAAGGCAATAATAAAATTAAATAGAATTGCCTTGGTTTTTTTCCAACCGGAAAAAAGTAAAATACCAAAGTCAGAAATTTCTTGAGGAATTTCGTGAAGGGCAATAGATAGCACTACCGGTAGCCCCAAGACTGGACTAACGGCAAAAGCCGAAATTATAACCAAACCATCAATAATGTTATGAATAGCGTCACCAATTAAGTTGATGTGTCCAGTTGACCTGTGAGTATCACAATCAACTTTATGACAGTGATGCCAATGTAAAATTCTTTCCAAAATAAAAAAGGTGCAAAAACCACCTAAAATAAAAATTGAAACATTCAAAAAATTAGAAGTCTCCGCTAATGCTTCTGGCAATAAATGAAAAAAAGCACTACCCATTAATGAGCCAGCGGAAAAACTGACTAAAAAAATTAAAATTTTCTTAACTAACTTGTCAGACAACGCCAAGGTTATAATACCAATAATCGAAATGGTGGCAATAATGATGGCGCTGCCCAGTGAGTAGATTAAAGCAGTCATGCCAATATTTTAACCTAAAAATCCATTTATTTCAAGGGTTTATTTTTAGGTTCCGGTTTGTTTTTTATTTTGGGTCGCCAATAAATAATCCGACTAAGATAATAAAATAAAATTACTTCAAAAGTTAATCCTAAAATAAAACCTAGTTTGTTGATTACCAATAACGCTGGCAGGTATCGTCTAACATTAACATCAAGTATAAACATCACGCTATCACCAAATGATAATGGTAAAGACAAAAAGAATAAAATAGAATTAATCGCTTCGGGAAAATTAACTCCTTTAAAAAAGGCTTGAAAAGCAAAAAAATAAATTATTGCCAAAATAATAGTCAAAATAATTTTCTTCTTTTCTTTTTGATAAAATTTCTGCCATAAATAAGTTATGCCAAACTTCCTAATTCTTTTTAGATAATACCAAGCATTAATCCAAGCAATAACCCCAATGAGACCATAAACCGCTTGAAAAAAATTTGGTGATACTTTAAAAGTTTTATAAAAATCAATAAAAGTAAATAATGATAAAAGCGTGCCCCAATAAGCACTAAGGACTAACAAAAAATAGATAAAATATTTTATTAAAATAATTATCTTTTCATCTTTAGCTAATTTGTCTAAAAATCCAAACACCATTTTATTGTTTTAGGAATTTCTTTAATTAGATCAGTAGCATTATAATTATAGTACACTTTTTTCTTTAATCGGTCTCCCGCCAAACCATTAATAAATACTCCGGCTGATGCCGCCAAGAATAGTCCATTGGTACAAGCCAAACCACCAATTAATCCGGCTAGCACGTCACCGGTACCACCCTTGGTCATTCCGGCATTGCCGGTAGTATTAAGTTTAGTTTGATTATGGTCGGCCACAAAATCGGTCACTCCTTTTAAGACGACTATGCAATTATACTTTTTAGCCATTTTCCCAGCAGCTTGCCTGGAAGCGGTTAAACCAAACAATTTTTTAAATTCTTGTTTATGAGGTGTTACAATACAATTTTTATTGAGTAATTTTTTATCAACTACTTTTAAAGCATCGGCATCTAAAACAAATTTTTTATTTTTAAATTTTTTAAGCATGTCATTAGTTAGTTGTTTGGCTTGTTGATCCACTCCCAAACCAGGACCAATTAAGATAACGTCTACTTTTTTAGCGGCCTTAAAAACTTCGGCTCGCGGTACGGTGATAAAAGCATTGGTCTTGGTTTTCATTTTTTTAATTACTTCATTATTTTCTGGCACTGATGAAAAATAAACCAAATCAACAATTTTGGAAGCGGTTTTAGATGCGTAAACTGGTGCCCCGTGAAAATATTTACTACCACCAATAATTAAAATTTTACCGTTATCCCCTTTATGTGATGAATCACCTGGCTGATTTAGTACTTTAACTTCCCCGACCCCAATTTTTTCAGCAATTGACTTAGGAAAACCAATATCAACCACGGTTGCGCCTGTCATTTTGGGAAACATCATTGAAATACTAAAATTTGTTTTAAATCCTGGGACTGGCAAGTCAATGGTAACTTTTTTACCTTTAAGTTTGTTTAATTTTTTTATAACTGACTTATAGGGTTCACGAACTTCACCTTTTAAGCCCGTACCAAATAAACATTCAACAACGATGTCAAAATCATTTGGTATATCTTTAGCAATAACGTTGTCGAATTTTTCTCCTTTATACAACTTCCAATTTTTACGAGACTCACTGGTTTTTATCTTTATGGCTGACGGAATTAAGTAAACAGCTGTATCAGCTTTACCGGTTAAATAACGAGCTGCCGCAAAACCGTCTCCGCCATTATTACCCGGGCCACAAAAAAAACCAATTTTATTATTGGTTCCATACTTCTTTAACAAAACCTGAGCAATGCCCTTGCCAGCCTTTTCCATTAACTTAGCGATGGGATAGCCATAGTAAATAGCGTTTTGATCGTATAATATTGTTTGTTTAACTGGATCTAACATAATTAAATTTTAACATAATTAACCAAAGAAAAAAGCCCTGCGATATTTACCGCCGAGCTGTACTGGGTGTCTCTATTTTTGGTGGACGTCGCCGCCCAAATTTGAATGCCAGTCTCACAGGACCATAGTTGCATTCTCGACTAAACTCCTTGAACTGAAGACATTGATCCGAAATCGCATCCTGCCGTAACCGACGAATAATCGGATAATCCACTCGATAAACTTTGTGGGGGTGACCATCGCCATCACGAACTTCTTCCATGATATCGTTTAGATCAGTTATCGCCAAAGCAGTAGCCAATGCTTCGTTACTATAACTATTTAGCGGTTCAACAAACCACTCAGTAACTCTGTTAGCCATAGGACATTTCCTCCCAAAAACTTGCTAAAGAACAACTAAAATTTCAAGAACCAATTTGCATAATAGTATTAAAAAACAAACTTGTCAATCCCCTGTTGGTTAATCGAGATAATTACCTGAAAAAGAAAAAACCGTTGGCCAGGGCAAACGGTCTCAAAAAATAACTCCCCACAGGACAAGGATAATAATAACCAGTATAGTGATAGGGATAGCACAGCCACTGTTACCTTTCGGCTCATCAACTTGAAAGTCAATCATGTTAGGATGACAACTTGGACAAAAATCAACAACCTGATAAAAACCATCACGAGATCCCTTGCCTGCTTCAACTTTAGCAAGTTTCATTTCAGCACCACAATCAGGACATATATCTGTATTCATATTACCACTCCTTTCAAAGAACGTTGCAAAGAGCAGTTTAGATTAATTCTTGTGCTATGTTAAATATTAGGCTGATCAACTTAACTTGTCAATTTATGTTTTTAAAAACCCCCGAACAGAAATACTACGTTCTGTCCGGGGAAATGCATACAGTAGGTGATGATCTTTGTTAAGCAGCTATAGACCAAGAAATCTCATCATGATCAGAGACCCACTCCATAAGCTCGCAAAAAGCCACTTGGCTTGTGGTAAAAAGAATCTCATTCTCTAGAGATATCAATTCAGCCACTTCGATTCTGAGTTCTTCGAGCTCAATCTTACCGCCCATTCTTCCCTCGCCGGCTTGGAACCCTAAAATCCAGTGAACCTTTTGATGAAACAGTACTTCCCAAGAAGTTTTTTTTGTTGACTTTGTCAGCAAAATGTCGCCATCAAATTCTTTTCCGATGATTGATCGATAGAATATCAAAACATCACCCACCATAAACTGCGTCCTTAACATACACTCCTCCCATTTTACTTCTGTTTATGTTTCAGTTACGCAAAAAATAAGTCTATCACTAACTTTTAAAAATGTCAATAATTTACCCTGAGATTATTAAAAAATTTATACCATAACCAAGGCCAATCATCATAATTTGAGACATAGCCATGTTTTTGAGGATTATAAACAATATAATTATAATGATTTTCAAAATCCAAATCAGTGGTAATTATATGGTAATAAAAACTCCGTTGCCAAACCGACGGTAATTCAACCTTACCCCCATAGGTGAGGCTTCCAGCCTCACCTTTTCCAGTCTCACCTTTTCCAGTCTCACCCTCTTGCTCAGGCGAGGCAAGGATGCCTCGCCTTTGATTGTTTATTTGTTGAGACGTATAACTTTTTAAATCATGCATTATTGCGGAAATATTTTTCTTAATTGGTAATAACAATAAATGAAAATGATCCGGTAATAACACGCCGGCTGCCAATTCAAAGTCGCCTCTGTTTTTCAAAAACATTAATGCCAAAGAAAAAAATTTGGCATTATGATGATTTTTAAAAATTGGTTTGTTTAATTGAGTTTTAACGGTTACAAAATAATAATGATCATCTAGATAAATACGTTTTGGTTTATTTTTATATTTATTCATTTACTCAACCTTTGGACGATACTGTAAAGCTTCGGCTACGTGTTCTAGTTTTATGCTTTCCTCAGCCGATAAGTCGGCAATTGTCCTCGCCAACTTTAAAATACGAAAATATGATCGGGCCGATAAACCTAGCTGATTGACCGCTTGTTTTAAAAGTTCTACTGTTTTTTGATCAATGGCACAAAACTGTTTAGTTTGTCGTGAAGACATCTCGGCATTTGTAATAATCTCACAATCTACAAAACGATTTTTTTGGACAGTTCTGGCGGATTCAACCCGTTGTCTAATGGAATCAGAAGGCTCGGCCGTGTTATCGTCGGCTAGTTTTTCAAATTTTACCTTTGGGACCTCAACATGAAGATCTATTCTGTCTATTAATGGCCCAGAAATCTTTTTTTGGTAATTAATCACTTGGGCCGGCAAACAACTGCAGTTCCGGTCGGCATCACTTAAATAGCCACAAGGGCATGGATTCATTGCCGCCACTAAGACAAACTTGGCCGGGAAACTTAAAGTTCCTGAAGCTCGGGACACAGAAATAACTCCATCTTCAATTGGTTGACGTAAATTTTCTAAAACAACCCGAGGAAACTCGGGAAATTCATCTAAAAATAAAATACCGCGGTGGGATAATGAAATTTCACCGGGTTTTGGCCAAGCTCCCCCGCCAACCAAAGCCACCCCAAAGGCGTGTATAACACTGAGGTAAGGTAGTGTTATTATCAGCTAATATAGGGATAATTCCCCTAATTATTAGCTTTTTTGAAGAGTTATTTTTGAAAATGATGATCTCATCAATAATATTTTTTATGAACTGAATTTTGGCTTTTTTATCCAATTTATCAAATTTTCTTCTAGCTAATTTACAAAAATCACTAACGCTAGATCTAACTTCTTTTCGGCTAGCAATAAGGGATTTTTTATTTTTCAATTCTTTTTTTATTCCATTTAGTCTGCTGAATTCTAAATCAATCTCTCCTATCTTTTGTATATAGGATTCCTTGTTTAAAACACCATCAGCATATAAATCTAATATTCTTTTTTTCTTAATTTCCAAATTCTCTAATTGACTATTCATCTTATCTAATTTCTTTTTTAAAGCGGTAATTGTTTCATTCTTTTTACTTTTTAATATATCAATA
>NYZP01000028.1 GCA_002687175.1 Parcubacteria group bacterium
ATTATCAACTGCAGGCCTTTTTTCAGCATTTCCCTTGGTATTAACATCGGTATTAACATCAGGATTTTTTATTAAATTTGGTGTGTCTGTGTTAGACATGTCTGGAACCGCTTGTTGTTCTCTTTGTGATGCTAGTTGGTCTTGTCTTAATTCTCGTTTATTTTTATTATCTTTATAATTTTGAAAGTCAACAATATTATCCGGCGAAGTATTTTTATTTGGTGGGGTGCTAGGGAGATTAATTTTTCTTGCAGGCTCCGCCATCTTATTAGACCATTATTTTATTATCTTTTACCTTTACGGCAATGGTTTTATGAACACCTTTATTTTTTAAAATCAGGTTGGCAATTTTATTTTCAATTAATTCTTGAATAACCGTTCTAATGACTCGCGCCCCGGTTTCTGGAGTATAAGCTGTTTTGGCAACTAACTTTGCAACCTTTGGTTCATAGTTTATTTTAATTCCTTGTCCAGCTAAACGGTCTTTCAGCTCCGACAATTGAATTTTGGTAATTTTGGTGATGGCTTCATCATTTAGTGGTTTAAAAACAATTGTCTTGTCAATACGACTTAAAAATTCTGGAGGGAATTTATGTTTGAGTTTTTTTGCAACCTCGCGCTCTATGGTTTCTAGATTTTTTTCAAGTTTCATTTTTTTGGCATCTGAGTCAAGCTGGAAACCTAGAGCCGCCTGATGGCTAAAACTTTCCGAACCAAGATTAGAAGTCATAATGATAATGGTATTTTTAAAGTTAATCATTTTTCCGGTGCCGTCGGTCAAATAACCATCTTCTAAAATTTGTAGCATTAAATTAAAAATTTGCGGATGAGCTTTTTCAATTTCATCAAACAGTACTACGGAGTATGGTCGTTGTCTAACGGCATCAATCAGCTTCGTACCTTCTTTGTAACCAACATAACCGGCTGGTGCTCCGATTAGTTTAGAAATATTAAAGCTTTCAGCAAATTCTGACATATCAATCTTGATTAATGACTTGCTACTGCCAAAAACGGTTTTAGCTAAGACTCTGGCAGTCTCGGTTTTACCAACCCCGGAAGGCCCTAGAAAAATAAAAGAGCCAATTGGTCTGGAAGCATCAGCAATCCCAGTGCGTGATCGACGAATAAATTCGGCGATAGTTTTTAGAGTTTTTTCTTGGTAGACTATTTTTTTAGCTAATGTTTTTTCTAAGTTTATTAAACGATTGATTTCAGTTGCCACTAATTCGTCTAACGGTACGCCCGTCATTTTAGCGACAATTTTGGCTATATCTTTCTCGGTAATTTTGGCTACGGCTCCTTTTTTCTGCTTAAGACGTTTTTGCCTAAGGTGCTTAAGCTCTTTCTGTAAGTTTTTCTCTTCTAGTTTTAGCTTTAAAGCCAGATTATACTTTTCAGAAGTTACTGCACCTTGTTTTTTTTCTGATATTTTTTTTAACTCATTGATTAGCTCATCAATTTTTTTGATACTACTATCGGTTGAATGTTTAATTTTTATGGCCGAAGCAGCTTCATCAATTAAGTCGATTGCTTTATCAGGTAGCGATCGATCTGTGATATATCGGTCAGACAGCTTGGCCGCCGCAATGATTGCATCATCAGTAATTTTAACTTGATGAAAGATTTCGTAATTATCCTTAACACCATTTAAAATGGCAATTGTTTTTTCGGCCGTAGCTTCTTCAACCATAATTGATTGAAAACGTCGTTCCAGAGCGGGATCGCTTTCAATATGTTTTTTAAACCCATCCAGGGTAGTGGCACCAATGCAACGAATTTCGCCTCGGGCCAAAGCTGGCTTTAAGATATTGGCGGCGTCCATTGAACCCGTTGCCGAGCCAGCACCAATGATGTTGTGAATTTCGTCAATAAATAAAATAATATCTGGATTTTTTTTAACATCAGCAATAATTTGTTTAACTCTATTTTCAAATTCACCACGAAAACTGGTACCGGCGACCACTAAACTAAGGTCAAGGGTATATATTTTTTTACCATTTAAAATTTCTGGGACATCGCCAGTGATAATTTTTTTAGCTAGCCCTTCAACAATGGCAGTTTTGCCAACACCGGGGTCACCCAACAACAGGGGATTATTTTTATTACGCCTAGACAGAATTTGAATTAATCGGTCTATCTCGTCTTGCCGGCCAATCACTGGATCAATATTTTTTTGTAAGTCAGCGTCGGTTAATTCAGTGGCAAAAAGATCCAGACCAGTTGGCTGATTGATTATTGATTGTTGATTTTGATTAAGGTAACTGTCGTCTCCACTTTGAGGATAGTTAAGGCCGTTAGCAAAATCAGGAAATTTTGAAGTACTACTTAAAATGGTATCTATTTGGTGTTGGACTTCAAGTATATTAATATTATTTTTTTTAAAAAAGTCAGTGGTAGGCCCATCTTTAATAGTTAGGACGGAGGCTAATAAATGTTCAGTTCCAATGTATTTATGTTTGTTTAAACTGGCAATTAAGTAGGCTTTTTCAATCAGTTTTTTGGTCATCGGCGTTAAAGCAATTTGAGTCAATGTTTGCTTGGTTGGCTTTTCGTCAATTAAGGTATTTTTTATTTCAGTACTTTTTATTTTTGCTTTGGTTAAAATTTGAGTAGCAATGCTACCTTTTTGTAAATTGAGTCCGTACAAAATGTGTTGAGGGGTAACGGCTTTATGTTTTGAATCTAAGGCTAAGCTAAAAGCGTTCTTTAAAGCTTTTCTGGAGTGGTCACTAAATTTTTGAAAAATAGAATCCATATGTTGCGTTTTATATTATTTTAATTATTTGGATCATTAGGGTCAGTACCGACAACATTTTCAATAATATCTGGCACGCCGTCATTGTCACTATCTACAGGGTCTGGTACTGGTTCGGTTGATCCTGCTGGTTCTTGATTGTTAGGGTCAGTACCGACAACATTTTCAATAATATCTGGCACGCCATCATTGTCACTATCTACAGGGTCTGCTTCTTGGGTTAGTGAGTCATTATTTTGTTGCTCAATCTCTTTATTTATTTCATCCGTAATGGGCTGTTTGGTGTTGGTGTTAGATAGCAAAGAACTCTTTGATGAAGCAGTAAGTAGCCAGCCAATTATCCCTAAAATCAAAATTAATACTACGAAGATTATTAATGATGTGATAATTAAAGCTCTCGGGATTTTTTTTTCTTTATCAGCACTGGGGTATAGATTATTTTTATTTTCGTTAGCCATTCTAAATTAAATCATTTTTCTTAGTGTGCTAATACGGTCATGCACTGGTGGGTGAGTGGCAAAAAGTTTTGCTAAAGCGTGTTTACCACGACCAAAGGGAGTGGCAATATATAGATGTGCCGTAGCATTGTTGGCGCGTTTCATGGCCAGATTTTCAGTAGCAATTTTTTCTAAAGCTTTGGCCAAGCCTTCAGGGTAACGAGTTAGTAAAGCACCAGAGGCATCAGCTAAAAATTCTCGTTTTCGGGAAATAGCTAACTGGATAATTTTTCCAATAATTGGTGACAGTACCAACAAGACCATACCGACGATTAAAAGTATTATTTGTAGTTGACCACCTTGACTGTCCCTTTTTCTGCCACCGCCCCAAAATCTGATGCGGATAAACAGATCTGACAGTAAAGCAATTAAACCAACCATTACAATCACTACGGTCATCAGTAGAATATCATAATTTTTGATGTGGGAAAGCTCATGAGCAATCACACCTTCAAGCTCTTCGTTTTCAAGTTTGGTTACCGCCCCGGTGGTAACTGCCATAGAAGCGTGTTTGGGATTTCGGCCAGTAGCAAAAGCGTTAATTGCTTTGTCCTTTATAAGATAAACTTTAGGCATTGGCAGTCCGGCGGTGATAGTTAAGTTTTCTACCATTCGGTAAAGATAAGGATTGTCATTTTGGGTAATTGGCCCTTTGGCTCCGGCAGAGAGCAAAGCCACCTTATCACCTTTAAAATAACTACTTAAAGAAACAATAATAGAGAAGACGGCGGCAAACACCACCCCGGCATAGCCAATATCAGTAGTTTGTGAGAACACCCAACCAATGAATAATACTACAACTGTGAACAAAACTACCAGGACAGTCGTTTTTCGTTTATTAGAAGATATCTGGTTGTACATGAGTTAATCCTTCAATTTTATTTTTTAGAAATTACAAATTCAAAATAATAAATCCTAAATAAATTCAAAATTTAAATGACCAAAATTATAAATTAACTATCCTATTTTTTTGCCTTGGTTTTTTCTATTATTGAAGCAAATATTTTTACCAGTTCATTCGTTTCTTGTAGTAATGGTTGAGTTTTTTCAACTAGTTCGGAGTTAGTCTCAACTATCAGATGCAACCAATAAATTGTTTCCTTACCTTCTTTTCTACAAATCCTCATCCTGTATTGAAAATCTTTTTTTGTTTCTGTTTCGTTAGCTTCTCTATAATTTGCACCCATTGATGTTCCTGAACGGATAACTTGATCTATTAGCCTAAAATTTATGGAATTTTTTGGTAAAGCTTTACACATTTTGATTATTCTTTTTCCGTACTTTAATGTTCTATCTTCTAAATCATATCGTTTTTGATTTTGGCCATTGGAATTTATTTGTGATTTGTAATTTTGAGCTTGTGATTTATACATAGCATTTTAGTTTTTATGAATAAAAACGCTATGTTGATTTTTAAATGACAAACCTTAAATATTTAGAATTTTACTTTAACGTTTTCCCGCTCTTTGTTGTCAGCTTGAAAAAAATCAAATTTAGTAAAACCAAGCATACCAGCCACCAAGTTGTTAGGGAATACTTCAATCTTAATATTAAAGTCACGAGCGTTGCTGTTGTAAAATCGGCGAGCCGCTTGAATTTTATTTTCGGTGTCCGACAGCTCATCTTGCAGTTGTAAAAAGTTCTGCGACGCTTTTAGGTCAGGATAATTTTCAGCCACCGCAAAAATTGATTTTAAGGCTTGGGATAACATATTTTCCGCGGCTCCTTTAGCTTCTATACCTCCAGCGTTAATTGCCGCGGTTCTGGCCTTAGTCACATTTTCGAACAGTTCCTTTTCGTGTTTAGCATAGCCCTTCACCGTGTCCACCAAATTAGGAATTAGGTCATGACGTCTTTTAAGTTGAACATCAATGTCTGAAAAAGCCTCTTGTGACCTATTTTTGAGTCTAATTAGGCTGTTAAAAATAAAAATTAGCCATAAAATGACCAGTCCGACAGCGATTAGAATAATCCACAGTATATTTTCCATATAAATTTTTCTCCTTGATTATATTAGATTATTTATTTAGTGTAAGGATTTTAATTTGTTGCTCAATATTGAGTTTTATGTTAAAATATAGTCAACAAATTAGTTTATTAATATAAATTATATAATAAAAAAGAGGTTTGGTCAAAAATTTTTTTGGGAAAAATAATTTTAGTTTATCCCCAAAGTTTTTATTTTTGAAAGAGGTACAAATTTATGAAAAACCCTGTTAAATTAGTAAAAATAGTGAGGTTTAAACTGGCTTTAGTGACTACTCTTGTGGTCGCTTTTTTAGTTACTGCCAGTATCACTTTTGCCGCTTGGGTGGGGCCTCCTGGTCCGCCGCCAGATGATAATCTACCAGGATTTATTTTTAATGACACAAATGTTCAGAGTGGTAATTTACATATTGATGGCAAAGCCACGGTTAACACTCTAGAGGTTGGCCTTGGCGGAGTTGTTGGTGATCTAGACATGCAGGGTAACCGAATTTTTGATTTAGCTGACCCAACCGGACTTAGTGATGACCATGCTGCTACCAAAGCTTATGTTGATTCAGCAATTGGCGGTGTCGGCGGAGATGACGGTGATTGGATTGACGATGGTACAAATTTAACCTCTGGCGTTACTGGTAATGTCAGGATTGGAACCTTTGGACGATCTCCAGTTCCAAAGTTAGAAGTAGATGGCGGTATTTTTGGTGAAGATACTGGCACTACTTTTTATGCATTTTACGGAGAAGGACAAACTGCCTCTGACTATGGGATGATAGGGGTACCGTCTATTGGTGTTTTAGGAAATAGTAACACTGCTGGCGTAAAGGGAGTAAGTCCATCTGGCAAAGCTGTTTGGGGCTTTTCTAGTAGTAGTGGTTATGGTGGTTATTTTGATGGTAAAGGTTATTTTTCTGGTGACGTAGGTATTGGGACCGAAAATACTGGTTCTGATAAGTTTAGAGTAGACGGTGATGCCAGAATTGGTGATATTTTCTCAGGTACCCCAGTTGCTGAAAGTGGTGGTAATAGACTCTATTTTTCAGGAAATCAGGATACTTCAATTACTTATGATTCCGAAAATTCTGACGCTATGTTTATTCAACGTTATAATACTGGTGATAACGCCTCAGAATTTAGGGTTAATGTTAGTGATGACATTCAAGCAGCTGATAAATTTGTGATTGGAATTAGAGGTCTTTCTACTTGGGAGCCAAAATTTACAGTTAATATGCTTGGTAATGTGGGGATTGGTGATCCTACACCAACAAGAAAATTAGATATTGCTGGAGATATTAGAACTCAGACATTAGGCAAATATAGTAAAGGTGCAATCTGTGGAGCAGATGGAACCCAATGCTTTAATTTTAATAATAACACCTGGGTTTATATTGGAGACACCGACGGTAATGTCTATGGTGGAAAAGGCTTAGCTGCTGCCAACTTGTATTCTGCTAGTAATCTTTATGGCAGAGGTAATACACGATTAAGTGGTTCAGTGTACAATGATCAAACTACTAATGGAGGTAATCTTTATTTAAATGATAATGTTCAAGTCACTGGTAATCTGGGCATTGGTACTAGTATTCCGGGAGAAAAACTTCACGTAAGAGGAGAATTAGCCGTGGGTACATACTTGGCAAATCCCAACCCGGGTCTTAGTACTAGGGGGGTTACATTATCTACTATAAATTTCAGAATGGATACATATGAAAATGGATTTCTTAATAATCTAAATGCTGGCAGGATTGAATTACAAAACGCCAATACGGATGGTAGTGGAATTTTTGACGTTCTAGGAAGAAGAGATACCCAATTAGCGTTTTCAACTATGAAAGATAATGTCTTGACAGAGAAAATGATTATTCGTGAAGACGGTAATATTAGAGTTGCTGGGTCAATATGTGACATGAATGGTGCTAACTGTTTCGCTACTACTGGAGGTGGCTCTAGTGGCTGGGTTACCGGCGAGGGTCATGTCAGAGTAAATAATTTGAATGATAGAGTTGGTCTTCGTACAACTTTCCCTTATGGTGATTTAACAGTCGGGTCTAAGCCTTCTTTTGCTGGAATGACTAGAAGAAGTGCTGAACAGCCTCAAGTTTTATTAACTACTAATGCTAGTAATGATCGTGTAATACGTCAAGAGTTTATGGGCACCAAAGGTTCCATGTTACTTACTTATTGTGATCCTTATGATTATACTCAAGATCCAGGCAATGAAAACTGTATTCATAGTTCAGGTCTTGACATTGGTGAGGGATTGAGTTTTTGGCCGGTAGATGATCTTGGTAATACCAATGGTAGTGCCCCTAATGGCCGATCTTTTTCAATTCTTAGCGATGGTAATGTTGAAGTAGGTAACGATTTAACTGTTTCTGATAATATTTATCTTGGTGATATTGGGGATACCTATCTTTTTCGTGGAGCAACAGATAGAATAGATACTTATGACAGTTTTTATGTTCGAGCTGGCAGTATTGGAACATATTTGTATTCCGATGACACTTATCTAGGTGGAACATGGGGTGATAATATTCGGACTAGAGGAAACCCAGTTTATATTGGTAAAAATTCTCCTAGTCAAGGTGCATCAACCGGAGGTTTAAAAGTCTATAATTATACTGGTGATACTGGTTCTGACGGTATAAAATTTTATGAAGGTGGTACCAGGATGGGAGAAATTGGTACGACTGATACCACCTGGCTCAGAATTAACCAGAGGACAGATAAAAATGTTTATACTCCAAGAATGTTTAGAGCTGATGGTGGATTTCAAGTTGATGGTAATTATGTAATAGATAGCAACGCTGGTTGGCATCGAACCTATGGTGCCACTGGTTGGTATAATGGAACTTATGGCGGTGGTTGGTATATGACGGATACTAACTATGTTAGGAACTATAATAATATACCTATCTCTATTAATTCAAATCGTTCAAACTCTGGATTTTTTGATAGTAGTGCATTTACTGGTGGTAATTCTTTCGGTTTAGAATCTAAAAATGTTGGTAGTAATGCCACTCGCCGGTATGGAGTTTACAGCCGGGCTGGTAGTGCAACAACAAATGTTGGTGTTTTAGGTGCCTTTGGATCAGTTGATCCTTCTCTTACAGGAGACTTTGGAGTAATCGGAATTACTGGATCCCCAACTATTAATACTACGTATGATATTGGTGTGTTAGGATCGCTACAAACTTCAGGATCATTAACAATCAATGGGAATACTGGAGGATGGTTTGCTGGACCTACAACGGGATCATCCTATGGTGTATTTGGACAAGGGGCAACTATGGGCGGTCGTTTTGAAGACACTAATAACGGGAGCTGGGCGTATTTAGCAAATGGAGGATATGGACTTAAGGCTGGTGGTGATGGGTATCTTTCAGGGAATCTTGGCGTTGGTGTAGATCCAGCTGAAGCTAAACTACATGTTGGAGGTGATGCCAGGGTTGATGGTCTTCTTCAAATATTGAATAATGATTTATTGGTTGGGAACACATTAACTGTTGATGATTCGTTGAGAAAGGTACATGTTGGGGTTCCCGGCAGCATTGTAGCTGATTTAGTAGTAACAGGTAATTTGGAAACTGCATCCGTTGATGTTTCTATTAGATCGGGAAATAATGGCAACTATTTTACTAACGATGATAGTGTAATAACCTGTAGTCCTAATTCAACAACAGGTAACATAAGAATCAATTTAAATCCCGCAGCCAACAATGAGGGAATGATTTTTACGCTTAAGAAGACCAACGGTAATCCAGAAAACTGTATTTTTGATGCTGGTAATGATAGGATCGATGGATTTGTTTCAAGAACTTTAAAGTCAAACAGAGGTTATATGACAGTTATCAGTGATGGCGACAATTGGTTAATCATCAGTGAAGGAGGAAATTAATTTATTCAATGAAATTTAAGTTATTAAAATTTGGTTCGGTTTCTTTGATACTGTTGGTTATTAGTTTTGCCGTTTATTCTTTGGTCCTGGCAACTTCTCATGAACCACCACCCACTTTTTGTGGTGACGGAATAGTTCAAGAACCAAATGATGCTGGGGAAAATGAAAAGTGCGATGAAGGTGGTGAAACCACTTGGTGTACGGCGCAGTGTGGCCAGAAATTTAATGACTGGGCTTGGGGAGACACCTTTGGTTGGTTATCGCTTAGCTGCGAATCTGGTGAACCAGGAGTATCTTGTGTACCTAATCAATATTTTGTACAGCTAACCTCCAGCAATGAAGTAATTGGTTTTGCTTATTCTGAAAATATTGGTTATATCTGTTTCGGCACAACTTGTAATATCGGAGGTACGGTAACACCACCAGCTGGCACTCTAGCCGCAACTTTAGATTTTGATGATCCCCAAAATCCGCAAGTTAAAGGCTGGGCTCGGGCGATAAATTTATTTGATACTTTGGGGGAAGATACTTGGATTTCTTTAAACTGTTTAAATGATTCAAGTTGTAGTACATCAGACTACCGAGTTCGAGTATCGCTGACTGATTACGGCAAGTGTAGTATAGCCACTAGCCAGACTTGTTCAATAGATTCTGATTGCCCGGGTAGTGAATCTTGTAATGTTGTTGAACAGCATTTGGCCTTAAATGGTTGGGGCTGGAATGGTGTTGATGGTGGTGGCGGCAATGATAAAGGTCTTGGCTGGATAAATTTTAACCCACCATTATCTCCCTTGTTCTCTTTTCTTCAAACAGAGTTTGGTGATATTTACGCTTTAGGGGGATTAACCGGTGCTACCGAAGCACCAACTTATAACGCGACTTATCAAATTTTGGCCAATGATACTATCACCCAGTTCAGTTCGGCCCGAGGCAGTTCTTTTGTTGATGATGACTTTGGTTCAATTGCTTTTCCTAGTCCGGAAACCAGTTATTCAAATGTCTTAGGGCAAATTGATGTTAATAGTTTAAAGACTTGCGGTGGCACTCCATGTCGTAATAAATTTGGCGATGAGGTAGTCATCATTACTGATCAGGATGATATTCCAGACAGCTCAACACCGGGATCCTTGGAAGGCAAGATTTATTATATCAATGGCAGTTTATCAATTACTACCGCCAAAGAATTTTTAAATGGTGCAATTAACAGTTTTGAAAATGGTGCTGGTACAATTATTATTGACGGCGATTTAATAGTATCGGCCGATATCACTTACGATGACAGCAATAATTTAGAAAAATTTAGAAATTTAGCTTCAGTGGCTTGGATTATTTCCGGTGATTTAATAGTTAGACCAAATGTTAAAAAATTAGCCGGCAATTATATCGCCTTAGGTAGTGGCACTAAACATTGTGCCGGTGAAGTCACAGCTTGTTCGGATGATACGGATTGTGCTGGTAAATGTGTTGTTGGTTGTGACCCTAATATTGCCATTGCCGGCTGTGGCCAGGTTTATAGCTGTGAAGGTACCGGCAGTTGCAGTGCCGACCGTTTAACAGTTTCTGGAATGATGATGGCCCGAAAGTTTTATTTTGAAAGAACCTTTAGTGATGATACCGAAACCCCAGTCAGAGGTTCAGAAGTAATTATTTATGATGGTCGGTTGTTGGCCAATATTCCGCCAGGGCTAGGTGACTTTGCCCAAGCCTTACCAATTTGGCGACCAGGAGTTTTCACTCAGTAAATTTATGTCATTTTTTTCCCCCTCCCAAAATTATTTAGGTATCGACTTTGATTCTAACAGCGTTAAGGTAGTTGAATTAAAAAACGAAGGTGGTCGACCACAGTTGGTTACCTATGGCTACATTGATCAGGAAATGGACAAAGCTTCCGGTAAGAAAGACGATGGTGATGATTCGCAGACGGCCCAGTTAATTAAACACGTTTGCCGTCAAGCCAAAATTACCACCACTAAGGCGGTCACTTCGTTACCGGCTTTTTCGGTATTTAGTTCAATTTTGAATTTACCAACAATGTCTAAAAAAGATTTGGCCAGCGCTGTTAAATGGGAAGCTAAAAAAGTTATTCCGATGCCATTGGAAGAAATGATTTTAGACTGGAAAGTGGTGGAAGAAATTTCGGCTGATGGCACCACTAAGTCGGTTGATTCAGTAGCTGGTGCCGTCGAGGCCAAGGCCGAAGTCCAAGAGAACGGTAATGGTAACGCCGAGGAGTATCAAAAGAAAGGATTTTTAAAAATTAGTCCCTGGGCTAAAAAGAAATACACCAAAATTTTATTAACCGCTGCCCCTAAGGATTTAGTCAAGCGTTATATCAGTATTTTTAAGACAGCTGGACTTAATTTATTAAGTTTAGATACCGAATCATTTGCCTTAATCCGTTCCTTAGTTGGTAATGATAAATCATCGGTCATGATTGTTGACATTGGTTCGGTGGTGACCAATATTTCGGTGGTGGTGAACAGTATTCCGATTTTAAATCGTAGTATTGATGTTGGTGGTTTAAGTATTACTA
>NYZP01000029.1 GCA_002687175.1 Parcubacteria group bacterium
ATGTATTTTCAATCTGATTACGCAACAATTCCCAATGTGGGTGTCTTGAATTCTGATTTTACTGCTTTAACTTTGTCTTTTTGGATGAAGGCTAAGGCTACCACTAGTGGTGATGCCGGTTTGTTTGGAAAAGGAACATCGCGCTACGGAACAACTTATCATACAGATGGACAGGTCTGGTTCTATATTGGTGGTGGGGGTGACAATCTAAAGACGCCTGTATCTAAAAATAAATGGCATCATATAGCTGCGGCTTTTGATGGATCGACTTTGTATCTTTATGTTGACGGCACTTTGGCAACCAGTGGTCCCAGTAGTGCTAGTTCGACCGGTACTGGTGGAACATTTTATGTAGCACGAGCCACTTCTTTTTTCGATGGTTGGATTGATAATGGTGCGGTTTATGATAGATCTCTTACCTCGGCAGAAATTGAGCAACTTTACGTGGATGGGCTGAAAAGCCATGGAAATATAGTTGTTAAATAGTATGGTGAAAATTATTCCTGCTGTTTTAGCTTATAACAAAGAAGAATTCGATTTTAAGATCGAATCTTTAAAAGGTTTGGTTGATTGGGTTCAGGTTGATGCTTATCCTGGCCTTTATTGGGATTTAGATATTCCTTTTAAAGTTGAAGCCCATGTAATGCTTCGGGATCCAGATTTGTCGCAATTTCAAAAAGCTGATAGAATAGTAGTGCATCAAGGTGATGTTAGTTGGTCAGGTAAAGATTATGTTTTAGTTTTATCTGTTGAGGCAGGTAAAGCCGGGCAGGAATTTAAAGAAGATAGTTTAGACATTGTTAAAAAGTTAAGGAGTGAACATCCCCATATAGATATTGCGGTAGATGGTGGAGTCAATTTAGAGAATTGCGAGAGAATAGTGGAGGCAGGTGCTAATATTTTGATTGTTGGAAGTTACTTGTTTAATAGTAAGAATATTAAAGAATCATTACATGAATTACAAAATTGCGGTTTCCGGGGCAGCAGCGGGTGAATGCGTTAAGGGATCAAAAGAAAAAGCCGAGGAAGTTGGACGCTCGGTTGCTGAGCATGGTTTTGTTTTAACAACTGGGGCTACCTCCGGTGTCCCTTACTATGCTGCTAAAGGAGCTAAGAAAGCAGGTGGTACAGTGATTGGTTTTTCTCCGGCAGTTTCTAAAATCGCCCATCTTAAAACCTATAAACTGCCTTTGGATTACCATGATTTGATTGTCTACACCGGGTTTGATTACGCTGGTAGGAATTTAATTTTGACTAGATCAGCCGATGCTGTGATTGTTGTTTGTGGTCGGATTGGAACATTGAATGAATTTACCGTTGCTTTCGAGGATAATCGTGTTATTGGAATCCTGGAGGGCAGTGGTGGGATTGCTGATCATGTTAGGTCGATTCTTGATATAGCCAAGCGCGGTGAAGGTAGGATTGTTTTTGATAAAGATCCACGCAAATTAGTAGATAAAGTAGCTTCTGAATTAAAAAAGGAGGATGCAAAAATCAAAAAGTCTTGAGGTTGTAGCTAACGAAATCAGAGAAGACTTGGTTGAGATGTTGCTAGCGGCCAAGTCTGGACACAGTGCTGGGCCTTTGGGTATGGCTGATGTTTTTACCGCCCTTTACTTTAGTGTTTTAAATCACAATCCCAAGAAACCAGACTGGGAAGATCGTGATAGAGTTGTTTTATCTAATGGTCATATCTGTCCTGTTTTGTATGCTACCCTGGCTCATGCTGGTTATTTTCCTAAGTCGGAGCTAAAGACTTTACGTAAATTGGGCAGTCGTTTACAAGGTCATCCTCACAGGGAAGTTTTGCCCGGGGTTGAGACCTCTTCCGGTCCTTTGGGTTCTGGGTTATCGCAAGCTGTTGGTATGGCCCTGGGATTACGAATGGATCACAAGGATCCTTGGATTTATTGTTTAATGAGTGATGGTGAACAAGATGCCGGTCAGACTTGGGAAGCTGTAATGTTGGCTGGTAAGTTAAAACTCCATAATTTAACAGCTGTGATGGATAGGAATAATATTCAGATTGATGGTTTTACAGAAGCGGTTATGCCTTTGGAGCCTTTGAGAGAAAAGTATGAGGCTTTTAATTGGCAAGTGATTGAAGTTGATGGTCATGACATTTCTGAAATTATTGAAGCTTGTGATAAAGCTAAAGCGATTTATTCAAAACCGGTAATGATTATTGCTCATACTATTCCGGGGAAAGGAGTTTCGTTTATGGAAAGGAAGCCTGAGTGGCATGGAAAGCCTCCTAAAAAGTCTGAAGCTGATAAAGCTTTGAAAGAATTAAGAACTTTGGGTGGAAAGATAAAGTCAGAACATGAATAAGATAAACAACACTTTAATTAAAGATTTAGAGAAAGCTACCTTGAAGAATATTCGAGATGGTTTTGGTGAGGGTTTGGTTTTGGCGGGGGAAAAGAATAAAAAAGTTGTTGCTCTGTGCGCTGATCTAACTGATTCTACCCGGATGTCTTTTTTTAGAGATGAATTCAAAGAGAGATTTGTAGAGATAGGTGTTGCTGAACAGAACTTAGCTTCGGTTGCGTCTGGTTTGGCAGCTGTTGGTAAAATTCCTTTTATTGCCTCTTACGCAATGTTTTCACCTGGTAGGAATTGGGAACAGATTAGAACAACAATCGCTTACAATAATCAAAATGTTAAAATTGCTGGAGCTCATGCCGGTATCTCGGTTGGACCTGATGGGGCAACTCATCAAGCTTTGGAAGACATCGCTATTATGAGGGCGATACCAAATATGGTGGTTTTGTCTCCCTGTGACTACAACGAAGCGAAGAAGATGACATTGGCAGTTGCTAGGCACAAAGGTCCGGTTTATTTCCGTTTTCCCAGGGAAGCTACACCTGTTTTTACAACCGTTAGGACTCCTTTTAAAATTGGTCGGGCTGAAGTATTTAGAGAAGGTTCGGGTGTAACGATTGTTGCTTCTGGTTCTCTGGTTTACGAGGCATTGTTAGCGGCTGAGGTTACCGATGCAGAAGTCATTAATTGTCATACTATTAAACCACTAGATAAAGAAACTATTTTGAAATCGGTTAAAAAGACTGGTCGGGTTGTGACGGTTGAAGAGCACCAGGTTAATGGTGGCTTGGGTAGTGCTGTTGCTGAACTGTTGGTTGAGAATAATCCTGTTCCAATGCGTAGGGTTGGGGTTCGTGATAGCTTTGGGGAGACAGGGGAACCCGAGGAGTTGCTAGAAAAATTTGGATTAAAAGCTAAGAATATTATTGAGGCGATAGAGGAATTAAATATTAATTGATTATGAAGAAAGCCTTTACCCTAATTGAATTATTAGTAGTAATAGCAATCATAGGATTGTTAGCTAGTATTGTCTTGGTGAGTGTTGGTGGGCAGAGAGAGAAAGCTAAAATTGCTAAGGCCCAAGGTGATCTTGAAGCAATTACCAAAGCTCTGAGAATATATCATGTGGATACTGGTAGTGCACCTCCTCATGACCATAAATGGGATAGTACTTGCGAGAATTCTTTTATGTCTACTGGTAGTTTTGCTCCTAAACCCGCTGGTTGGTCTGGGCCGTATCTAGGATCCTGGCCGAAGAATCCTTGGGGTGGCGATTATCACTGGGAGCGTTGGAGTGGGACAGATTACTCCATAAGTGTAAAGAATGTTCCCCAAGCGTCTGCCCAGGCAATTGACGATGTGATTGATGACGGAAATTTGAGTTCTGGCTCGGTGACTTGGACGATTGGTGGCGATAATCGCATGGAATACAGTCGGGGCGAGTTTGACTTCCCGACTAGTGATACACACGCCACGACATGTTCTTGATTTCAATGGATATGATGGGTTCTAGTTGTCTTCAATAGGCTCCCTTTTTGTAAAAACAGTAGTCTCGTGTTATATATAAACAATATGTTTGATATTATTACAGTAGGTAGTGCGACTCGAGACATTTTTGTTGATACTGGTGATAAACTTTTTAAGGAAAAGATTCCTTTTGGGGATAAAGTTTTAATTGATAAGTTCTATATTGATACGGGGGGTGGGGCTACTAACACAGCAGTGGCCTTTTCTCGTTTAGGTTTAAAGACTGGATGTTTGTCCAAAGTTGGAAGTGGGAGCGAAGAGATTTTTGAGGTTTTGAATAAGGAAGGTGTTGATACTGATTTGATCGTTAAAGACTTAGAGGTGTCGACTGATCATTCCATTATTCTTGATGCAACCGGCAAGGATCGGACGATCCTAGTTTACAAAGATGCGTCTTGGAAGTTTTCTTGGGATGAGGCTCCCAAAGATTTAAAAACTAAATGGTTCTATTTGGCTTCTATGCCAGTGGAATTTTTAGAGAATTTTATTGGGTTAGGAGCTAAGATTGCTTTGAATACTAGTCAATATTTAGCTGAGAAACGTCCTACTAAATTGTTAGATGCTACTGATATATTAGTTTTAAATAAAGAAGAAGCAGAATTGTTAGGGAGTGATATCAAAAGGGTAAAAACGGTTGTTGTTACCGATAAAGATAATCCTGTTAGGGCTGTTAGTGAAGGCAAGGAGTACACTATAGAACCGAATAAAGATATTAAGGCGGTTGAAAGGACTGGAGCAGGGGACGCTTTTGCTTCTGGGTTTGTTGCTGGTATAATTAAAACCGGAGATATAGAGAAATCATTAAAATTAGCTCGAGCTAATTCAGAATCAGTGATTGGGCATTACGGTGCTAAGAATAACTTATTAAAATGGGAAGAAGTAAAGCCTTTACTTTAATTGAATTATTAGTAGTAATAGCAATTATAGGATTGTTAGCTTCTATTGTTTTAGTTAGTGTTGGTGGGCAAAGTGCTAAAGCCCGAGACGCAAAAAGGATAGCTGATTTGAATGCTCTTCGAAAGGCGGTTGAATTTTATCAAGCTGAGAATGGGACCTATCCTTTGCCGTGCCGGGGATCATTTGTTTGGTCTGGTCATTCTCCTCTCCTCGGGGGTTGTACTACAAATTACATTGTTGGTTTGGGGGATTATATTACTACATTGCCCATTGATCCTAAGTGGCCTAGTCAAGATGAATTGGGTTATATTTACCTTTCTAATGGGACTGATTACATGGTTGCGGTTCATAAATCAATGGAGACTATTTGTGGAGGTGACCCATCTGATCCGTGTAACCCTCCAGAGATTCGGGCACTTGATAGACCCTCTCATACTCAATTAACTATTATGATGTCTAGTCCAGGAGGGACAAATTGGTAAAATGATAGATTTAAATAAAATTTTAAATACTAAATATGAATTTCCTTCTGAAGTTGTTACTAAGATTGAGGTGGGGTTAAAAGAAAAGTGGGATACTAAATTAAAAGAGATGGGACTTTCTGATCCCAGTGCAAGCGATCTTTATGAATCTCTTTTAAAGAAATCAGCTGAGGCCGAAAAGGAGCTTTCTGGTTTTATTGGTGCTAATGATTGTTCTAGTGAGTATAGTTTAACTCAAATGGTTCTTGCGGCTCAAAGGGCTAGGAACCCTGGCTCTGGGTTTTATCTGAAAGAGGATAAAGCTCGGGATTTGTTGTTAAATCATCCTCCGAAGGATTTGGTTCAAGTTTTGGGCTATAGTTCAACTGAAGAGATGATTGAGAGTGAGGATTTTTTTGAAATTTACGGTAGTTTAAGATTTGCTGAGAGCTCGGAATGGATGGGAAGTTTCTTGGAAACTTACGATAGGTTAGAAAAAACTGATTTTGAGGAGAGGCAAATTGCTTTTAGAGTTCTTTCTAAAAAGCGTTGGCATGACTTAGCAGAGAATTTTATTAAAAAGAAGTTCCATAATCTTACTCATTTGAAAGAATTGGGGATAATATTTGCTCTTCCCAGGGATGTTGTTAATTGTGAAGGGGTAGTTCTTTCTACCTTTTCTTTGTTGTTGCATTACATTAACGAAGTTTCCTATAACGGAAAAGTCTTTGAGATGATGAAAGGTGATAACTTTGGCAAGAAGATAATACCTCTGTTGAAAGGAGAAATTAAAGAAGGGAAAGATGGATGGAGGGTTATTCCACGCTATTTAAATAAAGAAAAAGAGATTGATCCTCGTTATTACGAATCCCATATCCATCCTGAAGCTATCTTTTGGGCCCGGGCTGATGAAAGTTTAATGGAGTTGGCCAAGGGATTACCTGGGTCGAGTTTGGATTTCTGGAATGATGTTGACTGGGTGGGAGGAATGGTCGGAGATGAGTTGCTAACTTTCAATTCAGTTGATGTTTCGTTATCATTTGCTAACAAGCTTCCGCTAGGCAAGCACTACACTTATCATTTTAAAGAAGCTCTTTGGAACAAGGTTTTTGCTTTGTCCGAAGGAGATCCAGAAGATTATTTTCTAGACGTATGGAGCAGTTAAGATTAATTTTAGCTTACGATCAAGGTATGGAGGTTGGTCCTACCACTTTTGACGATGATAACCTCGATCCTAATTATATTTTAAAGATTGCAAAAGATGGCAAGTTTGATGCGGTTGCTTTGGGGAAAGGAATTGCTGAAAAATATTACAATGGAGAAGTTCCTTTGATCGTTAAATTGAATGGTAAAACTAAATTATACAAGGGGGAACCGATTTCTAGGCAATTGGCTAGTGTTAAAGAGGCTAAAGATTTAGGAGCAATCGGAGTCGGTTACACTGTTTATGTTGGATCGGAGTATGAATCAGCAATGATGGCTGAATTTGGTAAGATTGAACAGGAAGCTGAAGAATTGGGTTTGGTAGTTATTGCTTGGATGTATCCTCGAGGGAAGAATGTCCCAGAGCCTAATTCTCCCGAGACTGTTGCCTACGCTGCCCGAGTTGGGTTGGAGTTAGGAGCTGATTATGTTAAGATTAAGTATCCGGGTTCTGTAGAGGCTTTGGAGTGGGCAGTAAAGAATGCCGGAAAGAGTAAGGTTTTGGTATCCGGAGGGGAAAAGACTGATGATGAAGAGTTTTGGGAGTTAGTTGATTCCATTAAGAAAGCCGGGGCTCATGGAATGGCGATCGGTAGAAATGTTTGGAAAGCTAAAGATCCATTAGAAGTTTCAAAAAAATTAAGAAAAATGTTCTATGAATAAAAAAGGTTTTACATTAATCGAACTGTTAGTAGTGATAGCAATCATAGGATTGCTGGCTAGTATTGTTATGGTTAGTGTTGGTTCTTTAAGAGAAAAGGGAAGAATTGCCGGTGGGCAGAAGTTAGATACCCAGCTTAAAAGAACTCTGAACGCAGTAGCCTCCTGGGGGTTTGGTGAGGGCAGTGGGGCAGTGGTCGGAGATGGATCTGGCAATGGGAATGATGTGAATTTCGTTGGATCACCCACCTGGGAATGTTCATCTGGAGATACCCTATCTGGAGAGGGTTGCTCTTTAGGTTCTTTTGACGAGGTCCGAGTATATGATCAGTCTCTATCTTTATCAGAAGTCCAACAGCTTTACGCAGAAGGTTTGGAGAGACACCGGAATGTGGCTTTGGTAGAGTAGCATGAAAAAAGTATTTGTAACTGACCCTATACCCGAGGCGGGAATGAAATTGCTTCGGGGGAAATACAAGCTAGTTAAAAAGCCCGAAGGGGCTGATGCTGTTGTTAGTCTTTTGACCTTTAAGATCGATGGTGCTTTTATGGATCGGGTTGGGAAACAATTAAAAATTGTTGCCAATTACGCAGTTGGTTTTAACAATATTGACTTAGGAGCAGCTAAGAAAAGAGGGATTTTAGTTACCAATACCCCTGGTGTTTTAACTGATACTGTGGCCGAG
>NYZP01000030.1 GCA_002687175.1 Parcubacteria group bacterium
AAGCTGAAGCGCAGAAAAAAGAGTATAAGTTTAAAAGCTGGAAGAGTAAGAAAATGATTGAAAAAGTGATTCATCAAGGCCCCATCGTCTAGTGGTTAGGACGTCAGGTTCTCATCCTGGAAACCGGAGTTCGATTCTCCGTGGGGCTACCATATTATAAAATTATTAATAGATTTAAATTTATGAACCCGGTTAGAGTTCCACTGCAAGGTTCTTAAAACTGGGATTATGTTTAAAGATAAATATTATGACCAATAAGATAAGTGAAAACTCTAACCGGGTGAAAAAAATTACTTGCAGAGCTATGGGCGGTGCCTGTGATCACGAGATCACTGGGGAAACTGCCGATGAAATGATTCAAAAATCACAGCAACATGGTATGGAAGCCGTTAACAATGGTGATCAAGCTCATATGGAAGCTATGGAAAAAATGAAAAATATGAGTCCAGAAGATCAAGGAAAGTTTGGAGAAGATTTTAAGAATAAGTTTGATTCTTTGTCAGACGCTTAAAAATATTTGAAGTTTATTGTAACTAAAAACCGTCACCTTAGAAGGTGACGGTTTTAAAATTGATTTTCGTATAAAATTAATCGCCATTTAGTGAAGTCATAAGATTTCTTTTTCGAACTTCAATTACTAAATCAACTTTATCTTCATCAATACCCTTTGCTATTGCTTCCTGTTTTAATTTTTCAATTGCTGCAGTTAATTCTTCTGGTATAGTACCTTCTTTATAGTCGGTTTCTCTTAAACTTCTACGGTCTTCAAATCCTTTAGCTTCTGGATAGTGTTCTACTTCAAGTATTTGGATGTCTTTAGATAGTTTTTCTAAAAGTGTATAAGTGAATTCTGCTGGCTCCTTATCAAGTATTGCAGATTCATTTTCTTGATGAAATTTTTGAGTTTTACTACGCATAATTCCAGTTTCACCAAACATTTCGGATAGTTCATTTAAAACTTTGTCTCTTTCTTCCACTAGAGATGAACCCTTATCTTCCTTTTGAAGCTTTTCATATTGAGCTTGAGCCTTTTTATTATCAATTTCTTCATTACTCTCGGCTAAGGCAACTGAACCCCACTCATAACCTATTTCTGCCAATTTGTTTTTAATTTCCATGTATTTTCGAACAAGCCCTTTAGCCGCCGCTTCTTGCTCTGGGCCAATTTCTACTTCCATTTTCGTCATATAATAAATTATTACTAATAATAATTATATCTTAGCATTTTTGAATACTGTGTCAATCAATAACTATTTTATGGTAAACTATGATGTATGAAGATACTTCTAACCTCAAGTGGTCTATTTATCCCTAAATTTTTACCAGCAATAGTTAAAAAGCCAATTGAACAAGCTAAAATTGGATGGGTGACTACTGCTTCAAAAGGTGTTGAAGATTTAACATATCTTGGACAACATCGAGATATGATGAATGAGCTGGGATGGAATTTCGAAGAAATTGATATTGATGGAAAATCTCAAGCTGAATTAAGAAAATTGTTTTCTGATAAAGATGTTGTTCATGTTGAAGGTGGAAATACCAACTATCTCTTAATGGCAATTAGAAAAACAGGCTTTGATCAAATAATTAAAGAGTTAATTGAAAGAGGTGTGATATATGTCGGTTCCAGCGCCGGTAGTTATATTATGTGCCCAACCATTGAAATGGCTACCTGGAAAAAGGATAATAAACCGAGATATGGTTTGAAAGATTTAACTGGCTTAAATTATGTTCCATTTTTATTATTTGCTCACTATAAACCTGAATATGATGAAATTTTAAAAAAGGCACTTAAGAATATTAAGTATCCTCTAAAAATTATTACTGACAAACAAGCTATACTTGTTGATGACAAAAAAGTAGAGCTGCTTGGAGAAGGTGAAGAAATAAAACTTAATTTATGAGAGTTCCCATTAGAAAACCCGGTAAATTTACCCACCAAAAAGCTGATCATAATTTAACTCAGGCTAAGCTTGATGAGCTTAAAGAAAAGTTGAAGAGGGTCAAGGCTAGTCACAAACCAGCAGCTGAAGAACTGGCTCGACTTAGAGAATTAGGTGATTTATCGGAAAACGCTGCTTATCAAATAGCCAAAGGAAAGTTAAGAGGTATTAATCAGCGAATTACTGATTTAACTAATCAAATTAATTACGCCGTGGTAATTAAACCAGCAAATTCTGGAGTGGTTCAGTTGGGCAATACTGTGACTGTTAAAATTAATGGTGAGGAAAAAGAATATTTAATTTTAGGATCAAATGAAGCTGATCCGGGCCGTAATATTATTTCTCATAATTCACCAATTGGTGCAGCTTTAATGGGACGGCGAAAAGGGGACGAGATAGAAGTTGAACAACGAAAAAATATTATTAAATTCAAGATTATTAAAATTATTTAAAATTCAACTATGCAAATCATTGTCTTAGATACTGAAACCACAAATCTGGACGACAAAGCCAGATTGGTTCAACTAGCATACAAAAATATGAATACTGGAGAGGAAGTTGACCAGTATTTTAAACCACCAGTACCAATTTCTTTTGGTGCCATGGCGACACATCATATAACTGAAGAAATGATTGCTGACAAGCCTCAATTTGACGGTAGTGATCAGCAAAGCAAAATTATAAGTCTACTTGAAGATAATATTTTAGTAGCCCACAATGCACTGTTTGATATTAATATTTTAAGAAACGAAGGGGTACGCACACATCAATATATTGATACCTTACGTTTGTCCATGCATTTGCTAGATACCGAGCAATATAAACTTCAGTTTTTAAGATATGCCTTGGGTTTGAAGGTTAAAGGCACGGCTCATAATGCCCTCGGAGACATAGCAGTTCTGGAACTTTTATTTAATCATTTAATAAATGAAGCAAAAGAAAAATTTTCTTTAAGTTCCGATGAAGAGATTTTTGGTAAAATGATTGAGCTAACCAAAACACCTGTGCTTTTAAAAAAATTTGCTTTTGGTAAACATGCCGGAAAAACATTTGAGCAAGTCAATGAAACTGATCAAGGTTATTTGAAATGGCTTTATGAAAGTGAGTCAAAGAAACCTCAGCTTAAGCAAAGTGAGGAATTAGTTTATACTTTAAAAAAGTATTTAAATTTATAATAGTATGGATGGAAATATTAGAGAAAATATAGAGCCAGGTCAAGAGGTTGATATTGTGTTAAAACATCATCAACACAGCGGTGAACTAACCCGAGGGATTGTCGCTGATATTTTAACCAAATCGTTGGATCATCCTCACGGGATCAAGGTTAGATTAGAAACAGGAGAAGTTGGCAGAGTCCAAGAGATTATTGAATAAATATTACTATTTAAAAAAAGCCCCGCCTTGAGAGACGGGGTTTTTTAAAGACTTTGAAAGACTAATTTATGATTTCATCCGATAGCTTTCAACCAGTCGGTTTTCTTTCAAAATCTTAATTCTTAAATATATATTTTTAAAGAATAGATCACTATACACTATCTAAGTTTTTTTGTCAATAGTGGTAGTTTTTTAGCCTTTTCTGGAAGCTCTTATTCTATCAACTTCTTTTAACTGCTGTTTTCGTAATCTAACACTTTTTGGCGTAATTTCTAAATATTCATCATCATTCATAATTTCCATCCCACTTTCAATGGTAAGTTCTAACGGTGGTGTTAAAGCAATAGCTTCGTCGGCTCCGGAAGAACGCATGTTAGTTAGTTGCTTACCTTTAATAGGGTTAACTGCCATATCATCGCCTTTAGAGGCATCGCCAATAACCATGCCTTCATAGACCTCAGTGGTTGGGGCAATATAAAGCTGACCACGAGTTTGTAAATTATTTAGCGAAAATCCTAAGGCTTTTCCGGTTGCCATGGAAATCATAGAGCCAGTTGATCGTTTGGTGATTGCTCCAGCATGAGGTTTAAAATCAATGACCCGTGAGGCCATGATACCAGCACCTTTAGTATCAACAATAAACTCACCACGATAGCCTAAAAGGCCACGAGTGGGAATTTCAAACAGTAAACGGGTTTGGCCATTATGCTGATTCATGTCAGTCATTTTGCCACCACGCTTGGACAGTTTTTCAATGACCGCACCGGAGGATTCGGTTGGCGTATCAATTGTTACTTCTTCAAATGGCTCAAATTTTTTACCCTCAATTTCTTTAGTAATAACCTGAGGTTGAGAAATTTGCATTTCATAGCCTTGGCGTCTCATATTTTCTAATAATATGGCAATATGCATTTCGCCACGGCCGTGGATGCGGTAACGGTCTTTGGCTGAAAAATCAATATTCAAACCAACATTAACTTCCAACTCTTTTTTTAATCGTTCATCAAGTTGACTGTTGGTAACAAAAGTTCCTTCTTTGCCGGCAAAAGGAGAGTTGTTAACTAATAGGTCTAAAGAAATTGTTGGTTCGTCAATTGAAATAGCTGGTAAAGCTTCTTGGTATTCAGTTTCACAAATTGTTTCACCGATATCAATGTCGGAAATACCAGCAGCCATAATAATGTCTCCGGCTTTGGCTGTTTCTACTTCTTTTCTATCGAAACCTTCAAAGGTAAATAATTTTGTAATACTGGCCTTACGATTTTCTCCTTTACTGTTTTTAATAACTACTTTTTGAGCTTTAGCAATGGTACCTTCATATATACGGCCAACCGCTAACCGACCTAAATAATCATCATAAGCTAAATTAAAAGGTTGCATCCGCAACTGTGCTTCAACATCATTAGGAGCAGGGGAGACATATTCTAAAATGGTATCTAACAACGGATCCATATTATCAGAATTATCATCTAAATTTTTTTTAGCTAAACCTTGGACACCAATTGAGTAAACGGTAATGAAATCAAGTTGATCATCATTGGCACCTAAATCCATGAAAAGTTCTAATACTTGATCATGTGCTTTGTGAGGATCTGCTGCTGGTTTATCAATTTTATTTAAAACAACAATTGGCTTTAAACCAAGCTCTAAAGATTTTTTTAAAACAAATCTGGTTTGAGGCATTGGTCCTTCTTGAGCATCAACAATTAATAGTACTGAATCAATGGAACGCAAAACACGCTCAACTTCTGAACTGAAGTCAGCGTGACCAGGAGTATCAACAATATTAATTTTAGTATCCTTATATATTAATGAAGCGTTCTTGGCATAAATTGTAATACCTCGTTCTTGTTCTAAGGTATCAGAATCCATGCTAACGCCGTCACCAATCATCCCAGTTTGTTTCATCATGGCATCAACCAAAGTTGTCTTTCCATGATCAACGTGAGCAATGATCGCTATATTTCTAGTTTCTTTATAATTCATCGTTTAGGTTTTTAGCTTGTAGCTTTTTAGGCTTTTTAAAAAATAAAAAGGTCGCTAAATTGACCTTGTAATCAAAAACTTAATATAGCACTAATTTTTGACTTTGTCAATGAAAATCGTCAAAACTTGTTGTTTTTGGTATAATGAATTCATGAAGAGGATATTCAAATCTAAAATTTTTTGGGTCATCATAGTCCTTTTAGTAATTGGAGGACTTGCTTTGGTTCAATTTTTAGTCAGTAGACAGCAGATAGAATATATCACTGAAGAGGTAAAAATTGGCGATGTTAAGCAAACTGTATCGGCTACTGGTCAACTAAAGTCAGCCATCGATATTGAACTAAATTTTAAAACTACCGGAAGATTAAATTCGTTGAATGTTTTTGTTGGTAGCAAGATAATAAAAGGCCAGCAGTTAGCTACCTTAAGAGCGGTTGATTTACAAATTGATATAAATATCGCTAAGGCGAACTTACTTGAAGCTCAAGCAAATTTACAGAAAATTTTAGCAGGTGCGACTAGAGAGGAAGTAGCTTTAAAAGAAGCAGAAGTAGCTAAGTCTGAATCAGCCTTAACAAGTGCTAAATCAGATTTAATTAATAATGAAATTATATATACTCAAGCATTAAATAATGCTGAGGACAATTTGTTAAGGGATATTAACAGTTCATTAAGTAAAGCCAGTTTTTCTTTGCAGGAAATGGACGACACTATAAATTTTGAAGGTAACGCAAATAATTTTAATACTTTTAATGGTAGTTTAGAAAATAGTTTTTTATTAAGTTATGACATAGCTAAAGAAAAATTTAGCATTGCCGATGAGTCCTATAGCTTAACTATTGTAAGTCCAACTAAACAAAACATCGAAATTACTGCTGATCGGACACTAAGTGCATTAATGCAGGTCAGTGATACTTTAGATGATTTGAGTAGTTTATTGGACTTTGTTTTAACTAATGCCAATCTAACTATAACCAAATTAGATACTTTAAAAACAACTATTAATACTGAGCGAACAACAACCAATACCAGCATTGATACGGTGGTAACTGAAAACCAAGATTTAATCGATGCTCAAATCGATTATGATACTAAAATCGTTGATACCCAAAACGATATCAATGAAGCCGAAAAAGCACTGGTTAAAGCACAGGCTGATCTTAATTTAATCAAAGCACCGGCTAGATCAGAAGATATTTTATTAGCCCAAGCTAAAGTGAGCAAAGCTGAAGCTGATTTGGCTCAGGCCCAAGAGGGTTTATCCGATACAATTATTATTGCTCCACAAGATGGGATTATTACTAATATTAACTATGAAATTGGTGAACAAACTTCATTAACCACAGCAATCATTGAAATGTCGGCCAGTAAAAATTTTAAAATAGAAGTTGATATACCAGAAAGTGACATAGCCAAAGTGGAAGTTGGTGATTTTATCAATGTGACCCTAGATGCTTTTACTGAGGATGATATTTTTAAAGCTGAAGTTGTTAGTATTGATCCAGCGGAAACTGAAATTCAAGATGTTATCTATTTTAACGTCACTGCACTATTGAACGATTCTCAAGATGAATCAATCGCTGAGTTAATACCAAAGATTAAACCAGGAATGACCGCTAATATTGAAATTTCTACGGCTGAAGTAAATAATGTTTTAATTATTCCATTTCGAGCAGTTAAAGAAATTGAAGGCCGAAAAATAGTTGAGGTTTTAGAAAATGAAAAACCTCGAGAAGTTACTATTAGTACTGGTTTACGTGGTGATGAAGGAGAAGTTGAAGTAACTTCAGGTTTAAATGTTGGCCAAAATGTTATAACTTCGGTAAGAGAAAAGTAAATTCAAATAAAACAAAATTATGCAAGAAAGGAAATTAATTTCCGTTAAGGGACTAAAAAAAGAATTTGTCTCTGGTGAAGTGGTTACTAAAGTTTTGAAAGGTCTTGATTTCGAAATTGCTAAGGGTGAATTTATAGCCATAATGGGGCCATCAGGCTCAGGAAAATCAACGTTAATGCACGTCTTAGGATTTTTAGAAAGATTGACCGAAGGTCAATATTTTTTTGATAATGAGGATATTTCACAATTTACTGACGAAAAATTAGCAAAGTATCGAAATAATAAAATCGGTTTTATTTTTCAAACTTATAATTTACTTCCTAAAACCTCAATTTACGACAACGTTAAATTGCCCTTGATTTACGCTGATATAAAATCAAACGAAATGGACAAGAGAGTTAAGCAGGCAGTAGCAGCAGTTGGTTTGACTCATCGTATAGATTTTTTATCAAACCAATTATCTGGTGGCGAGCAACAACGAGTAGCCATTGCTCGGGCCTTGGTCAATAACCCAAGTGTTATTTTTGCTGATGAACCAACCGGAAATTTAGATTCAACAGCCGGACAACAAATTATGAAGATTATCCAAGACTTAAACAAGAAAGGTAGGACTATAATATTGGTTACTCATGAACAAGATACTGCCGAACATGCTAAACGAATCATCCACATCAAAGACGGATTAATTGAAAGTGATAAAAATGTTAAAAATCAACGCAATGCCATGAATCACAAATTACAGAAGTAGTTATGAATTTAATTGAAAGTTTCATTAGTAGTATTAAAAATATCAGAGCGCATAAACTGCGTTCGTTTTTAACTATGCTCGGAATGATTATTGGAATTTCAGCAGTAATTATTATTTTATCACTTGGCGCTGGAGCTCAAGGTTTAATTTTAGATCAAATCAGTGGAGTCGGTACGAATTTAATTGGTGTATTACCAGGTCAGGCCGAAGAAGATGGTCCACCGGCCTCTATTTTAGGCATTACTGTTACTACCTTAAAATTCGAAGATGCCCAGGCTATTGGTGAAAGTCGGAACGCCCCAAATGTTCAGGATGTGGCTGCTTATGTTCGGGGAACTGCCACGGTAGTTTATCGCAATAAGGATGTAGGAACCAGCTTTACTGGCACAACCGCTAGTTATTTAGA
Organism: Parcubacteria group bacterium; assembly: GCA_002687175.1. Lineage (GTDB taxonomy): Bacteria > Patescibacteriota > Patescibacteriia > Buchananbacterales > UBA6539 > UBA6539. The sequence goes on from NYZP01000030.1 coordinate 8,295, forward strand.
TGTTGAAGAAACTGATGTTAAACAAGGAAGATTTTTTGATCAGTCAGAAGAAGTGGGCATTCATCGGGTAGCCGTTTTAGGTAGCACATTAACTAAAGATTTATTTGGTGAACAAAATCCAATCGGTCAAAATATTAAAATTAAAAAAGAACTTTTTCGAGTAGTAGGTGTAATGAAAGAAAGGGGAAGTAGTTTTTTTGTAAATCAAGACGATGAGATTTTTGTTCCTTTACAGACAGCCCAAAAGATTTTGTTGGGAATTAATCATTTAAATTTTATTAGAGCCAAAATTGATAGCCCAGAAAATATTGAACAAAGCCTCGAAGATATTAAAGTAACTCTTAGGGAAAAACATGACATTGATAATCCTGAAGAAGATGATTTTACAGTCAGAAGTACCCAAACAGCCACTGATATATTAACCCAAGTAACCAATGCTTTAAAATTTTTCCTAGTCGCTATTGCTTCGATTGCTTTAATCGTCGGTGGTATTGGCATTATGAATATAATGTTAGTGGTGGTGAACGAACGAATAAGGGAAATCGGTCTACGTAAGGCTTTAGGGGCCACTAGGAAAGATGTTATCGGTCAATTTATCATGGAAACGGTTATAATCTCACTAATCGGCGGAGTAATTGGTATTATCATTGGAGCCTTAATTTCAGTTATTATTTCACTAGTGATTAATTATTTAGGTTTTTCTTGGCAGTTAGTAATTTCTTTAAGTTCAATACTAATTGCTGTAACATTTTCAATTATCGTTGGTTTAGTTTTTGGAATTTATCCAGCCTTAAAAGCAGCTAAGCTAGATCCAATTACTGCTTTAAGATACGAATAATATGATTTCTGAGTCATTAAAAATTGCAATTGATGCTTTAAAGAATAATTTATCACGAACGGTCTTAACCGTACTGGGTATTGTAATTGGAATTTCTTCAGTGATTACCGTTATTGCGGTAGGGCAAGGTATTAAACAATTTGTTGTTAAACAAGTTGAGGGTTTTGGACCTGACTTAATTGAAGTTGAAATTAAAGTTCCGTCAGCCGGTAAAACTTCTTCGGAAAATGCCGTTGGCATCGCAACTGGTATTGAAATTACGACCTTAACAATTAATGATCAGCAAGCAATTAATAAATTGCCTAATATCAAAAATTCTTATGCCGGTTCAATTGGCCAACAAATTGTTTCATTTGAGGATAAAAATAAACAAGTTTTATTATTTGGGGTAACTTCGGAGTTTATTAATATTGATACCGCTAATGTTGAAACCGGAAGATTTTTTACAGATGATGAGGATCGGTCATTAGCCAATGTAGTTGTCATTGGATCAAAGGTTAAAGAAGAAATTTTTGGTGATGGTGACCACTTGGGTAAATTAGTAAAAATGGGTAATCAAAAGTTTCGTGTTATTGGTGCCCTTGAGAGTAGGGGAACTACCTTTGGTTTTGATATGGATGATATGATTTACGTTCCTACCAGAACGTTGCAGAAAAAAATTATGGGTGTTGACCACGTTAGTTTCATGATGGTTCAAGTTTTTGACAGCACAATAGTTGAAGAAACTGCCGAAGAGATAACCTGGCTATTACGTGACCGGCATGATATTACTGATCCTGATAAAGACGATTTTCATGCCACTTCCATGGCAGAAGCCTTAGAAATTCTCGATACGGTATTTTGGGCAATATCACTTTTATTAATAGCTGTAGCCAGTGTCTCATTAATTGTTGGTGGTGTAGGTATTATGAATATAATGTATGTGTCAGTAATGGAACGGGTGTACGAAATAGGTTTACGTAAAGCTGTTGGTGCTTCCAGAAAAGAAATTTTAAATCAATTTTTATGGGAAGCAATTATTATTACTTTCTTTGGAGCAGTTATTGGAATAATTGTTGGCGTTATATTATCGTTAATCATTACTTTTGCAGCTAAATCACAAGGTCTTGATCTACAATTAATCATTTCCTTTTCCTCAATTGTTTTATCTTGTGGCGTAGCTGTTATGATTGGATTGGTTTTTGGTATTTTACCGGCTCGTACTGCTGCTAAAATGGATGTAATTCAAGCTCTTAGATATAATAAATAGTAAATTTAAAAAAGAATTTGTAAACCAGTCGTTAAAACATGAAGCCTCGCGCAAGAGAGAAAAGATACCGTTATACGCCAAGGCATCAGCGCCTTTGGTACAAAATCAAGAGATTTATAAGAAGGCTATCACGGCCTGTAGATGACGAGACACTAAAGTGTCTTAAATCTCAAAACAAACAACGACCCCAGGTTTCATTACCCGGGGTCGTTTCACGTCCAAAAAAACGTATATTTTAATATCTTTAGTTGATAGAGTATCTCTGTTATAATAGGGATGTGGAAAAACTCTCAAAATCTCAGATTTTATTACTCATTACTATTGTTATCCTGATAATAACGGTTTATTTTATTTACTTATCTAAGGATGAAAATATTGAGCCAGAAATTCTAAATGTAAATTCTGGCGGTACTGTTTTAGGAACCTCAACGACTACGGCGACTATTGATCTAAATTTTGCAATGTCCGGAACTTTATCAATATTGAATGTTACTGTTGGAGATGATGTTAAGGTTGATCAAATATTGGCTCAATTAAATGCTACTGACTTGATACTTAATCTGAATCAACAAAAGTCTAATTTAGCTGAGGCTCAGACAGATTTAGATAAGTTAAAAGCTGGACCAACTGATGAAGAAATTGCCGCATTACAATTAGCCATTAATCAAGCTGAAGCTGATTTGGTTATTGCCCAAAAAAATTTAAATAGTGCGGCATCAACCACCAGTAAAATAATTGATGATCAGCAATCAGCAGTACTGGTTGTAGTCAAGGAGGTTTTAGCGGCCGCTAATATTTCTTTACAGGAGATTTTTGATACCCTAAACTATAAAGGCAGTAGTAGTAATTTTTTAACTACCAATACGGAGTTACTAAAACAAGTAGAGGCTGGTTACAATTTAGCATTAACTAAAATTGATGAAGCAGAATTGGCTTATAATTTAGCCAAGTTTAATCTTGATGGTGATTTTACTGATAATCAAATAGACCAAAGTGTTACCTTAACTTTAATTGCTTTGCCTGAAGTTGCTAAAACTTTAACTGACTTAATCGAGCTATTAAACTTTGTGACTTTAACTTCTGTTTTAAATCAAACGGACTTGGTTATCTTAAATACTACTATTAATGCTGAACAGTTGGGTACTGATTTAAGTATTACTGATTTACAAACCTCCCAGAATGATTTAGCCGAGATTAGAGCAACACAGGAAATAAAACTTACAGCAGCTAGTGATCAAGTTAGCGTTAGTGAAAAAAAATTTATTGAGTCTGAATCAGAATTAGAACTTAAGCTGGCGCCAGTTAGTCAAGAAGACATTGTACTACTTCAAGCTAAAGTTAGTAAGATTAGAGCTGACTTGGCGAGAGCTCAAACAAGATATAATCAATCAATATTACGTTCACCAATTGCTGGAGAAATTAGAGCCATTAATTTTAATATTGGAGAACAAATAAATTCAGAACAACCGGTTATTATAATTTCAACAGATTATAGTAAAAATTAGTTACTATGTTTCTACAAAAATTATTTTCAATATTCAAAAGCTTTGACTGGATTCTTTTAGGTGCGGTTTTCTTATTGATTTGTTTTGGATTGGCCGCTATCTACAGCGTTACTATCAGCTTTGAAGAGGCTAGTTTTTTAAACTTTAATAAACAGATCATTTTTGCGGTTATTGGTTTAATTGTTCTTTTTATAATTAGTTTTTTTGACTATCGATTTTGGCAGGATTATAGCTACCTAGTATATTTGGCGGTGGCTATAATTTTAGTAGCCGTTCTATTCTTTGGTACAACTGTCCGAGGCACCACTGGTTGGTTTTCCATTTTTGGAATAAATTTTCAGCCAGTGGAATTAGCCAAAATTGCTTTGATAATATTTTTGGCATATTTTTTGAGCAATAAAGGAGCATTAATTAAAGAACCTAAAAATTTTATTATCACCCTTTCTGGTACTGGTTTATTTTTCTTGTTAGTTATGCTACAGCCTGATTTTGGATCAGGCGTTATTTTGTTTTTAGTTTGGCTTTTAATAGTTGTTTTTTCCGGAGCCAGCAAAAAACATTTAATTATTACCGGTCTGGGTTTAATGGCTCTGGCAGTAGTTGCTTGGTTCTTCTTATTTGCTGATTATCAAAAAGATCGAATTTTAACATTTGTTAATCCAACTTCTGATCCCTATGGTAGCGGTTATCATGTACGTCAAGCAGTAACGGCAGTTGGCGCTGGAGGATTTCTAGGGCGAGGGTTAGGTTTTGGGTCTCAGTCACAGCTAAAATTTTTGCCGGCTAGCCAAACTGATTTTATCTTTGCCGTAATTGCCGAGGAGTTAGGTTTTCTGGGGGTTAGCTTAGTTTTTTTCCTGTGGGGATTAATTTTTTGGCGGTTAATTCGGGCGGTTAAAATAATGAAAGATAATTTCTCGGCTCTCTTTATTCTAGGTGCATCAGCAATTTTTTTCAGCCAGATAATTATTAATATTGGAATGAACATTGGTTTAGTACCAGTGACCGGTATTTCTTTACCATTCCTTAGCTATGGTGGCAGTTTTTTATTAATAAGTCTGGTTTTAATTGGTATTATTGAAAGCATGATTATACGGAATCAACGCTTAGGTGCTTAAGATAATTTGACTATTTTTGTGATTTAGGCTATATTGTTACTAACCTATGGGGGAGAAATTATTCAATTTATTTAGTGATAATCCCACTCTAATAACACATTGCCCGGTTTGCAATGTACGTTATAACCCTCTAGAAGCTAGGGTGTTAGAGGAGGGGGAAAGTGCGCACCTAGTTTATATTAAGTGCCGTCAATGCCAGTCAGCGATACTGGCATTAATTATTGCTAATAATTCCGGTATTAGTTCCATGGGACTAATAACTGATTTGAGCAGTGATGACGTTTTAAAGTTTAAATCAGACAATGCTATTAGTTGCGATGATGTGATTGAAGTGCATCAATTATTAAATAAGGAGAAAGTACTAATTGAATATTTTGATTAAATATTAACTTTACAAAGGAGTAGGTAATAAATGCCTGAACAAATAAACCTTAAGGTAAAGACCAGAAGCGAGGTCGGAAAAAAAGTAAATAATTTAAGAAAGCAGGGTCAAATCCCGGCTATTTTGTATGGGAACAAAATGGATCCAGCAAATTTATCTGTTGATTATTCAACTTTTGAAAAAGTTTTTAAAAAAGCTGGAGAAAGTACTTTAATTGATTTAGAAATTGATGATCAAAAACCAATTAAAGTTTTAGTTCAAGACTATCAAATTAATCCAGTATCTGATAAATTTATTCATATTGATTTTCAACAAATCAATATGACTGAAAAACTTCATGCCACGGTTGAGCTTAAATTTATTGGCGAGCCACCAGCCGTAAAAGAATTTGGTGGTGTTTTAATTACCAGTATCGATAATTTGGAAGTTGAATGTCTACCACAAGATCTAGTTCACCAAATTGAAATTGATCTATCAAGTTTAGAAAAAATTGATGATTCAATTCACGTTGCTGATATCAAGGCTCCGGAAGGTATAACAATTTTAAATACCCCTGATAATGTAATCGTCCTAATTCAAGCACCAAGAACAGATAAAGATATGGCCGCTCTTGAAGAAAAACCAGACGGTGAATTGCCATCAGTTGTCGGCACCGAAGGCACAGAGGGTATTGAAGGTGAAACTGCTGAAAAAGGTGAAGGCGGTACTGAAGTTAAAGCCGAAACAGATAAGACCAAACCAGAAGATAAAGCAGAGAAGAAATAATTTTTATATAAAAAATTATCTAATTTAACCCAGACCTTAAGGTCTTTTTGTGTTTGAACCCCACTCGTTTAAGGAGAATTAACCATGGGAGCAGACTCAAATTGTGGATTTGAGGACGACGAAGAGGTTATTCATGAATACATGCGTATCTTGAACGTTTCCGGCCAGAGTATCGCTAGAGCTTTTTTAGACGGGCTTCCGGAAAACCAGCGTAGCCGGGTTACCCCAGACATCAATCTTCTGGTCGCGACGCGGGCCGCGCGTCTCACCGCACGGCGCCAAAGAGAAACCTGATACCCATATCTAACTTTCTCTGCCCAGAAAATTGCGGTAATAATCTACTGCAACTGCACGACTTAGAACATCGCCGTTCAAGCCGTGCTTTTTTAAGTAGAATTTCATACTTTTAATTAAAGTAAAAATATTATAAAATACTAATATTATATGTTTAAAAATTTAAAGAATTTATTTAATATTTCTCCTCGACTATGGATTCTAATTGCTGGTGCCGTTTTAACGGCTGATTTTTTTCTGCTATATTTTATAGCTACGGAGAACAGTTTTAATTGGCAATTTGGCAAAATTCGTCCAGTAGATCAAATGAATCATCGTTTGCTAGACGGTGAATTAGTAGCAAAAGATATATCATCATTAAAACCAATTGTTGTGATGATGGAGAATCACTCGCTAAGTAGACCAACTGCTGGCCTGGAAAATGCCAGTATAATTTACGAAACAATCATCGAAGGTGACATAACCAGATTTTTGGCTATTTTTGATCCAACTATTGAAGCTAAAAAAATTGGACCAGTTCGATCAGTCAGACCTTTTTTTGTCGAAATTGCCGAAGAGTGGAATCCAGTTTTATTCCATGCTGGAGGTAGCCAGGACGCTATGTATAAGTTAACTTATAGTAAAGTTGATAATGTAAACGAGATATCAGGAGATGGCATTTATTTTTGGCGTGACACTCAGCGAGCAATGCCCCATAATCTTTTTACCTCAATTAATCAAATCAAAAGAGCAATTGAAGCTAAAGAGATAGATTTGGCAGCAGATTTTGAACCTTGGTTATTTAAAAATGATGGTCTAGACAGACCAGAGGCGGACGCAAAATTACATGAAGTAGTAAAAGTTAATTTTAACAATAATCCATTATATCAAGTTGAGTATAGGTATAATCAAGAAGATCATAACTATACTCGCTACTTGGCTGGAGAAATTCATAAAACTGACAGGGGCATATTTCTCAAAGCAAATAACATTATTTTTCAACATGTAAATTTTGATGTTGTTGATAGCTATGGCAGATTAGATGTCAACGTCACGGGAAAAGGCCGAGCAGAGATTTTTCAAGATGGTAGGATAATTGAAGCCTATTGGCAAAAACCAAAGAACAGTAGAACCAAATTCTATGATTTGGGTAATCGAGAGATAAAATTTAACCGAGGAACTATTTGGATTGAGCTAGTTTTTAACTAAAACCCTTTGTAATTAGCTTCTTATATTTGTATTCTTGACATGAATACTTTTTTTATTTAACATACTAATATCACTACATTTGGAGAAGGGAGGATAAAATCGACTTGGATGATGTAGTACAGTATCGTTTTTTTACGCGGCAGTCTTGAACTTATCTCATGCGAGGGGTACAACCATTTCCATAGTTACGAGCCAACGATGAGTTGACAGAAATTCAACAAGAATATCTGTAAAAACTTCCGACTAACGGAGTTACTATGAATTGGCCAACCCAAGGCACAGACCACTGATTCAAGACGAACGAACCCACAGGGGAATGTTATGCGCAATTTGCATTTGTGGAGTTCTGGAATGCCCAACAAGATCACTTTGGAGCGGGAAAGACCACCGCCCCTATAGATTCATTTTGGCTCGAGATTCGCACCTAAGCAATGCGTCTTCTCGGGCCACTTTTTTCTTGATTAAAATAAAAAAATAGGCTATTATTTCAATGCTATGGATCTAACATTATATCGAAAATATCGCCCTCAAAGCTTTAAAGAAGTTATTGGGCAGAACCATGTTAAAACCACGGTTCAAAGTGAAATTGAAACTGGTAAAGTGGCTCATGCTTATCTATTTTCTGGTCCTCGTGGTCTTGGTAAAACTACTATGGCCCGGCTTTTGGCAAAAGCGGTTAATTGCTTAAAAGTAAAATCTGGTAGTAGTGAACCATGTAACAGCTGTGACGCTTGTACTGAATTAATGGCGGCTAAGTCGCTAGATATCATTGAAATCGATGCGGCGTCACATACCGGGGTTGATAATGTTCGGGAAAATATTATTGATAATGCTCGGTTTACCCCAACAAGTCGTAAATTTAAAGTTTTTATTATTGATGAAGTTCACATGCTGTCAGTATCAGCATTTAATGCCCTGTTAAAAATTTTAGAGGAACCACCAGATCATGTAATGTTTATTTTGGCTACTACCGAAATTCATAAAGTTCCAGAAACTATTATTTCTCGTTGTCAGCACTTTGAATTCAGAAAAGTAACCGAGGCCGAAATTGTCGGTCGTTTAAATCAACTTGTTACAAAAGAAAAAAGATCAGTTGATAAATCAATTTTAGAAAATATTGCTTATTATGCAGATGGTGGTATGCGTGACGCTGAAAGTTTACTCGGTCAAATTTTATCTTTAAGTGATAAAGAAATTACCCCTGAGCAAGCCGAGTTAGTGCTACCACGATCTCGTTTTGATTTAGTTTTAGAATTTATTGCTTATTTAAGTAAAAAGGATTCAACCGCCGCGATCGGCTTAATAAATCGGTTAGTTCAGGAAGGAATTGATTTAGAAAAGTTTAATGTTGAACTAATTGAAGTGTTAAGAAAAATTTTACTGATAAAAATAAATCAAGATTTAAGTAAATATACTAGTGGTTTGAATAAAGATCTGGAAAAAAGAGTAACTGATATTTCTAAAGATATGACACTCAATTTTTTAGTTAGAGCAACAGAAATTTTTATGGCTAAACAGCAAGATCTTAAATTCGCCACTATTTATCAACTGCCATTAGAATTAGCAATTTTAGAAATAATTGGTTCCAACCAGGAAGAAGTTAATGATAATGATAACGATGTAGATTCATCAAATAATAATAAACCTCTAGCAACACCTAAAGTAGATAATAAGATTACAGAGAGGCCAAAACCAGAAGTGAAAAAACAAGTTAATAGTGCTGTTGCTGTCAGACTAACTTTAGATCAAATTAAAGAAAAATGGGGAGAAGTTTTACAAAATTTAAAGCAGTATAATCAAAGCCTAGCTTCAGCTTTAAAGATTGGCCAACCGGGATCGGTAAAAGATGATGGAACACTAGAGGTTTGCTTTAAACATAAATTTCATCAAGAAAGAATTAACGACACCAAAAACAAAAAGATTTTAGAAAGTGTCCTAGAAGAAATTTTTGGGGTTAAGCTAATTGTTAGAACATTAGTTGTTAAAGAACTGCCTGATAAGGAAGTCATAGTCGAAGCGGTTGCTGAAAAGCCAGCCGATGATTCCTTGGATAATATTTTAAAAACATTTGGCGGTCAGGTTGTAGATTAGATAGACAGTAAATATTCGGGGATCGTCCACCTACGCCAAAGCTTCGGTGGACAAGTCTAACGGCTTAGCCCCATAACTCGGGGATCGTCTAATCCCCGACATAAAGTCGGGGCAGGGTCCGGACGCCAGACATGGTTTGTCCTGTCCAAACTTCGGAGATCGTCTAACGTCCCCGCCCCATAACTCGGGGATCGTCTAATGGTAGGACGCCTGGTTCTGGTCCAGGTAATCTAGGTTCGAATCCTGGTCCCCGAGTTATGGGGCGGGATAAATAGGACGCCAGGTGGCGCCTGCCCCGCCGCATGGCGGGGGATCCTGGTAATCGGGGTTCGCGCGAAGCGCCTGTCTCCGAGGCTTGTACAGGAATCATGCTTGTCCGCCAAAGCCTGGAGGGCGTAGGTGGTTCCCTGAGCCAATAAATAATAAATAAATAAAATTTAATGGACCCTAAATATCAGCAGATTATTGATTTTATCAAGGAGTCTGGAGAGGAGATTGTAGAACAATTTGGAAAAATTAAATATATTGATGTTAAACATCGTTTCACCAGCGAATACGATTTAAAAATTGAACGAGGCTTTGAAAAAATTGTTAAAGGTTTTGGTGAAGGCCATAAACTTTATGCTGAAGAAGAACACGATGCCTTTAGCGAGGCAAATAATTTGTGGGTAGTCGACCCAATTAGTGGCACACGATTTTTAATTGAAGGCACAAAGTACTACTCCATTGTGGCTACTCATGTGCAAAATGGAAAATCATTATTCTCGGCGGTGTATGGTCCCAGTATTAATGAATTTTTTGTAGCTATGGCTGGTCAAGGTTCATTTTTGAATGATAAAAAAATTACTATTAATCCTAGTCAACCAAATCCTAAAATAATATTTAAAGTTTCTGATGAGTGGAAAGATTTAGAAGCTGCTGAAAGAGTTCGTTTGGTGCTAAAAACTTTCAATTTCGAAGAAGTTGAAAAATCAGAAGCGCTAAATTACAGCAATGTTGCCTGTGGTCGAGCTGACTGCTTTGTTTTACTGGGTAAAGATTCTTTTCCCAGTTTTGCTGGTCAATTAATAGTGACCGAAGCGGGAGGTGTTTTTAGCAATATTAAAGGGGAGTCCATAATTAATCACGATGATAAAATTTTTATTGCCGGTGAACAAACTATTAATGACAAGATCTTACCGTTAGTCCAAAAGGCTCTCGGCTCTTATTACATTAATTAAATGTCACTTGAAAAATCTAAAATAAAATTAGAAACTGGGGATCAAGCTCCTGATTTTAGTTTACTGGGTATTGATGATAAACAATATTCACTGGCTGATTTTACTGATTTTGAATCAGTTTTAATAATTTTTATGTGCAATCACTGCCCCTACGTAAAAGCTAAAATTGATGTTTTGAATAATCTTCAAAAAAAGTATAGTTCTCAATTAGCGATTGTTGGAATCAACAGTAATGATCCTAATTATCCAGGAGAGGGAATGGAGTTGATGAAAGAATTTACCAAGGAACATAAAATAAATTATTTTTATCTACTTGATGATTCACAAGATACAGCAAAATCTTATGGCGCTACTTGCACACCAGATCCATTTTTATTAAACAAAGAACACAAGTTAGTTTTCCATGGACGACTTAATAATCAAATGCAACCAGAAGATAAGTCGACTGAAGAGACCATGGAGTTAAAAATTGAACAGCTTCTGAAGAATGAAAAAATCAGTGACGATTTTTTACCCTCAATGGGGTGTTCTATTAAATGGTTATAAATTATTAAAATAAATATTATGTTAGATAAATTTAAAGAGTTAGGAAAACTTAAGGCCTTACAAGACCAAGCAAAAAATGAAAGATTCGAAGCAAATAAGGATGGTGTTAAAGTTGTGGTCAATGGTAGCTTTAACGTAGAAGAAGTAGTTTTAAATTCGGAATTAACAGTTGAGCAACAAGCTGACATTGTTAAAGAGTGTTTTAATGATGCTATTAGAAATGCTCAAATGGGAATGGCCCAAAAAATGCAAGGTTTAGGACTAGGAATGTAAATATTGACTAATTTTAGTCATATTGCTACCATAATTGTATATATTATTAATAATAATACAAAAACTTATGATGTTTAATAAAAAAGTATTAATCGCCACGGTATTCATTTTCGCCCTAGGTGCTTACATCACAGTGGTAAATGCTAGTCATTCATAGGGAAATTATCACTGGGGAAGAACAACAAGTACTTTTACCCTTGAGCTTGGAGACAATCTTTCTTCAGATTGGGATTCTTATTTAGTAACTACCAGCAGTGACTGGAGCCAATCAACTGCTCTTGATACAATTATAAAATCAGGTAAAGGTAAAAGAAACTGTCGAGCCACTGATGGTCGTGCTGAAGTATGTAATAGCAGTTATGGTAATAATGGTTGGTTAGGAATAGCTCAAATTTGGATTAGCGGCGAACACATCACTAAAGGTGTTGTTAAAGTTAATGATTCTTATTTTGATACTCCTACCTATGATACTCCAGCTTGGAGAAATGTAGTTATGTGTCAGGAGGTTGGACACATCCTTGGTCTTGGTCACGTAGATGAAGATTTCAATAACCCACCATCAGGTACCTGCATGGATTATTCAGCTGATCCGGAACCAAATCAACATCCAAATCAACATGATTATGACATGTTAGAAATAATCTACGCTCACCTTGATAGTGTTGATACCTATAAATCTTCTGATGACGATGGCGGTGGTAACGGTAATAATGGTAGAGGCGGTGGTAGAGGTAAGCCAGAAGGAGTTGGCAACAACATGGACTTAAATGACCCATCAGCTTGGGGACAATCTATTAAAGAAGATGCCCAAGGAAATAAATCTTTATTTGTAAAGGATTTAGGTAATGGTGAAAAATTATTCACCTTTGTTACCTGGATTCAATAAGTTGATAGCTTAAATTAAAAATCCTTAAACAGCCCGCTATATTCTAGCGGGCTGTTTTTATATCATTGACAATTTAGAAAAAATATAATAGTATAATTTATCGTTCATTGAATGTTAAATACTACTCAACTTGGAAAGGAGGTATACCCAATGCCTACCTATAGGATGATTCGCTGTGGCACAGACTATTCTTTTGTGATTGTAGTAACACCAGCAGATACTGACCCTATGTCAGAGGATGGTACTTTTTATCGGTACCTTAGGGAAGATGACGGAGATGACCCAGCAGTTTTTTATGAAATAGAAAGACTAACAGCCGTTGGTTATTTTGGTGGCATATATGACGGATCTCGTGCTTTTGCACCAAGAAAACGTTTCGAATCCCTTGACGCCATATTGGAATTTATCCATGGTGATGACCATTCAATACGAGTCAAGGTTACAGCAGATGAAGCTGGAGAAGTGCTTGTTGGTTACGGATATCTTCAAGAAGCTGTGATTGTATATATTGTAAGAGCACCTGACGGTAAATTAAGGAGTAGAAAAAACCCAGAAGAAAAGCCATCTGAAAAAGAAATTTCTGAGTGGGGCGGACAGTTGATAGTTGAAGGTAACCATCACAAAATTGTACTTGATGATGGTAGGGAAGTTTACGATTTCCAAGTTCACTGGGATGAAGTTCTTGAAGGAGAGGAGGAACACGTATGAAGAGAAAATTATCGTTATTTTGGATTATCCATTTCAGTAGCAAGCCTAATGAACGACACGAAGTAATTGCTCTGACCAAGGGTCAAGCTATTGAAAAAGCTTGCTTAATATACAGGCTTAAAAAAAGACATGTTGTAACTGCTTTTCATGTAGGCAAAGCCAGAGAAAAGCATAGGTCCTATCTTACCAGGAGATTAAGGGAACTACATTCTTGGTAATTAGTATTCATTTCAGTTAGCTTAATCAGGTTAACAACCAAAGCTCAATGATAATATCAAAGAGCTTTTTTTATTTTAAATTTTGTTAATTAACAAATTTTTGCTAAGATTAGGTTAATGTTATTTGGACTTATAAATTTAATAGTAATTGCCCCGATGATTCTTTTTTCTCTTGGGGTTACTTATCTTTTAAATAATGGCGAACCAACATATAAAGTCTTGACACGACCGGAAAAAATAGAGGTCAAAGCCATCTACATGACTGGTTATACGGCTGGCTGGAAAGCACGCAGGGAAGAATTAATTAATTTGATTGAAACTACCGAGCTTAATGCCGTGGTTATAGATATTAAAGATTCTACTGGTAGGATCTTTTTTGATACTAATATACCATTAGTTAATAAAATTGGTGCCGAGGATATTAGAATTCCTGATTTAGCAGAGTTAGTCCAGGATTTAAAAAGCAGGGGAATTTATACTATTGCCAGGATGGTGGTGTTTCAAGATCCCTATTTAGCCAGAAGTAAGCCGGAAATCGCTTTAAATGCAAAATACGGTGGCCTTTGGCGTGATTGGAAAGGTCTATCTTGGGTTGACCCAACCCAAAAGTTTGTTTGGGATTATAATATGGATTTAGCCAAAGAGGCAGTTAAATTAGGCTTTGATGAAATTAATTTTGATTATATTCGTTTTCCTTCGGATGGCAATATTAAACAAATCTCTTTTGCAAATCTAAAGGATAGCAGTTCCCTTGGTAAGTCAGAAGTGATGAAGAGTTTTTATGAGTATCTAAATGAAACCCTAAGCTATGTACCAGTTATTACTTCGGCTGACATGTTCGGCATGGTTCTTTGGCGTGATGATGGTTTGAATATTGGTCAACGGTTTGACGATGCCGCTCCTAATTTTGATTTCATAGCTCCGATGGTATATCCATCTCATTATCCTTCTGGTTTTGAAGGTTTTGCTAATCCAGCGGCTCATCCTTACGAGGTTATCTATCGCAGTTTAATCCAAGTTGAGGACAGACTAGTTGACTCACGAGCTCAACTTAGGCCTTGGCTCCAGGATTTTGATTTAGGTGCAGTTTATACTCCAGAGATGATACGTTTACAAAAACAGGCAACTTATGATGGCGGTGGCAATGGTTGGTTTTTATGGAATGCCTCTAATAACTATACCGTAGGCGGACTTGAGTTAGCCATAGAATAATGGCTTAACTTGTGGATAATTTGGTAAATTTTAATTTGCTCTAAATGGTCGTTTTTGTTAAAGTGTACTCACATTAAAAATTAGATATACCTCCTTAAGGTTTTATCATATGTATTTAGAATTTTTATCATTTAGGAGGAGGGTTAAGGCCACATTTACGGTAGGTCTTTTTTTTATATTAATAATTTTTTTATTATTAGCTGCTCCAGTAAGTGCAGAAACTAACAACTCAATTTCCGGACGTATTTTTGAAGACCTTAATTTTAATGATGTTCTAGATGATGGTGAGATTATTCTAGAAGATTGGACATTAAATTTGTACAAAGCTGACAATCTAGTTAGTTCACAAAAAACTAATGAAGCCGGTAAATATTTTTTTGGTAATTTAGCTTCCGGGGAATATTCGTTAAAGTTAACAATTCCTGATAAGTGGTTAGCAGTTTCCGCTAGTTTAGTAACTGTTAATGTTGCTACTAACTCTAGTCAAGAAATAAATTTTACTGCCTATAAGATATTTAGAGAGGAGCCAGTTTTAAGTCCGATGATGACATTGACTAATCAAAGTGTTGAAGTGTTATCACCAACCTCTGTTAGGATTACTTGGTTTACCAATAAAGAAGCTACGACTCAAGTTGTTTTTGATAAATCAGGTGTTAGTAATGATCAGCTGATAATTAGTAACAATAGTTTAAGCTACAATTTTTCATCAGTAATAGATTTCAATGGAAATACTTTTCATTCAGTTATTTTGACTGACTTAGACCCGGCGGCAACCTATAACTATCGCGCTGCTTCAATTCCTAATCCCAGACAATGGCGTGGTTCACCTCGGATTTATACTGACGAAGTAGATTTTGTTACCGATAAATTACCACCAGAGGTTAGTCAGCCATTACCAAGTACAACAATTGAGGAACAGGATCCTGTTTCAGAAATAATACCTGATGGGCAAGTTTTAGGAGTTAAAAAAGATTTAGCGGTGACTGAAGTTGTTTCCGAGAAAAATTTAGTCATTGAAGACCCTGACGAGAAAGACCAAAGTGAAGAAGTAGTATTGAATGAAGAATTACCAATTAATGTTGCAAATCCTTCACTAGACTCATTCAACTGCCGGCCACATATTTGGATTCTGCTAATTTTAAATGTATTTGCGATCGTAGTACTTAGATCAAAAGGTCAAAGAACAAAAAGTAATAGGGTTCAAAGACTTTGGTATTTAGTGGCAATTCTGGTGGCAGGGCCAACAACACTTGGTTACCCAGGTTGCTGGTTGATAACTTGGTTAGTATTTACTTTAGTATTATCAATAGCTATTATAGCCGGGTTTAAAAGTAAACCACCAAATAACAATTCAGGGCCGTCATATATAGTTCCCGAAAAACCGCCAACCATTCCTAAAATTGTAGATACCATTAATGATAAACAAACTGTTGAAAAACCCGAAATAAAATCATCAATTGAAAAAGTAAATAATGAGGTTAATACGAACGCAACTTCTCCGCCAATTAATTTACCACCGCCATCATCGTCACCAATAACATCGCCTCCAGCTGAACCAAAAAATGATCCCAATCAACCAGATCCACCGCCAGACAACCGATTTCCTCTTTAGATATAGCCCCTCGTTAAAAACGAGGGGTTTGACAAATTAGGTCTATAATATTATATTTTAAAAGTTTACATTAAATTTTTGAAAATGTTTTTGTTAAAAAGTATAAAATCAGATAAAAAACACAACAAGCTAAAAAATTTTAGACGACTTATTATCGCTGAGAAAAAAGAGTTCAGTCAACTGCTGACTGGAAAAGAAACTTCCAAAAAATTTTTTAAAGACTCAGGAAATTTATTAAAAGATTTTTTTATTCCTTATTCAGGAAATAATCATAAACCAAAAATTTTAAGATCAGATAGCCTGGCCAGTTATGCGATCATAGCAATAATTGTAAAGATGTTTACTGTTGGCTTCTTGTTTTTAGCTTATCCCAATCCGGCCCAACTTAGTTCTATTGTCGCTTCGAATATTATTAATTTAACAAATCAATCTAGACTAGATAGTGGACTTAATAAGTTGTCAGAAAATTCATTATTATCTTCATATGCTTTAGCCAAGGCCGAGGATATGATGAATCGAAATTATTTTAGCCATGATACCCCTGAAGGCAAACACCCCTGGCAATGGATTAATCGGGGTGAGTATGACTATATTTATGCTGGAGAAAACATGGCCATGGATTTTATTAGCGCAGAAACAGTTCAGGCCGCATACCTGAAAAGTCCCAGTCATCGACAAAATATTTTAAATTCAAATTATCAAGACATTGGTGTTGCCGTCTTGCATGGAGAACTAAATAATAAACAAACTACTTTACTGGTAGTTTTTTTCGCTACTAAGAGAAGTGATTTGCTTGATTTAGGGACTAAGCCAGCTATAGCTATAAATAACGATAATGCAACTTTTTTAGATACTGATTTGATTGAGCAGCCAACCGTTGCCGGAGTTCAAACGATTGTCCAAGACAATAAATCTAATGATGGTGTGGTACATGTTGCTGCTACTCAAAAATCTGGTAAATCAGTGGTTGATTTTGTGGTTGAGTATTCAAATATTTTCTTTTTAGCATTTTTGTTTTTTATTTTAATATCATTGGTAGCTAATATAATTATCAAGGCAAAAATTCAGCATCCGACGATAATTTTACAAAGCCTTGCCGTAGTTTCTTTATTGGCCGCATTGTTGCTTGCTAAAATTCACTTTATTGAAAAGGTTACGTCACAACTTTTAATACTCTAAATAATCATTTAGTTAAAAAAGATATAGCCCCAAAACGGGGTTTTATTGTCTTAAAAATTGTGTTATATTAAGGTTATGGCAAATTCTAAAAAAAAACAAAAAAAGCAAAATAATTCTAAATCAGAAGATGTAAAAAGTGATTTTATAACGGTTGCTTCTCATCAATTAAGAACTCCAATTTCGGCAATTCGCTGGTCACTCGACACTTTACTCAGTGCCCGAACAGGCAAATTATCTGACAAACAAAAAGAAATAGTATCTCAAGCTTATCAGAATAATAAATTCATGGTTAAGGTAGTTAATGATTTGTTGAGAGTCTCTCGCCTCGAGGAGAAAGGAATTAATCTTGTTCCTAAATTTGTAAATTTTGAAAAATTAGTTAAGGAACTCTTATCACGTCATAAATATTTTGCTGATGCTTGCAACTGTAAAATAAGTATCGTAGTTGAAAATAATTTGCCTAAAGTTTACATCGACCCTTTGCAAATCAAGCCCGTCATTAATGGATTAATAGACAATGCCATTCGTTATGGCCGAGACAAAGGAACTGTAAAAATTAATTTAAAGAAGTCAAAAAATCGTGTATTGTTTAAAATAGAGGACAAGGGTATCGGTATTCCGCTTAATCAGAAAGACCTTGTATTTTCTCAATTTTTTAGAGCGCAAAATGCCATGAAAACACAGACCGAAGGATTAGGCCTTGATTTATATCTGGCAAAAAAAATTATTGAAGCTTCTGGCGGCGAGATTAATTTTAGTAGTGTGGTAAATAAAGGAACAATTTTTAATGCCTATTTGCCAATTTCAAAAAATCAGGTTAAAGAAAATGATGATGAAAAAATAAAAAAAATTGTAGAGGAAAATCCAGAAGATATTTTGAAGAAAGAAAGAGAATTTGTATCAATTACCGTTCATGAATTAAAGGCACCGCTAGGATTAAGTAAATGGAGTCTAGAGATGTTAAAGGGTGGCAAATCAGGGAACCTAACTGAAAAGCAACTTGGGTTAATTGATCAAGTTTATCGAGGGAACGAAAGATTACTAGTGCTGGTTCGTGATTTATTAAATTTGTCAAAGCTTCAAGAAGGTAAATTTGAAATTAAGCCAGAGCGAATACAACTTTCTAAAGATATTTTTCAAGTAGTTGATGGGTTTCATATAGAAGCTAAAAGAAAAAATATAAATTTACAACTAGTGAAGCCAAAAAATAAATTACCAAAAGTTATCGCAGATAGAAATCGGATTGCTCAAGTGGCAACTAATCTAATTTCTAATGCCATCAAATATACACCCGCTAACGGTAAGGTAATTGTGTCCTTAAAAAAAATTAGTGGTAAAAAACTTGAAGATATGAGTGATGATAATACTACTGTTAATATTAATCATACTGATAATAAAAAAGGGTATTTAGTATTTTCTGTTAAGGATAGTGGTATTGGTATTTCAGACAAAGATCAAAAAAAATTATTTAGTCGTTTTTTTAGAAGTGAAAAGGTCTTAGAATCTGAAACTGAAGGAACTGGTCTTGGGTTATATATCACCAAGTCAATTATTAATCTACATAAGGGTGATATTTGGTTTAAAAGCAAGTTGGGTCATGGATCAGAATTTTATTTTAGTTTACCAATAGCTTAAAATTAATAATTTAAGCTTATGAAAAAAGTAAAAATCCTCATTATTGAAGATGACAAATCACTGGTTAGGATTATTGAAGAAGCCCTTGATATAGATAAGTTTAAGGTCGTATTGGCTTTAAGCGCAGATGAAGGATTGGATAAAGCTTTCTTGGAGAAACCAGATTTAATCGTACTTGACATAATGTTACCAGGACAAAGTGGTTTTAATTGTCTTAAAAAGCTTAAAGAGAACAAGAAAACCAAAAATATTCCAGTTATTATTTTATCCAATCTAGGACAAGATGAAGAGATTAGGCAAGGTCAAAAATTGGGTGCTATTGATTATTTAGTTAAAGCTGATTTCACGATTGATGAGATTATTAACAAAATAGTAAAATACACAAGTAAGAAAAAATAAACTTACAAGGTAATTTAGGTTATGGCAATTAAAACAATTAAAACAAAGGAACTAAACTGGTACTACTTAACTGACTTTTCAAACAAGGAGTTAGATTTTTTAAAAAATAATTTTAAATTTCATCCACTTGATTTAAAAGATTGTGCTGGTGAAATTCAACGTACTAAAATTGACAGCTATAAAAACTATTTATTTTTAGTTTTTCAATTACCAACTATAGAGAAGAAATCAAAAAGAGTTGGTATTGAGCAAATTTATATTTTTGTTGGTAAGGATTATTTAGTAGTTATTGGTCCAAAAAAAGTAAAGTCTTTGGCTAATATTTTTTATAAAGCAGTTAATAATAATAGTTTTAAAGAAGACGTTACTATGCAAGGTAGCGGCTATCTGTTATACCGGATTTTGGATTCACTACTAAGGTCAAGCTGGACTGTTCACCAATACCTTGACCAAGAAATTGGCAGTGTTGAACTTGAGATTGATGCTGGACGTGGAAAAAAATTAGTTTTTGATATTGCTTTCTTAAGAAGAATTATTTTACAACTTAAAACTATTATTGACCCCCAACGTCTTGTCACCAATACTTTAAGTAGGATGAATACAAATTTTTTAGGAAAAGACATGGCAGTCTATTTTGATGACCTTGATGATTTCATCGAGAAAAATTTATTCATTTTAGAAAGCTATAAGGATCGAATATTAAGCTTGCATGAAATAAATGAGTCATTAATTTCATATCGAACGAACACGATCATGAAAATTTTAACCATTTTTTCCGTCGCTTTACTGCCATTAACTTTATTAACGGGAATCTATGGTATGAACGTTGATTTACCTTATACTAATACTCCAGGCAGCATCTGGATTATATTTGGTATTTTAAGTTTATTTATTATCGGTATTTTTTTGGTTTTGAAAAAGAAAAATTGGATATAATTTAGAATAAAATTTGAGTGTATGGGACGTTTTGATATTGTAACAATTGGTGGTGCGGTTAAAGATTTTACTTTTTATACTGACGCTGGCAAGTTTTTTTCTACCCCAGAAAATTTAACAGCTCAACGAATGTTAGCATTCGAGTACGGAGCTAAAATTAATATTAAAGAAGCTCACACCAATTTTGGCGGTGGGGCAGCTAACGCGGCTGTATGTTTGTCTAGACTAGGTTTTAAAGTAGCTACACTATCACGTTTAGGTAAAGATGAAATCGCTAATGAAATACTTAAAAATTTTAAGAGCGAGAAAGTTAATACCAGTTTTATCCAAATAGATAAAAAGTTGGCTTCAGGGTATTCATTTATTTTAGCCACTGATAAAAAGGAGAGGGAACACATTTCTTTTTCGTTTAGAGGGGCGATTGATAATTTACATTTTAATGTTAAAAATTTGTCACGACTTAGCTGTGATTGGATATACCTAACTTCATTATCTGGTAAAGGATGGCTCAAGACTTTAAAAACAATTTTTGATTTCGCGTCCCAGAAAGGTATTAAAATAGCTTGGAATCCCGGCAATCATCAATTACAAAGCGGCAAGAAGATTCTTTCACCTTATTTAAAACAAACAGATATTTTAATTTTAAATAAGGATGAAGCAATTGAACTGGTACTTTCCGGAGTAAAACTAGGTAAAAAAAATCCAAAGCATTTTAATAAACCAATTTATTTATTAAATATTTTAGGGGAATGGGCCCCAAAAATTTCTTTGGTTACTGGTGGAAAACAAGGAGCTTGGGCTTATGACGGAGCTAACATTTACCGCACCAGCATAGCTAATAAAAAAGTTCTTGATACAACTGGAGTAGGAGATAGCTTTAGTTCCACATTTTTAGCCGGCCTAATAGCTAATAAAAATAACATTAACAAAGCTTTGAGGTGGGGGGTAGTTAATAGCGGATCAGTAGTTTCTAAGGTTGGTGCCCAAAATGGTTTACTAAGCCGTAAGAGCTTAAATGATAAAATATGAAAGTGATTATTCAAATATCAGGACGGCATTGTCACATTTCTCGAAAAGACCTCGATATAGTATATGGCAAAGGCTACAAGTTAAAACCAATAAAAAAATTGTCACAAACTGGTCAATTTGCTTCTCAAGAGACGGTAACTATTAAAGTGGGAAATAAAAAAATTGAAGATATTAGGATACTGGGTCCGGTTAGAAAAAATACTCAGGTAGAAATTTCTCTATCTGGTGGACATCGTTTAAATATTAAACCGCCGATCATTAGGCATGTTCACCCTGAATCTGCCGGTGGTTGCATTCCGGCTGAGATTATTGGTCCAAATGGTAAAGTTAGAAGCTGTGCCATTATTGCCGCTCGGCGACACTTACACACTAACCCCAAAACTGCAAAAAAGTTAAAGATTAAAGATGGACAATTAATATCTCTTAAAACGTCTGGAAAAAGGAGTGTTATATTTAACAATATTCTTGTCAGAGTCCATCCAAGTTTTAAAACTCGGGTACACTTGGATACTGACGAAGGTAATGCCGCTGGGTTAATAGGCGGAGAAAAAGGGGAACTTATGCTAAATAACTCTTAATATAAAATTATGGATTCAGGATTAATGTGGACAACTTTGATAATAATTTTCATCGGAGTCGTGGCAGGACTTATTGTTAAATCTAAACTCTAATCATTTTTAAAAAAATTAAACAAAAGTGTTAGTTTTTAATTATGTCAAAACTAAAAAAGTACATTTTAGTTGTAAACTCAGGTTCGGCTACTCTTAAGTTTAAAATATTTAATCAAGAAAATTTTGAAGTAGCAGTCACCGGTATAGTAGAAAAAATTGGTTTACCAGGTTCTTTTATAGCCATTGAAGAAAAATCATCTAAAAGAATGATGATGAAAAATTATCCTGGTGGTATCGATAGTCATCAGCAAGCTTTGGAAGTTATTTTTTCATTTTTAAAACACTGGAAAAGAAAAATTAAAGTTATTGGACATCGTATTGTTCACGGTGGTCAAAATTATACCAAGCCAACCATTTTAACTAAATCAGTATTAGCAAAACTTAAAGAATATAATCAACTCGCTCCGTTGCATAATCCGATTAATTTAAGCTGCGTTAATATTTGTTTGAAAGATTTACCGAGTATAAAAAACGTTGCCGTATTTGATACAGCTTTTTATAAAACAGTTCCCGAGCATGCATTTCTTTATGCAATTCCTTATAAGTACTACAAAGAATTAGGCATCAGAAGATATGGCTTTCACGGTATTTCTCATCAATATGTGGCTAATAAAACAGCGGAAAAACTTAACAAACCATTAAAAAAGTTGAGGCTTATAACTTGTCATCTTGGTTCAGGGTCGTCAGTTACTGCTATAAAATTTGGTAAACCAATAGATACCTCGATGGGTTTTACTCCCTTAGAGGGTGTTACTATGGGAACCAGGAGCGGTGATATAGATCCCTCGGTTGCTTTTTATTTAATGGATAAGCTGGATCTTGACGTACGAGAAGTAGAAAAAATACTAAATCAAAAGTCAGGTTTAAAAGGAATCTTTGGCTACAGTAATGACATGCGTGACATTATGATTGCTGCTGGCTATAAAATCAAAGACTACAAAGCTACCAAAAAATTTAATCTTCAAGAACAGAAACAAGGAAAATTAGCATTGGCTATGTATATTTATGATATAGTTCGTTATATTGGTGGTTATACCACGGTTATGGGCGGCATTGATTACATTATTTTTACTGGTGGAATTGGCGAAAGAAATCAAACTGTCAGAAATCTAATTACCAAACAAGTAAGAAAAGCCTGGCCTAAAGTAAAGTCTTTAGCCATACCAACTAACGAAGAATTAATGATTGCCCAACAAGTGAATGATTTTAGTTAGAGTATAGATATATGCCCAGTAGTGAAACTTTGATAAGGTCACCAAAAGCAACTTGCTTAGCAATAGTAATATTTGTTAAAATAATTAATTAGTTACAACCTATATTTTAAACTAAATCAAAGTTCTACTACTGGGTATGCTAAAAAAAATATTTAATAGTAAGTCAAAAACTATCACGTCTGCTGCCATCATTTTAGGGGTGGCTTCTTTAGTCTCAAGATTTTTAGGAATTTTAAGAGATCGGATACTGGCCGGAGAATTTGGTGCTGGATCAGAGCTTGATATGTACTATACGGCTTTTAGATTTCCTGACCTAGTTTTTAACTTATTGGTCTTAGGTGCTTTATCTGCTGGCTTTATTCCAGTTTTTACGAGCTATATGTCCAACAAAGATAAAGCTTGGGAATTGGTTAATGTTGTTTTGAATGTAATGTTTTTTAGTCTTATATTAATTTCAACTTTAGCTATTATATTAGCTCCCTGGTTAGTAAAACTTATTGCTCCTGGATTTAATGGCGAGCAATTAGTAACAACGACCGCACTAACTAGAATTATGTTTTTATCTCCCATTCTTTTGGGAATTTCCGGAGTCTTTGGTAGTGTGTTACAGTCATACAAAAGATTTTTTATATATTCTTTGGCACCAATTTTATATAATCTTGGTATTATCGTTGGTGCTTTGTTTTTTACAATTAAATTTGGGATTTTTGGTTTAGCCTGGGGGGTTGTTTTTGGTGCTTTTATGCACATGTTAGTCCAAACTATCGCCATAACCTTTTTAGGGTATCATTACAAATGGTCTTTTAGCATAACTCATAAAGGCTTATTGAAAATACTAAAAATGATGGTGCCAAGAACTTTAGGATTAATTATTACCCAGATAAATTTTTTAGTAGTAACTATTATTGGTTCAACCTTGGCCGTTGGCAGTATTGCTATTTTTAATCTAGCCAACAATATTCAAAGTTTTCCGTTGGGACTTTTTGCTATTTCTTTTGCTATTGCCGCTTTTCCAACTTTGTCTGAGTTAGCCAATAAAAAAAAGCAGTTTATTGAGGCAGTGTCATTAGCCATTAGACAGATTTTATTTTTAATAGTTCCAGCCTCGGTTTTATTGATTATTTTGCGAGCGCAAATTGTTAGAATTGTCCTTGGCAGTGGACGGTTTGACTGGGAAGATACCATTTTGACTTTAGAAACTTTATCACTATTTGCTTTCAGTTTATTTGCCCAAGGTCTGATATTAATTTTAGCTCGTGCTTTTTATGCTCAGCATGACAGTAAAACACCTTTTTATACCGGTCTAGTTTCTGCCTTTGCCAACATTATTTTAGCAGTGATGCTAGTAGACCAGTTTGGTGTAAGTGGCTTGGCCTTAGCATTTTCTTTATCAACAATTCTAAATTTTGTACTATTATCATTAATATTACATTATCGTTTAGGGAGTCTGGATGGTCAAAGAATTACTATTTCCACAATAAAGATCACTACTGCTACATTTATGTTAGCCATTGTTGCTCAAGCTGCTAAATACCCCCTAGAACAAATTAGTGGTACCCAAACTTTTATGGGAGTTACCGCCCAAGCATTAACCGCAATTATTGCTGGGTTAGCAACTTATTTTGTTGTTTGCTATTTTTTAAAGAGCGAAGAGCTTAATATTTTTATTTCGGCTCTTAAACGTAAAATATCCAGAAGGCCAGTTATTGCCGAGGAGATTGAGGAGACAGAAAAATTAACTTAATATTATATAGTATCAATAATTAGTCACCTTGCGGCTTTTATTTTTTTCGTATAAACTACAAGAATTATGAAAAAAATTAAGAACTTTTGTATTATTGCCCATATTGATCACGGAAAGTCAACCTTGGCTGATCGCTTTTTGGAATTAACCAATACTATAGAAAAAAGAGACATGAAGGCACAGCTCCTTGATCAAATGGACATTGAACGTGAGCGGGGGATTACCATTAAATTACAACCAGTTAGGATGAGTTGGCGTGATTATGAATTTAATTTAATTGACACTCCCGGCCATGTTGATTTTAGCTACGAGGTATCACGTAGTTTAGCGGCAGTTGAAGGAGCTGTTTTACTTGTTGATGCCACTCAAGGAGTTCAAGCTCAAACAGTTGCTAATTTATATTTAGCTTTAGAACAAGACTTAACAATCATACCAGTAATAAATAAAATAGACTTACCAAATGCTCAAGTTAATAAAGTACGCCATGAAATTTGTAAATTAACCGATAGCAACCCTGATGATGTTTTATTAATTTCCGCTAAAACAGGTGAAGGAGTGGAGCAAGTTTTACAAGCAGTTGCTGACAGGATAAGTTCACCAAAAGATGATAATGAAAAAAATCTAAAGGCTTTAATTTTTGATTCAAACTTTGATGAATATCGAGGTGTTATAGCACAAGTTCGTATTACCCAAGGACAAGTTAAGGCCGGGGATAAAGTAACCTTTTTTTCAACACATAAAACCGCCGATGTACTAGAAGTTGGTTTTTTTAACCCTAAGTTTAAAAAAACTGACGTTTTAAGATCCAGTGATATTGGTTATATTGTTACCGGGCTAAAAGAAATTGAGCTCTGTCAGGTTGGTGATACTATTGCTCCGGCTGGTATTAATATTGAACCATTGGCCGGCTATAAAGAAGTTAAGCCAATGGTCTTTGCTGGACTTTTTTGTAAAGAAGGCAATGAATATCCCAAACTTCGTGAAGCTATTGAAAAACTAAAATTAAATGATGCCGCTCTAATTTATGAGCCAGAAAACTCTAAAGCTTTGGGGTTTGGTTTTCGTTGTGGTTTTTTAGGGTTATTACATCTTGAAGTAATCCAAGAGAGACTAAGAAGAGAGTATAATCTAGATTTAGTAGTAACTGTACCAAGCGTTGCCTATAAACTTAAACAAAAAAATGGTAAAGAGTCGGTTGTCCATAGCCCTCAAGAGTTACCCAGTCCAGAGTCAATTGATTCTGTTGCCGAACCATTGATGAAGGCTGATATTTTTTCGCCCAAAGAATACCTGGGACAAATAATGCAACTTCTAGCCCAAAAAAGAGGAACCTATCTTGATACCGAGTACCTCGATGAAAATTTGGCAGTTCTTCACTATCATATTCCATTGACTACTCTCTTGGTTGATTTTTATGATAAATTAAAAAGTGTTTCCTCGGGTTATGCTTCCTTGAGTTATGATTTTTTGGAATACCAGCCAACCCAAGTCATAAAACTTGATATTTTAGTTGCCGAAGAAAAAGTAGAATCTTTAAGTTCAATTGTTTATAAAGATGAAGCTTATTCAGTTGGCAAAAAAATAGTTAACTCTTTGAAGGAAACATTACCTCGTCAAAATTTTGTCATTAAAATACAAGCAGCAGTCGGTGGTAAAATTATAGCTGCTGAACGGTTATCGGCTTTTCGTAAAGATGTTACCGCTAAACTCTATGGCGGAGATTATACCAGAAAAAGAAAATTACTGGAGAAGCAAAAAAAAGGTAAGAAAAAAATGATGGCTCAAGGTCAGGGTCGTGTTGACATACCACCAGAAGCATTTTTAGCGGTTTTAAAAAAATAAAAAGCTGACCAATTTTTTGATCAGCATGCCCAGCTTGTTAAGCTGGAGAACCTTCTGTTGATAGCCCCTGGCCATTTTTTTTGCGCAAACGTGCGAATCTTTCGGCCCAATGAGTTAGTCGACTCACTTTGCTTTTTGGTTCAGTTTTAGCTAAAGCTTTTTCGTCTTTCGGGGTAATACGCAATACCTCAATCAAGTAACTCACAAAAGCCTTGGTGACAGCCGCCCTGGACTTGAAATCGTGATATCCCGTTACAAAATTCAAGGAAGCTTCTTTGAATTCTTGAAAAGCCGCTTCTTGCTCTTGACTCTCTTCTAGAGCTTTGGCTAGAGCAGCATTCTTTTCGGCAACCTCTTTTTCCAACTGCTGGTTGGCGCTCGCCAGGTCCTGCCTGTATTTTTCTTCAGTTGCTAAAGCTTTTTCAAGCTTCGCTATTTCTTCCCTGGTTTTTTGGTCAGGGCCAAACCAAGTATTAGCCCAATAGTGAACCTTTTCTCCAAAACTTGACCAAAGTCCGGAGAAGAAAAAACTGATGTTATTCAGCATAGTTACACCTCTCTGATTTGATGAAATAAATTTAGTAAAAACCACCACCACCAACTAAATGGGCACCAGCTGTGAAAAGAACCATGGTTATAGAGATCATTATTGCTACAATGATCCAAATCACCCTGACTATTTTTCGTTGTCTTTTAAGGCTCATAGTAAAAAATATTATACCATCATTGAAAA
The DNA here is from genome assembly GCA_002687175.1 of Parcubacteria group bacterium. Classification (GTDB taxonomy): domain Bacteria; phylum Patescibacteriota; class Patescibacteriia; order Buchananbacterales; family UBA6539; genus UBA6539. The sequence goes on from NYZP01000030.1 coordinate 35,782, forward strand.
ATATAGACAACCAGTGTCTAAAATGTTATACTAATATCCTTTGTTAAATACAAAAAATATGGATAAAAAGTGGCACTTAGCCGAAAAGGTTGATAAAGACTTCCTAGAAAAATTTCCGGAAATTAACAATACTGTTTTACAATTACTGCACAATAGAGGAATATCCTCGGAAGCAGATATTGATAAATTTTTGAATTCCGATTACCTAACGGATCTTCATGATCCTTTTTTATTTAGAGATGGTAAAAAAGCGGTTGAACGAATTTTGAAAGCCATAGAGGGTAAAGAAAATATTGTGGTCTATGGAGACTATGACGCCGACGGGGTAACTTCAACAGCAGTCATGGTAGAAACTTTGGAGGCCTTAGGTTCTAAAGCAAAAGTTTACATACCTTTTCGTGAGACAGAGGGTTATGGTTTAAATATGGAAGCAGTTAAAGGTTTAGTAAAAGAAAAGGCGAACCTAGTTATTACTGTTGACTGTGGCATTTCTAATGTCGAGGAAGCAGAATTTTTACAAAAAGAAGGTGTTGATATTATTATTACAGACCATCACCAAGAACCAATTGAATTACCAAAAGCTTTTGCTATTTTAAACCCTAATGTCAAAGCTGAGACTTATCCCTTTCGCAGCTTGGCCGGTTGTGGTGTTGCCTTTAAGCTGTGTCAAGGGCTCATTAAAGAGCATCAAAATTATAAAGTAAAGCAAGTTGATGAAGGCTTTGAAAAATGGTTGCTTGATATAGTGGCCATTGGCACTATCGCTGATATGCAACCAATACTAAATGAAAATAGAGTACTGGTAAAATATGGCCTAGTAGTTTTACAAAAGACTAAAAGATTAGGGATTCTAAAATTAATTGAGTTTATGAGTAGCAAGCTAACCTCAATCGATGAAAGAGTCGTTGGTTGGCAAATTACTCCTCGCTTAAACGCTGCTGGTCGACTTAATCATGCCAGCGCGGCTTATCAATTATTGATAACCGAAGACGTAGCTGAAGCCGAAAAATTAGCCAATGAGCTTAATGACACCAACAAACAACGGCAGCAAATAACCGAAAAAATTGGCCTAGAGGTAAATGAGCAAATTGGCGAAGTTAAAGGTCAAAAAATACTAATTGCCGTTGGTGATGGCTGGCCGATTGGTGTTGTTGGCTTAGCGGCTGGACGATTAAGCAATAAACATCATTTACCCAGCTTAGTTATCAGTCGATATAATGGTGAAATAATTGGTTCAGGGCGCAGTATTTCGGAATTTAATATTATTAAAGCCCTACAGCAGTGTGATGAGTTACTAACTCGTTATGGTGGACACCCCCAGGCTTGTGGCTTTACTATTAAAGATGAGGAATCTTTAATAAAATTTAGAACTAAGCTAGAAGAAATTGCTCTAGCTGAGCTAGGAGATCAAAAATTGGTTCCCACGGTTGATATTGATTCGGAAATTAAATTAGAAGAAGTTAACTGGGATTTATTTAAACAACTAGAAAAATTTATGCCTTATGGCCAAGGTAATAATAAGCCAATATTTTTAAGCAAGGATCTGACGGTTAGTCAATGTCAAACTGTTGGGCCAGAAGGTAAACATTTAAGACTAATAGTTAAACACCAGACTGAAATTATTCGAAAAACTATTGGCTTTGGTTTTGGGCACCAGTTTGGTGAATTAAAAGAAGGCGACAAAGTTGATATGGTTTTTGAAATTGATATAAATGAATGGAATGGTAATAGGGAATTGCAGTTAAGAATTATAGACTTGAAGTCAAGTGATTAATTTATGATTGGTAAAGTAACAATTCACACCGATGGAGGAGCCAGGGGTAATCCCGGACCAGCTGGGATTGGTGCAGTTTTAGATTTTGATGGTCAACAAAAAACTTTTAAGGAATATATTGGTGAGACTACCAATAACCAGGCTGAATATAAAGCGGTTATTTTAGGTTTAGAAAAAGCTAAGGAGCTTGGAGCGGAAGAGGTTGATGTTTTCTTGGACAGTGAATTGGTCCAACAACAGCTAAATCAAAAGTATAAAGTTAAAAATATTGATTTACAGCCTTTATTTATTCAGGCTTGGAATTTGGGAATGAATTTTAAAAAAGTAAAGTATATTCATGTTGGCCGAAATGATAATAAACTGGCAGATAAATTAGTCAACGAAGCTCTGGACGAAGCTGGTAAATAAAAAAACCGCCAGTTGACGAGTTATCAAACTAGAAGCAAAGTCTCTTTCGAGCAAAATGGTTATTACACCTATTCTTAGCTTCATGATCGTTCAGTAACTCACTGGCGGACCTAGAGGCTGGTGGGGCTGGTTTGCCCCAGGCATTTGGCAAAAATAATTTTATCAAATAAAAAATACCTCGTCAAGAGGAATTTTTTATTGTCCAAGCAAACTGATAAGCCGAATTTTGTATTCCCTCACTTTTTCTAAAAGTGATGGATGATGATCATCTATCTTGACTGTTTGTTGCCAAACAGCTCATGCTGCTTACCAAATTTAGCATTGCACCAGGTAGAGTTTACCACGACATCCTGTCACCAGGAGCCGAGTTAAGAAGCGTTACGCTGAAGGGATATCCCGTATTCAGCACAGCACACCTTAACACTTTTCACATTTGGCCAGCGCTACGCGCTGAAAATTATAAGTCCAAAATCACAAATCACAAATAATTTATTTGGAATTTAATGTTTTGAATTTTGAATTTGCAGTGCGCAGCACTGACTTGTATAGTCTCTGTGGAACTGGTCCTCTTTTACCGTTACCAGCAAAAGGGTGGGCGTTACCCACTACCGCTTTATGGTGTTCGGACTTTCCTCCCCCCACTTTCTAAATTCTATTATTTGTCTATACTTTTTTGAATACGCTTTTTTAAATGACCATAACTTCCTTTAAACTGTTTTAATGATCTTTCTCTTTTTTGTGCATCCTCTTTAAATTTATAGGCCTCGTAATAAACTAATTCTAAAGGCCTAAAATTTTTAGTAAATTTTGATTCACCATTTGTATGCTCTTTTACTCTTCGCTGTAAATTATTTGAATATCCAATGTATAATTTACCATCTTTGAGTTTTAAAACATACATATAGAACATAGAAAGTGGGGGGCGATCATCTAGCTTACTTAGACAATTGCTATGTTATCATAAAAATAATACTTTGTCAAGAGTTAAGTTGATTTTTAAAGGGTTTTCTGCTACTATAAGGCTAATCAAAACCCTATGAAACGCTCAGAATTGCTATTTACCGCGGCAAAGCCACCTCTTGATTACTTGGCACTGGTCTTTGCTGCTATTACTGCATTTTTTATCCGTTACCTGCCTTCAGTTCAATCTATTAGGCCGGTAATTTTTAATTTATCCTTTAAAGAATATTTTGGCATCGCCTTAATTATTTCTGCTGTTTGGATAATTATTTTTATTTTAGCTGGACTGTACACCATTGGTGGCGTGAAAAAAATTCGTGATGAGCTTGGCAAGATATTCGTTGCCTGTACCGCCGGTTTAGCCACAGTGCTTGGCATCATGGTCTTTTCTCGGTTTTTGTTTGATTCACGATTTATCATCATCACTGCTTGGGTACTAGCAATTATTTTTGTTAGCTTTGAGCGCCTGATCATACAGCTAACTCAGCGACTGGCTTACAGGGCGGGTATTGGAACTCACCGAATAATAATTATTGGTAATGGTCAGATAGCCAATGAGTTAATTAAAGAATTTACTACTAGGTTCAGCTTAGGTTATAGAGTGGTTGACAAATTTTCGCAATTTGACTCCATGACTGCTGAAAAAATAAAACATCTTGCCAAAATTGATGCTGTTGATGAAATAATACAAATAAACCCAAACCTAGAAGCTAAACAAACCTCCGAGCTAATTGATTTAGTTAATGAATACCATTTAGATTTCAAATATACCGCTGATTTATTAGGTACTCAGCTGACGAATTTAGAAGTAACCACTTATGCTGGCTTACCAGTGGTCGAGGTTAAAAAAACTAGATTAGATGGTTGGGGTAAAATATACAAAAGAAGTTTTGATATTATTGGTTCAATCATGTTTATTGTTTTGCTTTCCCCAATTATGTTAATAATTGCTCTTGCCATCAAGCTAGATTCAAAAGGACCAATCTTTTTCAAATACAAGAGGATAGGGGAATACGGAAAAGCCTTTGATTATTTAAAATTTAGATCGATGATTCCCGATACTCATAAGTATCGGTTTGACAAGGAGTTCTTGAGTAACCAAGAAAATTTAAGACAAGGAAGTCCAATGATGAAATTTAAAGGTGACCCTAGAATTACTAAAGTAGGAAAATTTATTCGTCGTTTTAGTTTAGATGAACTACCAGAACTTTTCATAGTACTCTTTGGTAAAATGAGCTTAGTCGGTCCCAGGCCACATGAAGTAGAAGAAGTAGAAAAATACCAAAAACATCATAAAAAATTATTAACTATAAAACCAGGAATGACTGGAATGTCACAGGTTTCGGGCAGATCTGATTTAGACTTTGAACAAGAAGTGAAACTGGATACTTTTTACATTGAAAACTGGTCAGTAGGACTTGATTTACATATTTTAATAAAAACTCCACTGGCGATACTTAAACGAAGGCGGACACAATGAAATTAGCTTTAATCCATGATCATCTAACACAAGAGGGCGGTGCTGAGAAAGTACTTAAAGTTTTTCATGATATTTACCCAAAAGCCCCAACCTATACTTTATTTTATGATAAAAAAAAGATGAGTAAAGTTTTTGAAGGTAAAGATATCAGAACATCTTTCTTGCAAAATTGGCCAGGTGCTTTAAAACACTATCAGTGGTTTTTACCTTTTATGCCAACGGCTACTGAAAGTTATGACTTGATGGATTATGACGTTGTGATCTCTTCATCTTCGGCAATGTCAAAAGGAGTAATCACCAGATCAAATACCCTGCATTTTTGTTACTGCCACACCCCAACTCGCTACTTATGGTCGGACACACACCGTTATATTGATGAACTAAAATATAATCGATTAATTAAAAGATTCATCCCACCAGTACTGACCAAATTAAGAGCCTGGGATCAGTTAGCCGCTCAAAGAGTTGATTTCTTTATTGCTAATTCTAAGAACGTGGCTGATCGAATTCAAAAATATTATCGTCGAGACAGTATCATTATTCATCCACCGGTGGCGACTAACCAATTTAAAATAAGTGATAAAATCGAAAATTATTATTTGACTGGTGGAAGACTAGTAGCTTATAAAAGATTTGATATTGCAATTCAAGCATTTAATCGCTTAGGAATCCCACTAAAGATTTTTGGTTCTGGCCCAGAGCTGAATAATCTGAAACGGTTAGCCAAATCAAACATTGAATTTTTGGATAGAGTTAGCCAGGATGAATTAGCCAAACTTTATAGTCGCGCAACGGCATTTGTTCATCCACAAATTGAAGATTTTGGCATTACCGCAGTGGAATCCATGGCTGCCGGACGTCCAGTTATTGCTTATGCTGCTGGCGGTGCCTGTGAAACAGTTGTTGATAAAAAAACCGGAAAATTTTTTGATGAACAAACATGGGAGGCTTTAGCTGATGCCATTGTTAGGTTTAAACCAGAAGATTTTAAACCAGAAGAGGTTAAAAATTATGCTCAACAATTTAGCGAGGAGAGATTTAAAAAAGAGATTACTAATTTAGTTGAAGCTGAGTGGGAAAAATTAAAAAGTACTCAAATTAAGTGCGGAATATAAGTGGTCAATAATTATCTAACTTATGCGTATTGGTGTTGACCCCGCATAGTGCGGGGCAAGACAAGGAAAGATACGAATCATAGTATGTTGACCATAATCTAATTTTCTAATTTATGCGTATTGGTGTTGACGTTCGCTGTTTAACGGAGCCCTATTATTCTGGAATAAGCGAATACACTTACAATTTATTAACCCATCTATTTAAAATTGATTCTGAAAATCAATATTTTTTGTTTTATAATTCATCTAAAGAATTAAAAGCACCTAAATTTGATTATCCTAACGTTACTTATAAGAGTTTTAAATACCCAAATAGACTTTTTAACTTAGGCCTAAGCCTTTTCAAAATTGCAGAAATTGACAAAATGATTGGTGGAGTTGATATTTTTTTAACACCAAATATTTTATTTTCAAATCTTTCTAAGGATACTAAAAAGATTCTAATTGTCCATGATTTAACGTTTGAATTATACCCAGAATTTTTTACCCTAAAAAAACGCTTGTGGCATAAATTAATTGGTCCCAAGAATCTTTGTCAACAGTCAGACGTTATTATTAGTATTTCAGAGAATACCAAGAATGACATTGTTAAATTATATAACTTGGGCCCAGAAAAAATTAAAGTTATATATCAAGGGGTTAATGAAATGTACTTTGATCAAATTTCTGAAGCAAAAAAGATTGAAGTTAAGACTAAGTATCACTTACCTGATGATTACATTTTTTACTTAGGTAATCTTGAACCACGGAAAAATGTTGAAAGTTTAATTTTGGCCTTTGAAAACTTGAAAAATCAATCAGCTAACCTGGTAATTGCTGGTGGTGAGGCTTGGAAATATAAAAAAATTTACAAAATTTGGCAAGATTCTCCGGTAAAAAAACGAATTAAATTTTTGGGTTATGTTGATGCAGCTGACAAGCCAGCTCTTTATTCATTAGCAAAAATTTTTGTTTATCCTTCAATATATGAAGGGTTTGGTTTACCGCCGCTAGAATCCATGGCCTGTCGTACGCCAGTTGTTAGTAGTTTTAATTCATCTTTGGTAGAAGCAGTTGGTTCGGCCGGCCTACTAGTTGATCCAAATAATACCAATGAATTGTCTAAAGCCATGGAGCAGTTAATAACTGATGATAAGCTTTCTGATTTATTTATAGAAAAAGGGTTAAAACAAGTCCAGCAATTCCGTTGGCACAAGACGGCTGAAACATTCATTAATATTTTTAAAAAAATTACATGAAAATTGGAATTGATGCCAGAATGTATGGATCTGAATCTACAACCGGTCTTGGAGTATACGTAAAAAGCTTAACCGATAAACTTTTCTCTATTGATCAGAAAAATAAGTACTTTTTATTTATGAACGAGCCAGGTTTCTCTAAATTTCAGCCACCTAGTCAAAATGTTAAAAAAATTAAAGTTGATATCCCGTGGTACAGTTACACCGAACAGCTAAAATTTCCAAAAATATTACTAAGCCAAAAGCTGGATCTCGTGCATTTCCCTCATTTTAATGTTCCGATCTTATATCCCAAAAAATTTATTACTACAATCCATGACATTACACCAAAATTTTTTCCTGGGCCCAAGGTGAAAAAATCATTGACACGAAAAATTGCTTATCAAACTGTCTTCCGGAATGGCTTAGCAAGAGCTAAAAAAATTATCACTATTTCTGAATACACGACAAAAAATTTAGTGAATTTTTTTAACGCTGACAAAAGTAAAATAGTCATAATTTACAATGGTTTCAATGAAAAAATTAGTGAAGTTAAAGATGAAGAATTAATAAAAAACTTTAAAGCTAAGAATAACATAACCAAACCATTTATATTTTATGTTGGGGTTTGGCGCGATCACAAAAATTTACCTGGTTTAATTAAAGCATTTAACATTCTACGGCAAGATTTTAAACAAGATTATCAACTAGTCTTGGCTGGGAAACAAGACGGAAGATACCCAGAAATTTTGGCGACAATAAATAACTCACCCTTTAAATCAGACATTATTTTACCTGGTTATGTGGCAGATGAAGACCTACCGTTATTCTATTCAGCAGCTGAGCTGTTTGTACTGCCGTCATTTGCCGAAGGTTTTGGTTTAGTTAGTTTAGAATCTATGGCTTGCAACACCCCAGCGATTAGTTCCAAAACTACCAGTTTACCAGAAATTTTAGAGGATGCCTCTTTATATTTTGATCCTTATGATCCTCATGATATGGCTAAAGTCTTTATGTCAGTCATAGGTGACAGGGAAAAGTATAAAAGCTTGCAATCATTAGGACTTGATCAAATAAAAAAATACAGCTGGGATAAGTGTGCTCAACAAACATTAGCAATTTATCAATCAGTATAATTTGTGTTATAATAAGTTAAAATTATAGACTAATATAACTCCTAATATTTCTTGGGATGCCATTAAAATCAAAAAAAAATAAAAAAAATACCCAGCCTAAAGTTAGTGATAGATTAACAATTAATAGTTCTAAGGCTAAAAAATCTAGCTATGTTGTTAATTTAAAAAATCCTAACCAAGGAATATTTGAAGATAATTTTTCTTTGAAACAATCTAATTTTTCAAAGACTAAAACAGTACCAAAAACACCAAGCCTAAGATTAAAGCCGACCTCTAAAAAACGCAATAAAGTAGGGGTTAATTTTATTTCAACAAAGAAATCAAGACCTAAGTTTAAAAAATCAATCGTTAAAAAAACACCAATTTTAGAGCTAAGTAAGGAAAGCAAGGATGCTCCCCTAACATTTAGCAGTCCACAGAAAGCAGAGGAGTTAGAAGATATTTTTGCTCCAGCAGTTCATGAAAATTTTTTAAAAATTAGTTTACCATATAATTGGCAAAAAAAATTGACCGTTTTTGTTTTGATCTCGGTGGTTTTAATTTTACCACTGCAAGCCGTTACCTATTACCAAGATTTACAAGATGTTAAAGACAAAATTTTACTAATCACCAATGAAGCTATTGAAAACCTTAAATCTGGTCAACAGGCAGCGTCAGAATTAGATTTAACCACGGCTGATTTTGATTTTGACCAAGCCAAAAGTAATTTTGCATTAGCTCAGCAAGAGGTCAGTAATCTTAATATTTTAAGCAGTGAAATTCTAAAATTATTACCAGCCCAAGAGCAATCAGTTGAGAATGGACTTAATTTACTTCAGGCTGGAGAAATCATTGCTGAAACCGGACAAATTTTAATTAATAGTGGGCAAAATTTGCTCTCCGGAGGCAACCTAACAGATTACTACAAGTCTTTAGTCACTTTTGAGTCAAGCTTAAGGTTAGTAATTGATAAGTTTAAGCAAGCAAAAGAAAAAATTGAAAATATTGATCCTAATTTCTTACCACCAGAGCATCAAGAAACATTTACTAAAGTTTTGACTCAGCTACCAAGTATTCATCAAGGATTAATCAACGTTTATGATATTAATCATACGTTACTAAAACTTTTGGGACATGAACAATGGCAACGCTACTTAATTGTTTTTCTCAATAATAATGAACTAAGAGGTGGTGGTGGGTTTATGGGCAGTTTTGCTATCTTAGACATTGATCGTGGAGAGATTAAAAATTTAGAAGTTCCAGGCGGTGGCACCTATGATATCCAAGGCCAGTTAGTACCCCGCGTTATTTCACCTGAACCGCTACATTTAATTAATTCCCGGTGGGAATTTCAAGATTCTAACTGGTGGCCTGACTATCCAACTTCAGCTAAAAAAATGCAATGGTTCTATCAAAATGCTGGTGGCCCTAGCGTAGATGGAGTGATTACTATAACTTCTACTTTAATGGAAAGATTATTAGACGTTTTTGGCCCGATCAGTATGCCAGAGTATGGACGTGATATTACTAGCGAAAATTTTGTAATTGAAACCCAAAAAATTGTTGAATTGGAATACGACAAAGAAGAAAATAAACCTAAGCAATTTATTGCAGACTTGACGCCACGACTTTTAGACCTAATTTTTTCTGCTGATAATGATCAGCTAGCCGACTTATTTAATACTCTGAAAAAAGGTTTAAATGAAAAACAGTTTATTGTCTATTTTAACGATCAACAGACTCAAGAGTTAGTTGCTAATTTTGATTGGAGCGCTGAAATAAAAGAAACTGATGGTGATTACTTGTCAGTAGTTCACAGCAATATCGCTGGCGGAAAAACCGATGGTGTTATAAAGGAAACAATTGAACATCAAGCTGAAATTCAAAACGATGGTTCAATTATTAATACAGTTAAATTAATCAGACGGCATACTGGTGTGGCCGGAGAAAATATTTTTACCGGTGTCCAAAACAACAGTTATGTTAGATTTTATGTTCCTTTAGGCAGTGTGTTACTAGAGTCGTCCGGTTTTGAAAAACCACCAATAGAACTTTTTGAAGAACCGGAAGATGATTATGTAGCCGATATTGACTTAATTAGTGTTGAGAGTAACCATACAAAAGACGAAGCATCTGGCATGGATGTTTATAAGGAAAGTGGTAAAACAGTTTTTGGTCACTGGCTTCAACTAAAGCCTGGTGAAATTGGCCAAGCGATAATAAAGTATCGCTTACCTTTTAAGCTAGCTCTTGAAGGCAAAAATATTTTCTACTACAGTTTATTAGCTCAAAAACAAGCTGGCAGCATAGGTAGTAATCTTAAGAGTAATTTGATACTTAATAATAATTTTAAGCCAATGGCTAAGTTTCCAGCAGAACTGGCCAGTGATGACACAGAGGTCAGTTTTAACAAATCACTTACCACTGATCAATTCTACGGTGTTGCTTTAGTCAATAAATAAACCAGACCCCACTCTAAAGAGTGGGGTATCAGGGCGGGGTTTATTGCAAGGTGTCGGCTCCGCCGACAATATTATTTACTAATTGCCCTCATCCGCACGCTGAAGCGCACGGTACTCGGGCATACAATATAAATGAAAAAAGACAGATTAAAACAGTTAAAAAAAAATTATAAAAAAACCAGTGATTTAGCAGTCCAGAAAGGTTTGATGAATATTTACAGCAATAAGGATGGCAGCTTACCAGACATCTCACATTTAGATGTAAGACGTAAGAGTCGTCTCAAGATTTTTTTAATAAGTTTTGTTGGTATTGCCATCATTCTAGCGGCTATTGTTTGGCTCGGTTTTATTGTATTTAATCCAGACAGTACCGTCTCCAATCAGAGTATAAAACTTGAAATAAAAAGCCAACAAAGTATCGCATCTGGTGACGAAGTTATATATATATTAAACTATGCCAATGTTGAAAAAGTACCCTTAAATGATGTTGAAATAATTTTTCGCTTTCCCGAAGGTTTTGAATTTACCTCGGCAACTCCGGAGCCAACCAATGATTTTAATACCTCTTGGGATATTGACCAGTTAGCAAAAAATGCCAGTGGTAAGATTGAAATTAAAGGTAAACTAATTGGTGAAGTCGGTTCAATCAAAACAATCAGTGCAACAGCATCATATCGACCAGAAAATTTTAGTTCTATCTTTAAAGATATTCAGTCATTCAGCAGTCAAATTACTTCATCTATTTTAGAAATTAATGTCGAGGGACCTGAACAAATTTTACCAGAAAAAAAGGCTACTTATAAAATTTTATACCGTAATGATTCAGATCAAGATTTAGCCAAGATCAAAGTGCTAGTTGACTATCCGGCAAATTTTATTTTTCAAGAAGCGTTACCAGAGCCATTTCATAAAGAAGAAGATGCTCGTAATTTAAATAATCAATGGATTATTGAGAATTTAGAAAAAAATCAAGAGGGTGAAATAGAAATTACGGGCGGATTTTTAGCTGATGAACAAATACCCAGCGCAAATTTTAACGTCCAAATTGGTTTTTTAGACGAAGAGTTTGATGAATTTTCATTACAACAAGAAAAATCAATTTCTACTGAAATTATAGAATCAAATTTAAGTATGAATTTGATTGTCAATGGTTCAAATCAGAATCAGCCAATTAGCTTTGGGCAAATACTAACGTATTCAATTGTCTACAAGAATTTAGGTCAAAAAGATTTAGACGATGTTTCTTTTACTATAACTTTGGATTCAGATATTTTAAATTTTGAGGAAATTGAGGATAAAAATTTTGGAATCATTGATAATAATTCTATCACTTGGGGTAAAGATCAAATTTCAGAATTAGATTTAGTGAGACCTCTAGACGAAGGTAGCATTGATTTTTCAATCAAAGTTTTAGACTCAACCGATGTTAATCTTGATACTGATAATTTGCAGGTTAAAAGTAAAAGTCAGGCCAGCTTGATTAAGATTGGTGATTTAGAAATTGAGGAGTTAGACATATCAAGTAACGAGATTTTAAATAATATAAATACCGATATTCAACTAAAAGTTGAGGGAAGATATTTCAATGAAGATAATATCGCTGTTGGCACTGGACCACTACCACCAGTAGTCGGCGAAAGAACAACTTTTAGAATCTATTGGTATATTGCTAATAGTTTGCATGAGGTATCAGATGTCGTGGTCAGTGCTGTGCTACCCGATGGTGTTGAGTGGGTTGATAAGTATTTGGTGAAAACTGGTCAAATAAGCTATAGCGATAAAGATAACCGTGTTAGTTGGTCAATCAATAAAATTTCCGCTGGTCAAGATTTTCAAGATATTAATACTTGGTTTGACGTAGCTGTAATTCCTACTAAACAACAAGAGGGTAAACTCTTAATTCTAAGCGATCAGACATTCTTAGTAGCCACTGATGAACAAACTGAATCAGAAATTTCAAAAAGTGGCAAAGCCGTTACTTCAAATTTAGAAAATGACCCAGTCGGTGGTGGACGAGGTTTAGTGATCGATATCACTGAATAGATGTTTAAAATTTTAAAAAAATCTAAAAAATCTCAGGCGAGATTAACAGAATTAAAATTGTCCCATGGTAAAATAATGGGTCCTTTTTTTATGCCAATTGCTACCTATGGTGCGGTTAAAAATTTGGATACTGCTGAGCTCAAAAGTTTAGGTGCTCAAATAATTCTATCAAATACCTATCACTTAATGTTGGCTCCAGGTGAAAAAATAATCAAACGGGCAGATGGTTTGCATAAATTCATCAACTGGTCAGGTCCAATTCTAACCGATTCCGGTGGGTTTCAGGTATTTTCATTAGCTCAACATCGAAAAATTAGAGAAAAAGGTGTAACTTTTGCTGATCCAAAAAATGGTAATAAATATTTGCTAACTCCCGAGAAATCAATTAAAATTCAAACAGACCTTGGTGTCGATATCGCGATGGTTTTAGATGAAGTTGTTGGCTATCCGGCATCAAAAAAGATGGTCAAAGAAGCTATGAATCGAACAACTCGTTGGGCTAAACGATCAAAAGAAGCTAGACAGTCAAAAAAAATGAAACTGTTTGGTATAGTCCAAGGCGGTATATACAAGGATCTCCGCCTGACCTCAGCTAATGGCCTAGTAAAACTAGACTTTGACGGCTATGCTATTGGTGGTGTCGCCGTTGGAGAACCACGAAATAAAATGAAGCATATACTAAGTTGGACGGTTCATGAGCTACCAGAAAATAAACCACGTTACCTAATGGGTCTAGGTAGGCCAGAAGAGATTATTCAAGCAGTAAAGCAGGGGATTGACATGTTTGATTGTGTTATTCCTACCCGCGAAGCCCGCCACGGCCGGCTATATCTTTGGACAAACACTCACGGGCGAGGCGTCTCTGTCTCGCCGTCACGGTCGGGCAAGGATGCCCGACCTATATTAAGGGGAAAATTTTATCAAACCATCAATATCACTAATGCCAAATTCGCTAAAGACTTAAAGCCAATTAATCAAACTAATCTAAAACAATATTCAAAAGCTTACTTGCATCATTTATTTAAAACCAGTGAACCTCTTGGAATGAGACTGGCTACACTTAGTAATCTTAATTTTTATTTAACCTTAATGTCTGAATTACGGCAAGCAATTAAAAATAATAAACTATGAAACTTACTTTAGTCCATCAAGCAACCCAAGAAGCTGCTATAAAAATTATTGATGACAAATTAAATGAATTGCTTGAGCAACAACATGAAGGTATTGAAGTGTCTGATTCAGTCAAGGAATGGGATGACAATATCATGCGTTTTTCGTTTAGTGTTCAAAAGCTACTTTTTACCTTAGAATTTTCCGGAAATTTGATTGTCACTGATGAAGAAGCCATCCTGGAAGGAGATTTACCAGGTCTTTTATTAACATTTGTTTCTGAAGATAAGGTTAAAGAAATATTGACCGAGGAATTCAATAAACTTTTTAACATTGAATCAAAGTAATGAGTCAACCAAAATTTACGGCCGTGGTAGTTTCGACTATTGACGGAAAAATTGCCAAAAATTCCAAACATAATGTCAACTGGTCGAGTACTGAAGACAAAGTATTTTTACGTCAAAAAATAGCAGAACATGATGTCGTGGTAGTCGGCCGCACAACTTTTAAGGTTGCCAGGAAGGCTTTAACCAAGAAAAAATTTAGTAGTCGAAATTATATTGTTTTAACCAGATCGGTTAAAACTTTTAAAAAAGACAGTCCACAAATAACTTACCTAAACCCGAGCAAGGTCAATTTAAAAAAATTCGTCGGAGATCTAGGCTATAAAAAAATTTGTGTCTTAGGTGGTACTCAAATTTATAGTCTACTTTTAAAGAAAGGTTTAATAGATGAAATTTATTTAACTATTGAACCGTTAGTTTTTGGCTCTGGGCTTAATTTTCTTGATGGCCAATTACCAACAACTATTTTCAAACTAATTGCTGTTAAAAAATTAAATAAGTCAGGCACTATTCTATTACACTATAAAAAGTAATTGACAGCATATTTTTTTTACTTATACTCTGGTTATGGAATGTGTCGTTTGGTAGTGCTGGCGCGCAATGCCGGTGGAATACGCGATGATGACCAGATCCTTCAGGGATAAGATGAGAGACCGGCCAAGGCCTGGTCTTACTCGGCGCTAGATGAACCGGTAAAAAAGCCCCGACGACGTTAACATTTCCTGCCCTAGCTGATATCCAGTCAGTTGGGGCTATTTTTTTACTTGACTTTTCGGCAATAAAAGAATATTATAAATTTGGTTTAAGATTCTATTGGGGAAAGGTGAGAAGCCAAAAAGGAGGCGGTAATGGTTCAAATTCTGATCAGTTACTGGTACCTGTTCCTGCTGGCCATCATCCTTATACTAGGATTTCTTTGGCCAGGTTGGTTGACCAGATTGGCAACCAAAAACAACATTGTCCTTTATCGAGCAATATCGAAAAAGGGTGGATGGAAAATACTTTGGATAATCCCATTTTTAGGCATCCCGCTAATACTCAGGTCAATACTGAAAAGTGTACACCGAAAAGAGCGTAAAAAGGAAAGATGGACTGATGCCGATGGTGGATTAACAGAAGAGGGTTGGGGAAACAGCAGTAAAAAAAGTTAACGTACATTCTACCGAAACTTTCGTAAGTTTCGGTTTTTCTTTTAGCAATTTTATGTTATAATATGAAACAAATATGACTAATAATATTTTTTATACTTCACTCAGGTATGTCATTGTAGAGTTAATCGGTGATGTTTTATATTGGCCGTTGTGGTGGTACTCTAAAGGGTTGGTAAAGACCGGCCTTTTTTGTTTGACTGAAATTAAAGCAAAACAAGAACGCTTAGGCTTGCTAATTTGGGTTAAAAATTTATTTACTCCAATGTTTGGGCAGCAAGATTTTGAAGGAAGAGTAATAAGTTTTTTTGCAAGGTTAATCCAAATAATTTTTCGTTCAATTATTTTATTGTTGTATGTAGTTTTGCTGCTGCTTTTCTTTTCAGCTTGGATTGCATTACCAGTCATTATTTCATTTCAATTGATAGATAACTTGTTATGGTTATTTACCTAAAAAAATAATGCCTAAAGAAAAAGTTCAACAACAAAAACTACAAATTTTAAAGTGTGAGCACTGCACCGGAAGTGGCTTAGTACAAAAAAGGGTGTGTGATTTCTGTCTGGGGTTTGGCATGTTGGCCTGGACTGGAGACGAGTTATTGTATTGGAATAAAAGAATCAATTTAGTCCAAATCGGTAAAGATCGAGTTAAGTTGCTGGTGACAAATTTTATTAATCTGTCGCTTTTTTTATTTGGAACACTTGGTGTTTTGATGCTTGGCTGGGTCATGGTTTCATTTATTGAGACAGATTTTCTATTTTGGAAATTTTACAAGATAAGAAACTGGCAAATGACTATTTTTTGGTTGTCCATGCTAACAAATGGCTATTTAGTCTATCGATTTCAAAAAGCTTGGGACAAAATAAAATTTATACCAAAACAAAAGTACCAAACCACAAATGTACCTTTTAGAAAAATTAGTTGGTCAGAAGTTAAAGATTTACCTAAAAATAAAAAAATAAACATCACAGATTATTTTACTATCGAGGCTCAAACAGCAGTTAATAAATCTTGGCAATTAACTAATCGTTATGAAGATAATCAAACAGACCCTATTCATTTGCTAATTGCTTTGCTAACTTACAATCAAACCCAGGTAATTTTTGCCCGCTTAGGAGTCCCTTTTTCAAAGTTAAAAAGTAAAATTAGAAACACGCTTTCAGCTCAACCAGAACATAATAAAGGGATGGTTATCTTGAGTACACAAATGAAAGAAATAATTTTTAGATCTTACTTCCTTGCTCGACAACTTCGACAAAAAAAAGTAGAAATTACCGAACTGTTAGAAGAACTAGTCACTCAAGACAATAAGGTTAACGAACTTTTGTATGATTTGAATATAACAGTTGATAAAATCAGAAACGTTACTGCTTGGCTCAGAATCAAACAGCAACTAAGAGATAATTTAAAACGTTTCAAGCAAAAGGCAACCTTAAGACCAAGAAGTTCCATGAATCGAGCGATGACTGCAGTGGCTATTCCAACTCTTGATACTTTTAGCCAAGATTTAACACTGCTGGCTCAAACAGGGTATTTGTTACCGTGTATTGGACGGGACAAAGAAATTGAAGAAATTTTTAATATCATGCATGGTGGAACCAGACGAAGCGTTATTTTAATTGGCCAACCAGGAGTGGGTAAAAATACCATAAT
This sequence comes from Parcubacteria group bacterium, assembly GCA_002687175.1. Lineage (GTDB taxonomy): Bacteria > Patescibacteriota > Patescibacteriia > Buchananbacterales > UBA6539 > UBA6539. The sequence goes on from NYZP01000030.1 coordinate 52,612, forward strand.
TGATGGTATTGCTCAAAGGATGGTTGAGGATAATGTCCCTGATTTTTTAAAAGATAAAAGGTTAGTAAATTTAAGTGTTGCTAAAATCGTTAGTGGAGCTACTCCCGTGGAAGCACAAAAACGCTTAATGACAGTAATTCATGAAATCAGAAGGTCGGGAAATATTATTTTATTCATTGAAAATGTTGATAAAATGATTGGTATTTCTGCAGGGCGCCAGGGAAGCATTGATTTAGCAGATGTTTTGTCACAAACTTTATCTAACAATAATCTTTTAGCTTTAGCCACCACCACCCCCGATGATTACCGTAAATACTTTGAAGGAAAAAGTTCTTTGGATAATGTGTTTGAAAAAGTAGATATTACTGAAGTATCAGGAAATGAAGCAATTCAAATTTTAGAAGCTAAAGCCGGTTCAGTAGAATACCAAAACGAAGTATTCTTTTCTTATGATGCTATTGCCCAGACTGTTAATCTTTCCGACCGTTATTTACACGAACGCTATTTACCAGAGAAAGCGATAGAAATTATTCAAGAAGTTGCCACAAAAGTTAAGCAAGAAAAAGGCAAAGATAGCACGGTGACTGCCAACGATGTGGCAACTGTTATTTCTAACAAAACAAACATTCCGCTGACTGAAATTACTCAAGAAGAGTCAAAAAAATTACTTAACCTTGAAGATAAAATTCACCAAAGAGTTATTGGGCAAGATGAAGCAGTCACTGCAGTGGCGGCAAGTATACGTCGTGCCAGGGCTGAAATGAGAGATACTTCAAAGCCAATTGTTAATTTGTTATTTTTAGGACCAACAGGCGTTGGGAAAACCGAACTGGCGAAATCAGTAGCCGAAGTCTATTTTGGTAATGAAAAAAACATGATTCGTCTTGATATGTCAGAATATCAAGATAAAACCAGTATTAATCGACTAATTGGTGCTCCACCAGGTTACAGTGGAGCCGGTGAAGGCGGTTATTTATCTGAGGCAGTTAGAAAAAAACAGTTTTCTTTGATACTCCTGGATGAAATTGAAAAAGCCCATCCTGATATTTTAAATATTTTTTTGCAGGTGTTAGACGATGGTCGTCTGACTGACAGTTCTGGCCGAACCATTGATTTTACCAATACAATAATTATTGCTACTTCAAATGCTGGTACCAGGTTCATCCAAGACCAGGTAAAACAAAAAATGCCAATTGGCGAAATCAAGCAACAATTGATTGATTCTAAGTTAGGAAAATTTTTTAGGCCAGAGTTATTAAATAGGTTCGATGGCATTATTGTATTTAAACCCCTAACTCTCGACGGTGTTGAAAAAATTGCTCAGTTAATGATTAAAAAAGTTGGTAAAACCTTAGAAGAAAAGGGGATTACCCTAGACGCTAGCGATGAGGCAGTTAAAGAAATTGCTACTGCTGGTTTTGATCCGCAATTCGGTGCCAGACCTCTACGTCGGGTGATTCAACAAAAAGTGCAGGATCCACTGGCTAACTATTTACTATCAGGAAAGATTGATCGTCGTGATAAAGTGATGATTGAGGCTGGTGGAGAAATAAGTATTAAAAAAGCAAAAAAAATATAATGTTTTATTTTGTACCATTATTAATAGCATTTACTATTTCATTAGTTTTAACACCACTAGTAAGAAAAATTGCACTTCTCACTCGCATTATTGATGCTCCAGTTGCTAGGAAAATTCATAAAAAACCAACTCCACTTTTAGGTGGCGTCGCTCTTTTTTTATCATTTTTTATTACCACAGTTATTTTTTGGATTTTTGGTTATATTACTGACTCAAAAATTTCTGATATAAATATTATAGCAATTCTAGCTGGAGGATTTGTTTTGATTATTGGAGGACTGCTTGATGATAAATATAACTTTAAACCATATCAACAAATACCATTCCCAATTATCGCTGCCGGAATAATAGTTTTTTCTGGCATCAAGATTCAATTTATTTCAAACCCTCTGGGAGGCATTTTAGAATTTTCATTATTAGCCGGAATACTTTTAGCCTTTTTCTGGATCCTGGGAATGATTTACACCACCAAATTACTGGATGGTCTTGATGGCCTAGTAACTGGTGTAACGACCATTGGTGCTTTTATAATTTTTGCAGTCAGTCTTTTTTGGGATGTCCCTTCTTCTGGAACTTCTGTGTTAGCGTTAATCCTGGCCGGAGCCAGTCTGGGTTTTTTAATATTTAACTGGCATCCAGCCAAAATTTTTTTAGGAGAAGGCGGAAGTGTTTTTTGTGGTTTTATGCTGGGAACTTTAGCTATTATATCAGGATCAAAGATTGCTACCGCTTTATTAATTTTGGGTATCCCAATTTTAGATGTTTTCTGGGTTATTGCAAACAGAATCTGGCAAGGCAAGTCCATCGCCAAAGGGGATAATAAACATCTGCATTTCAGACTTTTAGATATCGGGTTATCACACCGGCAAACTGTTATTTTTTTATACTTTTTAACCGCAGCCTTTGGTGTAACTTCACTTTTCCTGCATTCCAAGGGAAAAATTATTGCCTTAGGAATTCTGGCCGCTGTGATGATAATATTAGCCAGTAGTTTAATGCTAATCTACAAATTTAAAAATGAATAAAAATAATAGACTACTAATTATTTCATTACTCTTGGTAGCTTCTGCATTTCTTTTGCTAAGTCAAAATAAAAACCAAAGTTACCTAAAAATTAATGACAGCACGATTAAGGTTAAGGTTGCTAAGACGGTACAAGAACAAACTATTGGGTTGGGTGGAGAGTTGAATTTAGCCGAAAACCAGGGAATGCTCTTTGTATTTCCTGATCAGCAAGTTAGAAATTTCTGGATGAAAGACATGCTTTTTCCAATTGATATTATCTGGATTCAAGATAATTACATTATCGCCATTGAAAAAAATGTTCCTATTCCTACTGGCGATCAACAAAATATTCCCCAGTATCGTTCACCACAACCAGTTAACTATGTCTTGGAAGTTAATGCTGGGTTTACTGATAAGACCAACATTGCAATAGGTAATGAAGTTGATTTTTTCTTACTTGACTAATTTTTCAACAAACTATACAATATATAAACCTTAAATATAATATATAAATATGTTAGCAGTTATAAAAACTGGTGGAAAACAGTACCTGGTCAAAAAAGGAGATAAAATTAAAGTAGAGAAGCTTCCTGGTAAAGAGGGTAGTGCTGTTAAATTTGATACTTTGTTAACTACCGATGAAAAAGGTGTAAAAGTCGAAATTGGCAAACCACTTTTAAAATCTAAGGTGGAAGCCAAAATTTTAAAACAAGATAAAGACAAAAAGCTGGTAGTGGTTAAGTACAAATCAAAAACTCGATATACTAGACGCATTGGCCATCGCCAACCATTTTCTCTTGTAGAAATTGAAAAGATTTAATTTTTAAGCAAAAAAAAATAGCCCCACGACCTAGGGGTTGTTTTTTAAATACTTAAATTTCTTTTCGTCCCTTCAAGGCATTACCTAACGTTGTTTCATCAGCATATTCTAGATCGCTACCAGTTGGTAACCCTTGAGCTAAACGGGTAACTTTCAAATTACTAAACTGCTTTAATAATTTAGTTAAATAAAGTATTGTGGTCTCGCCTGGTAAATCTGAATTAATGGCTAAAATAATTTCCAACACGTTATCAGTCTTAATCCTGTCTAGAAGCTGTTTAATATTAAGTTGCTCGGGGGTAATCCCGTCTAGCGGATCAATCACTCCACCTAAAATATGGTAAACTCCTTGATACTCATTGGTTTTTTCTAGAGCAAATAAATCTTGTGGCTTAGCTAAAATGCAAATAACCGTTGAACTTCTTTGACTATTGCCACATATTGAACACGGACTGGCTTCAGCATAATTTTGACATTTTGCGCAAACAGTAACCGTGTTTTTTAAATGCTGCATAGCATCACCAAATTTAGCCAGGTCTTCTTTGGGACGTGTCAATAAATGGAAAACTAAGCGCTCGGCAGTCTTCGGTCCAATGCCGGGCAACCGTGAAAATTGATCAATAACTTTCTTAATGGTTTGAGGATACGCGGACATTAATTTTTAGTGCTGACCGAGTAAATAAGAGTAATAGTACCAACCCAGATAGGAGCTAACACCGGTAAAATAACATTAACGGAAATACCAATAAATTTTAAAATAAAGCCCATAGCAACCGTTAGAATTGAACCAAAGATTATGGCGATAATCAATGTCTTAGCTTTGTTATCTTTAGGTGGTTTTTGATGAGGTAGAGATTCCAAAGGTGGAGAAATTGGCTGTTCGTTTATATCACCTGCCGGATGTGGCGGAGCTGGTGGACGATGTGATGGTTTTGGTGGTGGAGGCATAAAAATTACTCAAATTTAATTTCTTCGTCACTAATTTTTCGATCAACGCTCCTGAAAGTTACATTATTTTGATCAAAGAATAGTTGAATTTTTCCAGTTGGCCCATTACGATGTTTAGCTACTATAATATCAGCTAAATTAGCTTTGTCAGGCGGTAAATCTTTTTGATAGGTAGCGTCACGATAAATAAATAATACCACATCAGCGTCTTGTTCAATAGAGCCAGAATCTCTAAGATCAGCCAAGCGGGGAATATGAGTTTCTCTTGACTCAACACTACGAGATAATTGCGACAAAGCTAACACTGGTACATTAAGCTCACGAGCAATTGCTTTTAAATTTCGAGATATTTCAGAAACTTCCTGGACTCTATTTTCTCTATTGCCAGAGGTGCCTTCCATTAATTGAAGATAATCAATAATAATTAATCCTAAGCCATGTTCAGTCTGTAGTCTACGGGCTTTGGTTCTAATTTCCATTACATTAGAATTAGCCGAGTCATCAATATAGATTTTAGCCTCAGACAGAACTCCCATGGCATGATTAATTTTGGAAAAATCATCATTTTCTCCTTGATCTGATAATTTACCAGTTCGCATCTTCCAGAGATCAACTCCCGCTTCTGAACAGAGTAGTCGATCAACCAGTTGTTCTTTGGACATTTCTAAACTAAATATGCCAACTGGTATCTTGGCTTTAGTTGATACATTTCGAGCAATGTCTAAGGCAAAAGTAGTTTTACCAACTGATGGCCTGGCAGCCAGAATAATTAAATCTGATTTTTGCAAGCCAGCTAAAACATTGTCCAAATCATTATAATAAGTTGGCACTCCTCTTAATTTACCAGATTCACGATGTAGCTCATCAATTCGATCAAAAGCTTCCGTTAAAACATCAGAAATTGGCATAAAAGTTCTTTTAAGATACTTCTGAGAAACCCCAAATAACCTTTGCTCGGCTTTATCAAGAAGAGAATCAACTTCTTCGGTCTCCTGAAACCCCAATTCGGTAATTTCTGAGGCCGCTGAGATCAGTCGCCGTAAAGTTGCTTTACTTTGAACAGTTTTAGCATAATGAGTAACGTGGCTGGAAGTTGGTACGGTATTAGCTAAACTGGTTAAGTAGCTCCGACCGCCAACAGTATCTAGATGACCTTTTTCTTCAAGTCGACTGCCTAAGCTCAATAAATCAATAGGTTCACGCCTTTCATACAAACCCTTAATACTTTCAAAAATAAGGCGATGCCTGTCATTATAAAAATCATCGGCGTTGATAATATCAGCAATTTTAATAATAGCATCTTTATCAATCAGTAAAGACCCGAGCAACGATTGCTCCATTTCTAGATTTTGCGGTGGAATTTTTTCTTTGGTTTCGCTATGTTGAGCCATGAGAAAAAGTAGAGTTATATTTTATTGGTGAGTACATCTTACACTACTTTACCCGTCCATTTCAAGTGTTTTTAAACCAAAACTTGGCCACATATTATCCACCCCGCCTGTTTAGTAGCAACCGTCTTGCCAAAAAGCCCTTTTCTTGTTAGTATTGAATTTGTTTAAAACATTACCGTGGGGCGTAAGCGCCCCTAGCCATTAATCAATGCAAGCACAAGAAAAGTAACAGTTGTGGCTAAACAAAATTAATAGAATCGTGGGGCGTTAGCTCAGTTGGTAGAGCAGCAGCCTTTTAAGCTGAATGTCGGGGGTTCGAATCCCTCACGCCCCACCAATCGCCTATTAGGCGATTTTTTGGTAGAATAACAATATATATAAATATTATTAACATGCTATGTCCAAAATAAAAATCATCTTTGTAGTCATGTTTACGGTCTTTGTATTTGGTTTTATCAAATTTTATCTGAAATTTCCAGATGTCAATTCCGATGCTCTTGGAACTGTAATTACCGTATCTAGTATTCTGTTTGGATTTTTGGCTGGTTTTTTTATTAATGAATTATGGTCTAGGTATACAGAAATTCGCTCTATTCAAGGAGCTCGTCTATCTGATAGTTTAAATATGATTAATTATGCTGAAAATTTCTACGGCAACATTAAGTTTAAAAATGATTTCAAAAGAAGAATAGAAGCTACTGCTTTTGTAGATGAAATTATAAATTGGGACGAGGGACAGCTAGAAACTTCTTATTGGCAAAATATAGAACGTTCTTTTGATTTTATAAAAGATGAGAGGTTAAAGGAAGTAAATCAAAAATATACTTTGATGACATGCTTGGTATGCACAACCGAACTGTAAGTGCTATGATACGACTTGATACACTGTATAAGGAGAGGCTTTTTGTTGCTGAGTGGATGTTGCTCTACACTTTGTCATTAATAATAGCTCTTTCAGTTCTCTTTATAAATACAGAAAATTTATTTTTTCAGATGGTTGTGCTTATTTTTCCTGCCGTTATTTCTTTAGCCTTGTTTATTATAAACTACCTAGATAAGCTTGCTTGGAGCAGAGAAAGTGTTACTTTGGAACCCAACCAAAGATTATTTGATGCTATAGGCAAAAAAAGATTTTACCTCAAGAGAAACATTAAATATCTAAAAAAATCTACCAAAAGATACCGTACAGAGGATGAATTAACAGATGAATTACAAAAAATTCATTCCGATATTTTAAATAAAAGAAAAAGCCAATCTTAGCTCTTCTGGTCCAGTGGAGCGTCTCTTAAACAAATGGTCGGGCCGAGCCTGTGCTGAACTTGTTTCAGTAAATCCCTCACGCTCCACCACTTTAAAAACTAGTCGTTAAAATCGGCTATTTTTTTTAAATTTATTCATACTGTGATACAATGTAAAAACGTTGATAGACACTAATCAAATAAAATATGTGGACATTTCTCAAGAAATTCCACAAGAGGAATATGATTGCCTGGTCTCAACCGGATATTACTCAAAACACTTCGGAGAGTGAAAATAATTAATAATTTAACTATTTAATCTATGAAAAAACTTTTGATTTTTAGTTCATTAGGGTTACTGGCATTGGCTGGCTGCACTCAAAGTACTAATACTAATGTTAATACGGCCGTCAGTAATGAAAATACTAATCAGGCAGTGACTAATACCAACACTAACTCAACTAACACTAATACCAATACTACTATGACCGATGATTCAATAACCCAAGCTGTGCTCAAGACTAACCTTGGAAATATAACCTTAGAATTTTATAGTGAAGATTCTCCCAAGACTGTTGAAAATTTTCTTAAGCTAGCTAAAGATGGCTTTTATGATGGCACTAAATTTCATCGAGTAATCAAAGATTTTATGATTCAAGGTGGTGATCCACTCAGTAAAGATGATGTAAATAAAGCCAGGTGGGGAACTGGTGGGCCAGGATATCAATTTGCCGATGAGTTTAATAGTCATAAATTAGTAAAAGGATCATTGGCCATGGCTAACTCGGGACCAAATACTAATGGCAGCCAATTTTTTATTGTTACTGCTGACAGTACACCTTGGCTTGATGGAAAACACACCAATTTTGGTTGGGTTACCTCTGGCCTAGAAATAGTTGAGCAAATTCAAGCAACTGCTGTTGATCCTTCTGATAAACCACTAGAAAATGTTATCATTGAATCAATAGAGTTAAAATAATCAAATTTCTTTGAAAGGAGATGAAAATAAATGGGAAAACATAAAAAAGGTCCTCACATGATAACTTTTTTACTACTACTTGTTGGCGGCATCAATTGGGGACTTCAAGGAGCTTTAAATTGGGATATCAGCCAACTTTTTGGTGGTATGGAAAATATCGTATCACGAATTATTTTTGTCTTAATTGGCTTATCTGCTGTCTATGAAATCGCAACTCACAAGAAGAACTGTAAAAAATGTAACCCTAATGAGGGGATGAAACCACTGGCACCATCTGCTGGAAATTAAGCAACTTCATAATTTTTTATATTAAATAAAGTCACTGTTTTGGTGACTTTATTTATTTTTTTAAAATAGTAATTTTGTCAATTTTTTGTTATAATATATAAACTATGGAAAAAACTCTTTGGCATACTTTACCCATAACTAAAGTCTTTAGTAAGCTACACACTGATAAATCAGGGTTGGATAATAACGACGTAAAAAAAAGATTAAAAAAATTTGGGTACAATAAATTACCTGAAGAAAAAGGACTTTCTACAGCCAGAATTATTCTGAGCCAATTTAAAAGTCCCTTAGTTTACATTTTAATTGGTGCTGCATTAATTTCTCTTGTTTTACAAGATTATGTTGATATGACCGTCATTTTACTGGCGGTTTTTTTAAATACTATTTTAGGATTTTATCAGGAGAATAAAGCTAACAAAGCAATTAGTCACTTAAGAAAATTAATAGATCGAAAAGCTAAGGTTTTGAGAAATAATAATGCTGTTGAGGCTAGTGCCAAAACATTGGTTCCTGGTGACGTTATAATTCTAGAGGCTGGTGATAAAATTTCGGCTGATGCTAGACTAATATCTTTTGATAATTTTCAAGTAATTGAAGCATCTTTAACTGGTGAATCAGTACCATCTGAAAAAAAACTAAAGTTATTAGATAAAGGAGCAGTATTAGCTGATCGTGAAAATATGGTTTTCAGTGGCACTGTAGTAGCGACCGGTAGAGCTAAAGCTATAGTTTGTGAAACTGGCATTAATACTGAGTTAGGGCAAATAACTAAGCTAGTTAAAGACACTAATGAAGAAAATACCCCGTTACAAAATCAATTAGCAGCCCTGAGCAGATTTTTATCATTTATTGTTCTAGGAGTCGCCGTACTAATAATTATTGTCGGAAAATTGCAAGGCCGTACAATTTTTGGTTTTGGCCATCAAGCTCGTGAAGGTATGTTGAATACGGCAGCTGCGGTTGCGGTAGCAGCCATCCCCGAAGGCTTACTGATCGCTGTTACTGCTATTCTGGCCATTGGGATGCAAGCTATCCTAAAACGAAAAGCGTTGGTTCGTAAATTAGTAGCGGCAGAAACCTTAGGTAGTATATCGATTATATGTACTGACAAAACTGGTACATTGACTGAGGGAAAAATGCAAGTTTCCAGAATAATAAGTTTAGGTGAAGAAATTTCATTAAAAAAATCATTTCAATACCACGACACAACTCAACTGAAAGACCACGATTTAATGATTAAAATTTCTTTACTTTGTAATAATGCCGTTATTGAGAATCCTGACGAAGAATTAGAAAAAAGAAAAATACTGGGCAGTCCCACTGAAAGTGCGTTGTTAGTTGGTGCTATTCAGGCTGGTATTCCATATAAATCTATCGAGAAAAGACAAGCACGTATTGCTGAAATTCCCTTTGATTCAGCAACTAAGTATATGGCCACTTTAAATAAATTAGATACCAAAAAAAATGTTATCTATATTAAAGGGGCTCCAGAAAAAATTATTTCTATGTCATCAAAAGTCAGAATAAACGGCAAGACTGAAAAGTTAACAGAAGGCAAAATAAAGTCATTAAAACAAAAATATGAAAAGTTGACCAATCAAGGTTTAAGAGTTTTAGCCTTTGGCTATCGACAGGTACCTAATGACAATAAACTAGTGCTCAAGGATGAGTTACATGACACAATTTTTATTGGATTTATTGCCCTACAAGACCCTCTTCGGGTTGAAACTAAGGAAACATTCAAATTAACTAAAATAGCAGGCATTAGACCAATCATTATTACTGGTGACCACAAATTAACGGCCAAAGCTGTAGTAGCAGAGCTTGGTCTAAAAATTGAAGAAAAAAATATTTTAGAAGGTAGTGACCTTGATAAGATGAGTGACGAAAAACTAGCTAAAAAAGTCAGGAGTATTGACATCTATGCCAGAGTAGAGCCAAAACATAAACTGCGTATTATTGACGCCTGGCAAAAAAAAGGTGAGGTAGTGGCGATGACTGGTGATGGAGTTAACGATGCTCCAGCCATTAAAGCAGCTGATGTAGGTATTGCCCTAGGTTCAGGGACTGATGTCGCTAAAGAAACTTCCGATATAATTTTACTGGACAATAATTTTAAAACAATCGTTGCCGCTATTGAACGTGGACGAGTTATTTTTGATAACATTAAAAAAAATGTTCTGTATCTATTATCCGACAGTTTTTCAGAGATAATTTTAATTATCGGTGCTTTATTGTTAGCTTTGCCGTTACCAATTTTACCGGCTCAAATTATTTGGATTAATTTAATTGCTGACGGCTTACCAAGTTTAGCTCTTACTCAAGAAAAAGGTGAAAAGGAAGTAATGTTAGATAAACCACGCAAAAAATCAACAAAAATATTGGATGGCGAAATGAAAACATTGATATTTATTATCGGTATCGTTACTGATATAGTTTTACTAACTTTATTTTATTTGTTAGTTAATCAAAATAATTTTGATATTACACGTATTAGAACAATTATTTTTGCCGCGATTGGAATTGATTCTTTGCTTTATGTTTTTTCCTGCCGGAGCTTACGTCACACCATTTTCCAAATGAATCCATTTTCAAACTTATATTTAATTGGCGCCGTAGCCATAGGACTCATTTTACAATTCCTGGCAATCTATTTACCTGTTCTACAAAAAGCTCTTGAAACTATTCCTTTAGGACCAACCGATTGGCTGATTGTGGCCGTATTAGCAATAATTAAAATCATTGCTATTGAATTTGGAAAATATTACTTTATTATCAAAAAATCTAAAGTCCAAGTTCATGTCTAATTCTTTAGTCTATAAATATTTAATTCTAAATGATGATGAAAATGTAATTAAAATAGTTAGACAGCGTTCGCTACAGCTCTTTCAATCAATAATTATTCCGATCATTCTTATAATTTTACCTTTTTTCTTTCTTTATCCTTTATTTAACTGGGGTAATAAAGGTATTATTCTTTTTTCTAGCTTAGTTTTTATTGGATTAATTTGGTTAATTAGAAATGTAGTAATCTGGTATCTTCAAATTTTTATAATTACCGATAAACGTGTAGTTGATATTGATCAAAAAGGAATGTTTCGTAAAACTGTTTCCGATATACCACTGACAAAAGTGGGTGATGTTTTTTATCAAGTCAATGGGATTTGGCAAACTATATTTAGAATAGGTAATATTTATCTAGTATTAACCGATAGTAAAACTAAAATTGAAATTAAAAATATTGCTCAACCTAGTAAAACCCAACAGCTTGTTCTTCAGCTAAAGGATGATTTTTTAAAGCAAGCAAAAGATACAAGCTCACTTTCCACAAAAGATCTAATTGAATTAATTGAAAAAATAAAGTTAAATATTGGCGAGAAGAAATTTAATGGAATTTTAGACCAAAAATAAAAGTAAAATTGAGAAAAAGCAAAAAAATTGTTATAATTAATTTAGCCAAGATCAGAAATGATAAATGATAGAGTTAGAAATAAATCAAAATGGAAGGTAAAATTGCTACTGGCACTAGCAGTCATCATTTTAGTGATTGTCGCTATTAATTTATCCCGGGAAATCAGTAAAGGTCGTCAGATCAATAAAGAGATTACTAATCTAGAAAAAAATATAGATGATATTAGCCAAAGTAATGAGGAACTGAAACAGCTAATTGAGTACTTTAATTCAAATGCCTATATCGAAGAAAAAGCTAGGACAGATTTAGGTCTTAAAAAAGAAGGGGAACAAGTGGTGGTTGTCTCTGATTTAGTAGAAGATGATATTTTGAATGATAGCTCTCCAGATAGTAAGCCACCAAAAGTTGAAATGACTGAGTCAAATCTTAAAAAATGGTGGAAATATTTTTTTGAATAAATATGATTGACCAAAAACAAAAGTCTGAATCACCAAACCCAGAAGACGAATTAAATGATCCAGAAATTAGTAAGTTAAGGAATGCTGTTTTAAAATGGGTAGAAGCAAAAAGTGATGATGATATAAAAACTAAAACCGATAAAGATAATACAAAGAAAGTAAAAAAAATTAAAAAGATTAAAATTCCAAACATTATAAAACATAAAAATAAAACTCCTCAAGAAAATAGAAAAGTTAAACCTGATGACCTGGATGTACCTAAACCAGAAATTAAAAGTGACAGTTTTATTAATCTTGGCGCACAAAAAATGCCAACCTTAAATAAAGCAGTAAATAAGGTTAGTAAAAATATTAAAGAAGCACCAAAAATTAAAAAAACTCTTCCATTTTTAAAAGAATTTTCAACGACTGATAAGGATCAAGATACAAAAGTAGCTCCTGTACCTAAAAAATCAAAATCTCCTGGAAAACAATTTAAAATATTGATATCATTTTCAGTTCTGATCTTATTATTAATAATAATTTATGGAGCTATAATTTACCTCTTTAAGTTAAATAATCCAGTCACAAAATTTATTACTAGAATAATTCCGTATCCAGCAGCGATGGTTGATTTATGACCCATCAGTTACTATCACTGGCAACAACAAGTTGATAGTTTAAGAAATTTCTATGATAAAGAAGCTAATACTGCTCCTGGTTCTAATATTCCCAGTTTAAATGATACACAGAAACACATACTGGAACGAATGATTAACCAAATATTATTAAATAAGCTAGCCGTAATATATAACGTTGAAGTAAATGATAATGAACTAAATGAAGAAACGGATAATTTAATTGAGGAGATCGGTGGACAACAAGCATTTAATAATCAGCTACAAAATCTTTACAACTGGACAGTTGATGATTTTCAACAAGAAATTTTAAAACCACTATTATTAAAAAATAAATTGAGTTTAGCTATTATTCTTGATGATTCACTAAACATAGAAGCTAGAAAAAAAGCTGAGGAAATTTTAACTAAATTAAAAGATGAAGGTGGCTCATTTATTGAATTAGCCAAAGAATTTAGTGAAGATGTCACTTCTATCCAAGGAGGGGATCTAGGTTATTTCAGTAAAGGACAAATGGTTGAAGAATTTGAAAAGGTAGCATTTTCGTTAGAGCCAGGAGAAATAAGTGATATTGTAAAAACTCAATTTGGCTATCATATTATTAAAGTAGAAGAAAAATTAACTGGTGAAAACAATGAAGTTACTCAGGTAAGAGCCAGGCATATTTTAGTAAGAGGTATGGATCTTGATGCATACCTGGAAGACTTAAAACAGAAGCAGTTCATTCTCAGATTTGTTAAAATATAAAATAGCCGGAGGAGGGAGTCGAACCCTCGACCTCTGCTTTACGAAAGCATTGCTCTACCAACTGAGCTACCCCGGCATAGTTTTTGATTTTAGCCTCTACTACTAAAAGCGGGTGAGCGGAGTCCCCGCCTGCCATCACCTAAGCGGGCGACCGGAATCGAACCGGCGACCTTCTGCTTGGGAAGCAGACATTCTACCACTAAACTACGCCCGCTCAGGCAAGGACGGGCAGGGAACCGCCGTATTCAGCTTGGGAAGCTGATGTAATAGCCGTTATACGACACCCGCAAAGTCACTAGATATTATAAACAAATTAATAAAATAAATAAAGTTATCCCAGAAAGTGATAAATAAAAATGATAATCTTCAAAAATATTTCTAAAATTTATCCACCTAATGTAGTTGCCTTAAAAAATATTAATCTTCATATAAAACCCAAGGAATTCGTTTCGATAGTCGGACGTAGCGGTACCGGAAAGACTACATTAGTTAAAATATTAACCGCCGAAGAATCTTCAACTAAAGGACGTATTATTGTTGGCGGTTGGGACATAACCTATATTAAACCTCGTGAGATACCGGTTTTAAGAAGGCAAATTGGTGTTGTTTTTCAAGACTTTAAACTATTAGCTAAAAAAACAGTTTTTGAAAATATTGCTTTTGCTCTACAGGCATGTGGTACTGACCAACAAAAAATAAAAGAAATTATACCCCAGGTCCTAAAAATTGTCAGTTTAACCGGAAAAGAAAATCGTTATCCAATACAACTTTCGGGCGGTGAACAACAAAGAGTCGCTATTGCACGGGCGTTAGTGCATCGTCCAAAAATATTGGTAGCTGATGAACCAACTGGTAATTTAGACTCCATTAACACTCAGGAAATAATGGACTTGTTACTAAAAATTAATGAATTTGGCACTACTGTAGTTTTAGTAAGTCATAATAAAGAAGTTATAAATTCTATTAATAAACGAGTAATCACTATTGATAATGGGGAGATTATCTCCGATCAAAAAATAGGTAAATACCTACTATAAATTATGATTAGTTCTTCAATCTTTAGAATAATACTTTTTGCCTGGCAAAGTTTTTGGCGTAATATCTGGCTTTCAATAGTCACTATTACAATTATAGTGTTAACTTTTATCTCTATTAATTTTTTAATTACCGTAAATGTTGTTAGTGATGCCGCCATTAATATTGTTAAAGATAAAGTTGATATCAGCGTCTATTTTAGACCAGATATTACTGAACCACAGGTTGATGAAGTCCAAACTTATTTGTCATCGTTAACTCAAATCAAAGAAATCAACTACATCTCACAACAAGAGGCATTAGAAAAATTTAGACAAGCTCACCGAGAAGATCAAGTTATTATCGAATCACTTGAAGAACTTGAAACTAATCCGATTGGTGCCACTCTGCAAATTAGAGCAAAAAATATTGATGATTATCCTGAGATTATTAGTATCCTGGACAATTCAAAATATAATGATTTAATTTTAGATAAAAATTTTGACGACAACCAAGCTTATATTGGAAAAATTAAAGAATTTTCTGACAACATTAGAAAAGTTGGTTTATTTAGTCTTGGAGTATTCGCTATCATTGCCTTGCTGATAGTTTTCAACACCATCAGGGTGGCCATTTATACCCACCGTGAAGAAATTGGAGTAATGAAGCTGGTTGGTGCCACTAATTGGTTTATTAGAAGTCCATTTTTAGTAGAAGCAGTTTTTTATGGAGTGGTATCATGCGTCATTGCCATTATTATTATTTATCCGTTACTCAATTTTATTCAGCCTCACATTAATAGCTTCTTTTTAACCGAGGAGTTTAACGTGATTAACTATTTCAATCAAAATTTCTGGAAAATTTTTGGACTTGAAATTTTAGTAATTATTTTTTTAAATATTATCACTAGTGTGGTAGCTATTAGACGATACCTTAAAGTATAAGATCATACCTTCTAAGTATTGACATTTTACTAAATTTCATTTAAATTAGATTACTGCAAAGAGGTTGTCACAACAATATTCGGGGATCGTCTAAGCCCCGCCCTTCGGCGGGGCAGGGTCCGGACAGCTGGTGGAATGGGGTTCAATACTGCAACAATATTCGGGGATCGTCTAAGGGTAGGACAGCTGGTTTTGGTCCAGCCAATCCAGGTTCGAATCCTGGTCCCCGAGCCAAAAGTACTCTTCAATGTTTTATGTATTAAAAAAATAATAGATAATAAAATATTTGCAAGATATTCTGATGATTTAATAAATAAAATTTTGTAATCTCTGGGTTGTCATAATTCGTGCCAGGTTCTGCGCCAAAGGCGCACCCGCCTTTGGCGGGGAATCCTGGTCCCCGAGCCAGAATCTATCATAAATAAAATATGGAAATAATTACTCTTGTCTGGGAACAATATTTATACCTACCCCTATTTAATTTTCTTATTTGGTTGTATTTAAACTACTCCAATTTTAACTTAGGAGCAGCAGTTATTATATTAACCATCCTTTTAAGATTTATACTTTTGCCATTTACCATCTTAACGGAAAGAGGTAAAATTTTAGGTCAAAAATTGAGAAAAGAAATAGTCGATATCAAAAATGATTACTCAAATGACCCGATTAGACAAAAAATTGCTATTAGGGAATTCCTGAAAAAGAAAAAAATTAGACCGTGGGCTAAAGCGGTAGTTCTAGGAATTCAGGGTTTAGTTTTAGTTCTTTTATACCAAGTGTTTATCGGCGGTATCAATACTCAAGAAAAACTGCACCTACTGTATCCCAGTATTCCTCGACCAGATTTCATTAATACTAACTTTTTATGGTTTGACATTGCCGAAAGAAATCTGGTTGTCGCGGCTATTGTTGCCGGTTACTTATTTGCCCAAATACTCATAAATTTCTGGGAACGACGAAACCAGCTAACAAAAAAGGAACAAATATATAGCTTATTTTTTCCCGCCTTAGCATTTCTAATCTTAGCTATTCTGCCATCAGTAAAATCAATTTTCGTTTTGACATCACTGATATTTTCCTCTATAATATCAATATTCACACTATTGATAAAAATGTCGTTAAAAAAGGCTAATAAAGTAACCACACGTTAAAACATCTAAACAGCTATGGCTGACCAAGGTATCGACAAATTAATGTATTCATTCGTCATGGAAGACGTCCTAAAAGGATTTTTTATCCATGTCCCCCCAGGCTATGTTGCTGCTGTTTATGATCTCGGTCGAGGTGTATTAAAAAAAATTTATAAGCCCGGCCTTCACTTAAAAATTCCATTTTGGCAAAAAGCAATGTTGTTTAATACCCAAACTTTAGAATATGGAATTACGAAAAAGTTTAATCCCGACAAACCGGAATTACTTGGAGATCAACCAGTTACCGCTTCAACTAAAGACAATAAAAAAATAACTATTGAGGGAACAATTCTACTTCGTTTAGATCCAGAACAAATTCCAGAAATTTGGCAAAGTATCGGGGAAAAATTTGTTGAAAAAATTGTTAGACCAACTATTCAAAGTCGTTTAAGAATGATTGCTGCTAAATACACTCTGCAAGAAATTTCTGCTACCAAAAGAGCCGACGTGGAGATTAGTTCTCGGCAAGAACTGGAAAGAATTTTGTACCCCCGTGGTATATTTGTAGAAAACGTTCTACTAAAAGAGGTGAATTAAATCAATTCTAGTAATAGCTTTTAGGCCCCGGTAAACACCGGGGTTTTATGATATAATAATTATAAGATGAAATTTAAATTTATTGATCACCCTAAGATTTTAGAGGCTATCATCTTAGGGAACAATCTAGAAGAGTTATTCAGTAATGCCGCTTTGGCAATGATGACTTTTTTGTATCCAAAAGAAATTGGAATTAATGATCATGAGTCAAAAGAAAATATAATACTAAAATCATCAGACCATAGTGCTTTACTAAATAATTTTTTAACAGAAATACTTTACCTAACAAAAACAAAAAATATTTGCTATAACAGTTTTGATATTATTAAGTTAACTGATAACACCGTGGAACTTCAGGCATATGGTAGAAGAGTTAAACGTCAAGAAATTATCAATGATCTAATCTCGCACAAAACCCAAATTAAACCAATAGAATTTGGTTGGGAAGCAGTAATAATTTTTGATATTTGAAGTTGAACTAAATTTGTGTACATCAGAGGACCCTTCACTTTGTTCAGGGTTCAAATGGCTTTCATGCCATTTGAACTTATCCACCGTTTTTCTGAAACATATTTTAAGGGGTCAAATTGAAAATCATTGTCAAGTTTTTATGTTCAAAAGCTGTGTATGATAAATTTTATCAAAGAAAATAAAGTAATTATCATCTTAGTAGTGATTTACTTTTTTATTTTTGCTACTTTAAGTAGTCTGCGTCACTACACTTTTCAAACGCAAACTTGGGACTTGGCCGCTTTCGAACAATCTTTTTATAATACCGTCCATGGTAATCTGATGTGGAATAATTTTGAGGGTACCTCGCACTTTGCAATTCACTTCAGTCCTTTTTTGCTACTGCTAGTGCCGATCTATTTTGTTTTTCAAAGTCCTTACACTTTATTAATCATTCAAAGTTTAGCTCTAGCTTTAGGCGCTCTGCCTCTTTACTTTTTAGCTAAAGAAAAGATGGAAAAAAAGTGGGCCATTTTAGTTAGCCTGCTCTATTTACTGTATCCTTCATTACACTGGGTAAATCTATTTGATTTCCATGCAGTACCGTTTGCTGTTCCGCTAATCCTAGCCGCTTTTTATTTTATTCAAAAAAATAATTACCTGTGGTCAAGTATTTTTTTGATTTTAACAGCTACAGTAGCGGAGAACATGATTGTTGCCGTATTTTTTATTGGGGTGTACCTGCTACTGTTCAAAAACCGCAAATATGGTTTGGCTGTTGCCTTACTAAGCTTAATTTACTTCATTTTAGTAGCTAAAGTAATTATGCCGGCTTTTGGTGGCGGTATCGTTAGATTAGATCGTTATACCGATTTTGGTGATAGTGCTACCAGTATCATCACTGGGGTAATTTTAAACCCTAGCCTAACTTTACAAACAATTTTTACTCAAGCTAAGATGATTTACCTGCTAAAGGTATTTTTGTCTGTTGCCTTTTTACCATTTGTTGCTTGGCAGACTTTAGTGCTTACTATACCCGGACTTTTGCAAAACCTCCTAACTACTTTTAATTTTCAGTTTGCCAATTTTTATCAGTATGACAGTATCTTAATTCCTTTTATTCTGATAAGCACTGCCTTGGGTATCAGAAAAACGTTAAATAAATTTTCAACTAAAATAGTTTTGGGCTCCGTCATTTTCATGACCATTGCTGGTTTTGTCTGGAACTCACCGTTAAGTCCTCTTAACTTTCCCTTACCGCGTTTTACCGATGAACGAGCAAAAGTATTTAGAGAAATTGTTAAACAGATACCACCCGAGGCATCGGTCGCCGCTTACACTAACCTGGTGCCACATTTAACCCATCGTCAAAATATTAATATGCTTGGTCATGAAAAGGTTTTAGCAGACTACGTCATCATTGATGGTGATGACTTACTAGGTTTTGCCAGTCTTGAGGACTTCGAAATTTATTTTGATAACTATCGACAAGCTGGACAACATGAAATTTTGTTAATTGATGAACGTTACTACATCTTAAAACCTAAAAAATAATTTTCAAAATTAGAAATTAAAAATTCATTCAAAATTTTAAATTCAAAATTTGTTAATAAGTATGCCTAAACAGATAAACTTCTCAATTATTCTATCAGCTTACGCTGTCCGTTTAATTATTTCAGTGCTCGATACGCCGCTTGTATATTTAGGAGTCCACTTGCTTTACAAGAAGTACCCTG
>NYZP01000031.1 GCA_002687175.1 Parcubacteria group bacterium
GAAACGTTACAGGAAAGGTAATGTTGGTGGATTGGGTCATGGTTTTGAGAATATGATCTGGTATGATGATTTTGCTGCTGTATTCGAGCGCAGTCATATCGGAGTCGTCGGCATTGGGATAATAACATAAAGGCAACATGGGCAATCTAAATGTAAATGACATGATGATATATATGTTCTATATCATCATAGGTTTAATTATATTTATTCAATTTTACTTTGTAAAATTTTACTTTGTAAAATTTAATCAATCTCTTCAACGACAGGTTTAGGTTCATGTTCCGTTTCAGGAACAGCTTCAGCTGCGGGATCGGAAGGTCCATTGGCAGCATAAAGTTTGGCCATGATGGGGTTTACCACAGCTTCACATTCTTTTTGTTTAGTGTTAAAAATATCTTTGGATTCATCCATGTGATCGTCTAACCATGTTTGGGTTTCAGTGATTTTTGTTGTAACAGTTTGCCGATCGTCTTCATCTATTTTATCTTTAATAGCATCTTCATTCAATGAATTCAAAACACTGTAGAGATACATTTCCAGTTGATTTCGACTTTCAATAGTTTCTCGGTGAAGGTTGTCTTCTGCCTTGTATTTTTCTGCATCGTTGACCATGCGATCAATATCTTCTTTGGAAAGACGACCCTTATCGTTGGTAATGGTAATCTTTTCAGTCTTTCCTGTAGATTTGTCTGCAGCACTGACATTCAAAATTCCATTGACATCAATATCAAACGATACTTCAATTTGAGGTACTCCCCGTGGTGCAGGAGGAATCCCCTTTAATTCGAATTTTCCAAGAAGATTATTGTCTTTGGTTCGAGAACGTTCACCTTCGTAAATTTGGATCAAAACACCAGGTTGATTGTCTGCATACGTGGAAAAGGTCTGAGAATGTTTGGCAGGGATGGTTGAGTTTCGTTTGATCAAGGCTGTCATAATGCCCCCAGCAGTTTCAATGCCAAGAGACAAAGGTGCCACATCCAAGAGCAAAATATCATTCAGTTCTTCAGATACGTTACCTGTTAGAATAGAAGCCTGGACTGCTGCACCGTAAGCAACAGCTTCATCAGGATTGATGGATTGACATAATTCTTTGCCATTAAAGAAATTTTTTAACATTGATTGGATTTTCGGAATACGTGTCGATCCACCTACGAGTACAATATCGTCTACTTGTCCTTTATCGATTTTGGCATCTCGAAGTACAGCACCAACCGGTGCCAAGCACTTTCTGAAAAGATCGTCACAGAGTTGTTCGAATTTTGCTCTTGAAATGGTTGTGTAAAAATCAATTCCCTCAAACAAAGCGTCGATTTCAATGCTCGAAGAAGTGGAGGATGATAAGGTGCGTTTTGCCCGTTCACATGCTACTCTTAATCGGCGTAAAGATCGTTTGTTTTGTGAAATGTCTTTTCTATGTTTTCGCCTAAATTCTTTAATAAAATGATTGACCAAGCGGTTATCAAAGTCTTCCCCCCCAAGATGAGTATCACCTGCTGTGGCCTTGACCTCAAAAATACCATTGTCAATGGCTAATAATGACAAATCAAATGTCCCCCCGCCACAATCAAAAATAAGAACATTCTTTTCTGAAGTCGTTTTCTTGTCAAGACCATAAGCAATTGCAGCTGCTGTAGGCTCATTGATGATGCGAAGAACATTCAGTCCAGCAATGATTCCAGCATCTTTCGTAGCTTGACGTTGCGAATCGTTAAAATAAGCTGGCACAGTAATCACAGCATTGTTGACATCATCCCCTAAATATGAAGATGCAATCTCTTTCATTTTGATCAATACCATGGATGAAATTTCTTCTGGATGAAATGTCTTGCATTCCCCTTTATAATCTACCTCAATCAAACATTTGTCCCCACTCTCTTGTTTCACCACGAATGACCATAATTTCATATCACTTTGAACAAATGGATCACTGAATTTACGCCCAATCAGCCTTTTTGCATCATAGACAGTGTTGGCAGGATTGATGGTGGCCTGATTTTTAGCAGCGTCTCCAATCAGTCGTTCTGACCCCGAAAAGGCGACATACGAAGGTGTGGTTCGGTTTCCTTGGTCATTAGCAATAATGTCAACCTTTCCATTTTTCCAAACACCTACACAACTATATGTTGTTCCTAAGTCGATACCTATACCCATGGAACTCATTGTATATAAAAATAATAGATAATTCTTAAGTCATTTTTACTCGACGCTACTCATTTCGTCAGCATGTTTTTGAATAAGACAGACGGTTGTTGTATTGTGTTTAGCAATAGCTGCAATTTCACTAACATTGTCATCCAATTCGGTCACATTGGAGGACAATTCAGTGACTTGATGGGACATGTCGTTTATTTTTTGACGATACTTTTTTTTGAGCTGGGCATTTTGATTTTTAAGACGTTTGTTTTCTTTTAATAAATTGGTTGATTTTTTGGAGGACTTAAAGGGTTCAATAAAGGGTTCAATAGAGGGATGAGTGATCCACCAATAAAGAGCTATGGTGATAAGGGACATGGACAATATCATATGTGTATTGGGGGACAACATGATGTCACTATATGTATAGTATGTATTTTATTTGCAATCTGCTGTCATGGTATAGTTTTTTTCAACAGTATCACGTAAGCTAATGGCACGATCATTCGAGGTAGTGAGTGTTTTTGCTAGTGTTTTGGATTGTGATTGAAGTCGGGCCAACAACGTATTGAGAGATGTTTGTCGATTGATATAGGTTTCAACAATGGGGCATTGTTGAAAGATCAAATAGATTAAGAGGAATACAACGAATAAACGAGGTAAGGTCATTATAATAATAAAAATATTTATTTTTTAGTTTGGCGTTTTGTCTGACGCCGGCGACGTTGGCGACGTGCATGTTTTTTCTTGGATTTGTGTTTTCGGCGTCGATGGCGGCGACCCCCTTTAGACTGTTTTGAATGCAAAATAGAAGTCACCGATGGTAAAGATGGGTGAGTGTATGGGAGGGAGGGTGTGGCTGCTGCAGCAGTGTCTGGTTCAGAAGTTAGGGATTCAAGTGCTTTTGGGATTTGAGGGAAAAGGGAACGTTTTTTATTTTTATCGTTATCTTTGGGTTTAAATATATTGGGAACTTGTGGGAAGAGGTGTTTATCGGTCTGGTCTTCGATTTTACGGTTTTCGTTATCTTCATGATTTTCATCATCACCAGGTAGATATGACTTGAATGTATCCAGGAAGCCACGTCCGGATTGGGAAGGTAGATTATTTCGTTGGTCGGCGGAGCACCTTTGGTTTCGGTAGCGACGGCAACAGCGACTCCGACGACGTCGTCGTTTCCCTCCAGTTTGCATGGAAGTGGCATTGGGATAAGGAGCTAAATTCAGAGGACCTGTGGAATTATTTTGATTGATTGTACCATAACTTCTTGAGCTGACGGGACCGTAAGCGCTTCGGTTGACTGTGTTGTTGGCATTAGAAGAGTATCGACCCGAGTTGCCACCATAATATTCAATAGGTTTTACGGGGCGTCCTGCTTTGGCATAGTATCGATGACGGGATTGTCGTCGGGATTTGGGTCGTCGGGTTCGCGTCCGAGAACGTTTTTTCATTTTGGCCGGCATTATAGTATACTATTCGAAAAAAAATAGAGGTCCATTAGGTGGAAACCAGTTTAACATTGGGCATATGGATGTTGGAGAGATCTTCGGGTTGAACACTATCCACATCAAATCCAAAGTCCAGATGTTCGATGGAGCATTGAGGGTGGTCTTCTGGAGGCTTGTCTTCAAATAGGAAGCCATTTTCTGTCATTTGGTTGATGTATTTTACTTCATCAAAGAGGACATTGGATGCACCTGTGCCTGCTTTTACAAGTTGCCCAACCATAATGTTACCAGATACGCCTTGCAATGTGTCAATGTCACTAAATAAAGCCGATTGGAAGAGGATTTCGGGAGTTTCTTCAAACGAACATTTTGCAAAGGGGCCTTTGTCACCGCGATTGATGCCAAATCGATCTACCGATGTTAAACGCCCCTTGTAGGTCATGTTTTCAGCCAATAAGGTGATATGTCGACTGTTGACGTATTGTCCAGAAGATTCAATCACATCAGTGAGTTCATTGATGATGGTGTTGTAAGCGGCTTCAATTCCAAGTACGTCAAAGGCTTCGATGACATCGTTGGTAAAGGTTCGTTTTGCATTGACCCCAGGTTGGTGAAGGATGTCGAGAAGATTAATGCCTACTGTATCCAGAAGCCATTCAGGTTTTGAGGTAAAGGCCCCATCGACGTATTCTACATTGGCTTCGTTTTTGCGGAGAGTGACTTTGGATATGTTATGGATGCCTTTAATGATAGTGTTGAGGAGGTTGTTTTCCATGTTTTTGAGTCGTTTCATATCATCCATATCATTTCTTTTCTTTTTGGGATGAGGTGCCAGTCGAATGCGAAAGATTTGTTTGTGGTAGTTGTCATCTGTGTACATACATGAGATTGTTTGAGTATTTCTATTGTAGAGTTGTGTAAGTTTTAGGTGGATGTCGTCCATGGTGATGTTTCGGTTCATCATTTCACGTTTATTAAATTCAAATCGGATAAGCCACGGGGAGTAAGTGATGTCACATTCTGGTGTATTGAATTTATTAAAAATTTGATACAGTTTTAGAAATTCCATGTCTTCTTCGATGTTGGTATGGTAATCGTGAGGTTCGTAATAAATGCGTGTGGATTTGACAATGTCTCGAAGGGTAGTCAGTTCAAGTTTTGAGAGGAGGTCAAGGGATTGGTCTCGATCAAATCGATGGTCATCATCAAGATAGATGGTAAGCGAGTAGTTTTTCAGATATTTGGCAATATGAAGAATCTCTTTGAGTCTTGGAACGCCTCGAGTGACGTTGGATTTGGAGGAAACACCCGCAAAGTGAAAGGTGTTTAGAGTCATTTGCGTGGCAGGTTCTCCTATGGATTGGGCTGCTAGAGGCCCAACCATTTCACCATGGCTTACTAAGGCACGCTGTTGTTTGATTTCAACCATGGTAACAAGATAATCAAAAGCAGTTTTGGAAAAACGGCGATGTTTAATCAAAAGTTTGGGTGATAAATAGAATCGGATAAAAATGTTCATTAAAATGTTATCTGTTTTTTGAGTAAGACGATTCAACTGATTCATGACATAGATTGGATGAAGATCAGTAAGTAGGTGAGGATCAATCATGAATTTCATTTGGGTGTTGGTGAGGAGTCGATTAAAGTCAATGGCAAAGATGAGTTTGTCATCAATGAAGTGGGCTAAGAGTTGGTCCAAGGTATGTTTATCTTGAACAATGTAATCAAAGAAGTCGTCCATTTGTTGTTGTGCATTTTCAAGACTGTTCAATTCAGAAATGGTGGTGGGAAGTAAGTAATGTTCCCATGGTTCGTCTTCACTGAATTTAAAGAGGTCTAAGAGTTGAAATTGGGTCATGTTTTTGTATTGAAACGTTTGAGAGTCAATTCGTTGGGTGAGTCGCAGTTCTTCCATTTTAGTTGAATCAAAGCCGTCATTTCCGTAAATGAATTGCAAGATGGTGCCTCGTTCATCTCGTACAGATAGATCATGGTGAACCCGAAGATCTTCCATAGATTTCATCAATTTGCGTTGGATGTATCCAATTTCGGCGGTTTTGACTGCCGTGTCAATCAAGCCTTCGCGACCTCCCATGGCATGAAAGAAGAACTCTTGGGGTGTTAATCCCTTGATAAAGGAGTTTTCAATAAATCCGCGACTTTCTGGTGAGTCATCGTATTTATGATAGTGAGGCAGTGTGCGATCGGAATAACCGTAAGGTATACGTTTCCCATCGACACTTTGTTGTCCCAAACATGAAATCATTTGGGCAATGTTGATTTCAGAGCCTTTGGACCCACTGGAAATCATATTGACCAGTTGGTTGTCTTTTTTGAGAGATTGAAGACCGATTTTCCCGGCTGTGGGGGTGGCTTTCTCGAGGATGTTTTTGATCTTCATTTCAAACGCTTCAAAATTTGTTTTATTGGTCAAGTTTTCAAAAACATTGAGGTGAAGGTGTTGAATGACTTCCAAAGCCTCTTTTTTGATTTGTTCAATGGTTTGACTCATTTTCTTTTGAATGGGCAAATCCGCCATAAGGTCACTGATACCTACACTAAAACCTGAATTCAATAGATAGTGGGTTGTAATGAATTGGGAGTGATCAATGAATTCCTGAGTACGATCGGGACCGTAATCATTAAAGATGATGTGGGTCAGTCCTCGGGAAGTTTTGGTCAACGTGGTTTTGTCAATGGTGCCTTGTTTCAATTGACCATTTTCAATATGAACGAAATTGTCTTGGGCGTGAGGTGAATCTGGATTATATTGTGAATTCCCCATTTTTACATTGATTTTGGGGAGAATAA
>NYZP01000032.1 GCA_002687175.1 Parcubacteria group bacterium
GGTAGTAATTCTTTATTCGTCTATTCCAACAGTATAACCGATACAGAAGGAACAGAAGTGCTCAGTGTTGATGAAAGTGGTAATACCCAAATGGATGGTACCTTAACTGTTGATGGTGGTTCAACTTTGACTGGTGGTGCAGGGCTTGGTATAGCCGCTCAATCTGGTTATGGACTTTATATAGATAGTAGTGATTTTGCCACACATTTAATTTATGCAGACGGTAATACTGCTCGTCTTACTACGGGCGGTGTTTGGACTGATGGTGCTTCCTGGAGTTGGTATAAAGATGTGTCTGCTGAACCAGAAGGTTACTTAGAAAAATTTCGAAATATGCCAGTTCATGAATGGCAATTTAAAGACGAGGAAATTGATGGACTTAATCGTTATACTAGTGATCAATTCACTCATGTCTCGCCATTCTTAGACGACTTTAATGCCATTTTCGGCATTGGCGTAACTGACGGTATTGATGCTAAAGATTGGATTGGTGTTACCATGGTTGGCCTTAAAGAATTGGATCAAGAATTTTTAGCTCTTTCAGCTACAGTTCAACAATTACTGAATTCCACTAATACCTCTGAAGTTGTGGTAGTCGATAATCCTGACCTAGACGTTCAAACCCTAGTAGTCCAGCAAGCTGCTACTTTCTATGGAACAATTTTAGTTCAAGGTGAAGCTGGGTTTATCAGTAAGGTAGTCTTTAACGAGGATATTGAAATTAAAGGTAAAATATATGCTTCTAATGACCAAGCCGGAACAATCGTCATTCCAGCTAATACCACTTCCACCGAGGTTGTCTTTAACACCCCATATCAAGTAGCTCCTAAAGTTATTGCTAACTTAGTTGATGATGAAGATGAGGAAACCTTTGTTAACTGGAAGATTATCCGAAAGACCGAAGCCGGCTTTACCGTGCTTCTACAAACAGCGGTTGATAGCGACTTAACTTTTGATTGGATTGCATTACCAGTTAAATTAGCTTCAGAACCACCAGTAATTGACAGCTTTGTAACTTCTTTAAGTACTGTTGGTCCTGACATTCCTGTTGAACTGTGGGCTCAAGTAACTGATACCGATTCTGAATCTACTGAACTAACTTACACTTGGGAATTGGAACCAAACATTGGGACCATTGATGGTGATTCGGGACTTGTTTACTGGACTGTACCTGTCAGCGAACAGCCAGCATTTGATACTGAAGTAAATATTACGGTTACCGTATCTGATGGAGTAAGTAATATTTCAGAATCATCCATTGTTACAGTTATAGTAGGGGAGACAGCACTAATTGTTCTTGGCTGTACCGATGACACGGCCTTAAATTTTGATTCAGAAGCCACTGAAGAAGATGGTACTTGTACTTACTTAATTGTTGGTTGTACTGATCCAGTTGCCCTTAACTATAATTCAGAAGCTACGGAAGATGATGGTAGTTGTACTTTTCAAACAATTATCGTTTTAGGCTGTACTGATTCCACTGCTATTAATTTTAGTGCGGAAGCTACTGAAGATGATGGTAGTTGTGAATACGAAATTATTGAAAGTTTTGTTCTTGGATGTATTGATCCAACCGCCAATAACTACAATTCAGAAGCTACCCAAGATGACGGGTCCTGTGTTTATCCAGAAGCCGTAGTTTTGGGTTGTACCGATAATACAGCAATTAATTTTGATGCTGAAGCCACGGAAGACAATGGATCATGTCAGTATTCAATTGCTGGCTGCATGGACACAACAGCAGATAATTTTGATGCCACTGCCACCGAAGACGACGGTTCTTGTGTTTTCCCTGAACCAATCGTCTTAGGTTGTACTGATGTCACGGCTATTAATTTTAGCACTGAAGCCACTGAAGATGACGGCAGTTGTCAGTATTCAATTGCTGGTTGTATGGATCCAACCGCTGATAACTTTGATGCTACTGCTACTGAAGACGATGGTTCATGTACTTTCCCTGAGCCACTGGTTCTAGGTTGCATGGATCCAACTGCTGATAATTTTGATACTACTGCCACTGAAGACGATGGCAGTTGTGATTATGGTATCGCCTTAGGAAATATTTTAGAGCTAATTAATAAAGGTCGACTAAGTTAAAAGGATTAAAGTTATGATTGCCCAATACTACAGATTAAACGACATCTTGAACCAGATTGATCGAAACAAAACCACGGTTATCCGTTGGGAGGAATTAGGATTAATTCCTAAAGCCAAACGGGACAGTCGCGGTTGGCGTTATTATACCAAAGAACAGGTTGAGCAAATTATTACTTTAGTCAAAAAGACCGATTATTTTAGAAACATTAATTAATATGATTGCTCAATACTACAGATTAAACGACATCTTGAGCCAGATTGATCGAAACAAAACCACGGTTATCCGTTGGGAAGAGTTAGGATTAATTCCTAAAGCTAAACGGGACAGTCGCGGTTGGCGTTACTATACCAAAGAACAGGTTGAGCAAATTATTACTTTAGTTAAAAAGACCGACTATTTTAGAAATATAAATTAATATGGTTGCTAAGAAAAAAAATTCTAAGAAAAGCATCAGAAAAAAGAGTAGAAAAAAGAGTTTTAATATTCTTTCAATTTTTAGAATTTTAGATGTTACTAATCTAAAAATTTGGCGAAAAAATAAATGGAGTATTTTGTCAGTTTTTACGGTCTTAGTAATTGTCAGTGGTACTTCATTTTTTATAATAGGAGCCGAGAACCAGGCTCGTGGTGAAACCATTGACGCCAAAAAAATTGTTGCCCAAAGATACAACGAAGAAACAATTGTCAGTGTTGGTGAACAAGAACTTAGATTGCGGCCTGTTGGTGGAAAATCAGTAAAAGTTAGACAAGAAGATGTCCGTTATATTTACGAAAAAGCTTATAAACATACTGATGTTATTCAGTCAGTTTATCCTTATAAAATTAAAGAAGAATTGGTTTTTTATGAACCAGGACATCCTTTAGAATTTAAATACAAATTAGGTAATGTTGATAAATTTATAGTTAGAATAGACGATGAAGGTAATATTATTTTTTACGACAAACAAAGATACGAAGATACCGGAGAATCAAATAGAATTTTTACTATCCCAACGCCGTTTATCGAAGATAAAGTCGGCCGACGTTCTTTTTCAGCAGTTACAACCGTTTTGGATGAAGACTCAATGACCATTTCTGTTGATCCAAAATGGTTAAAGACAGCGGTTTATCCAGTAGTCTTGGATCCAACTGTTGAAATTAGTGTTTTAAATGTTCATTCTCACCCTAGGAAAGGGGATAACTGGGAAGTTAGTTTTACCACCGCCGGTAAAGCCGATTTAAGTATTATACCTACTGACCAAGCAACCGTCAGGGATGATGATTTTGTTTCTTTAAGTTGTGATGGTGAAGAAAGAATTCCCCAAATCTTGCCCGGGGATGTCATTTTCTTTCCTGATTGGGAATGTGCCGGCACTGGAAAAGTGGTTCACTACACTAACACCGCTGGCGATCATATCCTTAAATTCGAATTTGCCAGTGCTGAGAGCTATGTTGAAATTAATGACGAGAGTGAAGGGGAAAGTGATGACGAAAGTGAAGTTGATGATGAAGTTAGTGGCGGTTATGCCGAAGATTATGCTTTTAATAGCCATACCCCAGGTGATTTTATGGTTCGGCGAAATGCCACCGACGCCACAGCTTTAGCGGATGGTGGTACTACTGTTGATGTTAACTGGGATAGTTTGGTGGATTCTAATGGCTCTTCAATTAGTTATGCTACCAGTTCTGGTGAAGGGGTCTTTACCCTAGCTTCGGGTAAGTATTTGGTTATGTATAATGAGTATTATCAACAATCACTAACAGACAATAACGAACGTATTGAAATTCAAGGCAGGCTGGTAGTTGGCGGGACTGCCACTACCACTGGCGCTGGTGCGGGCTATATGCGTACCAGAACCTATAATCATGATGCCATGATTCATGGTGCCGCCATTGTTCATATCCCAACAGACAGCACGACCTTGGAAGTTAGATTCTATCGAACTGATAATTCAACTGATAATGGAGTAGTTAGAAATATCGGCCGAGGTGGCGTAACAATTTTGGCTTTAGATGACACTTGGAATTATGGCCGGTATTCGCTAAGCAGCTCAGTTTCTCCACCGCCCACAGGAGGTGCTGATGTGGTTTGGGTAGACTCTGACCAGGAAGATACCGACTTTTCCATGACTTCTGGTGTAATTACCATTTCGAGTGCTGGCAGATACTTGGTTATATATTCAATTCCGTTGAATTGTACCGGTACGGGTACTGGAGGTAGAACTGAATACACCACATTGCTCACCCGTGATGATAGTGAAATTGAAGGTACACAAGTTTCTACCTATTGCCGTGGTGATACGGATAGTGCGAATGATTCTGTTACTACTTATGTTGGTGTCATTGATATTCCGGCCGATGGAGGCAGTGATGACTTAGCTGTTGAAATGACCTTAAGAGATGGAACTGGAACCAATCACACCCTGGATGCTAATTCTAATATTCAGATTCTTCAGCTGCCAGCTGGGGCTGAAACCATAATTGTCACAGATGCCGCTGGTACTAATGACATGGACCCAGCTGTTGAAGCTGAGTTTACTTTTGATACTAACGACCCTGGTAGAGCTGAGGATGCTTTTTCTTTTACAACCTCCACTTCGTTTATTCAAGTAGATGTTGATGATGATTATTTGTTTTTTGCTTCAGTTCATGCTGATGCCGGTGGCTCTACCCGGGCTTATGCTATTGGGCGTTTTAGTGTTCAAGATACGCCCTTAACTTATGGTGGTGGTGAATATAGCCGAAGTAGCGGAGCTAACTACGGCGGTTATGCTTTTGGCACAATGATACCAGCCAATGCTTTAGATGCTGATGATGCGATTAGCCTTGAGGTTCAAGGTGTTGGCCAAAACACCGGTGCCTTAGATAATGATGGGGCAGCGATGTCGGCTATAAGGCTGGGTAGTCTTTTTGCAGCGGCTAATTCTCCACCAACCATTGATTCATTTGAAGATTATCCGGATCCAGCTATTGTTGGTCAAAGTGTCACTTTTTCCGTTGATTGGACCGACTCTGACGCTGAAGGGGTTAAGCTGTACATATGCACTACTGATGCAGCTACTGTTTCTGGCTGCACGGTTGACAATTGGTGCACTAATTCGGATGATTTTGAAACCAGTGATCCTATTACTTGCGGCTATACGGCTTTAGTGGGTGATGTTGGCTCTAATGATTACTTCGCTTTTGTTTGTGATGACGAAGATTGCGTTGCCACGTCCGGTTCGGGCACTTTTTTCGTTAAACTGGTTAATCCAAATTCAATGTTGATTAAAGGAGGATTTAGGATTGATGGGGGAATGAGGATTAAGTAGCATTTGTCATCCTGAGCGAAGCGAAGGATTTCTAGTATTAAAAAATCCACCGGTACTCGGTGGTTTTTTGGTTCATCATTTTTTTAATGTTCATTTCTACTCTGTCATCCCTGCGAAAGCAGGGATCCAGTTTATATCACCGTACTGGATTCCCGCTTTCGCGGGAATGACAATAGGGGAGGTGTTCAGTATTAGTCTAACTCAAAGTATAAATCTTCCCAGTTCTGGTTAACATCTTCTATTAATTGTAACTTCCAAGAACGTTTCCATTTTTTCAAATCTTTCTTTCTCTGAATAGCAAAACCAATATCATCAAACTCCTCATAATAAACTAATATTTTAATATTATATTTTTTTGTAAAACCTTTTAATAAGCCTTCTCTGTGTTCATAAATTCTTCTAGCTAAATCATTGGTCACGCCAATATAAAGTGTGCCATTTTTTCCACTAGCTAAAATGTAGATGTAATAATTATTCATAGCGCTTTTGTATCTCTCCTGGATCCCTGCTTTCGCAGGGATGACAGTGTAGTCATGGGTATACCTGCTGGAGTTTACCACGCACTTGATACGGGGCAGGGATGACAATAGTAAAAAAATCTGCGCTATGTTTTTTATAGTGTATAGATCTTTAAAAATTAATGCAAGAAAAAAACTACCTAGCATGGCCAGATAGTTGTCTTGTGGTTTTTCCCTCCTCTCTTCTAGCTGGAGAGTTGTACTTTGGCTTGAATTATTCGTCGGTGTGGATTATAGAATGACCGTGGCATAAATTGTAATAGGGTATGGTTGACCATGATATCAAGCCATCCCAACATGATTATCAAGTTTCCTAACACAACGATCAAGTTATCCAGGGGACTCTCACCAGGATTATTGATTACTACCCCGACAAATGTCCAAACAGTAATGATGACCATACCGGCCAGCATTATTATACCTCCAACAAAGTCTATCAGATCTTCAATCGTGGCCATCACTACACCTCCTCTCATCCTTTTGCTTGATTCAGTTGATTTATTTCATAAAGTAAACTTTTAATATCCTAGTTTATTTTTTTATATCTGTCAATTTGAAGGTCATAAAATAAAATGAGCCGCTTACCCTTGAATCGCTGTCGCTGGATGGAGATCCGGCAACTTTGATTACTTTGGGTAAACGGCCGTCCATACCCGGTACGAAGGGGGATGGAAGATCATTCTTCTTCTGATGTAGTGCAGAATCGGTAGAGTCGCCACCCAAGAAAGGCAACAACTGCCGAAACGGCAAACCAGAAGATGTTTGTAGAGATAGAGAGTTGGTCGTTGGGTGAGACAAACATGAATGCCCCGATTACAGCAGTAGCTGCTCCAACATAAGCTCCAATAGTTCTCCACATTTTTCCTGTCCTTTCTGCAGCCCAAAGGGTTAAAGTTTGCAGCTCTCTTGCGCTAAAAGACAATATTTACTATATCATACTTTAATAATATTGTCAAGGACTAAATAAACTTTGACCAAGGTATGAATTAGATGTAGAATATAATAGCCTATATTTAGCCTATTTTGGCTATTTAAGGCATAAAACAGCGTATTCATATGGATTTATTCGACCCCGCACTTAAACTCCTTTCAGTCGTTTAATGCGGGGCAAGCAAACAATATGACGGACTTATTTGATCAAAAATTAAAAGAGGATATTAAGAGTAATGCCCCCTTAGCCGACAGAATGAGACCAGAGAGTTTTGAGGACTTTGTTGGTCAAAAAGAGGTGGTTGGCCAAGGTAAACTGTTACGCCAAGCCATTGAGCAAGATGAAATACCTTCAATTATTTTTTGGGGTCCACCGGGTACAGGTAAAAGTACTCTAGCTCGGATAATTGCCAAGATGACCGAATCAACATTTATTCAAATGTCGGCAGTTAACTCGGGAGTAAAAGAATTTCGGGAAATTATTAAAGAAGCCCAAGACCGCAGAAAACTTTATGGTAAGCAAACAATTTTGTTTATTGATGAAATTCATCGTTGGAATAAAGCCCAACAGGATGGTTTGTTGCCCCACGTTGAATCTGGAGTGATTACTTTGATTGGCGCTACTACCGAGAATCCCAGTTTTGAGGTTGTCTCGGCTTTATTATCTCGGTGCCGAGTATTTGTTTTAAATCAACTGAGTCAACACGATTTAGAAAATATTTTAGACCGAGTAATTAAAAATGGTTTTGGAAAACTTAAAGTTGATCTTGATGATGACACCAGCCGCTACTTAACCGGTTTGGCCAGTGGTGATGCTCGAGTGGCTTTAAACGCTTTGGAGTTTGCGGTTAATTCCACTAAACCAAACTCGGTTGGAAAAATTGTTTTAGATAAAAAAATTATTGAGCAGTCAATTCAAAAGTCCAGTTTTTTATACGACAAAGATGGTGAGCAGCACTACAACATAATTTCCGCTTTACACAAATCAGTCCGTGGTGGTGATGCTGATGCCACCTTGTACTGGCTGGGACGAATGCTTGAGGCTGGTGAAGAACCACTTTATGTTGCCCGTCGTCTTGTCCGCATGGCCGTCGAAGATATTGGTTTGGCCGACCCTAAGGCCCTTGAACAAGCGGTGGCTTGCTATCAAGGTTGCCACTTCATTGGTATGCCCGAGTGTGATGTTATTTTGGCACAATGTGTAACTTATTTGGCTCGAGCCAAAAAATCAGTTGAAGTTTATCAAGCCTATGGGCAGGTTAAACAAGATGTTAAAGAAACCATGGATGAACCAGTACCGTTGCATCTTCGTAATGCACCAACCCAGCTGATGAAAGATTTGAATTATGGTAAGGATTATAAATACTCACCAAGCCACGACTGGCAAGAAGATCAAGATTACTTGCCGGAAAAGCTTAAGGGGAGAAAGTATTTAAATTAGGTTCTTAGGTTTTTAGTTTATTAGGGATATTAATCCAAGGCCTAAAAAGCTAAAAATCTAATAAGCTAAAAACCTAATCTATGATTCGTGAAAAAACAATTGGCGTTATTATTTTTAAACGACAAGGTAAAGGCTTGCGTTATTTACTACTTCATCACGGTGGTTCTTATTGGAATTTTCCTAAAGGTAGGCAAGAGGGCAAGGAAACGGAATTACAGTCAGCCTTAAGAGAACTTAGTGAAGAAACTGGCATAAATAAAGTTGATATTTTGGATGGTTTTAGAGACGAATACAATTATGACTTTGATTCGAGAATCAAAGATGGCACCAGGGAAAAAGTTTACAAGAAAGCCATTTTTTTTATTGGCGAAGTGATTGGAGATAAAGTAAAAATTTCTGATGAACATATTGATTTTGATTGGTATGACTTTGACACTTGTTTAAAGAGATTATTTTTTCAAGAAGGACAAGATTCATTAAAAAGAGCTCATCAATTTCTTTTAAGTAGGCAGGATATTGTGTTATAATTGCTAGTGAGGGATGAGTGAACACTTGTGTTCACTCAAACCGAACGACGCAATTTCATGATCGCCGTAGGCGATCATACAATTAACACATTATGGATATAAAAAAATATTTTCAGATAGCTTTAAATCGTAAAGCTTCAGATTTACATTTAGTGTCTGGTAATAAACCAACTATTCGGGTGACTGGTGAACTTCAAGTTGTTGAAAAAGAGTTAATGAAGTCAGATGAATTAGAAGCAGCGGTATTTGGTTTAATGGACAAGTCGGATGTGGAGCATTACAAACAAAAAAAAGAATCAGATTTTGCTTTAGATATTGCTGGTGGACACTTTAGGATAAATTTACATCAGCAAGAGGGACAAATTGGCTTGGCCGCCAGAGTAATTCCTGGGGAGATTCCAACGGCCAAAAAAATTGACTTTGATGAGACCTTATATAAATTAAGCCATTTGAATCAAGGATTAATTTTAGTCACCGGTCCATCCGGCTGTGGTAAATCAACTACTTTAGCAGTCTTGATTAATTTAATCAACAAAGAAAGAAAAGCTCATATTGTGACCATTGAAGATCCGGTAGAATTTTTGTTCGACGAAGAACAAAGTATTATTGAACAACGTGAGATAGGTCGTGATACCGCTTCATTCCACGAGGCCTTAAAAAGAGCCTTACGCCAAGATCCTAACGTTATTATGGTTGGCGAGATGAGAGACTTGGACACCATTGCCGCCACTTTAACCGCTGCCGAAACTGGTCACTTGGTATTATCTACTTTACATACCAACACCGCCGCCTCAACAGTTGAGCGAATCGTTGATATGTTTCCCGCTCATCGCCAGCAACAAGTTTTAATTCAGTTAGCTTCAGTTTTACGGGCGGTCATTTGCCAACAAATGTTACCGAGAAAAGGCGGGGGAGTTGTCGTCGTTCGGGAAATCATGATTACCACGCCAGCTATTTCAAATTTAATTCGGGAAGATAAAGTAGCCCATATTACGTCGGCTATTCAAACAGGTCGTAGTGGAGGGATGATATCAATGAATGCCTCAATTAAAAGATTATATGAACAGGGGATCATCACTAAACAAACTTATGATAACCGCACCACTGACGGGGAAAGCTTAAGTACTTATTATTAATTAGGTTGTAGCTTTTTAGCTTATTAGTTTCTTAATGAAAATTTATTTTTTAAGAACCTAAAAAGCTAAGAACCTAAAAAGCTAATATTATGACTGAAGAAAGATGGGAAACAATTATTGGCCACATTAAAGACAACTTTGAATTAGTAGACTTACGAACGGAAGATATTTCAGAGGAGATGGGTTCTGGTAGCGTTGAAATCGTTGAATTTAAAGGTCCCTTAGGTCTGATGAAACTGGAACGAACAACTCAACCAATGATCCTTGATAAAAAAGTTATTGGTTCTCGGCGAATCGGTAGTGATGCCACGGTTGAATACAAATATTCCGATACCGAAAAAACTCATAAATTCACAGCTTTTAAAAGAAATGAAAACCATGATGTTTGGGAAGAGATGAAAATGGATCGCGGTGAAATGTTATTTTAGGTTGTAGTTTTTTAGCTTTTTAGGTTTTTAGTGATTTTTTAAATTATTCTTTACTAAGAACCTAAAAACCTAATAAACTAAGAACTTAGATTATGTTTAAAAAACAAAAAATTAATGAGTCAGATGTTTTAAAATACGGATTTTTGGGTGGCATTGCTCAGGCCGGCTACACTTTGTTTGTCGTTCTGGGAATTAATGTGCTACATAATGTATTACCACAACCATTAGGAGGAATTTTTGATCCAATATTATTTTTACTGCTTTTTGTTTTCAGCGCTGCTGTTTCGGCGATCTTGGTTTTTGGTTATCCTTTATATCTGGCAACCGAAAAAAGATATGCCGAAAGTATTATGACGGTAACGACCACTTTGGTTACTCTGGCAATCATTGGTATTCTTTTTTTCATTTTTGTTTCATTTATCTAATTTTCAATGATAGAAAATAAATTATTTACTAAACGTTTTTTTATATTTTTGATACTGCCGTTAATGGCAATTTTTTTGGCTGGTTGTTTTAATAAATCTGATCAATCAAGTCAAATAGAAAAATCTGGAACTGAAGGGAAGAATAATGTTCAAAATATCGATGAGGCAAAAGATAAGCCATCATTATCGGCCGAAGAGTTGGCCGAGGATTATCGCACCGAGCTTAAAAATATTTTACAACCTTTTTTTGCTGGTAGCACTTCCGAGGGTATTAAAGACAAAGTTTTAAATTTAAAAGCGCCGGCAAAATACATTGATTTACATTTTTCTTTGGTGGTGACTCTTGAACTGATTGAACAGGGGAAAGCAAATGCCGATCAAGCCAAAATTGAACAAGGTCTAGAACAACTTGATGTTTTGAAAATTGAATACAGTTGGCTGGGCAATAATCAACTTTAATATATGACACGGCTTAATTCAGAAGAAAAAAAACAACCATCTAGCCAAGCTAAAATTCCCAAAGAACTAAAACAAAAAAATAGAAAAGTTTTAAAGATGAAACACAAAAGATCAAATAAATTTACCATGGCAATGATTATTATTATTGTCATTTTTTTTGTGGGAACAGCTATGGCGGCACAAACCGGTATTTGGCAAATTCCGATATTTACCCAAATTTTTTATCAAATTCCTGAACCGATTAGGGTGGTTGATGTTGCTGGTGTTTCTGGTTTAAATCAACAACAAGCAGTCTTTGATCCTGAAGAAAATATTTTAAGAATTGTCGTGACCGAAAAAGAATTAACAGCAGCTATTAAGCAGCAGTTAGTCAATAATATTGATCCGCCCTTTGCTCAAAATGCCCAAATTGTTATTACCTCAAAAGAAATTGAGTTTTTTGGCTATTTGTTGAAACCATTTAGCGCCAACTTAACCATTAGAGTCCGTCCCCTGTTTACTGACGAAAAAATTGATTACAAAATTTCCCAAGCTAAAATTGGCAGTTTAAATTTGCCGCCATTTTTAGTAGATTGGGGTTTGAAAACTTATATCGCTGTTCGTAGTAAAGGTAAATCAGATACCAACTTAAAACAGGTTGAATTTTATCGGGACAAAGTAAAAGCGGAAAGTTTTAAATTAGAAGAAGGCAAAATGAGCATGGAAATTTTTATTGATGTAAAAGCAATTACCGATCCCGTTAGTGAAAATATAGACAAATTAATTGATACGTTTACCAAGCTTGATCCCGAAGAAATCGAAAAAATTAATAATTTTGATTTTGAAAGTTTAACCGAGGAAACTCTTAAAATATTAAAAGCAGTTAATATTACCACCGAAGTGTTGGAAAAATTTAAAGATTTAAATTTAAACCCGCCAGCTAATACCCAACCATGAAATTTTTAAATCAATTAATCCCCTGGTTAAGTTCAGTTTTAATTTTTATCTTAACTGAACAGCTTTTAAAAACTCCCCATCAAGCATCTTTTTTAGTTCCTCTGGCTATCGTGGTTATAATTTTAAGTATTTGGCAATTAACTGGGCGTAATTTTTTTTCCAGAAAGTTTTGGCAAAATATCATCACCCCAACTCTTTTTTTAGTAAGTAGTTTATTTTATTTAAGTTTTCTTGAAGGCAGTGTTTTTAAACAATTTTTTATTATTACCCTGTCGATTTTATTTTGGATTCTGTTCAAAGTTGTATTTTTAAGGTGGCACTTACCAATTAAATATCAAACTCATTCATTAGAAAATATTTCCACCCATCTTGATTTGATTACTGTATTTTTCGTGGCCAGCAGTCTTTTTAGCTTATTAGTGTTCTTGGGGATTTCTTCCTGGTTTATTATTATCATATTTGCTGTTATTATGTTAATATTGTCCTCGCAAATAAGTTGGGTGTCGGAAGCAAATTTATCCGAGGTTTTACCTTTTTTGTTAGTCATCAGCTTAGGGGTGACCGAGATTTTTTGGGCAGTCAGTTTTTTACCAACCAGTGTTTATGTTGGCGGTTTAATTGTTGCCTTAAGCTATTATCTAATGAGTGGCATTTCTCGAAATTGGCTTTTAGGTATAAAAGAAGGTAAGGTGGTAAAACGTTATTTGTTAATTAGTAGTATTATTTTAGTGATTGTCTTATTGACGGCAAAATGGTTTTGAAATATTAGTAAATCCAGTAAATCAAGACAGCTTAATTAACTTGATTTACTTTCTAAATATGAAAATATTTAAAAAACAATCAGATCAGTTGATATCAAAGGTGGTAATTTTATCTATCATTTTTGGTTTTGCCGCCGGGGTGGTTGGTCAAATTGTCGCTGATGTTTACGTTGATCCATATCAACAAGATTTATTATATCCAAATCTTAATATCAACGGCAATATTGGTTCAAATATTCCAGAACTGCGACGGGTTAATCGGTTTTTAGGTATTGAGCAAGATTTTGAAGTAAGTAAATCAATTAACAAGGTCGAGCCTAGTTTAGCGGGAATTTATAGAAAAAAATCTGGATCTAATAATCCCCTAAACGAAATTTATTTACCTGATGAACTTTTAACTAACGGATTTATTTTAACCAGCGATGGTTGGCTAGTTAGTTTTGGTAATGCTTTCGAGAGTTTGGCCACCAGCAATTTAGTGGTCTTATATCAAGGCAAAGTTTATGATATTGATGAGTTGATAACTGATTCTACTACGGAAGTAGTATTTTTAAAGATTGCCGCCGGTAATTTACCGGTTGTAGTACTGGGTAATTCCGGTGAGGCAAATTTAGGTCAGCTGGCAATTGTTATTAATAATTTAGATGAGGCCGTTGTGGTTAATATTAAAAATCCAAATTATTTAGAAGTTAGTTCGGCAAATAATTATGTTATTTCTTCTGAACAGTATGGCAAAGCGATTTTATTAACCAATGATTTAGAGCAGACTTTTTTAGGTTCGCCGCTGGTAAATTTAGCTGGAGAAGTAATTGGTGTGATCAAACAAGTTGATGATGGTTTAGTCACCGCAGTACCAATCGATCAATTTCGTTCAATAATCTTGGATGTTTTAAGGAGCAGTATAGTTAAGCGACCACTCTTGGGAGTTGATTATATTGATTTAGCTTCGATTAATGGTTTAAGTAAA
Organism: Parcubacteria group bacterium; assembly: GCA_002687175.1. Taxonomy (GTDB): domain Bacteria; phylum Patescibacteriota; class Patescibacteriia; order Buchananbacterales; family UBA6539; genus UBA6539. The sequence continues at coordinate 13,917 of NYZP01000032.1, forward strand.
GATTTAACGCAAGGTCTCAATCAAGGAGCTTTAATTTGGAAAAATCCCAGTCGTAATACGCCGGCTTTTGCCGCTGATTTACGTGAGGACGATATTATTTTGAATATTGACGGCCAAGCTGTTGATAGCAACAGTAATCTAACTCAATTAATCCAGCAATACCAAGCTGGTGATCAAATTGATATTGAAATTTTAAGGGATGGACAAACTTTAAGTCGGACCGCAACTTTAGTTATTGATTTAGATTAAACAGAGTAAGGTTTTTAATCTTAAACTGCCTAAGGGGCGGTTTTTTTGTTATAATTAAAGAAAAAAAAGTTTAGTTGACTCGTCATAGTTTTGGTATGAATAAAAAATCAGCTATAATCCTAATTTTAATTAGTGCCGGAGTTTTAATTATTGGAACTCTTTTTTGGCTTATAGTAGACTCCTCAAAGCCAAAAAATCAAATTGTTGATACACCATCAATTGATATATGTGGTGATAATATTTGCGGTTCATTAGAAAAATTGAACCAAAGATTTTATTGTCCTTTGGATTGTCCTAATGATCAAGACGACACGGATGGCCCTAAAAATAAACCTGGTTTAACTTCCGACCTAGAATCACCTTTTGGTATTCAAGCTTTTCAGTCGGTTGAACTTGGAGATTTATCAAATGCTGTTGATATTGGGGTTAAGTGGAATTAACCCTTTGTTTACGGTAAACAGCTATAACACTTGGGATCAACTGGACACTTAAACTTTGTCCAGTTTGGTTAAGGTCACGTTGGTGGCACCATTAACCAGGCATGAATAGCGAGCGACAACCGCATCTAGTATGCCAACATCTCTTGGTCGACCAGTCGTAGCACCTCTTTCGTCATCAATTTTTGAACCGTCACCTTGAAGATCTTCAGCAACTGCACCTTCGATTTGCGTCAAGAATGGGCCGTTACCAACCCTGCTTGGTACCGCTTTTAAGACAACCCGGACACTTCTGATATGGGTCGGGCCAAAACCGGCTCCACTTGAAGCTGATCCAGCCAGTGTACGACCGGCTGTACTGTAGTCCCCATCTCCAAACACATTATCTATTCTGGTTCCTTGAGAAGTTGCCCCAATAAGTACATGACCTGCCCTGATGTGATCCCAGATCATTTCACTAACGTCCGTTATTGCATTTGCCTCGTGTAGACGCTTTAATGCCGGACGCGCGTAAGCCAGAATCTCGTCATTGCTAAAACCGATTGAACCATTGGAACTAGCAAATCGGTTAAAATCGAAATCAGCCTCTGAAGCCACTCCTAGCTCAATTAGTTCCTTGCTCCTTTCGGTGTGCTTTTCAGTCAGTTCCTCAAGCAATTTAGACCATTCGTCTTTTGTTAAACAGGCTTGAAGCACCAACTTCTTGAAAGCCAGATCTCCTTCTAGGCGGTTTCTAAAAGTTGTTTCATCAACTGTATGGTACATTCTTGGCGCCACCCGACTAGCCAGATTTGCATGAATTGGACCCATCCCTGATGCTGTCGTGCCAATTTGTTTTTGGCCAGCAATCTTAGCCCGGATAACCTCACAGGCGGCATCCATTATTTGATGATGAACTAGCGGGCAAGCACAACGCCAATCAACAAAGGTTCTGGCTAAAGGGTTTTCAAAGCCAAACTGTTCCACGTAATCCATTTCTTGAAGAAATGAAACTGGGTCAACCACCATACCGGCTGCAAGTCCAACAGGAATACTGGAGGCAATTGCTGTTGGAGTTACGTGCAAAGCCATACCTTTAAGCTTACCGTCAATTTCAACTGCGGCCGTGTGACCAGCATTTTTTCCTCCACCAGTGTGAAAGGCAAATTCAACTTCTTGCTCCATTGTCAGACGTTGCTCTTCCATACCTTTTGCCTCATCACCATGTTGTCCGCCAACTATAACATCAACATAACCACTTATTACATTCTCCTCCCTTATTTGGGTTACATTTTAAACAAACAAAAAACTGGAGTGAAAAGAGCATCCCTCCAGGACAATTCATCCAGTATAAGTTTAGGTTATTAAATTTTGAGTGTCAATTAACCCGGAATCTTTATCCGGTTTTTAATAGATAGTAATTTGTAAAATATTAAGATTCCGGGTTAATCTTTTTAGGCTTTTTAGGTGGTGGAACAAGTTCCGGTGATGGCGAATATAACTTATTTTTTATCTTCCATTTATCAACATATTGGCCAATCCCCTTATCGGCTAATTTATTTTTGGTAGCAGTTTTTCCTTGTGACCAATCAAGCAGACTATTGAAATTAATCTTGTAGCGTCCTTGAACAATAATATACTTCAAAGTTTCTGCTTTAATGGCCCGACGTATTGTTTTTGGCTCAACTCCGAACAGCCTTGCGGCTTCGGAAACTGATACTCGTATGACATTTGGCATATATTTATAGTAATTTGTCTAGGCTAGTCTGGACAAATAATACTATCATTGTAATATTTTTCTAAAACAGCGTCAACTAATACATGTAACTATATTTTTTAGCAATTTACCCTAAAACTTGATTATTTTTTATTAAATAGTTAAGATTACCTAAATAATTGACTAATATTACCAAATTAGTTATAGTAGTGATTCAAGAGTGTAACAAATCCCTAATTTTAACGTCATAATTAGCATACAATGAATACTTCAAAATTTGAGGAAAAACTGCTATTATTAAAGCTTAAAAAGAGGGATCCAGAGGCTTTTACTCAAATATATGATCTGTATGTCACCCCCATCTACAGATTTATTTATTTTAAGGTAGCAACTCGTCAAGATGCTGAGGACATGACCTCAGAAGTATTTTTGAAGATTTGGCAGTATATTAATGACTCAGATACCGAAATTGAAAATTTAAAGGCATTTTTGTATCGTACGGCCAGGAATTTAGTTATAGATTCATATCGGAAGAAGGCCAAACAAGATATTACTCAAGACAGTGAAGTATTAAGTAATATTGAGGACGAGAGACAACAGAATTTTTTAACTGAAATTGAAACAGGTTTTGAGATGAAAAATATTGAGTTAGTTCTACGTAAGTTAAAGGATGACTACCGTGAAGTAATTATTCTGCGATATATTGAAGAATTAACAATCACCGAGATATCAAAAGTTTTAGATAAATCTAAGGGTTCAGTGAGAGTTATACTTCATCGAGCACTTAAAGTTATTAGAGAGTTAATTAAGCAAGATGGACAAAGAAATTCTTAAAGAGTTAAAAAAATTAAAAAAGGACATTAATCCCCGACCAGAGTGGATAGCTTTGAGCCGGGATGTTTTATTAAAGGAAATTAATCCTCAAGATCAATACCAACAGGAAGATGTTGGTTTTTCTGGTTATCTAAAAGTATTTAATCAAATTTTTAAACAAAGGATTTTAGAGCCAGCAGTGGTTATGCTTTTGGTTCTGGGTGTTTTTTTAGGAAGCAGTTTAAGTATTAATGCTGCTTTTTACAGTTTGCCAGGTGAGCAGTTATATCCAGTGAAGATTGCTTTAGAAAAAACTCACGTTGCTTTAATACCTGACGAACAAAAGAAAGTTGAATTAAAGATTGAGTTTGCGCAGAAACGATTAGCTGAATTTGATAAAATTGTTGCCGAAGTTGATGTTAAGCCAGAAGATAAAAAGAAAAAAATAGAAGCGGTTGTTCAAGAATTTCAAAAAAGTGTGGTGGCGGTTAACGATCAATTGAATAAGATTAAAGATGAAGAATCAGTTTCACCAATTAGTCGTGAACACACCGTCAGAATGGCAGTTACTGTTAGTTCTAAAACCGAGGAGTTAGCCAGGTCTTTTGATAAAACAGTTGAAGGGCTTTCCGAAGATGAGAAGTCAGAGGTTGATGAAATTGTAGCTGAAGCCGTCCAGACCACCCAAGAGACAAATTTATCTGCCCAACAATTAATTGAAGACGCCGAAGCCGAAGCCGAGGAAGATGTTGAGGTTGCAGATAATGTAAATAACGAAGCAGATTTGGAAGCAGCTAATCCTGAAGATACTACCTTGAAAGTAGATCCAGAAGATACTGAAGAAAATGAAACAGTTGAGGCTTCAACGGTTACCAATAATGAATCAGAGATTGACACAACAGTTGCTGATACTGAAACGGCTGATGAGATCGAATAATATTTAGTTACTGACGGCCTTGCACTACGTAACGTAAGGTCGAGTAATATAAGAGCTCACTTTAAATTTTAGAGTAATTAAGATTTTAATCCACCTAAATTCCTAAAGTAAAGGTCGATCCAATGGATTGGAGCTTCGGGAAAGTAGGGTACGTGGGATTTAAATGTCTGAAGTATAGACCAACATCGTGATGTTGTTAGGTTCGCCTAGGCGTAACAATATCTAGTTGCTTAACTAAAATGATTGGATGAGCTCAAGAAAGGAAAATTAAACATGATTAAAAAATTATTAACCTATAGTGTTGCCGTAGCAACGGTGGTTTGGTCAGTAGGATTACTTGCCACACCGTTGGCTGTAGGAGCAGCTGTATCAGGTGATTTAATTAAGCTCCAGTGTAGTGCTGGTTCTGGTGTTAATGACCCTTGTCGAGCTGTTTACTACCTTGGTGCTGATGGTAAAAGATATGTTTTCCCTAACGAGAAAACTTATTCTACTTGGTACTCAGATTTTTCCGGTGTAACAACCGTAGCTGACACTGTGATGAGTTCTTACTCCATTGGTGGCAACGTTACTTACCGACCAGGTACTAAACTGGTAAAGATCACTACTGATCCTAAAGTTTATGCTGTGGCCGGAAACGGCACATTAATGTGGATGACCACTGGTGATTTAGCCGAAAGTATTTATGGCGCTGATTGGGCCTCAATGGTCGAAGATGTACCAGATGCTTTCTTTGTCAACTATACTGTTGGTAGCGATATCGACGATGCAGCTGACTACGATGAAACCACCCAGATGGATGGTTCACCAAACATTAATGACGATAAAAATTTAACTGATGGTGGCGATGGACCAGTTGCTTCAACTGGAACCAGTTTAACCATTGCTTTAGCTTCTGATACTCCAGCTTCTGGATTATTACTTGCTAACACCATCAACAATAAATTCACCAAAGTTATGCTAACTGCATCAGCTGATGGTGACATTGTAGTTGATCAATTAACTGTAAGACGTGGTGGTACAGTTGCTTCTGACTCACCATTTAGTAACATTGCTTTAATTGATGCAGCTACTAGTAAAAGAGTTGGTAATACCAAAACTTTAAATTCAGATCATATGGCTGTCTTTAATAAAGACATGACCATTGCTGCTGGTACTACTAAGACTCTTTATCTAGCTGGTAATATGGGTGCCACTTCAAGCTATGCTGGTGAAATCCCATCACTAGATCTATATTCTGTTACCTTAACTGGTAGCGCTGCAGTAGTTGGAACATTACCAATTGTTGGTAATTTCCAAACAGTTAACGGAACTATTACAGTTGGTGGCTTAACAGTTGCTAATGGTAATAACAATCCAGATGCTGCAACCCAAAAAATTGGTACTACTAACTACATTGTTTCTGGCTTTAAGTTAACCGCCAGTTCAGCGGAAGATTTTGAAGTAACTCAAATAGCCTTTGATCAAGGTGGAACCGCCAGTGATGATGATGTTGGCAATCTTGATTTGTTAATTGATGATGCCATAGTAGCTACCATTACCACTACTGAAAGTGGAGTAGCCTTTTTTGACTTATCGGCCAGTCCGGTAACTATTGAAAAAGGTAAAACCGTTGATGTTGACCTGCAAGTTGACCTTCTGGATGGCTCTGACCGAACTGTTAGATTTGACATTAAAGACGAATCTGATGTTGTGGCCATGGGTCAACTATTTGGCGCTGAGGTAAAAGTAGCTTGTGGATCAGGTTGTACTGCTGATGCGGACCCATTCTGGACTGCCCCAGTCACTACTATTGACAAGGGTGCTTTAAGAGTCGGTCCAGCTACTTTATCAGCTGTTAATATTCCAGAAGATGCTGATCAATTGGTTTTAGGTAAGTTTGAATTTGAAGCTAAAGGTGAGCCAATTGAAATTACCGCTTTACCAATTGGTATTATAGTTGCTACTTCTTCTGGTAACTTAGATACTGACAGTACCGTTGACATCACCAACATTTCAGTTTATGACTCAAGTGGTAAAATAGTTTCTGGTCCAATTGATCCAACCCTGAAGAACTATCAGGACGGTGGTACCAGTAACAATGTTTTACTTCAAGCAACCAGTACTGACACTATTACTGTTCCAGCCGGTGTTAATATATACACCATTAAAGCTGATATTGATTCTGATTTTGGTTCTGACGACACTATTATTGTGCATATTAGACCAAATCAGATTTCAGCTAAGGGTGAAACAACCGGTTTAGCAGTCACTGCAACGCCAGCATCTGAACAGCAGTCAGCTACGATGACTGTTAAATCTGCAGCTTTGTCACTTTCAACTTCACCAACGCCAGTAGCTGCTTCCGTAGTAGCTGGTACTGATCAACATCTATTTGCCAAGATCAATTTAGGTGCTGAATCTTCAGGTGAAGACATTAAAGTTACTAAGGTCTTAGTTAGAGTAGAATGTAACTCAGCTTGTAATCCAGCTGAAGTTTCCAACTGGAGCATTTATGATGGTTCTACTGAGTTAGCAACCACCAATGATCCAGATTCTCAGACTTCAGGCAAAACTACTGACGATGATGACGCTACTTCAACCTTTACTTTTACTACTCCTCTAGTTATTACTAAAGGAACCAGTAAAACTTTAGAAGTTAAGGGTACAATTAGTACTGCGGCTACTGACGGTGTAGTAACTGTTGGTATGTCTGATGCTACAGCAGCAACATCACACGTTACTGCTAAAGGTAATGACACTAATTTGGCCGCCACAGTTACTCTAAGTGCTAGTGATGGTCAGGCCCAAACTCTGGTAAGTGCAGGTGAATTAACAATTAACATTGATAGTTCAACACCAAAGGCTGGATTAATTCCTGCTAATTCTACCGGTTTGACGGCTGCTGTCTACAACACCTTTGCGTTGTATGAGGACATTAATATTGAGAAGATGTACATCACGGCCACTCAAGTCAATAGTGGTGGATTAGATCAGATCAGTATGTTCCACATCTATGATGGCGGTACTTTGCTAGCTTCGGTTGAACCTACTTCAACTGACGCTGCTGCAAGAACTGTCCTAGTAGATATCACTAACACCCCAATTGTTGTACCAAGAGACACCAGTAAGAAATTAACCATTAAGGTTGATACTTCTGATGTTGATTATGAGTTAGGATCACTTGGTGCTGCTGGTGAAGGTTTTAGCTTTATTATTACCGCTGCTGGTGATGTAACTGCTAAAGGTGCCCAATCCGGTAAAACAATTAGTACCAAAAATGTTGACAGCACAGCTTCAAAGGGCATGACTTTATTTAAGTCAGTGCCAGTTGTTGCTACAAATGATCTGTTAACAAGTGGTAAAATTGCTAGTGGTGCATTAGCCAGTGGTACTGATAATGATAAAAGCTTGTATGCTTTTTCGGTCACTGCTGACTCGGCTGGTGATGTCGCATTACATCATGTGATGTTTAGGATTGCTACTACAACTGCTACGGTTACCAACTTTAAACTTACTGATGGTTCGGAAAATGTTGCTTTTGGACCAACTGGCGATGTTGGCTTACTCTGGATGAATGAATCAAGTGCCCAAGCCCAAGCTGGTGAAGGATCCATCGTGATGGTTTTTACTGATGATCAAATAGCTCCATCAGGGGTAACGGCAGACCCAGACGATAACATTGTGCCTTACACTATTCCAGCAGGTGAAACACGAACATTTACTTTAATTGGTGATGTTGCTTGTTTATCAGCGGGTGCAAGTTCATGTAGTGGTACCGGAAGTGGTTCTGTTAATATCCAGATGTTAGGTGATGTTGCCACTCCAGGCACTAACCCAACAGATGCTTTTACGGCAGTTGACACCTTTGAAGAACTGCTGATTAACAGTTTCTACTGGTCAGATCTAAACAGAACTTCTATTCTAGGAACTTCTTCAACCACTGCTTCGAGTGCAGCTCAATGGACTAACGGTATGACCGTTGCCTTGACTAATGGTGGTAAGATGGTTGCAACTTCTACA
>NYZP01000033.1 GCA_002687175.1 Parcubacteria group bacterium
GCCGCGCCGCTCAAAATTTTCTACAATTTCTATCTCATCCGGAGATAGATTGTATAGGTTGTAAACAAGCCGATCAATTTGCTTTTCGTATTCCTTAACTTTAGCTTGTTTGGGAGAATTTTTCAAGTAATCACTAGATTTGGTAACTGCCAAAATTTCATTAACTATTTTTGTAAAAGATTCCTGATCTATTTTTGGCGTCATTTTTATCGGTAGTACATCCAAAAAAGTTCTTGAAATATTGACGGTTAGGCCTGAACGATTCGTAAAATTTTCTATATAATACCAATTAAGAAGTTTTGAATTTAACAAGGCTAGAATAAATTTATAGTCATAACCACAATTATCTTTCAGCAATAAATTATTAATTGATGCGTAAGTATAAAATTTATTGGTGTCTAATGCACAAATTATAGCCTTATTTCCGCCGCCTATTCTTCGGATTAAAATTTTAACTGGAGATTCCCAAAGATAATCCGGTCTTGGACGATGTAACCTCTTTTTATCAAAGTTAATGTATTTATGCTTCCACTCAATTTTATAAGGATCGATATCCTTGCCCTCAAGAAATGATTTATAAAACTCATTTTTCTTTTCAGTGGAAATAAAGGACTTTTTGCCTTTTGGCGTAACTATCCCCTCGATAATGTCTTTACAAATATTTTTTAATTCAAATGAGTTTCCTTTTATTTTGGTGAATAATCTACTTGAAGCATCGTTAATATAAATTGAAAATACAAATTCATGGTTATTAAATTTTTTCTGATCAATAAAGCGTCGTTTCTCCAAATAACCGTTTTGTTTGAAGTCTTCAATTATACTGACTCTTGGATTTGATGTGGCAATATTCTGAACTTCCAAAACAGCGGTGGATGCAGTGACGCCCTCAAAGATTCCAGCATGAAGGTCGACAATCTGAATAACTCTATTCATTTTGACTATAAATTCACGAGCCGGTTTATAGGACGTCACTCTGAAAAATGTATTAGGAATTATATAAATATAGATACCACCCTTCCTTAGGATCATCGAAGCGCGCTCGATAAATAGAGAGAAAAGATTGATTTTACCCTTGCCACAAAAATAATTTTTTTCTACTACTTTTTTGAAAGATTTAGAAAAGCTTGCTCCTCGCGTAAAAACATAAGGCGGATTAGCAATCACAACATCAAATCCTTTTTTATCCTCAAATACATCAACAAATTCCAGTTTCCAAATGAAAAACGGCTTTTCTTTTTTAGGATTATGTAAACTTTCAAGAGCTTGCTGAATGTTTGAACTGCTATCGAGCCACTTACTAAAACCAGCAAGATATTTTTTGCGACTCTTTTCATCTAACATATTCGCTTTTGCTTCTTCGCCTTTATGTTGAGTCGTAATCTCTTGCCGTCTTTTTTCCAACGCAGAGCGAACTAGCCAATCTTTTACATCATTGATTTCTTTCCGCTTCTTTAATTTATCTTTATCGTCATGGACGCTGAAATACTCTTTGACTTTCTTTTTCAACGATTCAATTTTTTTGCGTTTCTCCGGTTCAACAGGTAGTAAAGTCGCTTGCAATTCATTTTCGCCGTTATAAAACTTCACTCCTTCAAATTCCTCCAACAGTGAATTACCACACATAAGGCGATAATCAAGGTTTGGTAGGGGTTCAATGTCTTCAAGGTCATAGTCCACCACCAAAGCGAGCCAAAGCCGTAATTTGGCTATTTCTATGGCTCCGGGATCTATATCCACGCCATAGATGCAGTTTTGTATGGTTTCTCGCTTTAACTCGTATTCTTTCTTCTGCGGAATTTGGTTTGAATCCGGAGTAGTTTGCAAAAATATCCGGAGCTTAACAATCATATTGAGCATTCCAACGAGAAAAGCCCCTGAACCACACGCGGGATCGCATACCTTAATATTTATCAACAAATTATCAAGTTCTTTCCATTGGCCTGGTGTAAAACTTTCTCCTTTTTGTTTTTTGAAATTCTCAAAGCTTTCAGAATAAAAAATATAATTCCGGATATTTTCTTCGGTAATATTGGAATGATTTGAGATAAGATAATTCACCAAAGATTCGCGGCACATATAATAGACAATCTCTCGCGGGGTGTAATAAGTGCCTTTTCCTTTGCGTAAGTTTTCGGGGAGTAAATTTTCAAATACCTTTCCTAACATTTCCGGATCAACGGCGATTTCCTTGTCATCAGGACTTTCTTCTTCAACAGTAAAGTTATATCTCTCAAAAACATCGAACATTGCTTGGAATACCTTATTGTCAAGGTACATCAAGCTATTTTTCCAATCATATTCTGCCTCAAATAATCCGCCGTTCAGAAATGGGATGCGACTATTAAAATCCCTTGAAAAACTAGGGTCGGCAGAATCGCGGTGCGAGTTATTAAGAGCGTTATAAAAAAGTTTTTCCAAATAGTCATTATAAAAATTTGCTCCCTTTGAAATAGCGTCTTTGTAAAGATTGCCCATGAAGGTTTTATCTCCATCACCCCAATTCCCACCAGCCCGAACGCCAAGCCATCCCTTCTTCTGAATAAAATAAAGAAAAACTATTTGACCTAGCAATTTCTTTGCAAAATTTTCGGTATTAATACCATTTTTTGATGCTTCACCAAGAAAAGCATGATTTTTTGAGAGATTTTCCATTAATCCATCAAAAAGCTTCCGGTATTCCAGATAAAATTCTTTGGTAACTTTTTCAACAGAAAAAGCGTCGTTTATTTTTTCTAAAGTTGAAAAATCACCATCACCGATTCTTTGCAGAAATGTTTTATTGGTTAATTCCTTACTGACAAAGTAGGTAAATCGGCGAAAATTACTCCATTCACGCCTTGTTCCTACTGATTCAGGGTAAATCAAACTGAAACGGAAATTTCCGTCCTTGTCGTAAAAAATAAAAATACCGGCAGAATATACCGAAAGCTCCCGAAGCATCTTTTTTGCCTTTTCGTATTGAGCTTTCTTCCCGGACCGCTCGCTTAAATCCTTATTAACTTTTGTGCCAGCTACTATAAGTCGTTGTGTTTCAGAAAATTCAATTTGTCCGAGTTTTATAAAATCAAAAAAATCGGCATCTTCATACTGCGAGAGCCGTTCTTCACTTGGACGGAAGTTTCCGTCCGCTCGGGTTTTGAGACGAAAAAATTGAGAAAACTCCTTTATCCCAAATGATTCGATAATTTCCTCAAGTTTGTTTCTTGGCATAGAAAATTAATCTTGGACATTTTCAATAGCAACGATTACTTCGCTGTTCATACTGCCCAGTTTCTGCTTAATTTTTTCCAAGTAGTCCGTTCCGAGATCGTCTTTGAGTTTATCGAACTCGCTCATAATTCTGGTAATCTCTTTTTCAGTGGGGGTAACAGTGTTTAGGTTAGCTATTCGACGCAGAGTAAAATCTGGCAAGGTTTTGTAATCAATGATGTCTTCAAAAAGCGCCCTCGCAAAAGACAGGTGCTTATCAAAACTAGTGGGGGGATTATTCAAAAGAGTATCAAGATTATTTCTTGCCCTATTCTCCAAACTTACTGCGCCCGGTACTTGCTTTGTTTGGAACTTAAACTCTTTAACCTTCTGATAACTATTCCAAAAGGAAGTGCTTAATTCTTTTCGCGGTTCATCTTTAGCACATTCTATTTTTGAGTAAGCGAGCTCAAAAGGCGGCTCGTCTACATTTTCGCCGTCCTCTGTGGTACGAATATAAAATCCAAGACCTTTTTTAATGAAAACAGAAAGCGAGTATTCTTTATTGCCTTTCGCAACTTTTACACGCGTCGGTAAGTTTTTTATCTTCTCAACTACCTCCGGGTTACTTTCGGCAATCCTTGAAAATGCAGAACGAATTTTAGTTTGGAAACTCTCCTCCTCTGCTTCTTCTGGGTTCCCCATAATCTTTTGGAATAATTTTGCCGCGGTTGGCTCTTCATCCGGCTCAAAAATTTTAGCGTCTTCACCAAGAGTATTATGAATCATAAACATTTTTTGAGCCGCAATTTCTTTACTTCTTACATATTCTGCACCCATTAGTGTTGGAAAAAAGTTGAAAATGAATAGCTCATTAAAAACTTTTTTGCCAATGCGATTGATACGGCCAACTCGCTGGATTACTTTTGTCGGATTCCACGGAATGTCGTAGTTAATAATTGCACCGGCACGATTAAGGTTAAAGCCTTCAGAAATTTTGTCGGTAGCCAAGAGGATCTGATACTCGTCTTTTTGTTGTTTGTAGCTTGCATCAAAATTCTCAACGATGCTTGTAATTGTTGAACTAGACCAGTTATCAGCAATGGATAAAACTTTTCCGGGGAAAATGACCTCTAATTTTTCTTCCAAGTATTTCGCCGTATCAGAGTATTCTGTAAAGATGACTAATTTTCTGCTCGGTTCGGAAACTGGATGTTCTGCCGACATTAGCAAGCGCATTTCCTCAATAAGTTTGTTAAACTTTGGATCTTCATCCACTAGTTTGAGTCTTTTCAAAATATCCAAAAGTTCCTCGAAAAGTTTTTTGTCCGATTCAATATCGCGCAGAAATTGTTCTTTCAACTTAAATTTATCAATCTCGTAAATTTTATATGATTTCGGATATTTGCCCTCACCCAATTTTTGCTTATATTCCTCTAGGTGCTTTTCAATCTCGTCTATGTCTTCCTCATAAATACTATCCATCAAATTTCTATCTAAAATGAATTTGCCACCAGAATTTTCAACAAACTTTTGGACTTTATCTGTAATTTTGTAAAAGTTTTCTATACTTCGATAAAATGCGCCAAAAGAACTCTCAAAGCGCTTAACTAAAAGCCGCCTCATAAAGTCAAACAAGTTTGACTGCATAAGAAATTCTCGGTTTTTCTCCTCATCTTTTTCTGCGAACTCATCCTCACCGGACTCGTAGTAAAACGGACGGTAAATCGCCCCAGTAAATCGACGGCTTTCCTTATCTTCCCCGAAATAAACTTTTGTTATGCTATCATAAAAATCTAATTGTTTTTCTGTCAATTCAAATAACAATTCTTTGGGGTTTTTAACTTCTGATAAATCGTAAACCTCTTTTGAATAAACGGGGTCTTTTTTTAGATCAATACGATTTCGCCGGATAAGAACAGGCTCGATTACTTGGCGGATACTACTTGATAAATAACGAACTCGCTCCTTGATTTTATCTCCCTCAACTTTCTTATCCCCAAATAAAGATTCATAATCAGCTACAGCTCGATTTCGTTTTTGTTTATCTGGAGATTTGTAATCCTTTTTGATACCAGAAAGTTTCTTAAAGGCGCTGTTGTACGATCTGAAACGGCTGGCTAAATCGTCATCTAAGCTAATTTTCGATTTTCCCGGAACGACGAATAATTTTAAAAGTGAAAAAATATCAGCCGGTGTGTTACTAAATGGTGTCGCAGAAAGCAAAATTACGATTTTATCTCGGCAAAGATTACTTAATACCTCATACGCTTCAGTGTCTTGATTTCTAAAACGATGAACTTCATCCACGATAATGACTTCATATTCATTATTTTCTTTTACTAACTCAAGTGTTCGCTCAAGATTTTCAAGTCCACAGGCTCGTATTTCCCAGTCATGAAGCTCAAAATCTTCTTTATACTTTTTCCATCCGGATTTTTTGTTCTCATCACCAATAAGCCCCGGCGGACAGATAATTACGCCGCGTTTACCCAAATTTTTTGCAATCAAAGAAGCAACTACGCTCTTCCCCAGTCCTACGACATCAGAAACAATTAACCCATTTGGCGTGTCTGGGCTATTAATAATAGTCAATGCTTGTGAAACAGCATCAAGCTGATATTGGTATGGCTTATATCCCTTGCGTTCGAGTAATTCTTTTACGCTTTCCTTAATTTTTTGCTGACCTTGAACATCAAGGTAGTTCTTTAACACAAACGCAAATGCCTCAAAAGGAGTAATATCAGCAATCAGTGTTTTGTTTTCAATCAAATTGATTAGCCGATCTCTATACGCAGGCACTTCTGTAATCGGAACGGCTTCATTCCAGTTCTTCTCAAAATAATCGTTGGCCTCTTCCGTCCCGTGATCGCTGATTTCGACATTAAACTCGTTCTGCGTGGAGAGGCCAGCACGAGTTAAATTGCTACTGCCCGTGATCAGTACAGATTTTTTGAGAGTTTTTAACTCATCTTTCATGTTAAAAACATAGAGCTTATCGTGATGTGGTTTTAGAGTTTTACGGATTCTCAATTTACCCGACTTGATCAAGCTTAAATAGTATTTAACGCGCTCATAGAATTCTTTTGTATCAAATTCATCGGAGTTAATAGATTTCGCAATCGAATCAAAAAATTTTTCGACTCTTTCTCTGTCAGTTATATTCACATTGGGATCCGGATACTCAATCAACCCATGGATGGTTTTATCGGTGTTTAGTCCAACCAATACATCAACTTGAAGCGATGGATTATTTGTCAACGCCTCATATAATTCATCAATTCCTGAAAAGTAGAAAAAGCCCACGAGAAATCGCAATTCTTTACTGTTTTTAATAAGCTCGGCGATCCTCTGCTTGAGCTTTTTTTCTTTTTCATTGGTAATAAAAGTTAAATCCATACTCATATCTATTTTATTAAATCATCAACGCCAACATTCAATGCCTTTGCAATTTTGGACACTGTTTCAATAGTCGGATTGATATTTGCTCCCGATTCAATTTTGATGATTGTATTGTAAGTAACATCAGCAAGTTTCGAGAGCTTATCTTGTGAAATACCGAGTTTGTTTCGGTATTTTTTGATATTATCAGCAATTTTTGAATTGTTGCTTGCGCTCATAGTAATATAATACTATAATCAAAGTAATGGCGATTGGGATTGATTATTATATTACTATGATATCAAAAAATATGAGTTTAGTAAATCTCAAAGGGAGTTCTTTGTTGCCCGCGCACGGGAGGGTTGGGGCAAGGGCAACATCTTTTCTTACGGCGCATTTTGCAAAGCAAAATACAAATTCCGTCGGCGTAAAAAGCGAGGGTGCGGCGGAAGGGGGGTGTGGGGGGAATTCCGCCGCACCCGAGCGAAATCAAACAGAGGCCAGCCCCGCCGCCCTGCTCGTTCAGAGCAGAGCAACACAAAAAAGTTTTCTTTTCCTTTTAGAAGAAAAAATCGGCGCGCGCAAATCAGGAAAAGCGAAGAAAACTTTTTTGTGGGGCAGTGCGGGTTTCCCGCACGGCGGCGGGGCGGCTTCCTTAGTTCCGTTCAAAGTAGGTTCGCGCGAAGTGTATAATTACAGCACCAAAACTAACTTGTTCGGAATTGACTGCTCCGCGCGGCGAGTACGCCGCGCTCCGCAGGGCAAAATCCGCTTTTGTTTTCGCCGTAAAATCCCAGAGTTCGCCCCAATAACAATATGAAAGAGCTCAAACCAAAAACTCAATGCGTTCTCTACGCTCGGAAATCCACCGAGGAGGACGATAAGCAAGTTATGTCTATCGAGGCACAGCTTTTTGAACTGCGCGAATTTGCCGAGCGAGAACGCATTGAGATTGTAAAAGAATTTACCGAAGCGAAAAGTGCAAAGAAGCCCGGGCGAGACGAATTTGCCAAAATGCTTTCCATGATTGAAACGAGTAAAAAGCCGCTCGGGATTTTGGCATGGCACCCGGATCGTCTCGCCCGTAATAGCGTAGACGGTGGCAGAATAATTTACTTGGTGGACACAGGGGCTATTGCTTCTTTGCGCTTTCCGCAATTTTGGTTTGAGCCAACTCCGCAAGGGAAGTTCATGTTGCAAGTGGCGTTCGGACAGAGCAAATACTTTTCTGACAATCTTGTTGAAAATGTGAAGCGAGGAATCCGCCAAAAACTCCGCCGGGGAGAATGGCTAACGCTTGCGCCTCTCGGATATGTGAACAATTACAAGACGAGAAATATAGAGCCGCATCCCAATAATTCTCGCGTCATCAAGCGAGCGTTTGAGGAATACGCCAAGGGGTCGCATACCCTTGTATCGTTAGCGGAGTTTTTGGCGGACCACGGCATTGTCCAAAAGAAAGGAACGCCACTTGCAAAAGTTTCCGTCGTGAAAATGCTCACCAACAGAGCGTATTTGGGGTTCGTAAAATTTCATGGCGAATATCACGACGGAAACTTTGAGCCGATTCTTTCCCCAACACTGTTTGAAGCAGTGCAGAAAGTCCTAAAATCCAAGCAAAGACCGCGCAAACAAAA
>NYZP01000034.1 GCA_002687175.1 Parcubacteria group bacterium
CTAGGAACTTCTTCAACCACTGCTTCGAGTGCAGCTCAATGGACTAACGGTATGACCGTTGCCTTGACTAATGGTGGTAAGATGGTTGCAACTTCTACACCGGTAGTTTTTTCTCGATAGATTAACTCATTAAGCTTGACAAAATTTGTTATCTATGCTAAGGTGCAATTGTTAATACTAGAAGACCTAGAAACAGGAAAAGATCTCGTGGTTTACCTCGAGATTTTTTCTTTTGCCATTTTTTTTAGGTTTATTTTTTTTTAAAATTGAAATTTATAGCTTGGGTAAAAATAGCCCTTGTTTTATTACGAAAGTTTTGATATTATTATCTTGCGGCTTGAAAGTAGCACCCTAGTATTAACAATGTTTCGGGGTCTAACTATCTTTCGGCCGCATTTTTATTGACAAATTTTTTTTTATATGCTATACTGTATTTATAGATAGGAATATTACCTATCTATTTAAATTGCCCCAAGATAATCAGCGGGCCAAAAACAAAAATGAAAAACACAAAATCGGCATCTTCGGACAACTCGTCTAATGGTTTTTGAAACTCGGTATTTGCCGTGTTTTTTTGTTCATTAAAAACTGAATCTAATCAATGAGCAACTTAGGCTAACGCCTAAGAGTCTCTCGGTTTAGTTTAGGCTAAACAGGTAAAAACAAAAATAAATATGGAATCAGCTCAATTGGAACAAGCTCAAGACATGGATTTCGATATAACTCGAACATTCGCCGTTTTGAGCGCTACTCTAATAATGCCGGTCTACCTGGCCTTATCAGTAGTCTCTCTCTCTTTAGGTGGCATAATTTGATTTTAAAACTCTTTTCTAGCTTGCTTATAACACCTTTAGTTTTACTAGAGGGATAGTGGGGAATCAAAAAATCTCGCAATTGTCATGCGGGATTTTTTGATTTTTAAAATGTAGTGGTAGTGCAGTGCTCTGTCTTTACGATTATTTTTGGTATTTACATTCTTTGTTGCTGCATTTTATCTGTTCATCTTTGCCAGCGTAAACTAAGATTGATTCGCAGTCAGGACATTTTTCTGATTCAGTTTTACCTTCCGGCATAACTGGTTTACCCCAGAGGGCATTTTTACATTCTGGATATTGATCACAGGCATAGAAGAAACCACGCTTCGAACGTTTACCCACGATATGACCCTTGCCACATTTAGGACAAGTACCGAATAATTCTGATGGTTGTTTTTTAATATATTTACAATCAGGATAGCCAGAGCATCCAGTAAATTCTCCAAAACGTCCGTGACGTTTTACTAAAGGCTTTTTACAATCAGGACATTTTTCATCAAGCTCTTCTGGCCCTTCGGCTTTTTCACCGTCAGTGCCAATTTGTTTGGTACTTTTACATTCGGGATAACCAGTACAAGCAAAAAACTTTCCAAAGCGGCCCATTTTTATCACCATCTCCTTGCCGCATTTATCACAAACTTCATCAGATTTTTCCTCGGTGATTTTTTTCTTGTCTAATTCTTTTTCTTTGATATCTAGATTTTTTTTAAATGGTCCCCAAAATTCATGAATAATTGGTCGCCACTTTTTCTTACCTAAAGCAATCGCATCCAAATCATCTTCTAGCTCAGCCGTAAATTTATAATCAACAATTTTTGAAAAATGTTTAACTAATAAATCATTTACCAGAATACCGATGTCAGTCGGTTTTAATCTTTTTTCTTCTTTGATGACATAATTTCGGTCTTGGATTGTTGAGATGGTTGGAGCGTAGGTTGATGGTCGACCAATGCCATATTCTTCTAGGACTTTAACCAAAGTGGCTTCGGAATATCTAGCAGGGGGTTGAGTGAAGTGTTGTTCGGGAGTTATTGATATTAAATCCAGAACATCTTTTTCTTTTATGTCTGGTAAAATATTTTCCTTGGTTCCAGTTGGATAAATCTTTAAGAAACCTTCAAACTTGATAACTGAACCAGTCGATCTAAAAGTATAAGGAGTCTTGTCGGCAGCAATATCAATTCTGGTGTTGTCCATGATTGCTTCAGTCATTTGACTGGCCATCGCCCGCTGCCAAATAAGTTGATAAAGTTTAAATTGACGGTCATCTAAATAAGGTTTAACTGATTCCGGATCGTTACTGGCGGAAGTTGGTCTAATGGCTTCATGGGCCTCTTGGGCTAGTTTAGATTTAGCCTTGTATTTTCTGACGCCAGAAGTATATTTATCACCAAATTTATCTTTTATATAGTTTTCTGCTTCTTTGACAAATTTATCTGCTAAATTAACTGAGTCGGTTCTCATGTAGGTTATTAAACCAACAGCCTCTTTATCACCTAATTCAATACCTTCATACAGTTGCTGGGCAAACATCATTATTTGTTTAGCAGAATAACCAAGTCTGTTATGAGCAGTTTGCTGTAGAGTAGATGTGGTAAAAGGTGCTAAAGGTTTTTTCTTTGCTTCTTTTTTTTCCACTTCGGCAATACTGTAGGTGGCATTTTCTAAATCAGCTAATATTTTGTCAGACTGTTCTTTATTCTTAATTTCTAATTTATCTAAAATTTTATTGTCTATCTTGTGAAGTTTAGACTCAAATTGTATATCTTTTTTACCTTTTTCAGAGAAGATTGAATCAATGGTCCAATATTCATCTTCTTTAAAGGCTTCAATTTCTCGTTCTTTTTCTACAATCAAGCGAACACAAACTGACTGAACTCGACCGGCGGAAAGACCTCGAGCCACCTTAGTCCAAAGAAGAGGAGAAAGTTTATAGCCAACCAAACGATCTAAGACTCGTCTGGCCTGTTGAGCATCAACTAAATGCATATCAATATCCCGGGGATTTTTCAAAGCTTCTTTAATTGCTTCCTCGGTAATTTCGTGGAAAACAATTCTTTTAATTTTTTTTTTCAGGAGTTTTAAAAATATTTACTAAGTGCCAAGAAATGGCTTCACCTTCACGGTCTTCATCAGTTGCGAAGTAGATAATTTCGGCTTTCTCGGCCAATTTTTTAAGTTCGGCTGCTTTCTTTTTGGCTTTAGTTGGAATGTCATAATCAGGCTCAAAATTATTATCAACGTCAACTCCCAGTTTAGATTTTGGTAAATCTCTGATGTGACCAAAAGAAGACTCGATTTTATAATCAGAGCCTAAAAATTTGGTAATAGTTTTTGCTTTAGTAGGGGACTCTACGATAACTAAATTTTTTGCCATATTTATATTTTACGTTTCTTTAAAATTAATTCTTCTTTATAATACTTTTTTCTTAACTCACCGGCCAAGTAAAGTGACCCGGTTACCAGTACAACATCATCCTTTCTAACACGACTTAAAACATTTGTCAAAGCTTTAGTGGAATCACTATCTACTATCACATCATTTTTGTTCTTGATGGCTTTGGCTAAATCTTTGGGAGCTAGTGGTTTTCTGTCAGTTGACTTAAATTTTGTGCAAACAATATAATCAGCCAAAGGAATTAAAGTTTTAAAGATTTTTTTCGGATCGCGGTCACGGGTTAAAGCAATAATAAGATATAATTTTTTATATGTCAACTTTTTAAGTGTAGTAACCGTGGAATCAACCTTAGAAAAATTGTGAGCGCCGTCTATAATTACCGTTGGATTTTTTTTAACTACCTCAAATCTACAAGGTAGTTTAATTTTTTTTAACCCAGCTTTAATCTGGTTTTTTTTAACCCCTATCTCCTGGCAAGCCTTGGCGGCCAGCTCGGCATTTTCCTGTTGATGAATACCCAAAACTGGTAGTTGATAAGGCCTGACTGGTGGTTTTATAATATTTAATTTTACCTTATTTTTAAGGCAAACTTTTCTAAAGATATTTAAGACATCCTTGTTATTCTTAGAGGTGGTAAATACTTCGGTTCGTGGCTTAATAATGGCCGATTTTTCTCTGGCAATGGTGGTCAGTTTATTACCTAAAATATTTACGTGATCAAAATCAATGAGGTTTATGATGGTAATATCAGCAAAGGGGATAATATTAGTGGCATCAAAACTGCCACCTAAACCGACTTCTAAGACAACATACTCACATTGGGCTTTTTTAAAATACAAAAAGGCAATGGCCGTAAAAATTTCAAAATAGCTGGGTCGACCGTATGGGGAGTTTTTATGAGCGTACTCAATTTTAGATTTTAGTTTTTTAACAATTTCCGCAAATTCTTCTGGATCAATAAACAGGTTATCAATTTTAATTTTTTCAATGGAGGTGGTGCAGTAGGGTGAAGTGTACAGGCCAGTTTTGTATTTGGCTTCAATCAAGATCGATTGAACCATATTAGCAACGGAACCTTTGCCGGATGAACCACTAATATGGAAATAACGCATCTGACGGTGGGGATTACCAATCAGATTTAAGAAATACTCAAACCGTTTTAAAAATAAAGAGCGACCACTTTTTTTGGTAAAGTAGTCTGCTTTGGACATGATCGGAATTGATTCTAGATATTCAACCGCTTCGTAGTATTTTGTAAAGTTTTTTGGCATTTATTTTTCTTTCAACCATTTAACCCCAGCGTATATTAAAGGAGTATCAAGCAAGGCAAATAAAATTTTAAAAATCCAGTAGGGCAGGATTAAGGAAAAAATAAACAAAGTATCAAAACGTTCAGATACTCCATAAAAGGCGACAAACATAAATACTGTGGAATCAATAAACTGACTAGCAAAGGTTGAGAGGTTGTTTCTGAGCCATAGTAATTTACCTTTGGTTTTTTCTTTCCAGAAATGAAAAGCCCAAACATCATGATACTGAGCCATTAAAAAGGCAATGATTGAAGCAATCATAATTCTGATGGATACGCCAAAGATACCAGCGTAGGCCTCTTGAGAGAAGAATGCTCTTGACGGATCAGCCGGTAGCCAAACTGAAATGGCAGTAATAATCAGAACAAACAGCATGGCACTAATACCAAAATAGATAAATTTACGGGCTACCTGTTTGCCCATTACTTCGGCCACAATGTCAGTAACTAAAAACATTACTGGCACGGTTAAGATACCGACTGAAACATGGATTGTGTTAAAAAAACTGTAAGCCAAGAAAGGCGTACCAAAAATTGTGTAGTCGGCCAGGGGAGAGGCAATCAGATTCAGGATGAAAATAATTGGCCAAAAAATTATATTTAAAAGACCAGCTAGCAGAGCTGGGAGGTCAAAGGCGGTAATTTTACTGCCCAGAAAGTTAGCGGCTAAGAGTGAGGCGACAAACAGAGCCAGGAGTAAGTACAGTTTATCTTGCTGAGCGGCTTTACCGAGTTTTAGCATAAGTTTGGTTACCAATATTTTTGACTATGCCTTTCATTTCCATGACCGACAAGGTTGAATTAATAATACTGATATCAAGTCTAGCGTACTGGCGAAGTTTGTCAACATGGAGTTCGCCTTTACCGAGTAGATCAAATAAAACTTTTTCAGTTTCATTATCGGGCATTACTTCTTTTATTGCTTTAAATTCTTTGGCTTGCTCTAAATTTAAAGCTTCTAAGATATCATTGGCCGTGGTAATCAATTTGCCGCCAAGTTTAATTAGATTATTGGTGCCAATTGAATTTTGATTGTAAATATTCCCCGGCACAGCAAACACTTCCCGATTTTGATCTAAACTGTATTTAGTGGTAATCAGCGCGCCGGATTTTTCAGTGGCCTCGGTAACCAAAGTGCCTAAACTTAAACCAGATATTAAACGATTGCGACGAGGAAAATTTTGTTTTAACGGCGGCATGCCAAAAGGGAATTCGGACACTATTGCACCGCCATTGGTGATGATTTTTTCGGCAACTCTTCGGTTAGTCGCTGGATAGATTTGATCAATGCCTGAACCTAATACGGCCACGGTTTTCCCGCCGCAATCAACCGTGGCTTGATGGGCACAGACGTCAACCCCAAGGGCCAGTCCGGAAATTATAGTTAGGCCGGCTTGAGCTAATTGTCTAACAATCCTTTCAGTTACCAGCCGTCCATAGGAAGTAATTTTTCGACTGCCAACAACCGCTAAAGTAAAATCATTATTGAGGTTAAGGTTGCCTCGATAGTACAGCAGTGGAGGAGGGGAGTAAATTTCTTTGAGCAGTTTAGGATAGCCTTGATCTAAAATAGTGATTATTTTAACCTTATTTTTTTCAACCTTTGTAAACTCTAAATTAGGATCAATTTTATTACGTTGTTCTAAAAATTCATCAATAGTTTTTTGATCAATTTTGGCTTTTAGTAAATCATTATTTGAAGCTTTCCAGGCGGTCTTAAGATCGCCAAAATAGTCTAATAATCGTTGCCAGCGAACCGGGCCAACCGAGGTGATTTGGCTAAAAGCTAACCAATATTTTAATTCATTTTTTGGTAATTTGGTTGACATAATTATTTTTTAGTATTATAGTTAGTTATCAATATTGAACCTTCAACAATAACCATATAATTTAAAAGAGGTGACTATCATGTCGTGGCATATAGCACCAGCCAGTGAGACTAGTGGAAGAACAGATATCGTATTTCAAACCAAAAGTGTTGATCGAGTACGGCGCAGAGTTATGATAGTTGTTCCGGTGTATAATGCCATACTGATTTTTACTAACACATCAAGTGGTGTTAAAATCATCAGTGAGACTGATCGTCAGACAATTGATGAAAATCAACCGGCAACAACTCATGTTCCTCAAGGGGTATACAAAAGTATTGCCAGAGTAGCAGCCTCAATTTTATCACAACCAAGATGATCACTTGGAGCTTTAATAAATTTTAGCTCCTTTTTCTTTATTAAAATGAGTATTGACATTTTTTTGATGATGTGATAACTTAATATACTTGAAGTAATAGCTTTCAAAATCCTGTTTACCAGCGGCGAAAACAAGCTTAACCCTCCTAAACTTGTTATTAGCCTTAAGCTAAGGTATTCATTGTCAATTCAATGTATGTCTTACGCTGGTGGCAGGGTTTTGGAAGCTATTTTTTAGTTAGAATATGGAATTATGAATCTGGAATATGGGTTTTTGATTTCTTAATTAGGCCATTGATTATTTTATGTACTTTAATAGATTGGAGAGATATTTTCTGTAATTCTTCGATTAAGAGGTAGTTAATGCCATTTGCGATTAATATTTGATTTTGTAATTCAGTTAATGAAGCTCTTGCAATAGAATAAAATTTAACCTTTTCTTTATATGATGGACGGCCAAATCCCTCTGCGATATTTGAAGTTATAGAAACCGCACATCGTCTCATCTGACTTGTTAATCCAAATATTTCCTCTCTAGGGAATTTTTTTGTTATATAATATACAATTAATACCAGATCGTATCCTTCTTGCCAGGCATATAAATCTTTAAAAGTTTTAATTTTTTGTTTTCCAGATTCCATATTCCTAATTCTAAATTCATTATTTATTAATAATAAAAACGCGTTAAGATTAACGCGCTACATTGATTAGTTTAAGTTGTTTTACCTAATTAAATTCGTTCATGGTTTCACTGATACCCTGATCTAAGGCCAGATCAATCGCCGCTATAGTTTTTTGAACGACCTCATCAACTTTTACTTTATCAGTCTTATTAATTTTTTGCAAGACGTATTTATCGGTTGGTACTTTCATCGGAGTTAATGGTTGAATACCAATACGAAACCGTACAAATTCTTTTGTCCCCAGTTCATTAATAATAGATTTAATTCCATTATGGCCGGCGGCCGAGGAATTTTGGGAAATGCGAATTTTACCAATTGGTAGATCAATGTCATCATGGATCACCCACAGATCGGGTGATTTTATTTTATAAAAATTAAGTAATGATTTAACTGCTTGCCCAGAGTTATTCATAAAAGTTTGTGGTTTTGTTAAAATAATTTTTTCTAAAATACCACCTTCACAAATCTCGGCTTTATGTTTGGCGCTTTTTTTAAATTTTAAAAAAGTTTCTGGTTTTTTTTGCTGTATCTGATCAACAATTAAAAAACCAACATTGTGCCATGTTTGTTGATATTTTTTTCCGGGATTACCCAGACCAACTATTAGTTTCATATTATTCGGTTAAAGTCCTTACTCTTATTATAACCGGCACACCGGAAAAACCAAAATTGTAACGCAGTTGGTTTTCGATAAATCTTAGGTAAGATTGCTGAACTGACTGCCGAGGACCAACGGTTACCGTAAATTCTGGAGGGTTAACTCCAGTCTGAGTTAACGATTTTATCTTAGGCCTGCTGGGTCCCTTGGCTTGCATTGGCTTATGTTTTCTAATTAAACTTTGAATAATTTCTTCTAATTTTTCAGACGGTATCTCCTTTTGTTTTTCGGCTTCAACTTCTAAAATCTGATCAAGAATTTTATCTACATTTTTACCAGTTTCGGCCGAAGTAAAGATGATTGGGACAAAACTTAAGAATGGAAAATGAGTTTGATAGTATTTTTTAACTCGATTATCGCTTTTATCATCCTTATCATCAACTAAATCCCATTTGTTTAAGACTAAAACTATACCAGCTCCTGACGATTTGATATCACCGGCGATATGACTGTCTTGACGAGATAAAGGTTTATCAACCTCGGTCACCAGTAAAACAACATCAGCAGCATTTAACATATTAGTTGTTCTGTCGGTAGCCATCTTTTCGAGGCCTGGTTTAATTTTACCTTTTTTTCTTAACCCGGCAGTATCAATCAAAGTAATTTCACGATTTTTGTAAGTGATGGTCGTGTCTTGTGGTTCACGAGTAGTTTGGGCAACTGGCGAGACAATAACTCTTTTTTCTCCTAAAATTTTATTAACCAATGAAGACTTGCCAGCATTTGGTTTGCCAATGATTGCTACTCTGATTGAATCATCAGCTACTTCTTTTTTGGGTCTACCAATGGGCCACTTAATTTTTTTAATTAATACATCTAGGAAATCTCCAGTACCACTACCACTGGCAGCGGAAACTGGGTAGGGAACACCTAACCCTAGGGCAAAAAAATCATTAACCTGGTGAGCATGTCTGGGGGCGTCAATTTTATTACAGACTAGCAGAACTGGTTTATCTAACTTTTGTAAAACCAAGGCCAACTCTTTGTCCTCCGGTAAAATTCCAGTTTGACCATCAACCACTAACAAAATCAGGTCAGCTTTTTCCAAAGCTCTATTTGTTTGACCAATAATTTCTTTTTCAATAACATCGGCCTTAATCTCGGCTTTCTTACTTTGGTTTGGTAGAAGTCGCTGAATACTTTTTTTTAAAATATCAATATTAACACCGCCGGTATCGACTAACTGAAAAGCTTTATTACGCCATTCGACCTGACCTAAATTATAGTCACGGGTGGTTCCTTCTATTTTAGAAACCAGGGCCCTGCCTGATTCGGTTAACCGGTTAAACAGTGTTGACTTGCCAACATTGATTCGGCCAACTATGACAATTGTAGGAATTTTTTTCATAGTGATATTATTCTCCTTCGACTCGGTCTTGGCCTAAAATAATTAAAATGTCGGCATTACGACTGACCTGACTGGTACTGGTGGCATTAATCCAACTGGGAATGGTTGCTGGTAATTCGGCTTCCAAGAGATCAGCTAAATTAGTGGCAATTTTATTTTGTTCTTTATCAGTCAGATCATAGACAACAGTTCTTTGATAATCTTGGGTCGGAGCATTACCTATTTTTATTATTTGATAGCTTAAGCTTTGTAAATATTCTGAAGTGCGTGAAGCCAAGCCATTAACTTTTGTACCGTTTTGGATTTGAATTCGTTGAGGTCTGATTTCGGCAATCTTTTCGGCATTAAAAATATTTTGGACGATTAGTTGTAAGTCGGAAAAGTCGCCGGCTGTTGGTTGGAGGACAAATGCCCCATTCTCTGTTAGACCAGAATACAAAAAGCCATTAGGACCATCATCAAAAACACGATGAATAATATCATCCTCATTTAAGTCACGGCCCATGTTAAATAGGCGAATGATTTCCCAAACTTCTAAATTAGTTGCTAAGTGTTGTGATAAAGTGTCCATAATTTTGCTGATCCGATAAGGATTGATCAGAGTACCAATAGAAAGACCTTTTTCTTTGACCGCCATAATAACTTGCTGTTGACGTTTACTTCTGGCAAAATCGCTGCCCTCTAAACCTACGGCCTGACGTGAACGAACATATTTTAAGGCTAAGTCACCATCCATTTGTTGTTCACCAGCCTCAACGTATAAGTGTTCATACCGTTCAGAGGTGGCGGCTGTTTCTTTACCAGCAACAGGATATAACTCATCATCTAAAGTATTTTCGACAACAACTGAAATACCATTTAAATCATCAATGATTTGTTTAAAACCAGCAAAGTCAATTCTGATGTAATAATCAATTGGTAAACCAAAAACTTGATTAAGAACTTTGACGGTTAGTTCACCGCCTTGTCCAGGATTGTTCACTTCCTCTATAGAATTAGCATGATTAATTTTACCAAAACCATACCCCGGGATTGGCACCAGTAAATCACGGGGTACGGAGACCAGGGCTAGCTGTTGAGTTGATGGTTTGAAGCTGGCGATCATTATGGTGTCAGTCAAAAAAGGGCCTTCGTGTTCAATACCACCCATGCCCAGTAGGGCAATATTGATTCGGTCTTTATCTTCACCATCTAATTGTTTATCTTCACTGCCGATGAGGTGCTTAATTTGTCCCCACAAGCCAACGTTACCCAGGGTTTGCGATAAGTTCTCACCAGAGTTAATGACATTGACCCCAAACACAACCAGCAGAATAACAAAAATTATCAGTAAATAAATTGTAAGTTTACTGATAAATTTTATTTTTCTCGCTTCGTGGCGAAGCGGGCGTTTTGGTTGTTTGACTATTTCCTCTTGGTTTTTTAGAAAGTCAGGTTCGGTTCTAGTCATAGGCCTTTAATTTTATAATTTTGCCATAAAAACCTTAAAAAAGCAATTGTTACTGTTTACACGATTAGCATTTTATGTTATGCTAGTTTTAGTAATTTTTTATTGTTATTGGGCATACACCAAAGCGTAATTGAGCGGTGTACCGTGAACCCAGACGCTTTCTTTTTATACCAGGATAATTAGTCAGCTACTTAGATAGCCACGTTCACATCATGGAGATCAAAGGTTTAACTCCTGTATTGTCCGCCAGTATAGTAAATTGCAAATTCAAAATCTCAAGCCCTAAACAAATTATAATAATCAAAATTAAAAATTTTAAAAAATGAGATAAGATTATTTGATTTGAGCCTAGATCATCTTAATTTATTTGTTATTTTTAATTTTGGATTTTGAATTTATTTTAGATATTTATGTTAAAAATTGGTCATCGTGGAGCTAAGGCTTATGCTCCAGAAAATACTTTAACCTCTTTTAAAAAAGCCTTAGAACTTAAATGCGACATGGTGGAGTTTGATATTAGGATTACTAAGGATAAGTATCCAGTCGTGATGCATGGTAATCAGATGCGACGTTTAACAGAAAAATATGGTCGGGTTAATAAATTAACTTTAGAAGAGGTTAAAAAATTAAAAATTAAAAAAGTTGAAACTGTTCCAACCTTGGGCGAAGTATTAGACGTCGTAGATAATAAGATAGGTTTAAATATAGAACTTAAAGTTAAAGGTAGTGCCCAGATTGTTGTTCAAACCTTACGAGATTATAAAGTTGATCTTAATAAGATCATGATTGCCTCTAATCATCCTGGTGAAATAAAGATTGTTGAAAGATTAGAACCGGAAATTACCACCGCTTTAGTTTTTAGAGCGACTAATGCATTTAATGTATGGTTTGTTTTCGATTTTTTGGCGATATTGTTTTTGCCGATCACTAAACATTATATTTCGTGGGTGGTTAGAAAGGCCAATGCTGACTATTTAAATATTAACCATCATTTTTTAAGTAAAGAGAAAGTTGATTTGTTTCATAGTCAGGGAATTAAGATATGTGCCTGGACGGTTAATAGTAGAAAAAAAATTGATTATTTAAAAAATTTAGGTATTGACGGTATAATTACTAACTATCCTGATCGTTTATGAATCTAGACAAAAATCAAAAGCCAAAAGAGTTAGAAGAAAATTTAACAGTTGGCAAACAAGCAGCTGTCTTCGTTTGGGAAATTTTCAAAGTGGTGGTTATCTCTTTAGCCATAATCATTCCGGTTCGTTATTTTATTATTAAACCTTTTTACGTCAAAGGTGCTTCGATGGAACCAAATTTCTATGATCGTGAATATTTAATTATTAATGAGATTAGTTATTATTTTGAAACACCAATTAGAGGGGATTCAGTAGTTTTTCGTTATCCTTATGATCCGAATCAATATTTTATCAAAAGAATAGTGGCCATGCCTGGCGAAAAAATTAAAATTTCTGATGGTAAAGTTTTTATTACAAAGTCTGGCCAAACAGAAGAAGTGTTACTGGAAGAAGATTATTTATTGCCGGCCATGAAAACATTGGGTGACGTTGAAGTTGAGTTAGCCCTTGATGAGTATTATTTGTTGGGGGATAATCGATTAGCCAGTTTGGACTCACGAGCCTTTGGTCCGGTTAAACGAGAATACATAATCGGTAAAACTTTATTACGTGGTTGGCCACTAAACCAGTTTGGTTTGGTGGGGAACGATTTGGAATATAATTTATAAATTTTTAAACCTATGCCTACAAGAGCAGAAGTAGACGCGAAAGCCGAAGCCGAGAAATCTAAAGTAAAAAAATCAGCCAGCAATAAATCTCCACAGCTATTACGTGGCTTTAAAGATATTTTGCCAGTTGATCAAAAGTATTGGGAGTTTATCAGAAAAACCGCCGACAGCTTTGCTAATGGTTACGGTTTTTCTAGAATTGATCCGCCCATTTTAGAAGAGGCATCTTTATTTATTCGTTCGATTGGTAAACAAACCGATATCGTCGAAAAGGAGATGTTCAGTTTTAGTGATACTGGACAGGGGACAGTGGTGTTAAGACCGGAAGCAACAGCATCAGTGGTTCGAGCTTATATTAATCACGGCATGATAAGTCTACCGCAACCGGTTAAACTTTATTACTGGGGACCGATGTTTCGTCGAGAACGACCACAATCTGGTCGACAACGACAGTTCCATCAATTTGGTTTTGAAATTTTAGGTGACGACAATCCAGTGATTGATGCCCAGATTATTAGTATCACCAATAATTTTTATCAACAAATTGGACTTAATCAAATTAGCATCCAAGTTAACAGTATTGGTTGCCCTGATTGTCGTAAAGTTTATATTCAAGAATTAGTAACTTACTATCGCAGTAAACGTAAAATGTTGTGCGAAGATTGTAAAAAACGTTTAACCAAAAATCCATTGCGACTTTTAGATTGTAAAAAACAGTCTTGTGAAGTTATTAAAGCCGAAGCGCCACAAATTATTGATTGGATTGATGAGGAATGTAAAACTCATTTTATGAAAGTGGTTGAATATTTAGACGAACTCAATATTTCTTATATTTTAAATCCAACTTTAGTACGAGGATTGGACTATTACTCAAAAACCGTTTTTGAAATTTGGCCATCAGATAAGGAAGAAGGATCACAAAGTGTTTTGGCCGGTGGCGGTCGTTACGATGGCTTGTTTGAAGTATTAGGTGGTCAACCAACACCAGCTGCCGGGGTGGCGATTGGGATTGAAAGAACTATTTTACAACTTAAGCATAAAGAGATAAAAGTTGGTAAAGGGTTATCCCCAGATGTTTTTTTAGCGCAAATCGGTGATCAAGCTAAGGTAAAATCATTACTATTGTTTGAACAGTTACGTAAAGAAAAAATTAAAGTTGCTGAAAATTTTGCTAAAGACAGCTTAAAAGCTCAGTTAGAATTGGCTAATAAATTGGGAGTTAGGTATGCTTTGATACTTGGGCAAAAGGAAGTAATGGATGGTACCATTCTAATTAGAGACATGGAGAGTGGAGTTCAGGAGATTATTGATTTTAATAAAACAGTTCAAGAGTTAAAGAAAAAAATATCAAATAAATTTTAAATTTAGCCGACTTTAAAAGCTTGCTAGGTTTTGGGGGTAAATTCGTTGACTTATCGTTGATAAAGTGGTATGGTTACGGCATAAAGTCGACTAAATTTTTTTAAATAATAATATTACTATAATGATAAATAAGATAACAAAAAATAAGGAGGTGAATTTTTAAGTGGCAGAAGTAAAAAGAAAGAAAAGTGAAACCTTTGAAAGTTTACTCAGACGATTTCATAAAAAATTACAACAAAGTGGAAGATTAATCCAGTCAAGAAAAATTAGATTCTACGAACGCCCAAAGAATAAAACTAAGGCGTTGAAAGAAGCAATGAGACGTAAAGAGATTGGTGAAAAGCGTGAGTATTTGAAAAAAATTGGTAAACTCAAAGATGAAAGACCATTTAATAACCACCGTCGTTAAAACTTAAATGGAAATTCTAAAACAGCTAGAAGAAGATTTTAACCAGGCATTAAAGAAAAAAGATGAACTGGCTATTTTGATATTGCGGCAAATTAAAACGGCAGTGGCTAATGTTGAGATTTCCAAGAATAGAGATAAGATTACGGAAGATGAATTAATCAAGTTAATTCGAAGTGAAGTTAAAAAAAGAAAAGAGGCGACTGAACTGTATAAACAAGGTGATCGTCAGGAGTTGGCCGATAAGGAACAAAAAGAGATTGATTTCCTCAGTAAATATTTGCCAGCCGAAATGAGTGAAGACGTTATCAAGCAAAAAATTTCGGAAGTAGTTACTAAAGTAAACGCTCAAGGTCCTAGTGATATTGGTAAAGTAATGGGAGTGGTAATGAAGGATCTTAGTGGGGCGGCCGATGGCAATGTAGTTAGTAAACTAGTTAAGGAAGCTTTGCAGTAGAACGCAAGTTGAATTTGAAAGGAGCATTGTAGGGAATATTTTTTTAATATAATTTTTTATTTATAAAATTTTTAAGTCATAAAATTATGAATATTATAAAAAACTCTAAAAGGTCCCTCAAGAAAATAATTTTGCGAACTACCATCCTTTGTTTTACGGTGGTAGTTTTTAGTTTGGCTTTTGGTTTGCCGGTAGTGGCCCAAACTTTAGATACTGGTATAGAATATGGTACGGCCACTGGCTTAGGGACTCAGGATATTCGGATTACCATCATGAACATTGTCCGCGTCATCTTGGGTTTTGTGGGCATTTTAGCCTTAGTCATAATTTTATACGGTGGCTACACCTGGATGACTGCTGGGGGCAATGCCGAACAAATTGACAAGGCCAAAAAGATTTTGGTAAACGCTGCCATTGGTTTGGCAATTATTTTTTCGGCTTTCGCCATTGTCAGTTTTATCATTAGTGCCTTGGAAGGCACTGGCGGAGGAGGAGTAGTTATTAGTGGTCCACCACCACCTGGGCCGTGTGACAATTGTGGTTACTTGGGAACCGGTGTTATCCAAGCGGTCTATCCTGAACCATTTGCTCTTGATGTTGCCCGTAATACCAACATCATTGTTACCTTTAAAGAATTAATGGATCCAAGTTCTATTATTGATGGTGCTCCAGCTACTTGTACTGTCCAAGCTCCCTGCCAAGGAATTTTAGCTGAGACAGGAACAATCTCTCCAGAACCTAATGTGAGAATCTATGAAGATCCGGATGAACCAACCAGGCTGGACGCTGATCAAGTTTTAGTTACTTCAGTTGATGGCTTAACCTTTGTCTTCAATCCAGTTGAATATTTGGGTGATCCGGGAGCTTCAGGACTGAACAGTACTTGGTATTCAGTAAAATTAAGCAATGATATTGAAAAAGCTAATCAGGAGTCGGCTTTTCCGGGGGCAGGTGGTTTTTTCAGGTGGACTTTTGAAATTGGTTTTGAATTAGATCTGGATCCACCAGAAGTATCAAATGTCTTCCCACAACCTGATAACAGTTCCGACAGTTATGCTACTCAACCAGCAGCCCAAGCCAGCGGTTCAATCTTCGTTACCGAACTACCTAATTTTGCCCAAACTGCTTCAACTTTACCAAGAGAACACGGAATCTGTGTTGGAGGAGATGCGGCAGGAGATCCCTGTGTTAATGATGCTCGATGTACTGGAGGTGGAACTTGCGATTTGGATCTTCAACCAGTACTTACGGTCTCTGGAAATTATAGCTGTTTAGAAGATGCCTGGATTTGTATTTCCCGCGAAGGTGGTACCGAATTTTCGATTAATGCTCGGTCCTTAGACGCCACAACTTGTAGCGATGGTGATCCAGTTGATGTTCTTGGTTTAAGTGACACGGCCGAACTTGACGGACAGTCATTAAATATTGGTTGTAGTTTAACGCTTTTCTGGGATGACACTACAGTCCAGGGACAGTTGTGGCGTTTTCAAACTACGGCTGAGAAGAGTGCCTCGACCTTAACTGTTGGTGGTGACACTTATACTTTTGTGGAAACTGCTGGTGGTGCTAACACCATCGTTGTTAACCCGGCTGTTGACACCCTTGAATCAATTTCTGATAAAATTGTTGCTCAAGATAACGGTCTAGTTACTTTTGCTGACGGTGATACTGACGGCGAAGTAGAGTTAGAGGCGATAGTTGCTGGTGCGGCTGGTAATTCAATTCAGGTCAATGCCAGCGGTGACTGGATGTCAATTCCTAATCCAGCGATGACCGGTGGTTCCGAACCAACATTTACCCCAACAATGGCTGGCGGCGCTTTTGATGTTGCCCGTAATGCCATTCTTTCCTTAGATTTTAATGAACCAATTGATCCAACTAACTTAGTTGGTAATATCATTGTGCAATACCATAATGATCCTCTTAACCCGGACACTTTGAATGATCCGGCTAAGTGGACAAACGTTACCGGTTCTTTATTGATCAGTAATCAATACAAAACAGTTGATTTCATTTCCGATATTCCTTGTGACGATGGAGCAACCAATTCATGTGGTGAAAAAATATATTGTCTACCGTCCTTAGAAGACGGTGATGATACTAACGATCTGCCAACGGAAACCTATGATGCTACCCGCTATCGGGTGATTGTGAAGGCCGCCGTGCTAAATGACTGTTCGGCTGGTTGTAATGATCCAAATTTTAATGAATGTGTGACCACACCTGGTGGAGCTGGTTCGTCCTGTCAAGGTGAAACTGACACGGCACCTTTTGTCGCCTTTTATCCGGAAGCTGGCGGCAGTCCACAGGGTATTATTGACCTGGCTTTTAACTCTTTGAACGGTAATCGTGATACCTATACCTTTGGTGGCGGCGAAACTTTTGGTAAGTCTGATGGTCCCGGCATTGTTCCTGGATTAGCGCCAGCTCGACCCAATCAAAGTAACCAAGAACCTTATTATTTAAATGATGAGCCAGCTATAGTAGGATTTGGTGATGACTTGGTTTGGCAATTTTACGTTAACCGAACCGTTGATTTAAGTCAGCCAAACATTATCGGCATTGGTCCAATTGTTACTGGCCTAGGTACAAATTTAATTTTACCGGTGGAATCAACTTTTGATGAAGTGATGTTCAGTAGCACTTTGAAATCTGGCAGTAATTATCGTGACGGTTTGTGTGGTTGTAGTATCAGTGAAGACTGTGGTGGCGAAGATGAAGTATGTGAACAAAATCGCTGTGTTAATAAAATAAGTGAACAGCTATTTTGTTTAGAAGACAGTGAATGTGGAGATTTTGTTTGTCATAACAAAGAGTATATTACGCTACTTGATGAGTCGATATTTAATACGGCTTGGTGGGTGTCCAAAGAAAATATTGATACCTCTATCCCAGAAGATGGTTATGCTGACCAAACCATGGCTTTGATTAACCATACCAGATTTGCCGAGGTGACTAATTATGGAACAGAAATTGGTTCGGGCGTTAAAGATAATTACCAAAACTGTTTCTTGCCGTCCGAAGGACCAACGACCGACAGTCCAAAACAGTGTATTGACGCCACTGGTCAGGTGACCGGCACTTGTACGGTTGGTGATGGTGATTGTGGTGCTGGTGAACGTTGCGTTAGCATCTGCACCCCAGGAGTTGATTGTTGCGCCGTTGATATTAGTAGCCCTTATTGTTGTAACGGTGAAGAATCGGATGTAGAGTGTAATATTTTATAGTTAATTTTCTGGTTTAAGAAATTAGTATTTTATCAGAAGTAATGTTTCGTAAGTTTCAGACTAAAACAAAATTAAAAATATTTTTACCAATTATTTTAGGATTTCTAGTTGGTGGCTTTTTAGCCGCCTCCTCTGTTTTGGCGCTTGATACTGGAATTGATTATGGTACCGCTACTGGTTTAGGAACCCAGGATATACGCCTGACTATCATGAGTATAGTCCGAGTGATCCTGGGGTTTTTAGGGGTTCTAGCTTTAGCAATAATCATCTACGGTGGCTATGTTTGGATGACAGCCGGGGGTAATGCCGAGCGAGTTGATACCGCCAAAAAAATATTGGTTAACGCGGTGATTGGCTTGGTCATTATTTTTTCCTCTTTTGCTATTGCCAGCTTTATCATCAGCTCATTATCAGATGCCAACGGTGTCGGCGACAGTTGTACGGCTGACAATGTTGGGGCGATTAATGGTTGTTTTATGTGTACCGAGGTTAGTCTGTCCGAATATGCCTGGCGTTTTAATGAAACCATTCCTGGTTGTGAAATAGTTCCAAAAACTTTTGAGTGTACGGTAGTGAGTATTACTCCAGAGGGCGCAGGACCCTTAGATAGTGTGGTGCGTGTAGGATTTAATGATGGTGATATAACTAACATCGATGACATCGTAGTGACCGGTCCTAACGGACCAGTTGATGGTAGTAGAACGGTCAATGGTAGATTTGTAGATTTTGTGCCCGACGATTTCTGTGATCCACCCTGGGAGACTAGAAATTGTTTTCTCGCCAATACCACTTATGACATTGTTGTTAATGATGGGGCAATTACCTGTGGTGGTAATGATTTAGTTTGTGGTGGTTTAACCGGAGGTGACTGCGATGGTAGTTTTACCACTGGAAATTTTGTTGACACTGAAGAGCCAACCGTAGAAATTATTGGTACCCAAGTTTGTCAGGGAACAATTAATCCGTTAAGGGCTTTAGTGAACGATGACTATGGCATTGCTTGGGTAAATTTTAGCGATCCAATACTTTTAGACCAAACTGATCCTTTAGTGTCAGTACCACCAGAAACTTTTGCGGTGGTAAATTGGGACACCTCAACTTATGCAATTAATGAAGAGGTAACCGTAACCGCTCAAGCCGTTGATTATGATTCAAATATTATTGATGACACTGAAGATTTTATAATTCGGGCGGGACACTGTTGTAACGCTGTCCAAGACGCGGATGAAACTGGACTTAATTGTGGTGGTGCTGATTGTGAAGCCTGTGAACCGGTGATTGAGTGGGTTTCACCAAGTGATGGGGCTGAAGGAAATATTGTTACTGTCCACGGCCGGCATTTTAATTCAGAACCGGGAGTGATTACCTTTTTGGGTGATCCAACTGATGGTGGAATTGATGATCGAGACGGTATTGATCCAGCCACGGCTAACGCGGAATGTGTGGGGTACTGGACTAACGAGGAAGTATTAATTTTAGTACCCGATGCCACAGATGGACCAATCGAACTTACTCGAAATGATCAGCTAAGCGATAGAACAGATCAAGCGCCTGGATCATTGTTGGCCGATTTTGATGTTAACAGCACGGTTCGACCGGGACTTTGCGCGGTTTATCCATTTACTTGTGAAGGCGGAGACAATGACGGACTGCGCTGTAATACTGACGCTGAATGTATTGGCGGTGGTACTTGTAGTGGTCTTCCCGCTGGAGACACAAATGATGATGAACGTTTTGAAGGAGTAAATTTTAATCCAACCAGTAATCAGAATGAAGTTTATTTTGCTTCGGTAGTGGCCGGGGGAACACCTCAAGTAGCCGGAGTGAAAACGATTACCGGTATTACGGTGCCGGCGATGAATAACAATATAATTGGTGTGCGAACTCTAGATTTAGTTAGTGAGCAGTTCAGTAATCCTTTAAACTTTTCAGTTGGGTTGACCGATGAAGCCCCAGAGGTCACTGCTTGTAGTAGCGAATTAGAAGCTTGTGTTCCCGACAGCACTATTTGTAATAGCGGACAATTTTGTAATCTTTCTTGTGTTTGTGAAGATTTAGTAGTTATCAGTGAGCCAGGTCCCACCGCTTGTGATAATCCTGATTTACCACCAAGTTTAACTAATCCAGAGTGTCATCCGGACAATGATTTTTGTGATAATCCCAATGAAGCTTGTAATCCAACCACCTGTTTTTGTGAAACTGCCACCGTTGGCAATCAATCAACTTTTTCTTTTGCTTTTCAAACCAGTATTGCTCCAGGTGGTTGTAGTTTAGACCCAGGTTTGTGTGTACCGGACAGTGGTCTGTGTTCAGAAAATGAAATTTGTAGCCCAACTTCTTGTGACTGTGAACCAGCCCCACCAATCTCTTGCGACAATGATAGTGAAACGCCAACTTGTGAACCTAATGGGTCATTTTGTCCAGACGAATATGAATGTAATCCAACCAGCTGTTTTTGTGAACCAGAAGATGAAGAACCACCAGCGCCAAGCGGGGTGGTTTGTCATAATCCAGATTTACCACCTAGCTTTACTAATCCGGAGTGTAGTCCAGACAACACCGAATGTGCCGCTGAAGAATCTTGCAACCCAACCACCTGTTTTTGTGAAACCGCCACTGTTGGTAATCAGTCAACTTTTAGCTGGTCATTTTCTACGAAGACTTTTGGACCAGAAGTGGTAGAAACTTGTAACCGTGATTTCTCTTGTGCGGTTGGCGCCATCTCCAGTCCAACACCAATTGATACCGAAGCAACAACGAATGATAATGATTTTCTTTTACAAGGTATTCGTCCCGACGATGGGGAAGTGCCAATTGATTCAGTGGTGGCAGCAATGTTTACCACCAGAATGTTTATCCCTTCTCTACAAGTAGAGGGAGCCATCAAAATTTTTAGTTGTAGTGGACCTGCAGCCTCAACCTGTACCACGCCGGTTGCTGGAGATTTTGACGTCAACGATGAAAGTCGTTATTTAAATGAGATAGTAACAAATTTTAAATTTACGCCAGCTGATTTATTAATTCCCGAAACATATTATTTAGTTGATTTAGACGCTCCTAATATTTTAGGAATTAATGGTCAAAAATTGGTAAGCAATGAACCAGGAGTAGCCAATGGTCATTACAAATGGATGTTTAAGACCAGGCCGGGAGTGGAGTTAAGTCAGATCGGTTGTGTTTTTGTCCAACCGCCGTTCCAAACTTCGCCAATCATTGGTGACACCAAAGATTGGCGAGCTGAACCCGTCCCACAAGACAATGCCTGTGTGATTATGCGGGCGGACAGTTGTACTTGGGATTGGGAAAGTAGCGATGTTAATAAGGCCACAGTGGAAGGTACTAATGACGAGGCCACCACCACGGCGGTAGATGAAACCGTGTTTGACCAACCACCATATATTTTTATAAATGCTCAATGTACTGATGGCATTGGACAATCTGAGGATGGTGATGGTTTATTAACTGTTGATTTGACCCATCCTTACGTTACCAACTGGTTTCCTGAATGTGGGGCTGTTTGTATTAACGCCTCGATTGGTGCCACTTTTAGCATTCCAATGGACAGTGATACTGTTGTAAATAACATGGAACTGCATGTTTGTTATGATGAGCCAAATTGCGATGCCAGTTTTGATAATGATGTACCAAACTTTAAAGATCCGGAACTGCAAGAAGGAGAACAGTGGGAAGCGAACACCTATATTGCTGATTTAAATGCTTTTACTTTACCCGGTGGACAAGTTTATTACTTATTACCTAATACCAACTATCGGGTGGTGATTGGCGAAGGGGCTGAAAGTGAATTAGAGGGCAAACCGTTGGTTGGTTTAAACTATTATGATCCGACTAATCCTAATGCCGGCTTGGATCCTAATTCATTTTCTTGGACCTTTAAAACTCAAGATAATCCAGCGCTGTGTTTACCAAGCCGTATTGACGTTTCACCCGAAGAAAAAGAAACTCTAGTTGGACCAACCATATTGTACTCTGCTTGGCCTTTCTACAGTTCTGATGTTTGTGAAGATCAAGTCTTAAATTCTAACA
Source organism: Parcubacteria group bacterium (assembly GCA_002687175.1). Classification (GTDB taxonomy): domain Bacteria; phylum Patescibacteriota; class Patescibacteriia; order Buchananbacterales; family UBA6539; genus UBA6539. The sequence goes on from NYZP01000034.1 coordinate 22,088, forward strand.
GTTTTGGTGACTGGGGTTGGGATACCAATGCAAAATCAATTAGCGATCCTACTTTTGACTTTGATCCGCTACAATGTACTGGTGCTGGTGTTGGTGATTTTTTAAGCAATAGTCCTAGTGGTTATTTTTGTGCTGATGACCCTAACGGTGTTTTACGAGCCGCTTGTGGTAACGGAGTGATTGAACAAGGTGAAGACTGTGATGACGGTAATCTTTTGAACACCGATGGCTGTTCGGAATTTTGTCTTAATTTAGGTACAGACACAAGCGTCGGTGCCGTATGTGGTAACGGAGTGATTGAACAAGGTGAAGACTGTGATGATGGTAACCAAATAACCGATATTGCTGGTGGTGATTACTGCTCTGGTACTGATTCTGCAAATTGGCCATCCTGGATTACTGGCTCATGTCTTTGGACCGGTAATACAAATTATGGTTTAGAGGTTTGTTGTAATGGTATTGTGGAAACTTCCGAAGAGTGTGACCCACCTGGGCTTGGCTGCGGACCAACCTGTTTACTCACCGGTTCAGTCTTAGGAACATCGCTGTGCGGTGATGGTCAAATTGGTTTGGGTGAACAGTGTGATACTGGTGAATTAGGATCTGGTGGCATCCCACTAGATGGTGACGCTGGTAACTGCAGCGCTAACTGTTTAGTGGAAGATCGCGGCAGTGCTTCATTCTGTCGTTCGGATGATAATAACGTATTTGACTTTGCGGCCGGTAGCTGTTCAGTGCCACCACCAATTAGCTGTGAAGCTTTGCCTGGTAATTTTACTTGTACTTCTTTAGATGCTGTTCCGGCCATTGGCAACCCCTTAACTTGCACCTCGGTTTGTGGTAACGGCAAAATTGAAATCGGTGAGGAGTGTGATGCTGGTGATATTGTACCAGGCTACTGTTCTGATGGTAGTGGTGATTGCAGTGTTGTCGGTGGCAGTTGTGGTGACGGTGGTACCTGTATTTCTGATGGTTGTACTGAGCAATGTCTCCATTCTGGGTCAGTGGATCTAGTAACCGTTGGTGCCTACCAGGTGGTGGAAGCTTTAGGTGATGGGACAACCCATATTCAAACTTGGGTAGAAAATTTTACTCCAGCGGACAATCCAGCCGGGCCAATTGGCGAAGGCTTTTTACTGGTTAACGTTTTAGGTGATGGTGAATTTGGCATTGTAGATAAATGGCCTAACTGTAATTCGGCTTGTATTAATGCGGCTATTGGGGCGATGTTTAACATGACCCCTAATTTGGATACTTTAGATCCACCAAGTGGACCAAAAAATATTTTACTTTTTGAGTGTGGCGCCGATGGTAGCTGTGATCTTTCTACAGCCGAAGAAGTGGGACCATTAACCATTACTACTTTTGATAATGTCAACGATGATGATTCTTTTAACATTGGTTTGCCGGCGAACTATAATGTTGTAGATCATGATCAGGATGTAACCACCGATCCGATCAGTATATTAATTCCTAACACCTATTACCGGGTGGTGGCAAAAAATAATATTACCAGTTCTTTTGCCAATGGTTCTTTGCCTTTGGCGAATGTTAATTTTGATTTTGATGGTGATACGGTGTTAGATGCCCATTCCTGGGTTTTTAAAACTCAAGAAGATCCGGAACTCTGTTCCTTGGGCCGAGTAGAGATCCACCCTAGCCCAGAAATTTTGCCAAGTAATGTTTTCCAAAGTTATTTTTCGGAATCTTATTCTGACCCAGACGAGTGTGACGCTTCTGGTCAGCGTTTGAATCCGTATTTCTATAATTGGGATTGGACGGCCGACGAATTTGAGCCGGCTGATGATGCGGCAACAATGATTGAGCCTTTGGCTGACGGTTGTGGTAACTGGGTGGTGGAATTTGGTGAAGACTGTGACGTTGGTCCAATTACCCCAACAGATGTCAGCTGTGTCGCTTGTTTAAATACTGGAAGTGTTTTGAGCGGGGTAACTTGTGGCAACGGCGTAATTGAACAGGGTGAAGAGTGTGACGCTGGCGATTATTGTGACGGTACCACTTGTCTTTGGATCGGTAATATCAATTACACCCTGGAAGTTTGCGGCAACGGTATTTTAGAAGCCGGTGAAGAGTGTGATGATGGTTTTGAACCGGATGATGATGACACGGACGGTTGTTCTAATACCTGTCGTTATCCAGGGGCGGTGCCAGGGGTTGGTTCTATTTGCGGCGACGGTCAAATTACCGCCAGTGAAGAGTGCGATGAAGGTGAGCTAAGTGGTGGTAGCACACCCCAAAGCGGTGACGGTGATAATTGCAGCGGTGAAGGTGATATTGATGGCGCTCGTGCTTGCAGCGGTGCTTTAGATGAAACTAGCTGCTTAGATTCTGACCTTCGTGATTGGTGTTTCTGGACCGGAGGCAGTTGTCAGACTAGACAATGTTTACGTGAAGATCTGGCTTTTGGCAATGATAACTGGAATGCGCCGGTTTGCGGTAATGGAATTTTAGAAATTGGCGAAGAGTGCGACTGGGGCGGAGTTTGCGACGATAATCGTGATGAATCATGTACAGTTTATGATTTATCCAACTGTGATAATCCCGAAACAGCCACTTGTACCACCGATGATTTTGATACTATTCAAGATTATTATGGTTGTTCGGTTGAGTGTTTAAATTTTCAATCAACCAAAGAAGATGGTCGGATTGATCCATACCAAATTGTTTTAACTTTACCGGTTTTTACTTTCTTAGATCAAGTTAATGAGGAGATTAGAGCTTGGCATATTTTACAAACAGATATTGTTGGTGTTGGTGAGCTGGCTGTTATTTCTGGAGGCAATGTTGACTTTGCGGTTATTGGTCATCAACCACCAGATGATGCCGCCAATCAGTGTCGTAACGTGGCAGTTTGGGCAGTCTTTTCCAAACCATTAAATACCGACTCTATCACCGACAATATTAAGTTGTGCGAAGATGATGGCTCAAATTGTGATGACACAAATATTATTACTGATTATGAGTATAGAGAAATTATTGGACAGTGTGTGGACAATGAATGCCAATTTCCGTCAGCTGACAGTGTTAACGCTAACTTTGGTATTTGTGCCAGCGCCAATGATTGTGTTGGTAGTCAGGTTACAGTGACCGGAATAGAACGGGGCTTTTTAAATGAGAACACAAATTATCAAGTTGTTGTTGAACCAAGTTTGGAAAACTCTTTAAGTGAAACTTTGGCTGATGCTGTTACTTGTGGCGGAGACACATTATGCACTTGGCAGTTTTCGACTGATGACACTTTTTGTGAATGTGATTATGTCGGTGTTACCATTGATTACACCTCCGGCGGCGCTAATACGATTAATGACTTGTTTACCTGTGCGGAAAATGATTGTGGTATTGCTACGGCAACGCCATTGGATGATGATGCGGCTGACAGTTTACCAGCCAGCGAATTAAATCTGCTCGGTAATCAGCATTTATATCGCGCCACTTGTTATGATACGCAAAATGCCCAACAAGAAATTATTCCACTTTCAAATTATGGCCTTAACTATAGTTGGTATGAAATTGATCCGGACAATCTTCCAGATGGCATTATTTATTTAAGCAATGATAATGATCCGCCGACTGCTTTATGTAATTTTCAGACGTTACTGGACCCAGTAAATGCCAACTGTTATGTCACACCTGGTGAGGAAGTTTATGGTGGAGGAGTTACCCAAACACCAGCTGGTAAAAATGGTGAAGCCGAAGTTATTGTTCAAGCTTTCCATAACACCTGTAGCGTTTCGGGTATATTTTGTGTTGATGATACAGACTGTTCTGGTGGCCAAACTTGTGACCAAAGTGCCGCCGCTGATCAAAAAGTGAATGTCACCAATTTTATATGTGATAATCCGTGGCCATCACTTAATTTTTATGTAGATTCAAGTAGTAATTGTGATAGTGGTGGTGACTGTTTCAATACTAACTTTAGACTAATGTACTGCCGGGACTTTGGGGTGATTGGCCCGGATGAAGATTTACCAGCTCTAAATCAAGACGCAATTGTCCGGGGCTTTACACCGCCGAGTGAATCAATTAAAGATTTTATTTTTATCTCGGCCAGCAGCGTGGTGACCGAAGTCAATGAAGTTAGAGCTTTTCAATTTCCTCAAGGCGCACCTTGGAATACTATTTTTGTCCCGGAACAAACTGATAATTATACAGTGTTTGTGGACACTTTTAACTTTGATGGTGATTTATCAATTCGGGTTGGTCAAGAAGCCCCTCTTGGTTATGACGGCCATCAATTACAAGTATGGTTGAACAGAAGTCAAATTGGTACAATTACTAATTTGCCAACCGGACCAGATAATGTCCAGCGAGGTAGTATTTCGCTTGGTCGGTTGGAAGCGGGAATTTCTTATGAAATTGAATTGCGGTGGCTTAATGATTGGTGTCAATGTACTGGTGATTGTGGTGGAACTGAAACATTTGCTTGTGATGCTGATATTAATTTAGTACGTTTTGGTATAACACCAAGTAGTCAGTCATCTGACGGTATTGGCATTCAAGTAATGTCAAATCCACTTCATTTATCTCCGGAAACTTGGTATCAGTCAGGCTTGTGCGGTGGTGTTCCGGAATTTGAAAATATTTGTTTCAGTAATGCCGACTGTTCGGGCATTGATGACTCTTCATTAATCGGCCATTGGCAGTTTGATGAGAGTTTTGGTGACACGGCTTTTGATACTACGGCCAACAATAATGATGGTGATATCACTAATGCCATCTGGAGTCCTTTAGGTAAATTTGGTTCGGCTTTAAGATTTGATAATCCAATTTCTCCACCAGGCGACAAATATTATGTGGAAGTACCTGGTGATCAAGTAAAAGTGGAAGGAGCCTTTACTATTATGGCTTGGGTAAAAAATACCAACCCTGATCCAGGTAATTTACCAGAATCACACGGCTTAGGGCTGGTGGCTTCTACTTATAAATGGGGCGATGATATAGACGCTAATTATAAGGGTTGGAATTTCGGTGATTCCTGGGGTTGTGGCGGAGTTCTTCCTTGTAATCCTGCACCGCTTGATCATTTTGATTTTGAATTATGGGATGATGAAGGTGGTAGGGTTTTAGCTCGCTATATTAATTTTTTGGCTGATTATCAAGAGCAGTGGGTTCATGTAGCCGGTGTTTACGATCCTGTTGGTGGTAACGTTATTTTATATATTAATGGTGTAGCTGAGGTTACTACTTTAATTGAATCACCTTTTGGTGAAGTTGCTTATGACCCGGCTATTCCTTTTGACCCAACTATTCCTTTTAGAATCGGTCATCGGTCAGATAATGAAACCCAAGGGGCCTGGCAGGGTAATATTGATGAAGTTCGGCTATATGATCGGGCTTTGTCGGCCGAAGTGGTGGCGGCTTTTGCCAACAGCGGTGGTGCCGAGTGTGTATTTAATATTCCTAATCAAGGCTCAATACAGTTGAGTACGGCTGACGGCTATGAAGCGGTCAGAGACGGACGTACGGTTTATGTCGGCGCTACTAATAAAACGGAGACTGACTTATTTTCCAATATTTATCTAATTTCTTTTAACCAAGGCGCCAGCCCCAGCACTCAAGAAATTTTTAATCGAATTTTGGATCCTAATCAGCAATTAGGTGTCTGGTACTTTAATAACAATTTTGAAAATCAGCGAATTTGCAACAATGTTGGTTATTATCAAAATACCGATACCGTCTGTGGGCCGGACATTATTCCTGATGGTGCAGTTGCCGGCACTGACATTGGATCTTCGGAACGTGATTACTGTATAGATTTAGTGTCTGAACAAGCTTGCTCGGACGCGGCTCAAGAATATGGCTGTTATTGGTCTAATGAAGTTAATGGTTGTTTAGCCCACAGCTGTGCTCCAATTTATTGTAATAATGATTTTGAATGTCCAAATTTGTCTTGTAATGCCGATAAGGAACAGTTGGTCAGAGACGCCAAGCGGTTTGGTGATTTACGTGACTTACAGCTTGAGTTAGAAGACTATAAAGATGCTCAAGGTGGTTTTCCAACTTTAGGCGGTGGAACTTATATTCAGGACACCACTTTCTCGGTCTGGCCTTCGTGGCAAAATACTTTAGCTTCGGAACTTGGTATTGGCATTGATATTGATCCACTTAATAAGTTTAAAGGGTGTGGTTTCCATTATTGTGATCAGAATTTTGATGGAGTTATCACTCCGGGATCAGAAACTAGGTTGTGCGAAATTGGCGACATCACCGCTTGCAGTAGCCAACCAGCCAACTGTTTACCGCTTGATCCTGATCAACAGCAAACGTGTTGGGAAGAAGCCGCTGGCCAGTTTAGCTGTCCAGCAGACATGTTTGTTTATGCTTACCACTCAATTAATGGCGGCGATGCTTATGAGCTGTACACTAATTTAGAATTTGAAGACGGTGAAGATTGGCGCACGGCCATTGACCCACTTTACCGTTTACCACTAACCGGACAAGCGCCTAATGAACCGGAATGTCGGTTACTTGATTTAGAAATTTTTAAAGCCACGGTTTCCGGCAGTACCAAGGCAGCCAGTTGTGAGTTAGCCGGTGGTGATGCTGACGGTGACGGCATTTGTGATGATATTGATAACTGTAAGCCAACTGTTGATTGTGCCAATCCACTTGATTGTTTTAACCCTGATCAACGCGACAGCGGGGGACTACCAGGGTTAGGTGATGCTTGTGACGTTACTTGTGCTGGTGACGCTGACAACGATGGTGTTTGTGACCAAGAAGATATCTGCCGGACGGTCAGAAACCCAGCTGGAGTTTGTGGTCCTGGTCCTTTAGATGATCTTGGTCAGTGTGATTTTGATGAAGACGGTATTGGTGATGCTTGTGATCCTTGCAGTGATACTGATGGTGACGGTTGGGGGGATGTAAATACCCCGGGCACTGATTTACAAATTTGTCCGGTTGATAACTGTACTGAAGCAGCTGGATTTCTCTCGGCTGACCACTTTGGCTACTGTAATGACAATATCACAGCATGTAGTTTAACTGGCACTGATATCTGTGGTGGTTTGGGCCTAGGAGAATGTACTGATTTTGGAAATACTTATAATCCTTTGCAAGAAGATTTTGACAACGACCAAGTTGGGTATATTTGTGATGCTTGTTTGGATTTTGATGGTGACAGTTTTGGTGACTACTCATTTTATACCGGTAACACAAGCCCTTGGTCAGTGTTTGATTTAACTCCCGATCAATACGAACATTTCCAAGCCTGTGAATCAACAGACCCTAGTTATCAAATGCTGGAAAATCAACTGTGGCTATTAGATTTTGATGGTGATGATAACCTTGACAATGATGATATCAGCGGTCCGGAGGGCTACCTTACTTGGTTTAATGCTGATCCGCGACCATCTTGTCCGGTTGGTGATTGTGATGTTGATTATGATGGTGATATTGACGAAGCTGACAAAACAAAATTCCAAATAATTATAGCTACAAATTTTGGTGCAGTTGATATTAATAATAATCCAGATCTAGACATTTGTACGGCTGGCCCTAATGGGTATGATTGCTTTGATGAATTTGGTATTGAAGTTAGTTGTTTTAATCCGGCGGTGCCTATTTGGCAAGATTTGTTTGGTAACGATTATGAAAATAGTCAGGAAGATATTGATTTAGACCTTAAAGGTAATATTTGTGATGGGGCATCTTGCGGTGATGCGATTAGACAAGGTCCGGTCGAGGGATGTGATTGTGGTGATCCGCTCCATGGAATTTCCAATGACCCTAACAATCCCGATATTTGTACTGGTTTAAATGGTGCAGAGTGTGAAGTTGGTTATGGTTCAGGGCAAAGCTGTCGTTACTGTGATTTTAGCTGTACTTATACCACGCTGGTTGGGGCATTTTGCGGTGATGGCACGGTTGATACTGGTGAAGGGGAAGTGTGTGACGAGGGCTCGGCTAATAACACCATCGGCCGATGTGATGCTGACTGTCAATGGACATTTTGCGGTGACGGTATTGCCCAGTGGCCCAATGGCTCAGGGGTTTTTGAGGTTTGTGACGGTCTTGGCTGTAATGCCACTTGTAGCGATATTCTAACCGGCCCAGCTAATAATGTTTGTGAGTTAAGTGGTGGTTGGATATCGGCTCCTTTGCCAGCCAACGTTACCAGTCGAATTTATACTGCCGGCGATTCTTCAGAAAATTTTGACTTTGCCTGCAGTGTCATTGAAAATAACGAAGTTAGTTCAACAATTGATATTGAGAATAATAGTATTCCCAAAATTGGTGTAGTGTTTGCCGTAGATTTATCTGGAAGCATGGAATATTGTTTAGATGGATCTAATCCTTGTCCCCCAGGAGAACAACGGGTAGATTTTTTGAAAGAAGCTTTGCCGCCAGTAATTGAAAATATGTACCTTGAACTTGAAGACGTTGAAATTGGTTTAGTTAGATTTAGAAATTTACTAGGCTGGGATTATTTTTCAGATTGGAAGTGTGATGGTAAGTCACTTTGTGCGGTGGACGACACCCTAATGGATGGTGCCACAGCTTATAGTGGATCGGTGCTAGATTATTTTAACGCCTCAATTGCTTCATTTCCGCCAAACGGTGGGACACCAATGACATCAGGTCTTAATATTTCTCGGGATGTTTTGCAAGACTATATTGCCAGTTTTGATTTAGATAAAAAAATAATAATTTTAATGAGTGATGGATCACCTAATAGAGTACCAAACGCTAAAAATGCGGCCAATACTGCTAAAGCTTTGGGAATAGAAATTTATTCCGCCAGTTTCGGTGGTGTTGCCTCAACTATGAATTTATTATCTTCAAATTGTTCTGATTCTACTGATCAGGGTTCTTGCGATCCAAGCTCTTGTGGATCAGATTTTTGCCATCAGTCATCTGACAATATATCGTCATTGTATAATGCAATTATATTTGAAATTGAAAATTCATTATTTGATGCATTTAATATTTTTATTGATTTAAGCCAAACCAGTAAATCATTGAGCTATAATTTGCAAACCGGTACTGCCACCTACCAAGATGAGATTATAAATTTTGGATCCGATCTTTGTTCAAGTCCAACACATATTTTTCAACTTACAGACGTTGATGATAATTCAAATATAACGTTTAGCAATACTATGCTCAGGTATTGTCCAGTGGCTGACGCTGATGGCGATGGCTTTATTAATGAGTTTTGGAATGGTAATGACTGTGATGATAACGACGCCACGATTAATCCGGGCGCAAGTGAAGAATGTGGCGACAGTATTGATCAAAATTGTGATGGCGTTGATTTATCATGTTAAATTATTTTTCATGAAATTTAGAAACAAAATTATTTTTCTACTAATTCCCTTGTTGCTGTTTTTAGGGTTACTTGGTTTTGGCTTAACAGTTTTTGCCTTAGACTCTTGTCTGCCGACACAAGAGGGAACTACTCGTGATTGTGCTTTGCAAGAAGGTGTTTGTCAGGGTTCAGTTGAGTGGTGCTTGGGCGGTTTTTGGCAAGGCTGTGGCGCGCCAAATTATGGTGTTAACTATGAACTGTTTGAACTGAGTTGTGATGATACCTTGGATAACGACTGTGATGGGTTAACAGACACCGAAAGTGGTATTGAAGATTCTGACTGTTGGTGTACTGTTGATTTTACACTGGCGGAAACCGAGTGTAATGATGGTATTGATAATGATGGTGATACATTTTGTGATTTTGCAGGTTGTTGTGATGATGGCTCTGGTGAGCCACAGGCAAGTTGTAGTGGTACTTGGCTAGAACCGGATCTTGGTTGTAACTCTGGCCAAGACAACAGCGAACTTAGTGCTAATACTATCTGTGGTAATCTTGTCTGTGAATTTGGGGAATCGTGCGCCGCTGACTGTTCAACCGAAGCTTTTTGTAATGACGGGGTAGATAACGAAGAAAATGGCGAGGCTGATTGTGGCGACTCGGCATGCCTGGGTCAAGCTGACGGCACGGGCAGAATTTGTTGTTCTGGTGATGCCCAATGTGGCGGCTGTCAATACTGTCAACAAGGTCTACTAACAGAAGAGGCTGAATATGGTAATGGATCTACAAATTTTATTAATCGTTGTGAGGTTCAAATAAATGGACCAAGTGGACGTTTATGTAATAATGACTGTTCTTTTTGTGATAATGGTTTTTGCACCAACAGAGATGAAGGCGATACTACGGAATGTACCAGTGGATTTGTCTGCGATGAGCCTCCATCAGTAACTGATCCACCAACGGCGTCTTGCATATTAGCGATAACACCATTTATTGCAACAACTTTTACTTCTCTTGGTATTGAGGCGGTAAATGGTGGAGCCCCTCCCAACCCAAACACTCTTATTATTTCAAATAGCGGAACCGGAATTTTAGACTGGACTGCAACCGTAGATGTTCCCTGGCTTTCTTTAAATATTGCCAACGGTGGCAATGGACCAACAGAAGTTATTGTCTCTTACGATATTAATGGCATGTCGGTTGGGTCTAATGTTGGCACAATTACTATTACCGACGATACCGCTACAAACGTTCCATTTTATATAACCATTACTTTAACCATTCAAGCACCAACTATAGAGTTATCACCAACATTTTTTGAGGTTGAGGCAATGGAAGGTGATACACCAGCCAGCCAAACCTTGACCATTCAAAATAGTGGTGACGCTGTTTTAAATTGGCTGGCCGAAAATTTACCGGGCTGGCTTACCATTTTGCCATCTGGAGGAACTGTTACTGATGGTAGTTCAGAAAATGTTACTTTATCTTTTTCAGATTCTTTAATTCCTGATATTTATACTGATACGTTTGATATTTCAGATCCCAATGCCAGTAATGATCCTCAAACTGCAGATGTTGTATTAACCATTAATTCAGCACCATTACCAGTAATTTCTCTGTCTCAGACAACTTTTAGTAATTCAGCAGTTGAGGGTAGTAGTAATCCTGCTGATGAAATTTTAACTATCACTAATAGTGGTGACAGTGGCTCAATCCTTACTTGGAGTTTTAGTGATAGTCCACCAGCTTGGTTAAGTTTTATTGGAGCTACCAGTGGCACATTAGCCCAAGGTGAGTCGGACAATGTTACCTTAAGATATGATATTTCAACTTTAAATCCAAGTATTAATAATTTTACTTTTGACGTAGAAGATCCAACGGCGCCAATCAGTCCTCAGACTGTTTCAGTTGATTTAGAAATTACCGCCGTGCCCGTGGCAACTATTTCACTGACTCCAGGTAGTTTTATAGCTAGTGCTGATGAAGGTTCCTCGCCGGCTAATCAAATTTTAAATATTGAAAATTCTGGTGGCGTTGGTTCCACGCTTACCTGGTCAGTGAGCAATGATCAGAGCTGGTTAAGTTTGTCACCAGCTAGCGGCACAATTACTGCACCCGGTTCTACCAATGTTACTTTAAATTATACAACCGAGGGACTGGTTGATGGACCTCACTCAGACACAATTACCGTTGACGCCCCCGGTGCTACTAACGATCCGCAAACCGCCAGCGTGGATCTCACAATTATAAATGTTCCAGTCACTTTTCTTTTAACAGTTACTACTGATGGTGGGGGAACCGGCTCAGTTGTAACTGTTCCCTCAGGAGACATTAACTGTCCAGGAGACTGTAATCAAACTTATAACGAAGGTACTTTAGTTGAGTTAGCCGCTTCACCTGATGGTGGTTCTACTTTTAGGGAGTGGTCTGCTAACTGTGTAGTTAATGGAAATGGCAACTGTGAAGTTACAATGGATGCTGCTAGAGCAGTAACTGCCACTTTTGATCCTATTACAGAGTGTAATAATGGTAGTGATGATGATCTAGATGGCGACATAGATCTGCTAGACGGTGGTTGTGATGGTCCATTAGACAACGATGAAACAAACTGTGGTGATGCCGTTTGTGAGGGTGGGGAATCTTGTTTAGCCGCTAGTTGTGCGGTCGATTGTGTTGAAGACATCCCTGGTGGTTGTACTACACTTGCCGGTGATGGGCCTGGTTTTTGTGGCAATGAATTTTGTGATCCAGGTGCTGGTGGTACCAGTGATAATGGTTGGATTTGTCAACTTCGTGATTTTGATTGTGCTGGAACTTGTGGCCAGTGCACCGGTAGTGGTAGTTGTGAAATTAATCATAATTCTTGTACCGGCCAATGTTCTCAATGTGTATTTAATTCTGGTCCGGTATCTTATGATTGTGAGGGTGTATTTGACGAGCAAGATACCTATGGTGACCCGGGCAATAACGTTTTATGTAGTGCTGATGAAATTTATGTTGGTGGTGATTGTGCTGGTGTACCATGCACCTGTAATAGTATTGGTGTTTGTGTGTCCACTGCTGATACTGATTTAGATGGTCTGGGTGATCCTTTTGATGTTTGTCCGTACGACCCAGACAACGATTTTGACGGTGATGGTATTTGTGCGGTTGGTTGTAATACTGGTTCATCACAGTTTGGCTCCAAGACTAATGGGTTTATTTGTGATGCTGGCCCAGGCACCGTTGTTTATGACCAATGTCAGGGTGTTGGTAGTTGCGACAATTCTAACAGTTGTTGGGCGGCTTTTGGGGCCTCTGATTACCTTAATGTTTATTTAAATGGCACACTGGTGGTTGGAAATTTATATTTACCTGAGGTTGGTGGTTATAAAACTGCCGGTGAAATTATTGGTAATGGCGGAAATCCTTATCCTGCCCTACCAGTGAAAGTGTACTTTAAGCCAGCTGATTATAATGTAACCAGTGGTGGTTCTGATGATGTTGTCACTTTTGAAGGTTTAACTAATACTTGGTGGGACAGAAATATTAGCGGTGTTTTTATGAGTGTTGATGAAAGTGGTTTGTGCGATCATATCGATTTACCACAGAAGGCAACAGATTTAACCACAACGCCAACTTTGCCAGTAACTTGCTATACTCAAGATGATGCCAGCGATGGTGGTTTCTTAGGACCACCACCAAGTGATTGGCAGGAGGCCTCTTTTGATGATACTGACATCGCACTTTGGCAAATTCCACAACCTGGTAATAACGCTTCAGTACCACTGTTATCAATCTCCTCCTCACTCTGGGATGAAACTTATTCAATCTGGGGTCGGGAGTATAGTGACTTTCCAGCTACTTGTGGAGATTCGCCAAAATATTGTGAATTTAGCTTCAGTCATACTTATTGTCGATCGGAAGTATTTTAATTAATAATAATTTTATTAAAAATTAACCATAAATTTATGTTTGACGAAAAACCAATTCAACAAAATTCCGCTATTTCTCAACCTAGTGACAAGCCGGCCAATCCGCCACAAGATTTACCAATTGGCACACCAATTCCCGCGCCGGGAGCTCCTGACACCAGTGCTGGTCAACCGCCAAGTCAACCATCACCAGATAAACTGCCCGAAATACCGAAAGACCCGATACCCAGCCCTGATGCCGAGCCTCAAGATATTTTAGAGGGATTAGACAAGGGTGAAGATAAAGACGACCCAGTCAGAGGTCCGGCCGCTCCAATTGCTCCGCCGCCACCGATTATCGGTGACAAGTCACCAGTTCCCCCAGCGATGACACCACCAGAAAAGCCAATCACTAAAGAGCCATTTTTTAAGGCGCACAAAAAGGCTTTCGTCGTTATTATTGTCTTACTGTTAGGCGGTGGTGCCTTAGCCTTTGGTGGTTACTATGGTTATTCTCTATTAGTAAATCCTGAGCCTACTGTTACGCCACCAGTTAATACCTCACAGACAAATCAAGGAACAACGAACACCAATCAGACAACTAACACCAATCAAGCTGTTAATCAAAATGCCAATGTTAATCAAGCACCGCCGCAACCAGTTGATACCGACCGTGATGGCCTGACCGACGAAGACGAAGCCAAGTATGGTACCAGTCCAACGGAAGTTGATTCCGATCAAGATGGGTTAACCGATCGCGACGAAGTTAAGGTGTTTGATACTGATCCGAACAATGCCGACACTGATGGCGATACTTACCTTGATGGTGCCGAAGTTAGAGCTGGCTATGATCCAAAAGGTGATGGTCGTTTATTAGAGATTGAACCGTAAAAAAAGTTAAACTGAACGGAAACAGAGATAAATATTCTTTATGTTTAAATTAAAACCAAAAAAAACTGCAGAAAATTCGGAATTTCAGGCTTTAGCTGGTCAGACCGAAAATTCTTCAAAAACCAAACGTCACAAAAAAGATCAAGAGCCTAAACCGCTTGATCCAAAAGTAAAGGAGCAAATTCATGTTATGCCCCAGCGGTTTTACGTTAAACCAAAAAAGAAACGCACTGGTTTAATTATTATTATTGTGGTGGGAGTTTTGTTGATTGGTGGTTTAGGCGGACTGGCTGTCTATTTAGCTCTTAATTTAGATAACACAAATCCTGCTCCACCAGTTAATACTAACCAAACCGAAACAACAAATACTAATCAAACTGAATCGGTTAACCAAAACAGTAGTATTAACCAGAATGCCAATATCAATAACAATGCTAATGTTAACTTAAATACTAACGTTAATTCTAATACCAACGCTAACGTAAATGTTAACACCAACGTAAATCAAAATAGTAATACTAACAGTAATCAAAGTGTTAACACCAACACTAATGAAACACCCGAGCCAGAAATTATCAGTTTAACACCTCTACCCCAAGCACCAGACAGTGACAATGATGGCTTAACTTTAGCCGAAGAAAGTTTGTACGGTACTAATCCGGAGCTAGGGGATAGTGATGGTGACGGTTTTCTTGATGGTACAGAATTACTTAATGGTTATGATCCAATTAGACCGGGAGTAACTTTAGTTGAAGGTGGTATTTTTACTGATTATCTGCATCAATCATATTCAATAATATTTCCCAAAAATTGGAGCTTGCAGGAACAGGGAGCGACCAAAGACCAAGTATTGTTCATATCAACTACCGGAGAGTTCATTGAAGTGTTGGTCATACCAAATGCCAATAATCTATCTTTGACCAATTGGTATCAACAACAGTTTCCGGACATTAGCGTAAGTCAAACTACAGCAGTTACCATTAATAATTTTTTGGGGTTACGTCATCCTGACCAGCGCAGTTATTATCTAGTGGCTAATCAAGATGATGACAATATATTTTTGCTAACTTATAATGTTGGAGAATTTACTAAAACGAATTTTACCACCACCTTTCAGACTATGGTAAAGCAGTTCAAATATTTACCCTAAAAATTATAAGAATATGATTAAGTTTGAGGTTAATCAGCAGGCTGGAAAAAAAATTTCTTTGAAACTCTGGCAAAAATGGATCAGTAAAATTACTAAAACTTTAAAATTAAAGAATGATTTAGAAATTTCTATTGCGGTTGTCGGAGACCAGAGAATTAAAAAATTAAACGCCACTTACCGGCAGAAAAATAAAGTAACCGATGTTTTGAGTTTTGGTGCTTTAACTAAAACCAGTAAATTTAATAAAGTTAATCAGCAATATTTAGGAGAAATTGTTATTGGCTATCAGCAGGCCGTAAGGCAATCTAATAAAATTGGTCATTCAGTTAATCAAGAATTTGAAAAATTATTAGTTCACGGGTTCTTGCATTTATTAGGCTATGATCACGAAAAAGATAATGAGGCTAAGACAATGGAAAAACTTGAACAAAAAATCATCAGTAAAAATATTAATAAGTAGTAAAGTTGTATAAATTATTGGTTAATCTAAGTTGTCTACTGAAATTTAATATGTTAAAGTATTTAATATCATAGTTAATAGGTTATCACTATGGCAGAAAAAGAAATTATCGTCGGCCTTGATATCGGCTCAACCGCCATTAGATTGGCCGTGGGTCAAAATGTCGGTGACGATGAAGATAAAATTCATATCATTGGTTCAGCCGAAGTTCCGGCTGAAGGCATTAGCAAAGGTATCATCAGTAGTATTGAGGATGCTGTTTCTTCAATTTCTGCTTGTTTGGAAAAAGCTGAACGGATGGTTGGTGTACCATTACAAACTGCCTGGGTAGGAATTTCCGGTAGTCATATAATTTCTCAAGAAAGTCAGGGAGTGGTCGCGGTAGCCAGAAGTAATGGCGAAATTTCGGAAGATGATATTGAACGTTCAATCGATGCCGCCCGTATTGTGGCGACACCACCAGATTATGAAATTTTACACGTCATCCCAAAAAGTTTTACCGTTGATGGTCAGATAGGCATCAAAGATCCTTTGGGGATGACCGGCGTACGCCTGGAAGTTGATACTCAAATTATTCAAGGTTTAAGTTCACAGATTAAAAATTTAACTAAGGCTGTTTATCGACCGGGAATTAATATTGAAGATTTAGTGCTGTCAATTTTGGCAACATCCGAAGCGGTGTTAAGTAGTCGACAAAAAGAATTAGGAGTTGTCGTTATTGATGTTGGTGGTGCGACGACCAGCATGGCAGTATTTGAAGAAGGAGATATTTTACACACCGCCGTGTTGCCGGTAGGTTCTGATCATATTACTTCGGACATCGCCATTGGTTTACGTATTGCCATTGATACTGCTGAAAAGATTAAGTTGGAATACGGTTCAGCCACCACTGACAAAATTTCCAAAAAAGACGAGATTGATATTGGTGAATTGGAGGGTCGAGAAAGCAATTTTGTGTCGAAAAAGTATGTCGTCGAGATAACCGAGGCTAGGGTGGAGGAAATCCTTGATAAGGTTGACGCCGAGTTGAAGAAGATTGATAAAAGTGGTAAACTTCCAGCAGGCGTTATTTTAACTGGCGGTGGAGCAAAATTAAACGGTTTAGTCGATGCAACTAAGAAAAATTTGCGTTTGCCGGCTAATTTAGGCAAGACTTTTAACATCACCAGCGCTATTGATAAGATCAATGATCCAGCTTTTTCTACTGCTATTGGCTTAGTTATCTGGGGATCCCAGTTAGTGGGTCAAAAAAGAGGTGGTGGTCTTGGTAAGTTGTTAAATAATCTACCAAACCTTAAAGGCTTAACAAACCAAGGTAAAAAATGGTTTAAAAAGATAATTCCTTAATTTATGGCTGAAATCAAACCGGAAATTGAAACGTTTGCGAAAATTAAAGTGGTAGGGGTTGGTGGTTCGGGGGGCGCTGCCATCAATAGGATGGTTCGCTCCAGATTAAAAGGAGTTGAATTTTTAGCGATTAATACCGATGTTCAGGCTTTACATCATTCTCAGGCTAATACTAAGCTTCATATTGGTAAAATGACCACCAGAGGCTTAGGGGCTGGTATGGATCCAGACATGGGAGGAAAAGCAGCTGAAGAAAGCCAGAGTGAAATACGCGATCTTTTAAAGGATGCTGACATGGTTTTTATAACCTGTGGTTTAGGCGGTGGTACGGGTACGGGCGCTGCGCCAATTATTGCCAATATGGCAAAAGAAGCTGGGGCGTTGACCGTGGCCGTAGTCACTAAGCCATTTACCTTTGAAGGAGTGCAGCGACGTGAAATTGCCGAGCAAGGTTTTAATAATTTGAAAGACAAGGTAGATGCTATTGTAACGGTGCCAAATGATCGGCTGTTACAAATTATTGATAAAAAAACTTCTTTGCTGGAAGCTTTCAAAATATGTGATGATGTTTTAAAACAGGGTGTTCAGGGTATTGCTGAGTTAATAACTGTGCCGGGACTAGTTAATGTTGACTTTGCTGACGTTAAAACCATTATGTCCGACACCGGTTCAGCTTTAATGGGTATTGGCCAGGGTAGTGGTGACAATCGGGCCGCTGAGGCTGCCAAGTCAGCAATCTCCAGTCCGCTTCTTGAATTATCAATTGATGGTGCTAGAGGAATTTTATTTACGGTTGTTGGTGGATCAAGCCTGGGAATGCACGAAGTTAACGAGGCTGCTAAAATTATTACTCAATCGACTGATTCATCAGCGAAAGTTATTTTTGGCGCCGTGGTTGATGAAGATATGAAAGATGAGGTAAAAATTACGGTTATTGCTACTGGCTTCACTGAACGAGACGGCAAGGGGATCAGTGAGTCGGTATTAAATCAAGATTCGGTTTATTCGCCCAGCGAGTTTGTTGCTAATCAAGAACCGGTTGAAGAAGTGCGCGAGGTTAAACGGGTACCAAAAAAGAAGGTAGCTAAGAAAACTGTTGTTAAAGATGTTGAAAAAACTGCCGAAGAGGAAGAATTAGAAATTCCCGCCTTCATTAGAAAAAAAATGAAATAAAACAAGAACAAAACCAATAAAAAAGTAAAATAATAAAAAAAGCAAAAAAGTTCCAAAAAGAAAAAAATAAAGTAGTGCGAGGTTGAAAATTTATAATAAGACACCAGGTCTTATTTTTTAGTCGCCAGAATGGTGAGCTAAACTTTTTTAGTCGCCAGAATTTCGGGCTAAACTTTTTTAGTCGATAATAACGGTTGACATTTAATAGGTAGAATATTTCTAGCTGGTAAATGCTAATTGTTATACTTTATATATTAAAAATATGATATTAGGATTAGGAGAACAAAAAGTAAAAATAGCAAAAAATGCCATGAAGGTGCTGGAAAGTCGTTATCTTCTTAAAGATGAAGAGGGTAACGTGATCGAAAAACCACTAGAAATGTTTAAGCGAGTGGCCAGTCACATTATTAAAGCTGAAGATCAATATAAGGTTGATAAAGAAAAGAAGGAACAGTTGGAAAAAGCCTTTTTGGAAATCATGATTAATTTGGAGTTTTTGCCAAACAGTCCGACTTTTAGTGGAGCGGGAACTAAGCTTGGTCAACTAGCAGCTTGTTTTGTACTCCCAGTTGGCGATTCGATGAATGAAATTTTTGAATCAATTAAAAATACTGCTTTAATACATAAGTCAGGTGGTGGTACGGGATTTGCTTTTTCACGTTTGCGACCGGCCAAAGACCCAGTTCGCTCAACCAGTGGTATGGCTTCCGGGCCAATTTCCTTTATGAACGTTTTTGATGCTGCTACCGAGACCATTAAACAAGGTGGTACCAGGCGCGGAGCTAACATGGGAATCCTCAGAGTGGATCATCCTGATATCATGGAATTCATTACCGCCAAAGAGGATAATGATAAATTAAATAATTTTAATATTTCGGTGGCTATTACTGATAAGTTTATGGAAGCCTTGGAGAAAGATGAAGAGTACGATTTAGTTAATCCTCATGACAATAAAGTTTTTGGTCAGTTAAAAGCTAAAGAAGTTTGGGCGAAGATTCTCCATCACGCTTGGAAGAATGGTGATCCTGGACTTATTTTTATTGATCAAATAAATCGACAGAATCCAACCAGACACATTGGTTTGATTGAAAGTACCAATCCTTGTGGTGAACAACCATTGTTGCCCTATGAATCATGCAATTTGGGGTCCATTAATTTGTCTAATTTTGTTAAAGAGAAAAAGATTGATTATAATAGATTGAAAGATGTAATTGAAGTATCGATTAGATTTTTGGACAATGTGATTGACATGAATCGTTATCCGCTTAAAGAGATTGAGCAGATGACCAAAAATAATCGTAAAGTTGGTTTAGGCGTGATGGGCTGGGCGG
The DNA here is from genome assembly GCA_002687175.1 of Parcubacteria group bacterium. Lineage (GTDB taxonomy): Bacteria > Patescibacteriota > Patescibacteriia > Buchananbacterales > UBA6539 > UBA6539. Next base: position 41,607 of record NYZP01000034.1, read on the forward strand.
ATATGTTGATTAAGCTTGGCATTGCCTATAATTCTACAGAAGCGATTGACCTTGCCGATGAACTGATGAGTTTCATTCGAAAACATGCTGATAAAGCTTCAGTGGCTTTGGCTAAAGAAAAAGGAGTTTTTCCAAATTTTGAAGGTAGTAGTTACGACACTCCTGACAGTGAAGGGATGCGAAATTCTACTCGAACGACAGTCGCGCCAACCGGTACTTTAAGTATTATTGCTTCCTGCTCTTCAGGGATTGAACCAATTTTTGCTTTAGCTTATGTTCGTCGGTCACACATTGGCAGAAAAGGTGACGATTGGGTTGAGTTAATTGAAGTTAATCCCGAGTTTGAACGTATTGCTAAAGAACGAGGATTTTACTCTAAGGAATTGATGGAAAAAATTTCGCAATCAAATTCCATTCAAGATTTTGAAGAAATTCCTGATGATGTTAAAAAAGTATTTGTCACTGCCTACGATACTTTGCCAGAATGGCATGTTCGAATGCAAGCAGCTTGGCAGAAACATATTGATCAAGCGGTGTCCAAGACCATTAATTTCCCTAACGATGCTTCGGAAGCTGATGTTGCCAAAGCTTATATTTTGGCCCACGAAACTGGTTGCAAGGGAATTACTATTTATCGTGATGGCAGTCGGGCAGTGCAAGTTTTATCAACTGGTAAAACCAAAAAAGATGCTAAGGCTACTTCTGACTCGGAAGCGCCGGAACAGCCATTCTATAAAAGAGAACGGCCAACAGCAATGCGAGGCACAACCTACAAGAATAATATTTCCTATGGAGATCTATATGTCACCATTAATGATGATGAACAAGGCAATCCGTTTGAAATTTTTGCGACTATTGGCAAGGCCGGTGGATTTTTCTCGGCCAAGTCAGAAGCGATTTGTCGTTTAGCCTCCCTTTCTCTAAGGGCTGGTATTCCACCCGAAGAAGTTATTGCTCAAATCAAAGGGATTCGTGGACCAATGCCATCATGGAGTGAAGGTGGTATGGTGCTGTCATTACCAGATGCTATTGCTCAGATTATGATAAGACACATTACTAAAGAACAACCTAAGCTCGGTTTAGAATTTAAGTCACAAAGCAGTGAACAAATTAGCAAAGAGGGCATGGGTCAGCCAGCAGTTAACCCAATTGCTAACCCAGTTCCCAGCCCAATACCAGTTGCCGTTGGCACTGGTAATCAAAATGGTAATCCAAACGGGGTAACCATTAAACGTGAAATAGCTGATTACGGTACGGCTCCAGAATGTCCGGAGTGTAGCAGTATCCTAGAAATTTCTGAAGGCTGTTTAAAGTGTAACGGTTGTGGTTATACACATTGCTAGTTAAAGTTTAAATATAAAAGAGAAATAAAAACAAACCCCTACTAGGCAGGGTTTGTTTTTTAATATTATATAAAAAAACGGTAGTAAGCACTTAGCTTGCTACCGATGAAGTACAATGAACCTTTGGTTGGTTCTGGTTTATGTCTCCTCTTGCCTGTTCTTTGCGAGAGCTTTTTCGAACATTTTTTGCATCTCTTCTTCCAGGCTCCACCGGGGAATCGGTTCTGCGTACCAGTTAGCGTCGAATAGGAGCTTGGAAAATTCCAGTAACTCTTCCCAGCTTGCGTCGCCATGAGTAAATTGGAGAAATCCTACCTCAACTTCAGAGCTGTCCAATTCGACTGTTATCGCACTGAGAAGCGAGCATCCGGGCGGACCCATCGCTATTTCTCCTTCGTTGGTTAGTGTGGTAGTGGCGAGGTCGAACCAGAGCCAATGAGAGTCAGAAAACTCGAACCGCGGATTACGCCAGTCATCGCTACTCATACTCCGCCTAACACCAATGACGCCTGGGGCGAATTCCTGAACCTCCGCCGGAGATCCGTAGAAGGTCGGAGGGTCTTCCTCTTTGGCTACTACCAGAAGTTGCTTTCCTGTTAGCTTTTGCCGTTCTTCGGTATCGGTCATGACCTTTTCCTCTCGAGTCATTTTCACGATCATTTTAGTTGACCTAGAACAATATATCTTATTATTATCACGCATTATATTTAATTGTCAAGACTATCTTATTGGTTTATAATAATGTAATGAAAAGCGACCTGGGAAAAATCCATGTCTACACTGGTGACGGCAAAGGAAAAACCACTTCGTCATTTGGTTTAACCATGCGCGCCATTGGTGCCGGCTATAAAGTTTATATTATTCAGTTTCTCAAAGGTCAGGACTATAGTGAATTAAAGATCATAAAAAAATTGCCTAAAGTTGGTTTTAAACGTTTTGGTCTAAAAACTTTTGTTTATCAAAAAGGCACCAGAGTGGACAAGAGTTTAGCCAAGCAGGCTTTAGACTGGTCATTCAAAATTGTTAAGTCGGGAAAATATGACATGGTAATCTTAGACGAAATATTTCCCGCAGTTTTTTTTAAACTTATTAAAAACAGTGACATCATAAAAATTATCAAAGCCAAGCCAGAAAATGTTGAGCTGGTAATGACTGGCCGTCGGGCTCCTGAGCAAGTTATTAAATTGGCTGATTACGTTACTGATATGAAAGAAGTTAAACATCCTTACCAAAAAGGCTTGGTGGCCAGGAAGGGGATTGAGGATTAGGTTGTAGGAGATTATTGTTGATTGGCATTATCATCAAGGTTGTCATAAATTTAGTGGCCCAGCCCTGAAGGGCAGGGCTATCGTGTAATTGTTATAAGCAGGTGACGAGAGTAGTCCCGCCGGAGGCGGGGCTTTATTGTATATCCCTGGACTAAAGGATTGGCCTGGGCGAAGGTGGGTACTGAGGTAGATCCATCCATCATTTTATGGGTACGGGGGGGTTGAGAAGGTTGGGGTAGGGTTTGAAATAGTAAGGGAGTTGATGTAATATAGATTTATGGAAAGAGAATTAAATTACAATCCAGAAGCTGAGGTTCGCAAGGAACGCACTTCTCTAAGGGAAATTTTTACTTTAGCAAAAGGCAAAATAGTTGAAGAGCTAATAAAATTTTTGTCGAAAAAAGATGACGAAAAAGTTGAAGCATATGTTAAAAAGGTGGGAAAAATGGCTGATCTTAATAGAGCCACTGGAGATTTTTTTCGTTCACTTATACCACAATCCTTAAATCTCCCGCAACGGGAATATGAGCATACCGATGAAAGAAATGTATATGAGCATCTTGTTGACAATGCGCAATCTGTCCAACAACGTCGTCATCAACAACCAGAAACTATCTCTGGAGAATCTTATAAAGATTATGCAGATAATCTAGATGACCCCAGTCTTTCTGAAGCCTCGGAAAAAATCAGTGCAGTAGAGGAATCTGAAACTGGTGGGGTTAAGACTCAAAGTGCAATAGCGTCATATTCACAGGAAGGTGGAAAGAATGTAGTTAGAGAATTTGTTTATAATAATTTTCATACAATGAAAGATGGCAGAGCAGTTAGTTTATCATATGCCGCACTCTTGATCGTAGATATTAAAAGTGGTCAAGGAATCGAATTAAAACAATTACTGCCTACTGGCTATGAATTTGTTCCTTCTCAACTTAACGAGAGGACTCTTGAATTAGTCAAGGAGAAGGGAGAATCAAGCTCAAAGCTCATCTCACGTTTAATGCGTCATGACCTTAAGGAATACAGAGGAACGAAAGAAGCAAAGGACAATTTTGTCCTTGCAGGGAAAAAGGTGGAGTATGGCGATCTAACTGAAAAAGGAGGTATGCTATCTCTCTTACATGAGATTGCTCATAGCTGGCAAAGGGCTCATGATTTGGCAGAAGGGCGATATAACTTTGAAGATTTTTATAAAGAAGTTGGCCTGGAAGTAGCAGTGTTAAATTCTATCAGGAAAGAAGTTGAAGCAGGAGAATGGGAGCAAGAAGATTATCAAAACAGAGTTCTACCCGAGACGATAGCTGACCTAAAGAAGATTGGTGTAGAAATTGACGAAGATTATTTTTACCAGACAGACAGACCTGGTCGAAAAGGAGAAATTCGGATAAGAAGGTTGGGCGAAGAGCTACCTAGTGGTGAGTACTCATATGATCACTTTTTTATCAAAACTGATAAACTTGCCCCCTTGGTTGATGATTACGCCAGAGAAGAACGAGATGCCTGGGCTCATGCCATTCGAGTTTTGCGTTTCTTAAGAAAAAAAGGGATTGATCTTGAACCACAGCTTAAGAGCTCAAAAGATTTTAGAGAAATTATTGACCCCGCTTTAGGCTCGTATCAAAAAAGTTTAGACAAGGAAGTTGAGTTTTCCGCCGAACCTGAAAGTAGAAAATTTCTTCGAAGAAAATCAATTGACCAAGCAGATGCGGTCTGAAATGACGTGGTTGCTAGAAAGGGGATTGAGGATTAGGTTATAGTAAAGTTAATATAGTTTGCTAAATAAAATCGCCATAGTGATAGATGACGATTTTTTTGACAGAAATCAGTTTGATTATTTTCTTATTTCGTGATAAAACAAGCTTATTATTGCACTTTGAAATTACCATAACACAAATTTGTGTTTACCAATTTAAATCCGGAAGCGGGTAGCTTACAAGGAGAAGGCACCATGAAAAATGAAGGTGAAGTTGTTAAGCTCTCGCTACCACGAGGGTATACTAAACTACCAGTTGAAGAACTGGAAAGTCTGTACCGCGAGATCGAGGATCGCCGCACCGATGATGCCGAGCTGGCCGAGACACTTAAGCATCGGTTAAGAAAGGTCATCAGACGTAGGAAAGGGTCTTTAAGTATTGCTACAACAACTCCGTCAATTGAGCTTGATTCCGGTTTGCCAAGTTTTCCGGTACACAACACCGGAGGTTTGCCGGTTGGCGGGGCGAATTGTCTGCTTGATCCGATCTCAATTGTTCATGAACAATGGTTCAGAGTTGTTAAGGAAATTGCCTGCGGCCTGATTGGCCAAACCGATGGGATAACTCCTACATTCAGTATTGAGGAAGTGCGCGACGACAGAAAGAGTGCCGTCCGCTTTGTAGTTCGTTGGAGTATTCCACGATTTTTGAGTATTGAAGATCTGTTAGGGGTCTTCAAAGTTACTCAAGAATCTTTTAGGAGCCGTCAGGTGACTGGACACAAAAGCGTTGATCGACCAAAAGCCAGTGGCTGGGAGCAAGTTATTAGCTACTATGACGTTAATGACCATATTGTTAAAGGCCGCCGAGGTGTCTATTTTGGGCCTGAAGGTGATTGGGATAATCATGCTACTGGCGTAATCGTGTCGCGACAGTTCAAAAATACTAGCGAAGCCATGTATCTGCAGTCGGAGTATCCGGACGAATTTCTTTCACGTTGGGCTCAAACAAAACCGAAAAAGTGTGAGACATTCATCGAAGTTCGACTGCCGTCAGAAAAGGAAAAGTTTACCCAGCAGGAAGACGCCTTGTATCTGGTGGTTCAGTTGGCGTTTTTGTTCGCCAAACAAAAACGTTTAGAAAAGCGTCTTCTAATGGCCGCTATTTTCAAAGCGCTCAACCGAGTCGGCACCGCGCCGATCGCCAGAGAGAAGCTGTTTGGTATGCGTGAAATTTTAGAGGCGGTTGAGCGTACTTTGTTACTGCCACTGGAACAACCAGTGCTGGCTCAAGAGCTGGGTATTGTTCCGGAATCCATTCTGGAGGTCGGCGTTAAGGGAGTGGGCAAGACTTTTCTGGCTCATTACCTGATGGCCGGTGATTACGCGGCCATTTTTGTGGCCATTAATTGCAGTTCGTTGTTGATCGATCTTCAGCAAAGAGGTGCTTCTATCTTGGAACGGATCGATCAGATTTCCGATGAATGCCAGCTACCGGTGGTGTTGATTATCGATGACATTGATATTGTTCTGGATAAAAAGGAAAAAACAGTGGCTATGGTACTCAACTGGATGCAAAGTATCCGGCAGAAAGGTTTTTACATTCTGGCCACCACCAACTATCCGGAACGGATCGATGACCGGATGATGGAACCTGGACGGTTGTCTCGCATCTTGCACGTTGACTTGCCTAATCCACAGGATCGTTGTGGAGTGTTAGACAGCCACACCAAGGATCTACCGATTGCCGAAAAAGAACGGCAAGCGGTCATTAAGTGGTTGGCCAAGGAAACCAAGGGCTGGACCCAGCGTTTTCTTTGGGAGTTAGTCCAAGAGGCCGCCCGTAACTGTGGTTTGGCCTTACTTGGCGGAAAAATTCAAAGTCAGGCTAATGGCACCGAAGTGATGCTCAAGCGGGAGCACTTTGAACAAGCGTTAAAGGAATTGTCCCAGCGCATTGATAAGAAAAGTATTGGTGAGGAGAACGATAGGGTTCATAAATTTGTGAGTAAGAAGAGGCAAGAGATTGGTTTTCGGACCGATTGATTGTTTACGGCTCGAGTCAAATAAGACTTGAGCCATTTTTTTAGAAGGAATTTATATTAAATATCTAAGTGTGTCTTGACAAATTCGGTAATGTTTGATAGTGTTTTATGATGTTAAAAATAGCGGCGGCTGTTCAAAGTTAGAGGAGGAAAATAGCTATGAAAGTCGTAGTAATGAGAAATGCCTTAGATGAGCTGGGGAAGAGGATGGTTATGGGAATCGTCGAAGCCATTGGTGGTGAAATCCTCAGCGCTCCAGACACCATGGTTGCCTTGGCAAATGACGACTGCAAAGATGGTCCAAGTATCATTTGCAGCATCATGAAGGATGAGAGACAGACATTTACGGCTGTCGAAGAATTGGCAGGCAAACAAGAGATTGAGGTTGTCAATCTTGACTTCATGAAGGTATAACATTCTTGCAAAATGACCATGCTTTTTAACACAAAAGGTCGTCAAAATTTTGACGACCTCTTTTTTTATTTATGCTATCTACTTATCCCCATCACGGTTTATTTGACAGGACATCTCCAGTATTATACAATCATATTACCTTAAAAAATAGTTTTAATTTCAGGGAAGTGAGGTGTGATTCCTCCGCTGACCCGCAACTGTGAAACCTCTATCTAAATTAGGTAAGGGGTTAAGCCAGACCACTGAAATTAGAGCTAACTATAATTCACTAAGCTCTTCGAGGTACGAGAGTCGGTGATGTCTGATATGGACATTTTCGCTCTCCCTTGAACAGGGAGATTTTTAATTTATGAGAACAAAAAGAAATGGTATTCTACCATTCTTGACTCCTCGGCTCGGAAATAAAAAGTCTAAGACTTTTTATTTCTCTCGCTCTACGTCGTCAATCAAGAATTTTTGTTTAAGCTTAGCGGCCGTGGCAATGTTGCTGCAGCCGGTTTTAGCTGCCGCCGGAGTTTCTGAAGGCGTTAGCTATTTGGAGGCACAAACTCAAGATCCATGGATTACCATGGCTTTAGTTGCTGCCGGTGAGTCTGGTATTTCTACCAGTCACTTAACTTCAGTTTCCGGAACTACGGCGACTGACTATGCTAAAACTATTTTAGCTTTAGCCGCAGTTAACGAAAATCCCGCAACTTTTGGGGTGATTGATTTTGTGGCCGAACTAAAAAGCTATCACCAAGGCGGTCAAATGGGTGATGACAGTTTGATTAACGACGATGCTTGGTCAATTTTGGCCTTATCATCAGTCGGTGAATCTGGTACGGACGAAATGGAAGATGCCAAAGATTTTATTTTAGACAATCAAAATCCTGATGGTGGTTGGAGTTGGGGCGTTGGTGGTGCTAGTGATACCAATGACACCTCAGCCATGATCATGGCGTTAATTGAGTCTGGCGTTAGTGCAGGGGACTCAGTTATTACTTCAGCTTTAAATTATTTAGAAGAAACCCAAAACGACGATGGTGGTTTTGGTTTTGACGGAGACTCTGATTCTGATTCTGGTTCAGACTCTTGGGTAATTGCCGCTTTAATTAAAGCCGGCATTAATCCAAACAGTTGGCAAGAGGAAGGTAACAGTCCAATTGACCATCTAGAAACTTTGCAGGATGATGATGGTGGTTTTTGGTGGGTGCCAGAAGGTGAATCAGAATTTAACAATAAAGCGATGACTGCTTTTGCGGTAGTTGCTTTAAGTGGCTCATCTTATCCGGTTGGTTACTTTGCCGGTGGTGACGCAGGTCCGCTAGCTGGAACTTTTAGCCTAAGAATTGAAGGGGCTAGTCGCACCATCTGTGACAGTTTTGTTGAAGCGGAAAACGGTTTAGATATTGTAGAAAACGGTTCAGAAATTTGTGATTACACTTATACTATTGAAGATACCGCTTTTGGTCCTTACTTGTCAGAAGTGGCTGGTGAAGCGGCTGAAGGTCTTGAAGGTTGGCTTTATCTGGTTGATTATGTTTCACCGCCAATTGGTGCCGCTGATTATGTTTTAGTAGAAGGCGAAGAAGTACTTTGGTACTATGGTGAGTGGGGAATTAGTCCACTGCGATTAATTGTTTCCGATGATGAAGTAGATTCTGGAGACAGCACCACAATTACCGTTGAATATTATGAAGATGGTTCTTGGCTACCGTTGGCCGGTGCTACTATTAAAGGTGCTGACCAAGACTACACTGCTAACGGTTCAGGACAATTAGCTCTAGGTTTAGATGATGGTTTTTACAACCTTTACGCCGAAGAAGATGGTTATGTCAGAAGTGCTAAAGTCGGAGTTACCTTTGGCGAGGGAGTTTCCGGAAATATTGGTTTAACCGTTGAAATTGATCAAGGCGGTGGCGGTGGTGGCGGTGATGGTATTGGTTTAGACATCGATACCAGTAGTATTGACTTTGGTATTTTAAGTCCTGGTGAAATTGCTGAAAGTATTGTTGGTATCATCGGTAATGTTGGTACTATTGATATCACAGTCAGCGCCTCGGTTTCTGGTGACACACTGTTTACTTCAAATTTAACAATTAACGCCGTTGCTCCTAGTCAGTATTCACAAGACTTTAATGCCGGTGAAGGTGGTTCCGCTACTGTCGCCTTAAGTGTGCCAGAAAATTATCTTGGTTCAGGTGTTAAAAACGGTGAGCTGATTTTTTGGGCCACGCCTCAATAAAGAAATAAAGAATAAACTATGTTAAAGCGAAGCTGGTTGATCCTGATAATCTTATTTTTTGGAAGTTTAGTTTTTAGTCAATCAGCTTCTGCCGTAGGTGTTGGTGTAAAACCAAAAGAAGTTCAACTGGACGTTAGAGTAGGGCAAGAAACCACGACCGAAATTTTAGTGATTAACATTGCTAAAGAACCGGCTCTTTACCAAGTGACGGCCGATGCCTTGGAAGATGAAATCAGCATCAGCCCTCAAGATTTTAAGATGGAAGCCGACACCAATAGACTTGTAACTATTATTGTTAAGCTTAAAACGCCGGGACTGTTCAACACTAATTTGTCAGTGGTGGCGCGTCCATTAGGCGCCGGTGGCTTAACCGCCGCTTCGGGCGTAAAAGTTCCAATAACCATTACTGCTTCGGGATTTCCTTTATGGTGGTGGGGAGCAGGCCTCTTCGTTCTAGTTTGCTTAAGTTGGTTATTTAGAGTAAAATTAAAAAAGAAACTTAGAAAAGCTAAAATCAGTAACCCAGAACTATGAAGTTAATTGCCAAAATAATTATAATCGTTACCATATTTGCTGCTGGTTTTTATATTGGTCAACAAGCCTTGGCACCAGCAAATGGCTCTAAAGTAGTAGGTGAAGAAAATAGTGAACAAATAACAGTCAGTTTAATGTTTGACTTTGGTGATGGTGAAGTACGAACTTTTAATGATGTGGTTTTATCAAAGAATGCGACGATGCTTGAACTTTTAGAAAAAGTAACTACTGACAATGATTTAGAATTTAGGATCACAGATTATGGTGGTGGTTTAGGAGCGTTAATTGAGTCAATTAATAATTATTCATCTGATGCTCGGAATAATCGCTATTGGCATTTCTGGGTGAATAATGTTTACTCCGACATTGGAGCCAGTAATTACATTTTAGAAAATAGTGATGTGGTTGAATGGAAATATACTTTAAATCAATTTAATTTAATAGTTAATTAAAAAGTTATGGATAAAAGAACAAAATTGATCATCTCTTTCATCTTAATTGTTCTAGCAGTGGCAACCAGAACATTGCCACATCTTTGGAACTTTGCACCAATTGCGGCCATTGCCCTTTTTGCCGGTGTCTATATGGGCCGTAGTTATGCCTTAATTTTACCACCAGTTGCTATGCTGGCTGGTGATATGTTTATTGGTTTTTACTCTTTACCTCTAATGGCCGTAGTTTATGGCAGTTTTATGTTGATTGGCTTGATTGGTGTTTGGATTAAAAAACACAAGAGTTTAGAAACAGTTATTGCTGCCAGCATTTCCGCTTCAGTGGTATTTTTTCTGGCCACTAATTTAACCTATTGGCAGTTCTCACCTTTATATTCTCATGACCTAGCAGGTTTATTGACTGCATTTTCTAGTGCCTTACCATTTTTCCGTAATACTTTATTAGGTGATCTATTCTATACTGGAGTATTATTTGGTGCTTACGAAGCAGTTATAATGTGGTCAAAACAGAAGAAATTAGCATTTCAGACTGCAAAAAATATCTAAAATAATCTAAAAATATTATAAAAAACTGTGGATAAGTATCCACAGTTTTTTTATAATAAAATTTCTGTTTGTGGTATAATATATGAAGTTAGCTTAGAAGCGTTACAGTTGAATTTAATTTTATAAAAACTATATGACTTAAGATATTTCTATATAAAATACATTCGCCAAAACAAAAATAAAAATTTTAATCAATTTAATTTAATAAGTAAAAATATTTATGATTAAAATTAAAAGTCAGTTATCAAAAATGAGTCAATTTTTTCAAAGCGCGGCCGTAGTTGTAATAGCCTCGCTTTTTGTTATGTCGGTTGTTTATGCCGCTTCAACTATTGGTACAAACATAACGACCGAAGGTACGGTCGAGGTTTCCGGAGCTCATGCTTCAACCACTGGTTTCATGGTGATCGGTACTGCCTTAGACGCTACTCTGTCTCCATCAGCTGGTGATTTGTTTGTTTCAAATAACGCTACGGTGACTACATCACTACATGTGGGTAGCAACGCCACTATAACTAACACTTTAGAAATTAATGGTGCCTATGCTTCGACCACTGGTTATTTAGCAGTTGGTACAGACTTTTCGGCCCTGATGAGTGGTGGTGATATATTTAACTCAGGCAATGCTACGTCCAGTGGGAATCTAAGTGTTGGTGGCTTTGCTTCAACAACCGGTTACTTAAAAGTTGGTGGTGGAGTTATTGATATGTCAACCGGAACCCCAACTACTACCCCGGGAATATTTTCTCGTGATCGAACGAATTCAACATCAACTGTCAGTGTTGGTGATATTGATGATGGGAGCGCTGCAACTGTAAGCAATGGTTGTTTAGAAATGGCAGTTGAAGGAGTTTATTATAACTGTATGGTTGACGCCGGTGTTGGTGATCTAAATTGCGTCATTGGTAGATGTAATTAAAACAGAGAAAATTAATTAACCTTAAATCTTATAATATTATGAGAAAGATTTTCTTGACAATATCAGGGGTTACCATATTTTCTCTGGCCTTAGGTTTGCCTTTGGCAGCCTTGGCAGCAGTTATAACTTTTGATGGTACTACAACTTTAGCTATGCCTAATGGTAGAAACGTGGATGTACTAACAGGCTCAACTGTTGAGGCCTTCACAGTTAATGACGACTCAACTCTTTCACTTGATTTAGCTAGCGATTCCAACGTTAGTTTAGAGGCGACTGATAGCTGGATAATGTCAGTTTCTCCAGAAATTGCCCAAAACAGTTGTTCCGGCACAACCGCTTCAATGAACATAACTTCGGCTACGACCCAAACAGTGACTGTTACAATCAGTGGTGACCTTTGTGGTGCTGCTGGTGGTGGTCCTGGAGGAGGCGGTGGCGGTGGCGGTGGCGGCGGTGTCCCAGCTGTACCACCAACTGAGACCTCGGCGGTGATTAATGGTGGTAATGATCAAACGGACAGTGTTAATGTTACTTTAACTTTAGCGGCAACTTCGGCAACTCTTATGTTAGTTTCTAATACCTCCGATTTTTCTGATTCTGACTCCACTTGGGAAGATTATGCTACCTCTAAATCATGGACTCTAACTTCTGATTTAGGAACCAAAACAGTCTATGTTAAATATCGCAGTTCCAGTGGCGGTGAATCAGCAGCTGTTACAGATACTATTGAATTAGTAGCTGCTACTGAACCGGAAAGTTCCGATGTCAGTGGTTCTGCTGGCGGTAGTGTGAGTTTAAGTGATGATAGTGCAGCTGTTTCAGTACCAGCTGGCGCTATTACTGGAAGTGGTACAGTTAGTATTACCCCAACCACAAGTTATACTTCTCCTGGCGGCAGTGATAAAATTGTTGGTGGTAAAGTTTATGATTTACTCTTAACCGTTGACGGTTCAACAGTGGCTACTTTTGATGAATTTGTTACTTTAACTTTTAGTTACAATGACGGCGATGTTAGTGGTATTGATGAGTCAACTTTATCGATTAAATATTGGAGTGAGGCAACGGCCGAGTGGCTTGATTTAGGTGGTACTGTTGACTCAGATAATAATACAGTTACCGTTGAAACCGCTCACTTTACTCAGTTTGCTATTGTTGGACAACAGTTATCTGGTGGTGGTGAACTTGTAAAATTGGAGTGTGCCGCAGATGCTGGTGTTAATGATCCCTGCAAAGCAGTCTATTATTTAGGTGACGATGGTAAGCGGTATGTTTTCCCTAATGAAAAAACTTACAACACCTGGTACAGTGATTTCTCGTCAGTAACAACTATCAGTGCCGACGATTTAGCTACTTATATGATTGGTGGCAATGTAACATATCGACCAGGAGTTAAATTGGTTAAGATTCAGACTAATTCAAAGGTTTACGCTATTAGCGGTGGCGGTGTCTTACGTTGGGTATCCACCGGAGAGGCTGCCGAAGGATTATACGGAAGTAGCTGGGCCAGTATGGTTGAAGATATTCCTGATGCTTTTTTCATTAATTACACTGAGGGGGCTGATATTGCGGAGACTGCTGATTATGATAAAGCGGCCATTTTGAATGTAGCTGTGGACATTAATACTGATAAAGGCTTGTAAAAATAAATTATTTAAAAAGAAGGTGCCATAATTTGGCACCTTCTTTTTTTTAGTAAAATATTGTATAATAATTTATATGGTTCCTAAAAGTTTAAACAAAAATAAATCAACAAATAGATCATCTCAGTCGCCTCAGTCGACTAACCAACAAATTTTGGAGCTCAGGAAATTGGTAGAAGAAAATTTAGAAGTTTCAAAAAAGTTGTTAGAGACTAATGATAAACTTAGGCACTGGATTATTTTTCAACGTATTTGGACAGTGTTAAAATTATTAATAATTATCGTACCGTTAATTTTAGGAGCAATTTATCTACCGCCTTTACTAAGCCAGGCGATAGAACCTTATAAAGAACTCTTAAATCTGGGTCAAGGGGCTGATAGTTTAAATTTTATTGATCAGCTAAATGAAAAAATTAATCAGTAGTCAGTCAACTACAAGTTTGAGTGATTTTACTAAATTTGAACAACAGGTCCTAAAATCAGTTAATCAGATACCAATTGGAAAAGTGACGACATATGTCTATTTAGCTCAAGCAATTAATAATTCAAAGGCTTCCAGAGCAGTGGGTAATGCCTTGCATAAAAATCCTTGGGCACCAAAAGTTCCTTGTCACCGAGTAGTCAGGAGTGATGGTTTAATCGGTGGTTATGGTGGAGGAGTAAAAAAGAAATTATTACTTTTGCAAAGTGAAGGGATAGAGGTTGAAAAAAATAGAATCAAAAATTTTAAACAATTGTTATACAAGTTTTAATTTATGTCAAAAAGAACAGTAAAAATTTTTTCGATATTTGTTGCGGTAGCTATTGTTGGCAGTTTGTTTATATATTTTTTTCGTGGCTACGGTGATAGGTTGGTTAGCAGTTTTATTTCGGAAATAACAATCTGTGGCAATATTGTCGATGAAGAAAGTTGCCAAGAAAAAAACTTTTGTGAAGGAATCTACGGTCCTAGTTGTCCCGGCTGTGAAGACTTGGAATTTAAACGTTGTCAAAGAGTACCATTAAATGCTTTAGTCCAAATGGAAGAGGAAAAAGTTTTATGTCAGGACACGGGAGGTGAGTGGTATACCAACAAGTTAGGAAATTTTTGTTTATGTCAACAAGCTGGGTTAAATAAAATTTTTGATAAGGAATTAGGTTGTATTAATAAATAAATTTGGATCAACAATGAAAAATATCAGCGAAAAATTTAATGAGCTGAAAAGTAAAATTTCAGCCACACGGAGGTTACTTTGACCTTAATGGTTTAAAAAAACAGATAAAAAAGTTTGAAGATGAGATGAGTAAGAAAAATTTTTGGCAGGATCAAGAAAGAGCAAAAAGCGTAAGTCAGCAAGCTGAAAATTTAAAATTAGTGATTGAACCATGGGAAAAATTGACTCAAGAAGTTACTGAAAATTTGGAATTTTCCCAAGAAGCTTTGGCCGAAGAAGACACTTCTTTAATTAAAGAATTAACCAAGGATTATAATCGTTTAATCAAAAAATTTGAGAAACTGGAGTTTCTCGTTTTGTTTTCCGAAAAGTATGATGTCAACGACGTCATCTTGTCTATTCATGCTGGTACCGGAGGAGTGGAGGCTCAAGATTGGACCGAAATGCTTTTACGAATGTACCTAAGATATTGTGAGCGAAAAAAATTAACCACAAAAATAATTGATGAGAGTCGTGGACAAGAAGCGGGGATTAAAAGTGTTACTTTAGAAATTTCTGGTGCTTATGCTTATGGAAATTTAAAATCCGAAGCCGGAGTACATCGTTTAGTGAGAATTTCACCATTTGATGCCGAGAAGATGCGCCACACCTCTTTTGCTTTAGTAGAGGTTTTGCCAGTCCTGTCCGATTTAGATCAAGTGGACATTAAGGAAAGTGAGCTAAAAATTGATACTATGAAGTCGTCCGGTCCTGGTGGTCAAGGTGTTAATACTACTGATTCAGCTGTGCGCATTACCCATTTACCATCTGGGATTGTGGTAAAGTGCCAAAATGAGCGATCTCAATTACAGAACAAAAAAACGGCTTTGAAGCTGTTGCAGGCTAAATTAGCTAAATTGCAAGAGCAAGCCCAAGGCAAAGAATTGGCTAAAATTAGAGGAGAAATACTGGCAGCTCAGTGGGGAAACCAAATAAGGTCTTATGTTTTACAGCCCTACAAGATGGTTAAGGATCATCGGACTAATTTTGAGACTAAAGATCCTAGCAGAGTTTTAGACGGGGAACTTGACGATTTTAGTGAAAGTTATCTAAAATACATTAACAGCGCTAAATAGTAAAATATGGTAGAAATCTAATAATTATGAAAATTTTAGTTACCGGTGGTGCCGGGTTTATCGGTTCACATTTATGTAAGTTTTTGATAGATCAGGGAAACCAAGTTGTTTGTTTAGACAATTTTTTCAGTGGTCAAAAAAGAAATATTGAGCCTTTTTTGAATAACTCTAATTTTGAATTAATGGAGCATGATATTACTGTTCCCTTTGATGTTGAAGTTGAGCAAATTTACAATTTAGCTTGCCCGGCCTCACCTCTTTATTATCAAAAAAATCCAGTAGAAACTGTGCGGACTTCAGTCTTGGGAGCGATTAATGTTTTAGACCTTGCCAAAAAATTGGGCGGGATAAAAGTTTTACAAGCTTCTACTTCAGAAGTTTATGGTGATCCGGAAATTCATCCCCAAACCGAGGAGTATAATGGCAACGTTAACCCGATTGGTCCACGAGCATGTTATGATGAGGGTAAGCGTTGTGCGGAAACTTTATTTTTTAATTATAATCGTGAGCACAACATTCCCATTAAGGTCGTCAGAATTTTTAATACTTATGGTCCGAACATGGCCCTTGATGATGGGCGAGTAGTTTCTAATTTTATCACCCAGGCCCTGCGGGGAAATAAATTAACTGTCCATGGTGATGGTAGTCATACTAGATCGTTTTGTTATGTATCTGATATGGTTGAGGGAATATATAAGATGATGTTATCAACTGATTTTACGGGGCCGGTTAATTTAGGTAATCCTGACGAATTTACCATAAAAGAGTTGGCCGAAAAAATTACGGCAAAACTTGATGGCAGTATTTCTTATGACGCGGTGCCAGCTGAAGACAGAGAAGGGGATCCTGAAAGACGTAAACCAGATATTAGTTTGGCTAAGAATAAACTTGATTGGAAGCCAAATATTAAACTAGACGACGGTCTAGATAAAACTATTAATTATTTTAAAGAAGTAATATGAAATCATTAGTCACTGGAGGTGCTGGGTTTATTGGTAGTAATTGCGTTGATGCTTTAATTGATAAGGGTCACGAAGTTATTATCATTGATAATCTTTCAACTGGGAAAAAAGAAAACATAAATTCTAAAGCTAAATTTATTGAAGCTGATATAACTAATCTTGAAGAAATTAAACCTCACTTTGAAGGAGTTGATTATGTTTTTCATTTTGCCGCTTTACCGCGTGTTCAAGTTTCAATTGAAGATCCAATCAGTACCCATAATATTAATATTAACGGAACTTTAAATGTTTTGTTGGCTGCCAGAGATGCCAAGGTAAAACGTTTAGTTTATTCCGCCTCATCATCGGCTTATGGTGACAATGATCAAATGCCATTGCAAGAAGATTTTTTGCCAGCTCCAATGAGCCCTTACGGTTTGCATAAGTACGTTGGTGAACATTATGCTCGGTTATTCTCTTTGCTTTATGGTTTGGAAACTGTCAGCCTACGTTACTTTAATGCTTATGGTCCGCGGATGGCTTTTGAAGGATCATATTTTACGGTGGTCGCTACTTTTTTATTGCAGAAAAAGCAAGGGAAAATATTAACTATCGTTGGTGACGGTAACCAGACTCGTGATTTTACTTATGTTGGAGATATAGTAAATGCTAATATTGCAGCCGCCACTAGTACTAAGGTTGGTAAAGGAGAAGTGATAAATATTGGTGCCGGGAAAAATTATTCAGTTAATGAAATTGCTAAAAGAATCGGTGGGGAAACTACTAATATTGATCCACGTATTGAACCAAAGGACACTCTAGCCGATAACACTAAAGCCAAGGAATTACTTGATTGGCAGCCAGAGGTTGATTTAGATGAAGGGTTAAAAAATAGCATTGATTGGTTTGATTCAGTTGATTATATAAATTAAATAAATTATGGATAGAGACTATTTAGATCAAAGAATTCGTAAAATTCCCAATTTTCCTAAAGAGGGGATTTTATTTTATGATGTTACAACTTTATTTGAAGATGGTGAGGCTTATAAAAAAGTTATTGATGAAATGTGCAAGAAATATGAAGGCCAACAGATTGATAAAGTTGTTGGTATTGATGCCCGTGGTTTTTTGTTGGCCTCAACCATAGCCTATAAATTAGGTGCCGGTGTATCAGTAGTTCGTAAAAAAGGTAAGTTGCCTTATAAAACACGTTTATCTGTCTACGAGAAAGAGTATGGCCCGGACACTATAGAGATGCATGATGACACAATTAAGCCTGGTGAAAAAGTGATTATTGTTGATGATCTGTTAGCTACTGGTGGTACGATGCTGGCTTCAATAGATTTGGTTCAACAGCTTCAGGGAGAAATTATTGGTATTGATTTTATTATCAATCTTTCTTTTTTGCCAGGAATGGAAAAACTCAAAGATTATCGGGCTCATTTTTTAATTGATTACGACAACGAGGATATTAATTAAAAACATGTCAGAGAAAAATATTAAAATTGGAGTGATTGGTGGTTCAGGTCTTGATGACCCTAAATTGTTAACTGATTTTGAAGAGCTTGAGGTGGATACTAATTTTGGTAAGCCATCGTCAAAATTAATTTCTGGAAAAATTGGTGATCGTCAAGTAGTATTTATTGCTCGTCATGGACAAGGTCATACTATTTCGCCAACTAAAGTTCCGTTTCGGGCAAATATTCAGGCCTTGAAAGACGTCGGCTGTTCGCATATCTTAGCGGCCACGGCTTGTGGGTCGTTACGTGAAGAATTAAAACCCGGTGATATTATTTTTTTAGATCAATTTATTGATAATACAAAACTAAGAACCATAACTTTTTTTGAAGATTTTAAGGATAAGGTGGTTCATACTCCAATGGCTGAACCATTTTGTCATAACTTACGTCAGATATTTATTGAAGCAGCTAAAAATTTAAGTTTGTCATTTCATGAAAAGGGCACAATGGTGACCATTGAAGGTCCGCGGTTTTCCACTAAGGCCGAATCACACATGTTCCGCAGCTGGGGAGCAGATCTTATTAACATGTCTACGGTACCAGAAGTAAGCTTAGCCAGAGAGATTGGTATTTGTTACAGTTCGGTAGCGATGTCAACTGATTATGATTGCTGGAAAGAAGATGAAGAACCAGTAACCTGGGAACAGATTAAAAAAATTATGGATCAAAATTCAGAAAATGTAAAAAAATTATTTTTGGAAGTTATACCCAAAATTAATTTTTATGACTGTAGTTGTAAAGGGACATTAGGATAATCAACAATTAGAATTTTAAAATGATTTTTAGCTCGCCTAAAACTCGAACCATCTTTATTGTTATTTTTTTAGTAGCGACGATTCTACGTTTGTGGTCTTTGAGTTCAGCCGACATGTTCAATGATGAAGTTTATTATGGTTTAAGGTCGATTGGCTATATTGATTATGTTGGCCTAACCACTCAAACTACGCCAATTGATTGGTTTGATCCTTTACCTAAATGGACTAGGCTTTCTTTTCATGATCATCCACCTCTGGTGTTTTTTATCCAACATATCTTTTTTAGTCTTTTTGGCGTATCGGTTTTTGTCACCAGATTACCGTTTGTTTTGGCCGGGTTGATTTCTATTTTTTTAATTTTTATAATAAGCAAAAAATTATTTGATGAAAGAACCGCCTTGGTCGCTTCGGCTTTAGCAGCCATATTATCTTTGTCGGTTTGGGTTTCACGGCTGGCCTTAATGGAATCAATGGTAATAATGCTTATTCTGATAGCTTGGTATTTATTCCTAAAAGTTTTGGAAGATAAGAAGTATTTTTATTATTGGGGCGCAGTAATTGGTCTATGTTTTTTAGCTAAATACACAACTTTTCCCATCCTGATTGTTTTTTTAATTTATTTGGCAGTTTATAAGCGTCAGGTTTTCAAAAACTACCGTATTTATTTGAGTCTTCTGTTGGCGTTAGTTATTTTTAGTCCAGTGTTGATTTATAATATTTTACTATTTCAAAATACTGGACATTTTGATTTACAAATTGCCGCTTTTCTTAATCAAGATGTGCCTGAATGGCAAACTTTAACTGACAAGATATCTGGGGGGCCAATTGATAATTTTTTGGCTATTGGTCCGGGATTGCTGGGGGCTTTTTCTCCGGCCAGCTTGACCCTTTTAATTTTGGCGGTATTTTTCTCACTTGTTAAATGGTTGAAGCGAAAAGAGTCCAGCCCGTTTTTGTTAGTTTTATTTTTAGCATTTTATTTTTTATTATTCATTGCTATCAAATCTCCTCCACGTTTCATTACTCTTATTTTTCCTTTTGTTGTAATTTTAATTGCCTATTGTTTAACAGCGGTATGGAATAATACTGATGGTGTGAAAAATATTTTTTTAGGTATTGGAATAGCTTTATTTTTTATTTATGAATTATTTTTTTCAATCAACACCAATTTAACTATCATTTCTTATGGTCTACCTAACATAACATTTTCGATGGTTAGACCTTTTTCTTCTGATTTTGCGGTGAGTAAGCTTGATAAATATTTAACTGATGAATTATCTGGCACAACCTCAGCGGTGATTCCACAAAGTGGCAACAATTTTTTGGATGAATTTATTGCTAATCGAGCTAACAAAGTTGATTTAAGTAAAACACCAGCTTATACTTTGTTTGTTTATGACACTCGGCTTTCGGAAATCGTGACCCTCTGGCTTTTCGAGAGACGATTTATCTACGACGCCATTCCCACAACTTATTCTGATGATTTTATGAAGCTACTTGATGCCAAGGGTCAAAATACTTTTAACAATTACAATATCTATTATATTACCGGTACCACTTTTGCTCAGTGGCGCCAGGCTTATGCCGTTAAAACTCAATCAATTGAACTGGAAAATCGTTTAATTTCTCAAGGTTTAGAACCAGACATAATTTACAACAATTCAAATGTACCAATCTTTAAAGTTTATAAATTTAGTTTTTAAATTATGAATAGAAGTATGCCCGCCAAAGGCGGGTCCGCCTCTGGCGGAAAACAAAAAATTCTAGTGGCCGGTAGTGTAGCTTATGATCGGATAATGAATTTCCCAGGGTATTTTAAAGATAATATCTTGCCTAATAAAATTCATATCCTAAACGTTTCTTTTTTTATTCAGGATTTAAAAGAGAGTTTTGGTGGTACTGCCGGTAATATTGTTTATACTCTAGGACTATTAGGTGTTAAGCCAACTCTGTTAGCCAACGTTGGAGCCAAAGATTTTTCAGTTTATAAAAAATGGTTTCAAAAAAATAAAATTGATATTTCTAAAGTAAAAATTGTTAAAAATCAACAAACTGCCTCAGCATATATAATTACCGATAAGGCTGATAACCAGATTACTGGATTTTATCCTGGAGCAATGAAAGATCCAATAACTAAGAGTAAAATTGATTTAGCAAAAGTTGGCTTAGCTATTGTATCTCCTCAGCACCCGGTTGATATGGTAAATCTACCAAAAATTTTTCGAGCAAAAAAAATTCCTTATATATTTGATCCTGGTCAACAAGTAGCCTCACTGTCTGGTGCTCAATTAAAAAGCGCCATTATTGGCAGCAAGGTTTTAATTGGTAATGATTACGAAATCGCTCTGATACGGAAAAAAACCAGTTTATCTATAAACCAACTTCTTAAAAAAACTAATATTTTGATAACCACCTTAGGGGCCAGTGGATCAATGTTGCGACAAGGGAGCAATACAATTAAAATTCCAGCCGCTAAACGAGCCAATACTCTTGATCCAACTGGTGGGGGCGACGCCTATCGGGCCGGTCTGATTAAAGGGCTAGTAGATGATTTACCTCTACAAAAAGTAGGTCAATTGGCTACGGTGACAGCTGTTTATTCAGTTGAAAAATATGGCACTCAAGTCCATAAGTTTACCAAGACTGGTTTAGTCAAGAGGTATCGACAAAATTTTAAAGAACCTATATAATTATTTAGTAATTAAATAACTCCAAGTAAAAATGCCACACGACGTTACTTCCCTCAAATTAGCACCTCAAGGTAAAAAAAGAATTGAATGGGCAGCTCAAGACATGCCCGTCTTAGAAGAGATAAAAGATCGTTTTACAAAGTCAAAACCCTTAAAAGGTTTAAAAGTTTCTTGTTGCTTGCACGTTACTGCAGAAACTGCCAATTTAGTTCGGGTGCTAAAGGCCGGTGGCGCTAACGTACTTTTGTGTGCTTCCAATCCACTGTCCACCCAAGATGATGTGGCGGCAGCTTTAGTTAAAAGTTATGGGATTAAAGTTTATGCCAGAACTGGTGAGGATCGGACAACTTATTATAAACATTTAGAAGCGGCTCTGAAACATAAGCCGGAAGTAACCATGGATGATGGCGCTGATTTACTGTCATTACTTCACTCCAATAAATACCAAAAACAAGCCCTACAAGTCAAAGGTTCTATGGAAGAAACCACCACTGGGGTTATTCGTCTGCAGGCTATGGAAAAAGCGGAAAAATTGATGGTCCCGATTATTGCAGTTAACGATGCTAAAACAAAAAATATGTTTGATAATCGGTATGGCACCGGACAATCAACTTTGGACGGAATAATCAGAGCAACCGATCTTTTACTGGCTGGTAAAACAGTAGTGGTGGTAGGTTATGGTTGGTGCGGTCGGGGATTTGCCATGCGCGCTCGAGGGATGGGGGCCAATGTTATTGTAACTGAAGTTGATCAGATTAAAGGCCTAGAAGCCGTAATGGACGGTTTTCGAGTGATGCCAATGAGTCGAGCCGCCAGCGTGGGAGATTTATTCTGCACCTTAACTGGCGATATTCATGTTTTAAGAAAAGAGCATTTTAAAAAAATGAAAGACGGAGCGACTATTTGTAATTCAGGCCATTTTGATGTGGAAATCGATATTCCGGCACTTAAAAAATTGTCTCGTAAATTTAGAAAAAATGTTCGTGATTTTGTTGATGAATATACCTTGCCCGGCAACAGAAGAATTTATTTACTAGGCCAGGGGAGACTGATCAATTTAGCCGCGGCCGAAGGTCACCCAGCCTCGGTTATGGATATGAGTTTTTCAACACAGGTTTTAGCGACCGAGTATGTCTTGAAAAATCACAAGAAATTATTAAACAAAGTTTATTACGTTCCAGAAAAAATTGAAAATTGGATTGCCAAAGCAAAGTTAAAGTCTTTTGGTATCAGTATTGATAAGTTAACCAAAGAGCAGGAGAAGTACTTAGCCAGCTGGGATATCGGAACATAGATAATGAGACCCTGAAACAAGTTCAGGGTCTCATTAAGAGAAATCAACATAGCGCCCCTTTAACGGGGGCGCTTTTGCTTAAGCAAAATATGATAAAAGAACGAAAATTAAATAGATATTCAAACTATAATTATAATTTACCAGGTTATTATTTTATTACGATATGTGTCCAGGATCGTATAAAGTATTTTGGAAAAATTGGTGATGGTCGGATGATTTTAAATAAATACGGAAAAATTGCAATTAAATATTTAATGAAAATCCCAAATTTTTATACGAACGTTGCCATTGATGAATTTGTGATAATACCAAATCATATTCACATTATTATTGAAATTAAATCCGTAGGGACAGAACAATGTTCTGTCCCTACGGGGGTCAAAAATATTAATTATGGTTTATTGTCAAAGGTGGTTAAATCCTTTAAAGACGTTACAACCAAAGAAATTCACGGTGCATTGAATGATTACCATTTTCAATGGCAACGTTCCTTTTATGATCATATTATTCGAGATGAAAATGGTTTATATAATATTAGGCAATATATAATTAATAATCCTTCGCAGTGGAACAGAGACAGAAATAATGTTTAACACAAATTCCAAAATTTTTAGATTTTTTTTAATCTGTTTTATTATAGGTGTCGCTCTGGCATCATTTATTGCAATTAATGATTTTTGGTTGTTTTTGATGGGATTATTGATAATGATTGGTTCAGTTTTTTTATGGTCAAAAAAATTTTGGCGCTTTATATTTATCGGCGTAATTATTATTGTTGTAGGAATTTGGCGTTATCAATTTTCTGTACCAAAAATAGATGAAACAAAAATATCTTTTTATGTAGAGCAACAAGTTTTTTTTAAAGGTCTGGTAGTCAAAGAAGCTGATCAAAGAATTAACCATACAAAATTAACTGTTGAGGTTCAAGGATTAGAGAATAAAAAAGTTAACGGTAAAGTCTTAGTCGGTGTACCGTTATATCCTAAGTATCAATATGGTGACTTGGTTAGCATTAGCTGTAAATTGAGGTCGCCCGAGCCATTCAACGGTTTTGCTTATGATCGATATTTGGCAAAAAGTGATATCTACTCTCAATGTAGCTTCCCTCGAGTTAAATTAATTAGCCGTGGTAATGGAGACTATCTGTTAACTAAAATTTTTGAATTTAAAAATAAATTAAAATTAATCATTAATAAAAATTTACCAGAACCACAGGCCAGTTTATTTTCGGCTATTTCGTTAGGGTCACGGCGTGGTGTGCCTCAAGAATTGTCTGACAAATTCAGCATTACTGGCACTAGCCATTTGATTGCTATTTCGGGAATGCATATTACCATTATCACAGTCATTCTGATGAAAATTGGTTTAGCGCTTTACCTGCCTCGCAAAAAAGTTTTCTGGTTAGTTACTTTAATGCTAATTGGCTATGTAACGATGATTGGTTTTCCAGCATCAGCGGTTCGCGCTTCCACCATGGGTTTTTTAGCAATGTGGGCTTTGTATCTCGGTCGACTTAATCAATCGGTGAATGCTTTAATCTTTGCCGCTTTTGTCATGATTTTGGTAAATCCTAAAATTTTGCGTGACGACATTGGTTTTCAGCTATCTTTTTGTGCGGTTATAGGTTTAATTTATATGTCACCAATGTTTGAGAAGTGGTTGGCAAAAATGCCGTCGTATTTGGGAATTAAAGAATCGTTACAAATGACCCTGGCGGCTCAGATTACCACTATGCCATTAATTATTTTTAATTTTGGTCGGTTATCTTTAATTGGTCTGTTAGCAAATCTTCTAGTTTTACCAGTTTTACCTTATTTAATGATCGTTGGTTTTAGCGCTTTATTATTAAGTCTTGTCTTTACAAGCTACAGTTTTTATTTATTTTGGCCAGTATTTTTTATTTTATCTTATCTAATTAAAGTAATAGAGTGGTTAAGTCTAGTACCGTTAGCGGCAATAAATTTTTGAAGAAAAACCGCAGCTTCATTTATATCCTATGCGATCAAATGTCAAAAAAATTATTATTAGCTTGTTTGCTATTTTGATAGCCACTTTTATGATTATCACTTATGTGATTTTTTTGGCCAGCAAGCCATCGGATTTAAAATTTTATGTTTTTGATATTGGTCAAGGTGATGCGATGTTGATTAGAACTCCCAGCCATCACAATATTTTAATTGATGGTGGTCCGGACAATAGCGTTGTCTATAAGTTAGGGGAGTATTTGCCATTTTATGACCGCACTATTGATTTAATGATTTTGTCACATCCTCACACTGATCATTTAGCTGGTCTTAATGAAGTCTTAGCTAGATACAAAGTGAAACATATCTTAACAACTGGAATTTTTTATAAGTCAGCGTTTTATGCAGCTTGGCTTAATAGTATTTTAGAAAAAAATATATTTATGGAAATAGTAACTAAATCAAAAAAAATTTTTTTGGGTGAAACAGAATTAAATATTATATTACCAAATCAAAACTATATTAATCAAGAAATCAAAAATTTAAATAATGCTTCGATTGTGATCAAATTAAATTTTGCCAGCACCTCAATTATGCTAACCGGTGACTACGAAGACGAAGAAAGCCTAGTTGGTGTTCATGATTTAAATGCTGATATTTTAAAAGTAGGTCATCACGGTTCTCACAATGCTAATAGCTTTGAATTTTTATCTGCAGTTAATCCTGCTTACGCCACTATTTCTAGCGGTGTTGATAATAAATTTGGTCATCCTCATTTATCAACCCTAAATGACTTAAGTAGCTTAGAAGTTAAGGTTTTTAATACTGCTTTAGCTGGCGATATTATTTTTAGCTCTGACGGAGAGGTTATTACCTACTACTTGAAAAATAAATAAAACCTGTTATAATAGTTAATATGGAAAACAATAGTCACAAAATTTTACTAGTAGAAGATGACCCCACTCTACTAGAAATGTACTCAATTAAGGCTAAAGAGGACGGTTTGAATTTAATAGAAGCCGAAGATGGCTTAACCGGTTTAGAGTTAGCCCAACAAGAATTACCAGACGTCATTTTACTGGATATTATGATGCCTAAAATGGATGGTTTTGCGGTTTTAACAGAACTAAAAAAAGATGAGAAAACAAAAAATATTCCGGTTGTGATGTTAACTAATTTGGGCCAAAAGGCTGACGTTGAAAAAGGGAAAAAACTGGGAGCCGTTGATTATGTCGTCAAAGCTTCGATGACCCCAACTCAAGTAATTGAAAAAGCTAAATCATATTTAAAGTAATTGTAAATAATGGCAGATCTAAAAAAGGAAAGAACATTGGTTATTATTAAACCAGATGGTGTGCAACGGTCTTTAATCGGGGAAATTATAAGACGAATTGAAAGAACCGGATTAAAATTCGTTGCTTTTAAATTTTTAGTGGCAACCGAAGATCAATGCTGGGAACATTATCACAAGGAAGAAGCTTGGTTTTTAGAAAAAGGTAATAGAATAACCCAAGACAGAAAAAATCAAAATTTACCAATCGAGAAAGAGCCTTTGGAATACGGCAAAGATATTATTCAATCAAATGTTGATCTTTTTACTTCCGGACCGGTTTTAGCGATGGTGGTGGAAGGAAATGGTGCGGTTGGTATTACTAAAAAATTAATTGGCGCGACCGAGCCGACAACTTCTGATGTTGGCACAATTAGGGGTGATTACACGTTGGATTCTTATGAGCTATCAAGTATTGATAATCGGGCAGTCAGAAACTTAGTTCATTGTTCTGACAGTACAGAAGAAGCTGGTCGTGAGATCAAAATTTGGTTTGATGATAAGGATATAATTAAATACAGATTAGTTGCAGATCAAATTTTATACGATGTAAATTTAGACGGAATTTTAGAGTAGGTAGATCATATAACATACAGCATGTAGCAATTAATGTTCAACAAGGCGCAGAAATGCGTTTTTTTGATTATATTTAATCTGGAGAGTTATTTTTATTGTCATCCCTGCGAAAGCAGGGATCCAGAAATACTATGAGAAGTTACTATACATATATTTTAGCCAGTAAGAGAAATGGAACGCTTTATATTGGTGTTACTAATGATTTAGTCAGGAGAGTTAATGAGCACAAAGAAGGTTTGATTAAAGGTTTTACCAGAAAATATAAAGTTAAAATGCTAGTTTATTATGAAGAATTTGATGACATTGGCTTGGCAATTCAAAGGGAGAAAAATTTGAAGAAGTGGAAGCGCAATTGGAAGTTACTATTAATTGAAAACTTTAATTCTAACTGGGAGGATTTGTACTTCAAGTTATTTTAAATGCTGGATCCCTGCTTTCGCAGGGATGACAAATAAAGGAGCAGTACGTTAAATAGTTGCTACAGGCTTTGTGCTATATGTTACATGAAAATAGCCTAAAATAGGCTGTTTTTTTATTATGGTCGCCAAAAGTGTACTGGACAATGATGGACAGTGGATATCTTATGCTTGACAATGCTGGACAAGATCTTTAAAATTAAGTCAAGTTGACCAGATTGGTCGCTAAACAAAAACTGTGCCAAACTATAATGTTCTAACCCTCGAAGAGGTTGCAAAGATCATGAAGGTAAGCCTTAAAACGGTTTACCGCTGGGTTGGTTCAAAAAAATTACGGGCAGCGAAGATAGGGCACAAAACATATCGGGTTTTAGAGAAAGATCTAATTAAGTTCATAAACGATCATATGGAATGAACTGATTAGGTCTTTTTTGCTACCTAATTTTTATAAGTCGTTAGTTAAACAATGTCACCATACTTAAGTAAAAATTACCGCTTCAAGAAAAAGCCACGACTGCAATCGCTTCGTGAAGCCGGGCTTTTTGTTGGCTTTTCTATGTTGGCGATAATGTTGACCTTGTTTGTCTTGGGATGGATTGCCTATGCCTTTGAAGCTCAAGCCGCTTCGGGAATTAACCAACAGCTAAACTACCAGGGTAAGATGACCGATTCGTCTGGGTTGACCGTATCAGATGCTTCA
Source organism: Parcubacteria group bacterium (assembly GCA_002687175.1). Lineage (GTDB taxonomy): Bacteria > Patescibacteriota > Patescibacteriia > Buchananbacterales > UBA6539 > UBA6539. Next base: position 69,140 of record NYZP01000034.1, read on the forward strand.
TGGAACTTTAAGTTTGAACCAGAGGCCACCACCGAAGAGATTGTGGTTGAGGATGGAGACACTGTGCAAACAAGTTCACTATAACGTGTTATCCTGAACTTGTTTCAGTATCTCATTCAACGAGATTCCGAAACAAGTTCGGAATGACAATAAAAAGGTTTAAACTCATGTTTAAAATAAAAATCGCATTACTAACAGTACTGTCCGGAGTAGTTATGTGGCTGGCCCATAATTATTCTATTTTGTGGTTCGTCTCTTTGATTGGTTTAATTCCAATACTGTATATAGTCTACACCCAAAATTTAAAGCATTATCAAAATTTTTTGGTTGGTTTTGTTGCCGGTACTATCATGCTGGCCGGTGTCATGCTGTGGCACTGGAATATGTTGCCGCTTGATTGGGCTGGCATTAACAATTCAGCCAGCGAACTATTTTTAGTTTTTTATATCTGGATATTGTCGTCAACTACCGCTGGCCTCATTGGGCTTTGGACATTAGGCTTAGGATATTTAAAAAGAAATAATTGGTTTGACTTATTATTGGCTCCGGCGTTGTGGGTGGTGATTGAGTTTATTAGATCAATTGTTGTTTCAATTTTGTGGCATGGCGAGGGCTCGACAATTGGATCACACTGGAGCATATCTTTTGTTGGTTATGATCTAGCAGCAGCAAATTTTTTGTTACCATTTGGGGCCATCGGCGGCGTGTACATTTTAAGTTTCATCGTTATTCTGTTTAACCTACTTTTATTTTTTTATTTCAGAGATTATTTAGAAAAACAGAATTTAACAATTCATTATAAATTAGCCGGGGTTGTTATTTTAGTTATTGTTATTTTTAACATTGGCAATTCAATTATTCGTCATCAGTCAGAGCCAGAAAAAATTGTTCCAGTGGCTGTGGTTAATACTTACTTAGAATCATTTTCGCGAATAACCAAAGATCAGTTTGGAGATATCACTGATAGCCATAAGGCTCTGCTTAGCACTATCAAAAAGGAGAATCGTTCTCCTAAAATAATAATTTTTCCTGAAGACTCAAGGTTCTTAGTTGGTTTAACAGTTGCCGAAGAACAAAATTTTTTAAAAGAAATATTTAATGATCAAGAAGTTTTAATTATTGATTCTGCAAGAATACCCAAAGAAGAAGGCAAACCAGTAGCTTTAACTTTTAATTTTTTAAACATCACGGAAGATCAAATCGTTTTTTCTGATAAACAATTTTTAATACCACATGGTGAATACATTCCTTATTTAAGCGCCGGTATTCTTAGATTAACCGGCAATGGCGAATGGGTAGATAATTTCAGTGCCTCCCGTGGATTTTCCAAAGGGAAAAATGTAAAATTAGTTGACTTTATGGATTTTAAAATTGGTGCCTTGGCCTGCTCCGAAGCAATGTCATTATCATTTAATCGTAAACTGGTTGATCAAGGAACTGGTTTTATTATAAACATAGCCTCACACTCATTATTTAACGGTTCAAAAATTTTGTATAATCAGATTTTAAACATGGGCAAGTTACGGGCTATTGAAAATAATCGATACTACGTTCATGCCGGAAATTTTGTTCCTTCGTTTGTTATTGATAATCAAGGCAGGTTAGTTCAAGAGTCTGATTGGGGAGAGGATTCATTAATTTATCAAGATATTGCGATTATTGAAAGTGATTCTTTCTACAACCGTTTTGGACGCTGGATCTTTTCTGGATTATTCATACTAATTATCTTCATAGGTCTATTAGTTAGATTAAAGCCTAAATTTGGGAAATATATCTGAATCCTTGACTAATTTAATTAGATAGATTATCATAATTAAAACTATGACTTCCCAACGAATTAACATTTCGACTGCGCTCAGTGCAGGCATTATTATTAACATTATTATCCAGCCTTTAGGTGGAAGTCTTTCGATGAAGTAAACACTAAGCAATACGATCTGACAGACCTTCCACCAGGAAGGTTTTTTTGATTGTTTTGCTTGGGCAGAACATATACTTAGGAGGAGGGCACCTGCTCTTTGTCACAACTTAACCAGAAACTTTGGAAAATTTACAGAAGGAGAAACATAACATGAGTTCAGGTAGTCTTTTAATGAATGACGTTCCCGACGGGAGTGTAGCTACTCGTTTTCAAACTGAAGACTATATTAAGGCGATGATCGGTACCATTGATTTTGGTGACGTAACGATTGGACCGGAAATTGTAACAAAGGTTTTCCACCGTTGTCAGGAATTGGCAACTCAAGGAGTTACCTTTGACGAAGCTCAAGCTTCGTTTATACTACTGGTCTTGGAAGAATTTGGTTTAGAGTTAGCCCAGTTCAAATGCTTGTCCGGTCAGGTTACAGTATCTTTTGGCGAGGACAGAGAATCGATATGTGACGCAACCATAAAGGTTGATACCGGCGTCGATGAGCCAAAGCATGTAGCTTATGAGGATGCTACACCAGTTAGAGCCTTAAACGGTGCTTTGCAGAAAGTTGTTGTTTCTTTAGCTGACGGGATTACCTTAGGCAATGTTGTTAAGGAACGTATTCCAACTTCTGATGGCGCTCCAGAGGTTTATCGGGCTACTATTACCTTGGAAAATTGTACTGATACGTGGACCTCTGTTGGCGTTGGACCGAACCTGATTGAGGCCTTTATTAAGGCCTTGCTCGATGGCTATCGCTATGCCGCTTATCGGCACAATTTGCCATAATCCTGGTTAAAATGCTCATAGCTGGTCACTTTTTAGTGATCAGCTTTTTTTGTGGAAAAGTAAGATTTTCCGCCAGAGGTAGCCTGTCCGTCCTCTGGCGGAGATGCGCCTATGGCGCAGACATCCATAAATTAATATAAATTACTAATATAGATGTGGGGTTGACATCATCTGCCAGTCTGTTAACCTAACTATATGAGATTTATTGCTCGAACAAACCTACTGGGTTTACTGCTAGCCAACAGCTAGGTGGTTTGAGTTGTAGATAAAAAATACAAGTAATCAATCATCTAGTTCAAATCTGGGCTAGTTTTTTTGTTGTTTGAAATTGAATTGATCTTTTAACAAAAAGAGGAGAATATATTATGGCCAGTATGGAGTCTTGCTGGGAACTAGCTGATGTTAGATTATCTACTGTTAGGTGTGGAGAACAAATGGTTTTTGTTAATCTAAGATTTGGTCAGGAAAATCATAATGATACCTCAAATGACAGCTGTCTTTTTTCAGCCGTGATTAAAGCTATTGCCAGAGCAACAGACATTGAACTATCTTTGATTCAATTTAATGTCCGGCAGGTAAATGATCACGAGGTAGAAGTTCACGCTACAATTCGCAGCAATGGACAATTAACTATTGTTACTGGAATTGATAATGATATTATCTCAGCTTTTGCCAAGGTGGTGGTTGCGGCTGTTAACCGTTCTTTAGAGAAAAATAAGACGCCAGGATTTATACCTGGATGTTAAATAGAAGATATTTTTGACCGTGTTCGTATTTATTACAGCCCGGTCTTTTTTTACCCCCCACTTTTTTAATAAAAGTGTGGGGGTTTATTTGACCACGTCGTTCGCGAACGACGTGGTTGACAAATTTTTTATATTTGTTAGAATTTAATTTCAACGGCGGCCTGTTGTAGTCGAAAGCTAGTGAGAGAGGTCTCTCCTCCTGGGTTCTAAGAGATCTGATGCTTTCTGAGCGTCTTCTGGAATTACAGACGCTTACCGACAAGACTCCAGGCCGCCGTTCCTTATTTGTTCTTTATTTTTTTTGGACTCTATCCATTAGCTGGCTGGTCGTGAAAGGTGCCTCTGAAATTCTTCACAAGGGGTGAAGATTATTAAAGAGGTTCACGGAACCCAGGAAAGAGTCCTCGGCGTGTAGCTCAGGAAGAGCGCCTTGCTTGGGGCAAGGAGGTCGTAGGTGAAAATCCTGCCACGCCAACTCAATCTTCCGGTCCTAGACAAATTAGTCTAGGACCTTTTTTTATTTGACATATTTTTTTCAATGATATAGTCTTTATATATAGTATGAAAAAAGCAATTTCTGAAAATTTAGCCCATAAGTGGTTTTTCGTCACTTATTTTACTGACCGAACAGGTTAGCTGGCTTTATTTATAGTAATTGTTTAAACAAAAACTTAAAAAATAAAGTCAACTGACCGACATAAGGCCAGTTTTTTGTTTTTTGGGAGTAGCATGGAACCTTATAACAGGGAGGAAAAAATGGAAACTCAAGCCGAAGGAGATATTGTGGGGTTCGAAGTCCAACTGGGTAGTGCTGTTTGTAGTGTTTTAACTACACTGCCAGATAAGAATATTACTGACCGGGAGTTGGTGATCAAGAAGGCCTTACTTTATGTCTCGGTTAATGGGTCACAAAGGGCCAAGGCCAATAAAACTATTCGTCAGTTAGTGGCGGCAACACCAGTTTGTTACGGCGTACTGCGCAAGAATACGTTTTGGCGAATAGTTTTGGACTATTTGACTGTTGAAGAAGCGGTTCAGGCATATTTGGTACGTTTCCCAAAAACCTTGACTGATCGACAACGTCAAAGTATCATTGACTATTTGGTTGACGAAAGAAAGTTTTCATTCGAGTTAGTCAATCAGTGCATGGTTAAGTTTGGCCGCCGTCGACGAATTGGCTACAAACATAGCTGTACCCGTAAAAGTCATCATGGTTTTGTATCCAACTAGGAGGATAGTTTATATGAGTGGAACGTGTTTGGTGATCAAAAAAGGTCAAGAGGATCTTATTGAGAGAGTGTTATCGGCTGCTTTTCCCGGCCTGGAATTTGAACCAGTTACTAACGATTCGAAGCATATGCTTCGGGTCAAAGGTGATTCCGACCAAGTCGGAGAAGTTCGTTCTTTGTTTAATGGAGTAGAGCAAGTTGCCTACTAGAAGCTTATGTCCAGAGTGTTTAACATTCTGGACTTTTTTTATAATTGACATTGCTTTTTTTGGGTGATAAAATATAAATGAACTTCACTTTCATGATTGGTAAAAGTTTTGGGACAACCTGTGATAGTAGGGATTCTATAGCGGATGCAACTGTGGTTGTTAACCTGCGAACCCAAAGGTCAAACGCAGCAAATCTTACGTTAAAGTGTATCATATACTTTAAAGGTAATATTTACTGACACGGCTGGCTTTCACTTAGCCAAAATCTTTGGCCAGTTATAAGTGGAGTTCTATAATTGGGAATTCTACCAATAAAACCTGAATTTACCAGGTTTATTTTTTTGCCTTATGGATAAAGATTTAAAAAAACTTATCGAGATTTCTCAAAGCGGGGGAGCGGTTTTAAAAAAGTATTTTGGAAAAAAGCTTGATGTTATTAATGAAAAGTATAATGCCTCTGACTTGCAAACCACCGTCGATCTAGAATCCGAAAAAGTTATTATTGATCAGCTTAAAAAATATTTTCCTGATTATAATATTTTATCGGAAGAAGTTGGCAAGATTGACAACGGTTCTAAATTTACTTTTGTTATTGACCCACTTGACGGTACAAACAATTTTGTTTTGGGAATAGCTAATTTTACCTCGGTCATTGGTTTACTAGAAGGAGACAAAGGAATTATGGCGGCGGTTAATAGTCCAATGACTAATGAAACATTTTATGCGGCCAGTGGCAGGGGGGCGTTTTTAAATGGTAAAAAAATTAAGGTTAATACTGAATCAGACATGACGAGGTCAACAATCTCCCATGAAGTTGATTATCATCACGACCAAACCAGAACGCTTAATATTAGGCACGAACTAGGTGCAAATATTAAGGTAAAGCGATTGTTAACTGACTGGTCTCCACAGTTTATGATATGTTTGTTGGCAGCTGGTCGGCTTGAAGGTATTATCAGAGAAGAAGGTGAGATTCATGATTATGTGGCTGGTAAAATAATTGCCCGTGAAGCTGGCGCTAAAATAACAGATTATCAAGGTAAGCCGGATCAAAGTGATAAAACTGATAAATTTATTATGAGTAATGGTACCCAGGTTCATGACAGGCTGATTGAAGTAGTAAATAAAAAATAATTCTAAATTTATGTCCAAGTTTCCTTATCCTAAAAATGATGCCGCTACTGACGCACCATTAATCGACGTCATTAAAAAACGTTGGAGTCCTTTGGCCTTTTCTAATAAACCAATTGAGCCAGAGAAGATTCAAGCTTTACTTGAGGCTATGCGTTGGGCTCAGTCATCACGCAATGAACAACCGTGGCGGTTGATCTATGCTACCAAAGATGATGCTGAAGATTTTGAACGACTATCTTCTCTTTTAACCGAAGGTAATAGTTGGGCCAAGGATGCTTATTTTTTAGCATTAGGCTGTACAGTACCAAATCACGTTTATAAAAATAAACCAAACCGGATGGCCATGTACGACACTGGAGGAGCAATTAGTAATATTTTTCTTCAGGCGGTTGGTATGGATCTAGTGGCTCATGAAATGGGTGGTTACGATAAAGAAGCCGCCTACAAAGTTTTGGAAATTCCCCAGGACATTATTGTTACGGCAATGATAGCCATTGGTTATCCTGGTGATGAAAGTAAGATTGACCAAGACAAACAAAAAAAGCGTTTTGATCAACATCAAGAACGCAAGGATTTACCAGAAGTAGCTTTTAAAGGTAAGTGGCAATAAAAAATATGGACAAATTATTTCCCAATGAAGAAGTTATCGTATCTGAATACTTTGACGTACATCAAGATTGGGAAGTGCCAATTCCTGGATTTTTTATTCTGGCGGCTAAGAGAAAAGTTAGATCAATCGCCGAATTTACCGACGATGAGTCTAAGGAATTTATTTTTCTAGTAAGAAGTATCCGGCAAGGAATGAAAGAAGTTTTAGATATTAATGATGTTTATATTTTTCAAAATGAAGACACTGAACATAATTTTCATCTTTGGATATTTCCTCGCTATGATTGGATGGAAAAGTTTGGTCGAAAGATAGAGTCAGTAAGGCCAATTATGTTATATGCCCAGAAGGAAATGATAGATGAAAAAACGGCCCAAGAAGTTAAGACGATGGCCGCTATGATGAATGATTATATGAAAGAGAATTTTAATAAATAAAAAATAGGGTATTAAAAAAATAATGACAGGTTATTATCCCATCATTATTTTTTTGTTTCCTTATTTTTCTTTGCCTTGTCCCTATTGTTGGACTTAGCAAGATTCTTTAGACAGCTGGTGCAAATGGATATTTTTTTGCCATCAATTTTTTTAGACTGAAGGTTTAATTTTTGTCGTCTGATGGTTTTAACCTGAGAATGACTTTTCCAGTTTGCTTTTAATGGCTGCCGTTTACAGATATCGCACTGAGCCATAAATTTAATGATTATTAATTTATACTTTATCCTAGCAGATTTATTTTAATAAATCAAGTCCCTGTGTTATTATATAAGTATTATGGAAGGAATTATTTTTCTAATTTTTATTGTCACCTTTATTTTAGCGGTTATTTTTCATGAGGTGGCTCATGGCTGGGTGGCTAACTATTTTGGTGATGATACTGCCAGAATCTCTGGACGCTTATCATTAAATCCAATTGTTCATATTGATCCAATTGGTTCTATTTTGGTTCCGGTTTTATTGTGGATTTCATCAACCGGTTTTTTATTTGGTTGGGCTAAACCAGTACCGGTGAACCCTCATCGGCTTAGAGGTGGTGCTCAGTCTTATCGTTTGGTGACCATGGCGGGTATATTTACCAATTTGGTCTTAGCAGTCGTGGCGGCTTTAGTTTTAAAGTTAACAACTCAATTTTTATCAATCCCAACTAATAATTTAGGAGTAACTTTTTTTACGGCTATGTTACAGATCAACCTGGTTTTAGCGGTTTTTAATTCTTTGCCTTTGCCAGGATTTGATGGATTTAATTTTTTAACCACCTTTAGCTGGTTTTCTGGCTTGGTTAAGCGAACACCGTTGGCTGATCCGATGTTTATGGCTCGGTATGGTTTGTTTGCCTCTATATTGTTGATTTTTTTATTTATGCCATTTATTGGAGCAATTTTTTCTTTTGTTTTTGGCTGGTTTATCCTCATATTTGGCTTATAATTATCTTTACCTCTAAAATTCTAATCGGGGTTGACGACATCAGTAAAATTAGTTAGTATACTTTTGTATTTATAAACTGCCATTAGGGCAGATTTTTAAGACCAAAATTTTAAAAAATGCCTACAATCAATCAGTTAATTAGAAAAAAGAGAAAGTCTCAGCCTAAGAAAGCCAAAACTCCGGCTTTAAGGTTAGTTTCTAATACCTTAAAACGTAAAAAGAAAGAGAACCCTAAGGGGGCGGCTTTTAAGCGTGGTGTTTGTTTGAAAGTTACTACTACTACCCCAAAGAAACCAAACTCAGCTTTAAGAAAAATTGCTAGGGTTCGTTTATCTAATGGCATGGAAGTTACCGCTTACATTCCTGGTGAAGGACATAATTTACAAGAGCATTCAGTGGTTTTACTTCGTGGCGGTCGAGTTAAAGATTTGCCTGGTGTACGATATCATATTGTACGTGGTGTTTACGATACCACCGGGGTTGATGGCCGTAAACAAAGCCGAAGTTTATACGGGGCTAAGAAAAGTGCTGGTGGATCCAAGGCCAAAGCTCCGGCGACTGAGGTTGCTCCAGCAGAAGCTAAAACAGAATAATATATGCGTGGAAAAACTCCAATCAGAAAAATTAAACCTGACCCTAAATATCAAAGTGTTAATATTGCAAAACTTATTAATCAAGTGATGCGCAAGGGCAACAAATCAACTGCCCAAAAAGTTGTTTATGACTGTTTTGATATTATTAAAGAAAAGACCAAAAAAGATCCTTTGGAAATTTTTGATGGAGCTTTAAGAAATCTTGGTCCGGAAGTGGAAGTTAAGTCTCGACGAATTGGTGGCGGTAACTATCAAATTCCAGTAGCGGTAGTTGGTAACCGTCGCAACACCTTGGCCTTTCGTTGGCTGATTGGTGCTGCTAATGCTCGTAAGGGTGCGCCGATGAGACAAAAATTAGCCGATGAATTGATTGCCGCTTTTAATAAAGAAGGTGCTGCTATTAAAAAGCGTACCGATATTTATAAGATGGCTGAATCTAATCGTGCCTTTGCTCACTTTATTCGATAAATTTTTTTAATAAATTATGGCTCGTGACTACACTCTAGATAAAACTCGTAATATTGGAATTATCGCACACATTGACGCCGGTAAGACTACTGTCACCGAGCGTATTTTGTTTTACACTGGAAAAAAACATAAAATTGGTGAAGTTCATGAAGGTGAAGCGGAGATGGACTGGATGGAACAAGAGCGTGAGCGGGGAATTACCATTACTTCGGCCGCGACAACTTGCTTTTGGGCACCTCGTGGTGAGGAAGACAATAAATGCCGAATTAATATTATTGATACACCTGGCCACATTGATTTTACGGCCGAGGTTCAGCGTTCACTCCGTGTATTGGACGGTGGCGTTGTGGTGTTTGACGGCGTAGCTGGTGTAGAACCACAATCAGAAACGGTTTATCATCAAGCCGAAAAGTTTAAAGTTCCCTTGATGGCGTTCATTAATAAGATGGATCGAACCGGTGCTGATTTTTATTCTGATTTAGATGGTATTAGAGACCGGCTTACCAAAAATGCTTATCCGATTCAGTTACCCATTGGTGCTGAAGACAAATTTTTAGGAGTGATTGATTTATTAACTCAAAGAGCTTACATTTTTAAAGACGATATGGGTAAGGAAGTTGAAGAAACTGATGTCCCTGATGACATGAAAGAAAAAGCGGATAAGTACCGAGCGGAAGTTATTGAAGCAATTGTTCAGCATGATGAAGCTTTAATGAATAAATATTTGGGCGGTGAAACCGTTGAGCTTAAAGATTTAAAAAGAGTTTTACGACAAGCCACTATTGATAACGAAATAATGCCAGTTTTAGTTGGCTCGGCTTTAAAAAATAAAGGTGTCCAGCAGTTACTTGATGCTGTTTGTGACTATTTACCAAATCCTTTAGAGATTCCACCAGTCGTCGGTTTTCATCCAAAGAACGAAGAGACCGAAGAAAAACGTGAAGCTAATGATGATGATCCTTTTTCCGCTTTGGCTTTTAAAATTGCCGTTGATCCTTACGTTGGTAAGCTCTGTTTTTTTAGAGTTTATTCCGGTACTGTTGAAGCAGGTTCTTATATTTTAAATTCCTCAACAGGTAAAAAAGAACGAATTGGTCGGATCGTTAGAATGCATGCTAACTCTCGCGAAGAAGTAAAAAAAGTTTATGCCGGGGAAATTGCTGCCGGCGTTGGCTTAAAAGATACTTTCACGGGACATACTTTATGCGATGAAACTAACCCTGTAGTGTTAGAATCGATTACTTTTCCTGATCCGGTTATCTCAGTCGCCATTGAACCAAAGACTAAAGCTGATCAAGAAAAAATGGGTCTAGCACTACAGAAACTGGCTGAAGAAGATCCAACCTTTGTGGTTAAAGGAGATGAAGAAACCATGCAGACAATTATATCTGGTATGGGTGAACTTCACTTGGAAGTTTTGGTTGACCGAATGAAACGAGAATTTAAAGTTGAAGCTGGTGTTGGTAAACCACAAGTTGCTTTTAAAGAAACTATTAAGGCCGAGGCTGATGCGGAAGGTAAATATATTAAACAGTCTGGTGGTCGTGGCCAATATGGTCATTGTTTAATCAAGATTGAACCTCAAGGTCAAGGTGAAGGATTTGAATTTATTGATAAAGTTAAAGGTGGTACTATTCCTAAAGAGTATATTCCAGCCATCAAAAAAGGAATTAAAGAAGCTATGGACAAAGGAGTGATTGCTGGGTATCCTTTGATTGATATTAAAGCCACTGTTTACGATGGATCTTTCCATGAAGTTGACTCCTCGGAAGTAGCTTTTAAAATTGCCGCTTCAATGGCCTTACAAGCTGCTGTTAAAAAAGCCAATCCAATTCTACTTGAACCAATGATGAGAGTTGAAGTGATTACCCCAGAAAGTTTTATGGGAGATGTGATTGGTAACTTGAATTCTAAACGTGGTCAGATTGAAGAAATGCGTGATCGAGGTCAAACAAAAGTGATTGATGCTAGAGTTCCCTTGGCCGAGATGTTTGGTTATGCCACTGAGCTTCGCTCAATGTCTCAAGGTAGAGCTTCTTACAGTATGGAATTTGACGATTTTGGTGAAGTACCATCAAACGTTGCTGAGGAAATTAAAGGTCAAGATAGTAAGCCAACTAAAAAATAATTTTTATTTTGTGGAGGGCTAAGTAATAAATATTTAAACTTATGCCTAATTCCTTTGACAAGATCATTAACTTGATCAATAAAACTGGAGACAACTGTGTTGTTTTAGATCATCAAGGCAATCCTGCTTATGTGGTGGTTAAATTCGATAAATACCAGAGTATGATTCTCAATAAATCAGAAGTAGCTGGATTAACCGAGGATGAGCTATTGGACAAAATCAATCGCGATGTAGCAACTTGGAAAGCCAATCAGGATGCCGAGGATCAAGACAATTGGCAAGCGGTAAATAGTGCTGTTGAAGAGATAAAAATTAGCAGAGAGATTGATGATACGGACAATAAATTGCTTAATAAAGCAAAAAATGATCAGGATAAAAATGACACTGACGAAAAATACTATTTTGAGCCGATTGATTAGTCTTTATTCGTTGCCGAACGGGGTTGACATCTCGTAGCAATTTATTATATACTCAAGAGTGCATTTTATTAAATCATTATTAAATATTAATACGATCTGTTCTGGTAAAATAAATTTCAGAACTGGTTCATAAAAGATCGTAAAAAAGGGAAAATTTAAAAATATGGCAGATAAATTCGACAGAAGTAAACCTCATCTTAATGTTGGTACAATTGGTCACGTTGACCATGGTAAAACAACTTTAACGGCGGCACTTTTAGCTTACCTAAACAAAAAGGGTAATAAAGCTAGTGACAAGTCAGTTGATCAGATTGACAGTGCACCAGAAGAAAAAGATAGAGGAATTACTATTGCCACCGCTCATGTTGAGTATGAGAGTGACTCTCGTCACTACGCTCACATTGACTGTCCAGGTCACGCTGATTACGTTAAAAACATGATTACCGGTGCTGCTCAAATGGATGGTGCTATTTTAGTTGTTGCCGCTACTGACGGCCCAATGCCTCAAACTCGTGAGCACATTTTGCTGGCCAGACAAGTTGGTGTACCAGCGATGGTAGTATTTCTAAATAAAGTTGATCAAGTTAAAGATCCTGAGTTAATTGATCTAGTTGAGGAAGAAATTAGAGATCTTCTTAAAAAATATGAATTCCCAGGAGATGAAGTACCAATCATCAGAGGCTCAGCTTTAAAGGCATTAGAAAATCCTGACGATGCTGAAGCTATTAAACCAATGGAAGAGTTAGTTAAAGCAATTGATGAATATATTCCAGAACCTACTCGGGATGTTGATAAACCTTACTTAATGGCGATTGAAGATATTTTTTCAATTGAAGGTCGTGGTACCGTTGTTACTGGTAAAATTGACCGTGGAATTATTAAGGTTAATGAAGAAGTTGAAATTGTCGGACTTCGGGACACTCAAAAAACAACAGTTACAGGTGTTGAGATGTTTAACAAGTCATTAGATGAAGGACAGGCTGGAGATAATGCTGGTATCCTGATTCGTGGAACCAAGAAGGATGAAGTCGAACGCGGACAAGTTTTGGCTAAACCAGGTAGTATTACTCCACATACAGAATTTGAAGGTGAAACCTATATCTTAACCAAAGAAGAAGGTGGCCGTCACAGCCCATTCTTTAAAGGTTACAAGCCACAATTTTATATTGGTACGGCCGATGTAACCGGTGATGTTGAATTACCAGAAGGTGCTGAAATGGTTATGCCAGGTGACACTGTTAGCATTAAGATCAAATTAATTAAAGCAGTTGCCTTGGAAGAAAAACAACGATTTGCTATTCGAGAAGGTGGAAAAACTATAGGCGCTGGTGTGGTAACTAAAATTATTAAATAAAAAATTTGTAGCGATCCCGAGAAATCGGGGTCGCTACTTAGATTAAATATAAACTAATGTTCTTTCAACCAGATGGCAATTAAGAAAATTCCGGTTTCCTCTCGTAAAGCTGATGAGGAATCCGAAGAAGGTAAACAAAAAATCAGAATTAAAATTAAAGCTTACGATCATAAAATAATTGATCAGTCTACCAAGACAATCATGGAAACGGTTGAGCGTACCGGGGCTAAAGTTTTAGGTCCTGTACCTTTGCCAACCGAGAAGAAAAAATACACTGTTATGAAATCTTCGTTCGTTCATAAAGATTCACGTGAACAGTACGAGATGCGTATCCATAAAAGACTACTAGACATTGTTAACCCGGGACCGAAGACCATTGATTCGTTACAGAATTTAAACTTACCAGCTGGAGTAGACGTTGAAATTAAAATGGCCTGACATTAGGCAAAATAATCTTTAGAAATATAGAGAAAGCTTCCGATCACCAGATTGAGAAAAACCTCTGTAGTTCCCAATGATTATTCAAGGAGATTAAAAACTTATAAAATTAAAGCCATACAATTCGCCAAGATTTAATCTGGCTTCTTGAGGCAGATTTTTATTTTTAATAAATATGAAATTCATTCTTGCAGAAAAAAAAGAAATGACCCAGAAATTTGAAGAAAACGGAACAGTAATTCCGGTGACTAAGGTTATTGCAAATCCTTGTGTTGTAACACAGCTTAAGGACATTAAAAAAGACGGCTATACTGCCGTTCAAATTGGTTTTGGTAGTAAGAGGAATTTATCTAAATCGGTCAAAGGACATTTAAAAAATTTAGGCAACTTTCGTTATCTTAAGGAATTTAAAATATCCGATGAAGACGCTAAAAAGTTAGCCGTTGGTAATAAAATAACAGTTAATATTTTTCAATCAGGTGACAAGGTTAAGGTATCCGGCACCTCTAAAGGTAAAGGTTTTCAGGGGGTAGTGAAACGTCATGGTTTTCATGGTTCTCTGGCTTCTCATGGTCACAAAGATCAGTTAAGAATGCCGGGGTCAATTGGCGCTACTGGACCAGCCCATGTTTTTAAAGGTAAAAAAATGCCAGGTCAAATGGGTAATAGCCAAGTAACGGTTACAAATTTAGAGATTGTTGAGATTGATTCTGATAAAAATGAAATTTTTATAAAAGGTGCTGTTCCGGGAGCCCGGAATAATTTACTATTAATTTCTGGTGTTGGTGATTTAGTAATTGAAGAAGAAAAGTCAGTTGACGATTCAGGCAATAGACAAGAAACAACCACAGAAAATGAAGATAAAGATACTAAGGATTCTGTCGAAGCAAAAAAATCACCAGAAGTTGAGTCTAGCAAAAAAGAAGATGAACCAATTAAAGATTCTGTTGAGAAACAAGAGACTACGGAAGTTAAAGCAGAAGAAAAAAAGCCAGAGGCTAAAATTGAGGCCAGTAAATAATTTATGGAAAAAGTAACGGTTTACAATATTAAGGGTGAAAAAGTAAAAGAAATGGATTTAAATCCAGACATTTTTGGTCTGGAAATAAAACCAGAATTAGTTCAACAGGCCGTTATAGCTCAACAGGCAAATTCTCGACAAAATTTGGCTCACACTAAAGATCGTAGCGATATTCGTGGTGGTGGTAAAAAACCATGGCGTCAAAAAGGTACTGGTCGAGCACGACACGGTTCAATTCGTTCACCACTATGGATAGGTGGTGGAGTAACATTTGGTCCCAGAAAAAATAGAAACTATTCAACGAAGATTAATAGAAAAGCCAAGAGTAAAGCAATGCTAATGAGTTTATCTGACAAAGCTACTAATCACAAAATTGTGCTTTTAGATAAGCTGGAGCTTGAAGAAGCTAAAACTAAAAAAGTTTTTGAAATGTTACAAAATTTAAAATTACGACAGAAAAAGGAAGTTCAAAAAAAGTCCAAACAAACTGAAAAAAAAGAGGCTGATAAAAAAGCAGTCAATAAAGTTAAAAATAAAAAGCCCTCAGTTAAAAGTGTTTTAGTGGTTCTGCCAAGCAAAAATGATAAGGTTAAAAGAGCTACTAGCAACATTAATAAAGTGGACACTATTTTAGCTGATAGTCTCAACGTTGTTGATATCTTAAAAAATCAATATTTATTATTACCGGTTGATTCACTGGAAAAAATTAAAAAAACTTTTATTTCCGTTTCAGCGCCAACTAAAGTTAGTGCAAAGGCTGAGATTAAGGCGAACAAGAAAAAATAATTATATGGGAATTTTTGATAAATTTAAAAAACAAGATGACAAACGCCAATCAGATAGTAAAGCTGATGATAAAGTTGCTAAAGTAGCTGAACAAAAACAGCCAGAAGAGTCAGCTGGTAAATCAGCTAAAGAGAAAATTGATTCGCCAAAAATTGATTCCCCGGTGAAAAAGGTAAAATCTGATAAGGTAAAACCAAATGTTGCTAAACCAGGTAAAGTAGCCACTGACAAAAAAGGGAAATCAGATGTTATAAAAGGTAAGACCGCTCAAGCTTACAAAGTCTTAGTCAAGCCGTTAGTAACCGAGAAGGCTAGCGATTTGGGAGTTTTAAATAAATATGTTTTTGCAATTGCTGTTGGTATGAATAAAATAGAGGTTAAAAAAGCAATTCGTACAATTTATAAAGTTGAACCAGTCAAAATTAATATAGCTAATTTTAAGGGAAAAAATGTTCGGTATGGACGTGTTAAAGGTAAAACTAAATCATGGAAAAAAGCCGTGGTAACCTTAAAACCCGGCGATAAGATTGAAGTTTACGAAGGAGTTTAAATATGGGTATTAAAGTTTACAAACCAACTACTCCAGGTCGCCGAAAAACATCGGTTGATACTTTTTCTGATATTACCAAAAAACGACCAGAAAGAAAGTTAACTAAGATTAAAAAAAGACAAGGTGGTCGAAATGCTCAAGGTAGAATTACCGTTCGTCATCGAGGTGGGGGAGCAAAACAGTTTTATCGTTTAATTGATTATAAGCGAAATAAGTTTGATATGCCGGCCACTGTGAAAGCCATTGAATATGATCCAAACCGTAATGCTCGTATTGCTTTGGTTGAATATCAAGATGGTGAAAAACGTTACATTATTTTACCAGTTGATCTTAAAGTTGGTGCTCAGGTTATTTCTTCAGAAAATCGGACAGAAATTCAACCTGGTAACCGTATGCCTCTTGAACATTTGCCTTTAGGTTCAATAATTTATAATATTGAGATTACTCCTGGCAAGGGTGCCCAGTTAGTTAGAACGGCCGGATCTAATGCTAAATTAATGGCCGTTGAAGGAAAGTATGCTACAATCAGAATGCCTTCAGGAGAGGTTAGGTTAATTTCTAAAAAATCTCATGCCACCATTGGTCAAGTTTCTAACCCCGATGCGATGCATATCAGAATTGGTAAGGCTGGTCGTAAAAGACATATGGGTATTAGACCAACTGTTCGTGGTAAGGCAATGAATCCTGTTGATCATCCTCATGGTGGTGGTGAAGGAAGTAATCCAATTGGTCTTAAGGCACCAAAAACACCTTGGGGTAAAAAAGCCCTTGGAGTATTAACTAGAAAGAAGAAAAAATATTCTGATAAATTTATTGTTAGAAATCGTAAAAAGAAGAGAAGAAAATAATTATTTAAAAATATGCCAAGAAGTTTAAAAAAAGGTCCATACGTTAATGAAAGATTATTAAAAAAACTCAAGAATTTAAAGCCGGGTGACAAAACGGTGGTAAAAACTTGGGATCGTGCCTGTATGATAACCCCAGAGATGGTTGGTTATACAGTGGGAGTTCATAACGGCAAAACACACGTTCCTGTTTTAGTTATCGAAAATATGGTTGGTCATCGCTTAGGTGAATTTTCACCAACCAGAAAGTTTATTATTCATGGTGGTAAAATTGCTAAGGAACAACAAAAAGCGGCAGCCCAAAAAGCCGCTGATGATAGAAAGAAAGCCTTAGCTGCAGACGAAAAGAAATAATTACAGATAAATGGTAAAAGATGATAAAAAATTAAATAAAGATGTAGCTAAATCCGATAAAGCTAAAGTTGCTGTCAAGCAAGAAGCTAAAGCTGTAGAAAAAAAGGATGACAAGAAACAGACAATAGTCTCGGAAGTTAAGGCTAGTGCACGGTTTATTAAAATTGCACCACGCAAGGTTCGTTTAACGATTAATCAGTTAACAGGTCTAGAGGTTGAAAAATCTTTAGATCACTTAAAATTTGTACATAAAGGTGCGGTGAAGCCAGTTACCAAATTAATTAAATCAGCTATTGCTAATGCGGAAAATAATTTTAAATTAGATAAAAAGGATTTATTTATCAAAAAAATTGCGGCTGATGACGGCCCAATTATTAAAAGATTTAAACCAAGAGCTTATGGTCGTTCAGCCCCAATCAGAAAAAGAACCAGTCATATTTCGTTAATTTTAGGTGTTAAGGAAGGGGCCAAACTAAGAGTTGATACTAAAAAGGCTGATAAACAAGTTAAAAAAGAAGAAAGCAAAAAAGAGGAAGTTAAAGTAGTAAAACCAGAGGAAGTTAAGAAAGAAGGACCAAAGGGAAGCAATAAGGGACCAGAAGAAAAAGGTCAGAGCAAAGAAGGATTTTTAAAGGGAATGTTTAGGAGAAAAACAGGTTAATAATTAAAATTACTATGGGACAAAAAGTACATCCAAAAATATTTCGTATCGGCGGTGTTTACACCTGGAATTCAAAGTGGTTTTCTAAACGAGACTACGCTAAGTTTTTGCAGCAAGATATTTTAATTAGAAAATTTTTAAAAAGTGAATTAAAGGAAGCAGCAATATCTCAAGTTGAGATAGAACGTTCAGCTACTGTAACCACAGTGATAATTCATTCTGCTAAACCAGGCATCATCATTGGCCGTGGTGGTCAAGGCGTTGAACAATTAAAGAAAAAAGTTAAGGCTAAATTTTTGGAGCCCAAATCAAGTTTAAATATAAATATCAAAGAGATAACTAACCCAAACATAGAAGCAGAACTTGTTGTTCAGTCTATTATTATAGATTTGGAAAAAAGAATGCCTTACCGTCGTGTAATGAAACAAGCTATTAACCGCGTGGAAAAAACTGAAGCTAAAGGTATTAAAATCATAGTTGCTGGAAGATTAAATGGTGCGGAAATTGCCAGAACAGAAACTTTGACTTCTGGTAGCTTACCATTACACACCTTAAGAGCTGATATTAATTATTCCAGAGGAGTTGCTAGAACAACTTATGGTGCCATTGGTGTTAAAGTATGGATTTATCGTGGAGAAATATTTAAGAAAGACCAAGGCAAGAGCAATGAGTCACTAAATAAGACCAAGTAATTATGTTATCACCCAGAAAAGTAAAACATAGAAAATGGCATAAAGGTGTTTTAAGAGGTAATGCAACTTCTAATACTAAGATTAATTTTGGTAAATACGGAATAAAAGCCATGGGTAATTGTTGGTTAACTGCTCGTCAAATTGAGTCTGCTCGTAGAGCAATGACCCGTTTTGTTAAGCGTGGCGGTAAGATTTGGATTCGAGTTTTTCCTGATAAGCCAGTTACCAAAAAAGGTGAACAATCAACTATGGGTTCCGGTAAAGGAGCTGTTGATCATTACGTAGCAGTTATTAAACCAGGAATGATTTTATTTGAAATGGATGGTGTACCAGAAGATGTAGCCAAACAGGCCTTGCATTTGGCCGCTTATAAATTACCCGTCAAAACCAGTTTTGTTGTTAAATGATAACTAGGTTGTAGCTTTTTAGCTTCTTAAGTTTTTAGGGGACTGGATCAAGTTCAGTAAAACAAAGTTTAAGAATCTAAAAAGCTAATAACCTAAAAACCTAAACTATGAAGTATAAAGAGTTAAAAAATAAATCAGATAAAGAGCTTAATAAAATTTTGACTGACTGGCAGGAAAAATTAAGAGATTTAAAATTTAAAACAGCGGCTGATCAGTTGAAAAATATAAGAGAACTTAGAGATGTAAAAAAGACTATTGCTAAGACCATCTTTCTATTAAGCCAGAAAAATAAAGATAATGTTCCCGCGAAGGTAATCCAGATAAAAGATCAATCCAGTGATAATAAAACTAAATAATTTTTATGACTACCGAAGATAAAAAAGACCATAAAAAGGTAACCAAAAGAAAATTTGAAGGAATTGTGGCTTCTGATAAAGGTGACAAAACTATTATTGTTGAAGTCAGAAGAACAAAAATTCATTCAAAGTATTTAAAAAGATTTATTGTTTCTAAAAAATATGCTGTTCATGATCCGGCAAACAAGTACAAGGTCGGTGATAAAGTTTCATTTGTTGAAACTAGGCCTATCAGTAAAAATAAACGGTGGATAGTTATTAACTAGCCGTAAGATAAATTATGATTCAAGTCCAAACAATGTTAAAAGTCGCTGATAATACTGGTGCTAAAAGGCTGCAATGTATTAAAGTTTTAGGTGGCACCAAAAGACGCTACGCCCATGTCGGTGATTTAGTGACAGTTTCAGTTAAAGAAGCAGTACCACACAGCACGGTCAAGAAGGGGGAAGTATTGCATGCGGTGATTGTTCGGACGAGAAAAGAAATCAGACGGACAGATGGTTCTTACGTTCGTTTTGGTGACAACGCTGCGGTGATTATTGATAAAAAAAGTAAAGAGCCTAAGGGTACCAGAATTTTTGGTCCTGTTGCTCGAGAGTTAAGAAACAAAGGATTTAGTAAAATTATATCATTAGCACCTGAAGTTTTATAGAATATATGAGAATTATAAAAGGCGATAAAGTAAAAATATTAAGTGGTAAAGACAAGGGCAAGATTGGTAAGGTATTGCAGATTTTTAATAAGAAAAATAGAGTAACAGTGGAAGGTGCTAATTTACTTTTTAAAAATGTCCGTCCTAAAAAGCAAGGGGAAAAGGGACAACGAATTCAGTTTCCTTCTCCACTGATGGTTTCCAATGTAGCATTGGTTTGTCCGAAGTGTAATAAACCAACCAGAGTAGGTTTTAAAATTTTAGAAGGCAAGACTAAAACTAGATCTTGCAAGAAATGTAAACAAACTATTTAAATATGAGTAGAATTAAAGAAAAATATAATAAAACAGTTATTGCGGCATTAACCGAGAAGTTTGGTTATAAAAATAAAATGGCAGTACCAAAAATTGAGAAGGTAGTGGTTAACGTTGGTACCGGTCGTGGTTTAAGCGATTCAAAGTTTAATCAAGTTGTTGAAGATACTTTGCAGAGAATAACTGGTCAAAAACCAGTTAAAGGAAGTGCCAAAAAATCAATTTCTAATTTTAAAATCAGAGCTGGGCAAACTGTTGGTATGACTGTTACTTTACGTGGTCAAACCATGGATCACTTTATTGATAAGCTAGTTAATATTACTTTACCTCGAGTTAGAGATTTTCGTGGTTTAAATCATAAATCAGTTGACTCGCAGGGAAATTTAAATATTGGTTTTACCGAGCACATTGCTTTTCCAGAGATTAAGTCTGATGAGGTTGAAAAAATTCATGGATTAGAGGTTGCAGTGGTGACTAGCGCTAAGACTAAAGAAGAGGGTTTAGAATTACTAACACTTTTGGGTTTTCCCTTCCAAAAACAGGAGTAAATATGGCAACATCAGCTAGAATAGCAAAATCAAAAAAGAAAGCTAAGTTTACCACGCGGGTAGTACATCGTTGTTGGCGTTGTGGTAGAAATCGAAGTTATATGAGAGACTTTAATCTATGCCGAATTTGCTTCAGAGAACTGGCCAATAATGGCCAAATACCCGGTGTTAGAAAATCAAGTTGGTAAGATAAACTTTAAATAATATTTATATGACAGACCCAATTGCTGACATGCTTACAAGAATAAGAAACGCCCAGGCCGTTAGAAAGCCAGAGGTTGTTTTACCATTTTCAAAATTAAAAATGGCTGTCGCGGAAATTTTAAAAGAACAAGATTATATTAGAAAGATTGAAAAAATTGAAAAAGGTAATAATGGTGGTAACCATGAAGAGCTGAAGTTAATTTTGAAATATCAAGGTAGTCAACCAGCCATTTCCATGTTAAAGAAAATAAGTAAACCGGGCCGTCGAATCTATGTTACGGCTGACAAATTACCAGTAGTTTTAAATAATTTTGGTATTGCCATTATTTCTACTTCTAATGGTCTAATGACCAATAAAGAAGCCAAAAAGAAAAAATTGGGTGGCGAAGTAATTTGTGAAATTCATTAATATTATGAGTAGAGTAGGCAAACAACCAATAAAGATTCCCGAAGGCGTTGACGTTAAAGTTGAAGATTTTAACGTGAAAGTTAAAGGACCAAAAGGTGAGTTAAATCAACAAGTTCATCGCTTAGTTAATATTGATCAAAAAGATAATGAATTAATGGTGTCGGTAAAAAATCCAGAGGAAAAATTACAAAAATCTTTATGGGGATTATTCCAAAGATTAATTGTCAACATGATTACTGGTGTTACTGAAGGATATTCAAAAAAATTGGAAGTCAATGGTGTTGGCTATAAGGCAGCCGTCGCTGGCGACATTTTGAATTTGCAGCTTGGCTATTCTCATCCAATTGATTATAAAATTCCTGAAGGTATTAAAGTTGAGGTGGAAAAAAATGTTATTACTGTTTCCGGAATTGATAAACAACAAGTTGGCCAAATTTCCGCAGAGATTAGAGCAAAAAGAAAACCAGAACCTTACAAAGGTAAAGGTATTAAATATGCTGACGAGGTGATCAGAAGAAAAGTTGGTAAGACCGCTTCCAAAGGGGCTGAATAAAAATTATTACTATGGCTAATAAAGAAAAAATTAAATTAGAGAAGAAAATTAGACGTAAAGGCCGAGTGCGGGTTAAAATTTCGGGAACCGCCAAGAAACCAAGGCTTAATGTTTTTCGTAGTTTAAAACATATTTTTGTTCAATTAATTGATGATCAGAAAAGTGTTACGGTAGTTTCAGTTAAAGACTCCGAGATTTCCGCCAAAGGCGGATCCGCCTCTGGCGGAAAAGAAAGTAAAGTCAAAAAAACTGACATTGCATTTAAAGTAGGGGAACTAGTTGCTGTTAAAGCTAAAGAAAAAGGAATCACCGAAATTGTTTTTGATAAATCTAGTAATAAATATCATGGCCGCATTAAAGCTGTAGCTGAAGGAGCCAGAAAAGGCGGCTTAATTTTTTAAAATTATGGCAGATAATAAAAAAACCAGTAAATTTGGTAATGATAAAAGAGGTGGACGAGTAGTTGATCGTGAGTTTGATCAGGTTATCGTTGATATTGCCCGAGTGACTCGAGTAATGGCTGGAGGCAAAAGAATGAGGTTTCGTGCTTGTGTGGCCATTGGTGACCGAAAAGGTAGAGTAGCCCAAGCCGTGGCAAAAGGAGCAGATGTTACCTTGGCGGTTAATAAAGCAGTCGCTAAAGCTAAAAAGGTGATGATAACTGTACCAATCGTTAATGGTACCATTCCTCATCGAGTTGATATCAAGCTTGGTGCCGCTAAACTTTTGATCAAGCCGGCTCCTAAAGGAACAGGAATTATTGCTGGCGGAGCTGTGAGAACAGTTCTAGATTTGGCTGGTATTGCCGATGTGGTGGCAAAAATATTAGGAACTAATAATAAGATTAACAACGTTAAAGCAACCATTGAAGCATTAAAAAGATTGAAACGAGTTGAGAAAACACCGGCTCAAGTTAAAGAAGAGCAGAAAAAAGTTGTTGAAACTGTTGAAAAAACCAAATCAGTATAAAATATGTCTGAACTATCCCTACACAATTTAAAGGTAAATAAAAAAGCCAAGAAAAAAGCCAAGCGTGTTGGTCGTGGTAATTCTTCTGGTTCGGGAACTTATAGTGGCCGTGGTTTGAAAGGTCAAAGATCACGTTCTGGCGGTAAGGGCGGTTTGAAACGTAGAGGTTTAAAACAGATGTTAAAAAGTAAACCTAAAGTAGGTGGTTTTAAGAGCTTTAAACCAAGAATGGTGACGGTAAACATTGATCAATTAGAAAATATTTTTACTACGGGTGATTTAGTTAATAGTAAAAAATTAATAGCTAAAAACCTAATCAAAACTGCAAAAACGGGCGTTAAAATTTTAGGTAATGGTAAATTATCAAAAAAATTGAACGTAGTGGCTAATAATTTTTCAGAAACCGCAAAAAAAGCTATAATAGATGCAGGTGGTACGGCTAAACTAATCAGTCGTCAACCATCAAAAAAAACCAAAGCCAAAATTAAAAAAAGTTAAATTATGTGGCTTAAAAAGTTAATTCAAATTTGGAAAATAAAAGATTTACGCAACAGTATTTTATTTGTTGGAGCAATGCTGATTATTTTTCGTATTGCCGCCCATATTCCAATTCCCGGAATTGACACTGTAGCATTAAAGCAATTTTTTGCTTCTAATCAGCTTTTGGGCATTATGAATGTTCTGTCAGGTGGTGGCATGGAGAATTTTTCAATTGTTGCTATGGGAGTAGCCCCTTATATTACAGCTTCAATTATTTTTCAATTGTTGGTGATGATTGTGCCTAAACTTGAAGAAATTTCTAAGGAAGGTGATACCGGTCGGCAAAAAATTAACCGTTGGACCAGATGGTTATCAGTGCCTTTAGCGGCCATGCAAGGTTATGGATTAATTGCCTTACTCCGACAGTCTTCAGGCGCCATTTTTCTTGATTTAAGTAATTGGCGTTTATTTATGATATTAACAACGGTTACTGCTGGAACGGTATTTTTAATGTGGCTTGGTGAACTAATCTCGGAAAAACATATTGGCAATGGTATTTCTTTAATAATTTTTGCTGGAATTGTCTCCAGCTTACCCAGTGTTTTACAACAAACGATCGCCGTATTTGACAGCTCACAAATAATTACTTTAGGTTTATTCGCGATCATTGCCGTTTTAACTATTGTCGGGGTAGTAATTATTAGTGAGGGGCAACGAAATGTGCCGGTGTCTTATGCTAAACGAGTTCGGGGAATGAAGATGTATGGTGGTGTTAATACTCATTTACCCTTGCGAGTTAATATGGCCGGAGTAATTCCTATCATTTTTGCTATATCAATAATTTTGTTTCCACCAATGATTGCTCAGTTTTTTTTGGCGGCTAAAACTCAGATTTTGGTGACTATTGCTGAAGGGACAATTGCCCTGTTTCAAAATCAATTGTTCTATGGTATTTCATATTTTATTCTAGTGTTTGGTTTTACTTTCTTTTACACCGAAGTAGTTTTTAAACCAGATCAAATTGCTGAAAATTTGCAAAAACAAGGTGGCTTTATACCCGGGATTAGACCGGGGCGTCACACTATGGAATATTTAAGTAATACTACTCATAAAATAATATTGGCTGGTGCTTTGTTTCTCGGCCTTATTGCCGTATTACCGTTGATCTTACGTGGTTTTACTGGTGTAACTACCTTGGCCATTGGTGGAACCAGTTTACTAATTGTTGTTTCGGTAGTAATTGAAAGTTTCAAGCAAATTGAATCTCAACTTACCATGCGTGATTATGATGGCCTTTAGCTGAAAAATTTATGGCTTTGTTCTCATCTAACAAAATTTTTAAAACTAAGCAGCAGATTAAAGATGCATTGTATCAAGTTAAGTCTCTAGATTATCGTCAAAGACCAACCGTTTACAATACTTTAGTTAAAGAGTTAGACGATGGCGGTGTTAGTAAAGAGGAGATCAAAAGAGTAGTTAGTGAGCTTAGACAACGTGAAGAAATTTCCGAAGTAGACAAAAAGAATCTTTTAAAATTGATTCAAGGCTAGATCTTATGAAAATTATAATTTTTGGTCCCCAAGGTTCAGGCAAGGGGACTCAAGCAGAGCTTATCGCCAGAAGACAAAATTTGCCTTATATATCAACTGGCGATATTTTTCGTTATCATATCGAAAACAAAACTGACTTAGGTCAAAAAGTGACTGACCATATTAATCAAGGTCACTTAGTGCCTGATGACCTAACTAATGAAATAGTCCAAGGCAGAATCAATCAACCAGATTGTGCTGTTGGTTTTGTCCTCGACGGTTATCCCAGGAATAAAAATCAGTCAGACTTTTTAGCCAACATTGCTAAAATTGATTTCGCCATTGTTATTGAAATAACTGATGTCGAAGCCGTTAAAAGATTAAGTGATCGTTTGGCTTGTAAATGTGGACTAAGTTATCATCTTAAGTTCAATCCGCCACAAACGGAAGATGTTTGCGATAAATGTGGTGGTGTTTTATTTAAACGAGATGACGATAAACCAGATGCCATTAAAAAGCGTTTGGAGATTTATCATCAGGAAACAGAGCCACTATTTACTATTTATAAAAATCAAGGTGTTTTACATCAAGTGGATGGTTCAGCATCAATCGATGATGTTTATGAAAAAATTGAAGCAATAATAATTAAAAAATAATGAATACTATTAAAAAACCGGAAGAGGTTCAAACTATTCGTCAGGGTGGAAAGATATTGGCAAATATTTTAGCTCAGTTGGTTGATAAGGCAAAGCCAGGAGTTAGAACAATTGAGCTCGATGAATTGGCTGAAAAGTTAATTTTAGAAAGTGGCGGCATCCCAGCTTTTAAACACTATCATGATAAACCAGAAGATACGCCATATCCCTGTACTATTTGTGCTTCAGTTAATCACCAACTTGTTCATACACCAGCCAGTAATTACGAGTTAAAAGAGGGTGACATTCTAAGCATTGACATTGGTATGAAATATCCTAAAGAAGGCGGTTTATTTACTGATATGGCGGTAACCATACCAATCGGTAAAATTCCCGAATCAACTCAAAAATTACTTGATGTTACCCGTGAGTCTTTAGTCAAAGGTATTGCTCAAGTTAAACCGGGTAACTACATTTCTGATATTTCTAAAGCGGTACAAAATTATGTTGAACCTTTTGGTTTTTCAATAGTTCGTCAATTAGTTGGACACGGTGTCGGCTATCAGGTTCACGAAGAGCCAAGAGTACCTAATTATTTTAATTCCAAACAACCAGTGGTTGAATTAAAGGAAGGAATGGTAATCGCCATTGAGCCAATGGTGAATGTTGGTGATCCGGCCGTTAAAACAGACAGTGATGGCTTGACTATTGTACCAGTTGACGGTAGATTGTGTGCCCATTTTGAACATACCGTAGCTGTTACCAAAGATGGCTTCCAAATATTAACTGATAAATAGTATGGCCGTTTTAGGCATCGATTATGGCGCCAAGAAAATTGGTTTAGCTAAATCCGATGAAGAACAAAAATTTGCCCTACCATTAGAAATTTTGTATAACAGTGGTAAAACAGAAGTATTAGATCATCTAAAAAATATTTGTCAGCAGTATAATATTAAAACGATTGTCATCGGAGTACCAGTTAGCTTGCATCAAGGTGAAAAAAAAACGTTTTGGCGGCAAAAGGATCTACAAAATAAACAGATGAAAGAGGTTTTAGGGTTTGTTAATTGGCTTAAGGATAATATTAATCTACCCATTGAAATTGAAGATGAACGGCTGACTACAAAAATGGCCAATGGCCTACGTAAGGATTTGGTTAAAAAAGGACATGATGATGCGGTGGCGGCAATGTTAATTCTCCAATCCTATCTTGATAAGGTTAATCTATGACTTATCAAACTCAAGGTATTATTTTAAAAATTACTGATCATCGAGAAGTTGATCAGCTTTTTTATATCTATACACTTAGCCAAGGTAAAGTCGTTGCTATTGGCAGAGGGACTAAAAAAATTAAAAGTAAACTTAACAGTAATTTAAAACAGCTGGCAGTAGTTGATTTAATGATCGCGGACGGTAAAAATTATAGCCATATTGCTGGAGCCACAGTTAATAAAAATTTTAACAATATCATTACCGATTTAAAGAAAATTATTTTAGCCAGTTTTGCTTTAGAGCTAGTGGAAAAATTTACTAAAGTTGACCAGCCTGATGAAAAACTTTTTGGTTTAGTTGTAAAATATTTTGATATTTTAAATAGTAATTCTTTTGAAGAAAAAGATTGGCAGATTATTCGACAGGCTTTTGTGATTAAGTTACTGGCAATTTTAGGATTTGCTCCAACGCCCGAGATTATGGCGGACCACAAAAAACTGGACTATTTTTTAAAAGAGCAATTAGATTCAGAGTTACAAACGGAAAATTTTTTTGCTAAAATGTCCAAGTCTTGACAGTATCATTTAAACATGCTAATATAATAAAAATACAAAAAAGGTTGTCCTTTGACAACAATCAATCAACGGTTCAATCCGTTATCATCTAACGGCTATGGCCGTTATTTTTTTTGGAACTCATAGCATACCCTGTTTAGAAGGGCAGGAAATTAAGAAAACAAGACTATAATGAGTAAAACAGTGGGAGATACCAGTAATGGGGAAGGAACCAGCATGACAATAGAACAAGAGTTACTCGCTTTGCGGAGAGAACAGTTCGATGAAGAAATTTTTCGAACATTTGAAGGCGTGCCAAGGGAAGATACCTTGAGAAACCAGGAACTTGTCAACGCCACAGGGTGTTTGAACTGGACACTGCTTCACAAAGCGATAATGCGCGGAACCATTAAGTCTATCAGGTTCTTATTAGAGCGTGGGGCTAACGTTAATGTCAAGGATGGGCAAAGCCGTTTTCCAATACACCTAGCGGTTCAACACCAGTCTCTGGAAGTAGTCCAACTGCTAGTTGAATACGGAGCTGACGTTAAGACTCCAACCGGCGGACTCTGGGGAACACCTTTGGATTGTGCTCGGTCCCAGTATATTAATAAGCCTGATATTGCTCTTTGGCTCGAGTGGGCTATATTCTGTCCAACGTTTTTACTAATCTTGATGGTGTTCTCTGAATGGGCAGTAACGGTCGTCACAGATGACCAACGCCATCAGGTTAGATCAACTGCTGAACCAGCGGTTGTCTAAATTTCCTGTGGTGGGTATCCAGATAGGGCTTTGTGCATCTCGCGCATTGCCCTTTTTTCTTTTAAAATATACTTATTTACTTATATTGACAAATATAAAAATGTTTGATACTGTTTAGCCAGAGGAGGGTTGTTAAGAACTTTGACAACCTGTAGTAAGCGGCTTGCAGGCCGTTTGTTTTTTTGAGAAAAAGCGGCTATTCCGTTTTTTTTTGCCCAAGACAAGAGTTTAACCCCGGTACGAATTGCAGTAATATAAACCTTTGGAAGGAGGTTAGTATGGTAGTACCTAACATAGCGGAAAGAAGAAGACATTTCTTTACGTTAAACCAGGAGGACATGGGACCTGACAGGGAGTCTGCCCGTAAGCAACTTGCCCATTACATTCTGTCTGGACTGCAGCATGCCGTTTATGTGATGCAGGGTCCACAGACTAAAATACCACCGCTCGAAGAGGATTTTAATCCAATTGTTGTTCATCTTTTTGAGGAAGGAAGTACCAGAACAGATGTGTCCAATCGGGTAGCCGAAATTAGAAAAGGCTGTCATGTTATGCCCTTGGTCGTTAACATGAGTTCCTTGATTAAGGGTGAAGTTCTAGAAGACACTGCAGACACCCTGGCTGGTTATCAGATCTCTTCGTTAGTGCTCAGAACCAGTACCTTGGGAGCGGCCAGACATATAGCTCATACGACTGAAGAGCTTGAAGGGCCTGAAAATTGGATTTATCCAGGATTTTCAGTTATTTCTGGTGGAGAAGGTCCTTTGACTCATGCTCAGCAAGTAGTCCTTGATTTGACTACTATGTTTACCGAAGACGGTTTTGCCGACAAAGGTATCCATATTTTGAATATGGATCAGTGGCAGGAGTTAGATAAGGCCTTGAAGTCTGAGTCTACTGAGGCATTGCTTGAACGAATTTGTCAGTTTATTGATGAACTACGAATTTGTTATGTCGGTGATTCAAAGAATAGTCGGATTGTCAGCTCAGCCATACATTTGGCCGAATACTTTGACATTCACTATCTGTTCGTCGGACCAAAACAGTTGCGTATTGATGAAGGATCAATCAGTCATATCAATGCGGAACCGTCTGATCGTTTGACTGATGCTATGTCCTGGCCTCGGATTTATGCTCTGCGGACACAACTTGAACGTTTGACTGGTACGCCTGACGCCCCAGGGCAGATGACGGAACGTGATGCTATCGCGTTGATTAAGGAATTCTTGCTGGGCCATGATTTTCTGAGTGCTTACGACGGCAAGGTTTACCATGCTCGTCCTCGTGATGGCAAACATCCAATGATACCCTTGGAAATCAAGGATCAGAGATTATATCCAGGAATACGCTACATGACTCAAAGTTTTATGGGGCCACCAACGCGTATGGGTATTTTCCAAACCTGCCATGATAGTAGACATTTGAAAACAACCTTGATACCAGCACCATCAATGGATGAGAGTAATATCATCATTCATAGTGATCCGTCAGATACCTGGAATGCTCATCAGACAGTTCTGAATGGAAAATACCGGGATCGGCCGATGACCTTTATGTCCATTGAAGATGGTGAAGCTCAGGATCGTCTTGAAGATGATCGAGTGGGCATACATCACCAATTAAACTATGAGTTAGGTGTGTACGCCGGCAGAAAAGGCCCCGTGTCTGTCCATAGCGGTTTGTGGTCAGTTGATCGAGAGGTGTACAAAGGTACGATTGCTATTTTTGGCGCTTATGCTCCTCCGTTGGCCGCGGCAATTCACGGTTTAGTGTCACCTGGAGTAAGGTTCAGTATTATGAAAAAAACTGAGCTTGGTCCAAACGGTGAGGGAAGTTACCAGCGGGTTGAATATCCGTTGCCGGAGTTTGTTGAAGGCTTTGACTGCCTTGAGCCAAGATGTATCACTAACCGTACTGGTACGGCCAAGTGCATTCACCGGGTTACTGGTAAAAAAGGTGAGGTTGATGGTGATAATTGGCCTAAGGTGGGAATGGAATGTGTATCTTGCGAGACAAGAAATACTGCTCGTGAGGTTGTGATGCATAAGTATGGCTCGCTTGTTCGTAAAATATCCTAGATTTTTTTAGGGATATCATAGTGGTAGATGATAAAGTCTGCCACTTTTTTTTAAAAAAAATCCGGAGAGATCATATAGTCTCTCCGGGTGGTGAATGGCTTGTTGGATTAAGGTGCATTGCTGTCGCCCCAAAGACCGGAACGACATGTGTAAACGAAGATGAATATCCTCCCGTCATCGGGAAGATCAATAACTTGCTGGGTCTTATAACCCTCCTCATGCTTGACATCGTGTATACCATTTATCCTTCCCCCTCCTTCCGTTAGGAGTAGTCTGAACTGTTCTTCGTTTACTTCTAGGGGTCCATTCCCGTTCATTCTGTGCCGCAAAGCACGTTCTTTCAACTGGTCTACCGGACTTTGAACTACCAAATCGACGCTGTTTTCCCCATCAGTTTCTTCTTTCACTGTTATCACCTCCTTTCATAAGAGGATTTTGGGGTTTAACTCAGCCCTCTGAAGGGTCTCATTAAACTAAAAATACACTGGCAAGCCATTTACCATGTAGACTTTATCCTACATTATATTACTAGGCCTGTCAAGCCTAAAAAACATTAGATATTTGTTAAATTTTATTTAATTTTAGTAGAAAATTTTATTTTTTGAGTTGTCAAATTAGTGAAAAAATTGTATTATTAATACGTTATTTTACTAATAATTTATTATTTTTTATGGAGCGAACGGTAATTTCGGAGGTAGCTAACAAAGCAGGCGAAAAAGTAAAAGTAGCTGGTTGGGTTCATTCCCGTCGGGATCATGGCAAGATAATTTTTATTGATTTACGGGATCGAACTGGTTTATTACAGGTGGTTTTTAGTCCAGATAATGCCGAGGCTTACAAATTAGCTGATGAACTAAGGCCAGAATTTGTGATTGAGCTGGAAGGGGAGATAGCTAAAAGACCAGAACAATTAGTTAATCCTAAAATTATTTCCGGTATTGTAGAAATGCAAGGCGAAAAATTGGAAATTTTAAATAAGTCCGAAACACCACCTTTTGAGATTGATAAAGATACCAGTAAAGTTAATGAAGAAACACGATTAAAATATCGTTATTTAGATCTACGTTCAGAACGAATGACCAACAATATGCGTTTACGAAATAAGTCATTACTGTTTATTCGTAACCAGCTCGCTAAACAAGGCTTTACCGAGATTCAAACACCTATTTTATCTAAATCTACCCCTGAAGGTGCTCGTGATTATTTAGTGCCTTCTAGGCTACATCCAGGTAGATTTTTTGCTTTACCTCAATCACCACAACAGTACAAACAACTTTTAATGGTGGCTGGTTTTGAACGATATTTTCAAATTGCTCCCTGTTTTCGTGATGAAGACGCACGAGCAGACAGAAGTCCCGGGGAATTTTATCAACTTGACTTAGAGATGTCTTTTGTCAGTCAAAATGATATCTTAAATTTGATTGAAAAATTATTTACGGCAATGATTAAGGAGATTTTTCCTGATAAAAAGTTTACTACAGAACAATGGCCAAGACTAAACCATGATGATGTGATGAAAGAGTACAAAACTGACAAACCAGATTTACGAAAAGATAAAAAAGACCCCAATGAACTGGCCTTTGCCTGGATTGTAGATTATCCGTTATTTGTCCCCCAGACCGAAGAAGATCATTTCCATGGAGCCGGAGATAAATTCGCTCCATCACATCATATGTTCACTGCTCCTAAGGAGGAAGACATACCTATGTTGGACAAGGATCCATTAAAAGTAAAATCTTATCAACATGATTTAGTACTTAATGGTTACGAAGTTGGTGGTGGCAGTATCAGAATTCACGATCCAAAAATTCAGGAAAAAATATTTGATTTGATTGGTTTTTCGGCAGAACAAAAAAAACAGTTTGCTCATCTACTTAAAGCTTTTGAATATGGCGTTCCACCTCACGGTGGTATTGCCCCAGGGATTGACCGGTTATTAATGGTTATTACTGGTGAACCAAGTTTGAAAGAGTTAATTGCTTTTCCGTTAACCGGCGATGCTCGTGACCCTTTAATGGATGCTCCGTCAGATGTTGATGAGAAACAGCTTAAAGATGTACATATAAAAATTAGAGAAGAGGATAAAAAATCTTCCACGGAAGAAAAACAATAAAATGAAATTATCTGCTTTACAAAAATATATTTTAAAGCAGTCGATCCAATCCAAGGATAAAATTGTTTCTAAATCAATTTTAGAAAAGTTTTATATCGGAAAAAAGAAAAAACCTAGCCCCAAGGATGTTATTACCATTATTACTAAAAGTGTTGATCGATTAATTAAAAAAGAGTTGGTTATTGGTTATGGTTGGAAAACACCCCATAAGTGGTATATCAATAAAGTGCGGTTGACTCCCAAAGGAAATAAAGTTGCTAAAAGTTTACTAGGTATTCAACAAAAATTACCTTTAAAAAGCAAAAAGTCTAAATAATTAATACAAAACTATGGATAATCAATTCAAAGGTAAAGGAGCGCTTGATGCCTTCTTAAATTTATTTAGCTTAATTACTCTAACCTGGACGTCAATTGCCATTGGTATTATTCTGTTTCAAATTATTGATAAATTTTTAAGTGCCGGAACGGTTTTTGCTTTAAGTCGTTATTCCCAGCAAGGGCTTAAGTTTGGGGTAGCTTCGGCTTTAATTGTCACGCCAATTTTTTTGTTTATTGTAACTACTTTACATAAAAATTATAAAAAAGGTAGCTTAAATCCGCAAAGTGGTGTTTACCGCTGGTTAACATATTTGATTCTTTTGGTCACGGCTTTGAATATTATTGGTCGTCTAATTCAACTAGTATTTAAGCTTTTAGATGGAGATTATACTTTAGCCAGTATATTAAAGATTTCAGTAGTGCTGGCAATAGCTGGCGGCATTTTTGGCTATTATTGGTATGACCTTAAAAGAAATAATTATTCAAAGCGTAGTCAAACATCACAAATATTTTTTGGAATTATTGTAATCGTCACGGTTGTTTCAATTATTGCTTCATTTTTTATCATTGATTCTCCCAAGGTTACTAATATGAAAAAATTTGACCAACAGCGGGTTAATGATTTATATAATCTGGACAATATGATTAACTCTTATTATCGAGAGACTCGAAAAATTCCAGAGGATTTGTCGGATTCAAGATTTTCCCAAGTTACTGATCCTAAGACCGATGAACCTTATAGCTATACTGTTGTATCCGAAGAAGAATTTGAAATTTGTGCTACCTTTGAATTAGCAGTGGTAGATGACGATGACGAGGATTATAAACGTTATGGCGGTAAAGATTGGGATTTTCATCAGGCCGGACATCAATGCTTTACCTCTTTTGTGTTTGATAGTGACAAGCCTCTGCCAATACCACGAGAAAGCTTCTATTAAAATCTAAATAAAAAATAATTTAAAATTTATGGCTATTCCTAAAAAAACAAAATCATACTTAGATAAAAAAATGGCCAAGTATGATGAACTCAGTCATAAGACCGTTTATACTGCCTATGATGCTGCCCAAACATTACGCCGGGAGCTAAAAGACATTGCCAAAAGTTTGTTGATTGCCGCTGACAAAGCTTACATTATTGCGGTGGTGCCGGCCAACATGCGTCTCGATTTAGGAAAATTAAAAAAAGCTTTAAAAGCTAAAAAAGTTTCTATCCCGAAAGAAAAAGTTATGGTTAAAGTTTTTAAAGTTAAACCTGGTGCCATAACAGCATTTGGCGGTTTACACAAAGTTGATGTCTGGGTTGATAGAGGACTTTTAAAAACCAAAGATGTTATTATTGCCGCTGGTAGTTTTACTGATTCAGTCAGAATGAAAGCTAAAGATTTTATTGATTTAGAGCAAGCCAAATTGGCCAGTTTTACTCAGTCAGGTGGTTATAAATTACAAGTTAAGCCCAAGAAAAAGAAAACTACTAAAAAGAAGGCAACCAGGAAGGCTGCTAAGAGAAAGACTACCAAGAAAAAGCCGGTTAAAAAAACAGTTAAGAGAAGGATCACTAAGAAGAAGAAATAAATAAAATCAAAAATCAAAAAGCAAATGGCAAATGGCCATTAGCTATTAGCAATTTGCCACTATGCATAAAGTTAAAGTCGAACAGTTTGAAGGGCCATTAGACCTTTTATTACAACTAATTGAACAGCAAAAATTGGAGATTACCCAAGTTTCTTTGGCTCAAGTAACTGAACAATATATTCAAATATTAAATCAGTCAGCCAAGCAGTCAATTAACACCTCAGAGCTGGCTGATTTTTTAGTGGTGGCGGCTAGATTATTGTTGATTAAATCTCGGGCGTTATTACCATTTTTAGATTGGGGTGATGATGACGCGGACGCGGAAGAAGATTTAACACGCCAGTTAAAAATCTATAAGCAGTATTTGGATGCTTCCAAGGTAATTCAGGGTCTAATTACTCAAAAACGTTTTACTTTTTCTCGAACAAAATTGTTAACTCAGCAAGAAGTGGAATTTTCACCATCACCAGAATTAACAAAGTCTAAGTTGGCAAAGGCTTTTAATCAGGTTATTAAGGCTTTAGATCCGCTGGCTAATTTACCAACCGAGATTGTTCAAAAAACAATTAATATCCAAGAGAAGATTAAACAGATCAGAGAAAAGATTTTGCGTCAGGCCAGTACTAATTTTACCGAAGTGTTAAATCAGGCCAAAGATAAAACAGAGATTATAGTCAGTTTTTTAGCTCTTCTGGAATTAATTAAACAAAAAACTATAGCCGTACAACAAAATAATATCTTTGAGGATATTAAGATTGAGCGACTAAAAAGTAAATAATGAAAAATCATAATCCCCATATCCTAGAAGGTAGTTTGACCAAAGGAGTGATAACTTTATCAGCTCCTATTATTTTAGCTATGTTTTTTCATTCACTGCTTAGCATCGTAGACACTTTTTGGTTGGGTAAAGTTGGTTTTATCGCTGTGGCGGCGGTTTCCATGGCTTGGCCAATTATTTTTATTTTAATTGCTCTGGCGGTGGGAGTTAGCACTGGTTGTAATGCTTTGGTGGCCAGATATGTTGGTGCCAAGAATCAAAATAAATCTTCAGCTGTCGCCTCACATTCATTAGCTATCAGTATAATTTTTGCCATTGTTTTAACAATCATGGGAATTATTTTTTCTCCAGCGTTATTTAAATTTATGGGTGCCTCGGGAGAGTTATTACAACTATCTGTTGACTATACCAACATAATTTTTTATGGATCCATTTTTACTTTTAACCTTTTTATTCTAGGAGCTATTCTTAGAGGTGAAGGGGACAGTAAGACACCAATGTTAATTGGTGTGGGTATCAATATTTTGAACATGGTTATTGATCCTCTTTTTATTTTTACTTTTGATTGGGGAGTGGCTGGAGCGGCCTGGGCTTCAATTCTTTCCAGCTTGGTTGGTATTTTATTTTATCTATTATATTTTTATCAGGGTAAATCTTGGGTTAAAATTACTGTTAGAAAATTAAAGTTAAGTACCAAAATTATTTATGATATTTTAGCCATTGGTCTGCCAGCTTCGCTACGAAATATTGCCAATGCTATCGGTGTTTTTTTTACGATTAAAATAATTGCCGCTTATGGCCCAGAAGTGATAGCTGCTTATGGAATTGGTTGGCGGGTTGAGGGCTTTGGCGTTTTACCAATTGTCGCAATTTCTTTGGCCACCGTAACAATCGTTGGTCAAAATTTTGGAGCTAATAACTTAATTAGAGCTAAAAGGAGTGCTTGGGTTAGCAGTGGAATTTCTATGGCTATTATCGCCTTATTTGGTTTATTTGTTTTTGCCTTTGCTCCCTATGTTATTAAAATTTTTAATAGTGATCCGGCAGTTGTTGATATTGGCACGGCAATGCTTAAAATTAGAGTACCAGCCTTTTTATTCGCCGCGGTCATTATGAATTTAAGTTCGGCTTTTCAAGCTTTTGGTAAATCTCATTATTCATTAATTTTAACTGTTCTAAGAGTAACCTTAATGATTGGCCTGGCTTATTTATTTGATTATTATTGGGGCTTTAATGGTGTTTGGTGGGCAGTCACTTTCTCCTCAATTTTAATGGGAATTGCCATTATGGTTTGGTACCAATTATGGCAACCTAAGTCAGTCACAGAACCCATTGAAAGTTAATCAATAACCTGATATAATTTTGCTATTATGTTATTAAAATCAAAAATTGAAAGTTTACTTTTCATCAGTAATCAGCCATTTACCATTAAAAAATTGGTTAGTTTAACCAAGTCAGACAAGGACAAAGTTACCGCGGCAATTAAAGAGTTGAGCAATGACTACAATAAAGAAGGTCGCGGTATGGCAATTCAAAAAATAGGTGATAAGGTTCAAATGGTTACATCAGCTGACAATGCCAAATTGGTCAAGGATTATATTAAAGAGCAAACTACTGGTGAGCTTAGCAAAGCGGCTTTAGAAACCTTAACGGTTATTGCTTATCGGGGGCCAATTAGTAAGGCTGAGCTTGAACAGGTCCGGGGGGTTAATTGCGGCGTTATTTTACGTAATCTTTTAATCAGAGGTTTGATCGAAAGCAAGGAAGATAAAAAGAAAATGCAAACATCATATAATATCACTTTTGATTTTTTAAAATTTTTAGGTTTGAATGATCAGACGGAATTGCCTGATTTTGAAAAATTAAATTCCAATGAAATTTTAGAAAATATCTTAAAACCAGAACAGTCAGAGACTAAAGAAGAAGATTAAAAAATATTAAATTTCAGTTTTAGTTGTATCTATGTTAAACTTTTTTACCAGTATTGTCCTTGCCAGCCTGCTGTTGCCAACAGGTTTTAATTTTTTAGTTCAAAAAGCGGTAGATTATTCTTTTGTCGTTGGCACTGGTACTCAAGTTCAAGCACCAACCAGGATTATTAATAAAAGCTTTGGACTTAGAACTACCGCCAAGAGTATTCTAGTGGTTGATGATTATTCAGGAGCCATTTTGTATAACAAAAATCCTTCCGCAGCCCTACCAATTGCCAGTATTACTAAATTAATGACCGCTTTAACTTTTTTAGACTATAATGCAGATTTAGATCAGGTTGTTAAGCTGAAACCAGAAGATCGTCGCGAGGGTGGGATACCATATTTATTAACTGGTGAGGAGGTAACCGTTAGAGATCTGTTTTATTTAATGCTGGTTTCCTCAACCAATGAAGCTGCCGTGGCCTTGGCCGATAATTTTGGGATGGAACAGTTTATATCGGCAATGAATAAAAAAGCGGCTGAGCTAAAAATGATCAACAGTTACTTTGTTGACCCTAGTGGTTTAGAACCGGGCAATGTTGCTTCACCATTTGATTTAGTAAAGTTAGCAAATGCTGTTTTCCAGGAGTCAGATATTACAGCTACTTTAGCCACCAAAGAATATCAGTTCACAGTTTTAAATACTTTAAGAGAAGGTAAAGTTACCAACAACGATGCTTTACTTCGGGGGTTTATTAATGCCGATCCCTATCAAATTATTGGTGCCAAGACTGGATATTTAGATGAAGCTGGTTACACTTTATTGCTAAGGGTTAAAAAAGATGATATTAGTTTAACGGTAGTTATACTTGGAGCGGAAACAATCACTGATCGTTGGCAAGAAGCAAAAGGACTAGTAGATTGGGTGTTTCGTAATTATCGTTGGCCAGAATAGAATGGAGATTGTATAATTATAAAGTTATGGATTTAGCCACTATTTTTAATATATTCCCTCCGGAAATTGCTACTTTGTTGATAGCAATGTTACCGGTGGCCGAGCTTAGGGGATCAATTCCGATTGCTTTGACCATTTACGATTTATCAATTCCCGTGGCTTACATTTTGTCGGTAGTTGGTAATATTATTCCAGCATTTTTTATATTATGGCTGTTGGGCCCCTTGTCGGGTTATTTAATCGAACGGTTTAGTTGGGCCAATAAATTTTTTGACTGGTTGTTTGATCGAACCAAGCATAAATTTTCTGGAAAATATGAAAAGTGGGGGATGTTCGCTTTAACTTTATTTGTTGCCATCCCATTGCCAGTAACTGGTGTTTGGACTGGATCCGTGGCAGCCTTTATATTTGGCATCCCAAAGAAAACTTCTTTGGCTTTAATTACCTTAGGTGCTTTAATTGCTGGTGTTATAGTAACTTCACTCACCTTGGGAATAATAACAATATTTTAATATGACAGAAACAGAACCAATCATCATTGGTACTTGGAAAATGCAGTTGGGGGTTCCCGAGAGCATTGAACTGGCCAAAAAAATTAAAAAGGGAATTTCTAAAAAAGGCCCAGAAGTGGTAGTCTGCCCTTCTTTTGTGAGCCTTACCAGAGTGGCTGATGTTTTAAAAAAAGGTTCGATTAGCTTAGGTGCTCAAGACTGTTTTTGGGAGGAGCATGGAGCTTATACCGGTGAAGTCTCAGCACATTACTTAAAAGAAGTTGGCTGTAAGTACGTTATTTTAGGGCATTCAGAAAGACGTAAGCATCTTCAGGAAACTGACGAGATGATAAATAAAAAAATTAAAACTGCCTTAAGAGTTGGCCTAACACCCATTGTTTGTATTGGTGAAACACTTGAACAACGTCAAGATGGTGACACAAATTCAGTTTTGATTGTACAGGCATCAGCGGCATTTAAGGGAGTTGAATTAAACGTTGACCAACAAATTATTATTGCCTACGAACCGGTTTGGGCAATTTCTCCAAGCCCTCATGATATGCAACCAGAACAAACCATTGAAACAAATCAAGTTATTAAACAGCATTTGTTGGATATATTTCCGCAAAGTATTGTCAAAAATAATATTAGGCTAATATACGGTGGCAGTGTAGACTCAACTGATGCCGCTTCATTTATTGCCTTAGAAAATACCAGCGGTGTTTTGGTCGGTGGTGCCAGCTTAAAGTCAGAAGAATTCTTAGCCATTATTAAATCAGTATCATAAAGGTAAATAATCCGTTTGGATTTATTCCACGGATTTTGTAATTATGATTTTTTATATTATCCCCACAATCTTAATCGTTTTAAGCTTAGTAGCTATTATTTTTATTATTATAAAAAAATTACCAAATTTAGTAGCGATCAATATTGAATCAATTGTTCAAGAGAAAGAATCACAGGTTAGGAACAGGATTATTACCGAAAGATTAGGGAGAAAATTTTTGGATATCAAGAAGGTTTTCATTGAAATTTTAAAGCCATTGTTCGGCGGATTCAAAGATAGACTAAATAAATTTTATCAAAATATATTAAAATTAGAAAAAGAAAATTTAAAAGAATCTCAAATGGCTTTACATCGAAGTGGCCCTTTAAAAAAAATTGATCTTAAGCAAGGCATAAAAGATAAATTGGCTGAGGCGGAAAAATTATCAGCTGAACAAAGTTTTAACGATGCTGAAGAGATTTGTATTTCGATAATTGAGCTAGATCCAAAAAATGTAGAAGCCTATGAAATTTTAATTAAAATTTATACTGAAAAAAAGGAATATAAAAAAGCCAGAGAAACTTGTCGTTATTTAATAAAATTATTGATTAAGAATAAGGCCGAAGAAGAGGGTAGTGTCGAGAAACATAGATTAGCTAATTGTTACGCAGATTTAGGTACCGTTTATCAGCTAGAGCAAAAAAATAGTCTGGCTTTAAAGAATTTTCAAAAAGCGGTTGACTTAGAATCAAACAATCCTCGTTTCCTTGACTTATTATTAAAAATCAGTATAATATTAGAAGATAAAAACTTGGCGTTACAAGTTTTTAATGCTTTAAAAAAGGCTAATCCTGACAACCAGAAACTTAATGAAATTAAGGATCAAATAAATCAGATTAAGGGCCAGGGCTAACCAATTTTTGCCGAGATAGCTCAGTGGTAGAGCACTTCCATGGTAAGGAAGGGGTCCAGGGTTCGAGTCCCTGTCTCGGCTCCAGATAAAATATGGGTCGGTACTCAAGCGGTCAACGAGGGCAGACTGTAAATCTGCTGGCTTCGCCTTCGAAGGTTCGAATCCTTCCCGGCCCACCATCGCTTAGTTTGTCCACTTCGGCGCAAGACGAGTCGAGGTGTGGCTCACCATAAACAACTCTTTTAAGAAATTAACTTCGCCAGCGTAGCTCAGTGGTAGAGCAGTAGTTTTGTAAACTATTGGTCGTGGGTTCGATTCCCTCCGCTGGCTCCATTATTAATTTATAATTTTACATTATGTCACAGGTAAACATGATAAAATTGGAATGCACAGAGTGCAAAAGGGTAAACTATTTTTCTAGAAAAAATAAAAAAACTCTTAAAGACAGGCTAGAGCTAAACAAATTCTGTAAGCATTGCAGTAAGCATACTCAACATAAAGAAACTAAGTAACTTGGTATTTGTCATTCTGAGCGAAGCGAAGAATCCCTATTTTTGATAAGCCTGAGATTCTTCGGTCACTTCGTTCCCTCAGAATGACAAGTAGCATGGGGGTGTAGTTCAGTGGTAGAATGCGGGTCTCCAAAACCTGAGACGGGGGTTCGATTCCCTCCACCCCTGCCAATTCGACAAACGTTATATATGACCCCTCAGGGGAGTTGGTGTCAAATATAAAATTATATAAAAATCGCCTAGTAGGTGGTTTTTTGGTATAATAAAAATGTAATAATTTAATATATAAATATGAGAAATCTTTTTTTTAATAGAACATTTTTATTAAGGTTGTCTTTGTTGTCTTTGTTATCTGGAATGTTAGTATCTTCCGTGTATGCAGTCACACTTAATGAAGGTGATGGTACTTATACTTTTAGTGCTGGCGATCAAGTTAAGTTAAATAATGACTTGGTTATTGAGCCAATTGATGCTGGAGATTTTAAGGTTCAGCTAAAAGTCTATGATGCTGACTTGAATCTACTTGGCACGACTGAAGCTGTTAATGTAAGTTCTGATCTTATACTCTATGAGTTTGATAATAAAAAATTTCAGGTCAAATTCACTGGAACGGGGTTCAATCAAGGGGTTTGGTCTACTACAATTTATTTAACAACTGATATAGTTACCATCTCAGAACCAATTGTTAGTGATTTAACTTCAACTAGCGCTACCATCATTTATACCGTCACTAATGCTATTTTAAGTAACCCAACTCTTTGTTACGGTCCAATAATTCAAGGACCGATTGTTAATTGCGTATCTTTAGCAATTCTAGATCCAGGTAATCCGTATAGGACTAAAGCAGTAATCAATGGATTGGAACCAGATGGCACGCCTTATGCTTATAGATTGATTTTAGATAAAGATGTTGCTGGAAAAGAAATAATAGATACGACATATTCATTCAATACAGCAATTGATTCTAGTAAACCAGACTTATGGGTAAAAGATATTATTTTCACCAAAAATAATTCTAATTATCCAACCTATACTTTTGGTAATTTTTATATTACTTACTGTAACAAAGGGGGACCAGATACAAGTGATGGAAGAATTAAATATAGCTTAAGTTATGCCGACGAAGAATCGATTAGAGGAGGACCATTTACTAATACTGTAGTGCCTGCACCAGGTGAATGCATTGAAACGCCACCAACAGGTACATTAAACTCTTTTAATTTACAAAATATTAATTCCGCGGAAATGGTTGCCAAGATAGATGTCGACAATATTATAGATGAATCTAATGAGACTAATAATGACTTATCTAAAACAATAGTATTTGAACAAGAAGAAGATAGTCCAATCACAATATCATATCCAGCAGTTAGTAATCTAACCTCAACTGGAGTAACTATTTCTTACACCGTTACTGATGCAATATTAAGTAATCCATCGTTGTGCTATGGCGCAACAGCCCAAACAGTAACTACTAACTGTGTAGCCTTGCCAATATTAGATCCAGGTAATCCATTTGCCACCAAAGCTGTACTCTCTGGATTAGAACCAGATATGTCTTATTATTATCAATTAATTCTAGATAAAGATGTTACCGGAAAAGAATTCGTTGGTTTAATTTATTCTTTTGAAACTTTTGCCGTAACTGCCAAGCCTGATTTATGGGTAAAAGATATTATTTTCACCAAAAATAATTCTAATTATCCAACCTATACTTTTGGTAATTTTTATATTACTTACTGTAACAAAG
>NYZP01000035.1 GCA_002687175.1 Parcubacteria group bacterium
AAGCAAGGACATGGCTACACATACTCTTTTCTTTTTTTTAGATAATTTTGATGTCATAAATTATTTATTTTTCATCCGAGGAGGCCTTGAGCGAAGCTCAAGCAGGACATAGCTACACAGACTTTAGGTTTTTTGGAAGTTTTCATATATTGATAACTTATTCTAGCTAACAATATAAAAAATAGCAAGATTTTAGTCTCGCTAGTTTTTATAGTATTTTTTACTGTAAAAATTACAGGTCTATGACATTTGTCGGTACATCCTCGATAATTCCAACTGTTGGCACTTCTATTAAACCATCAACTACTGTACAAGTGGGTGGCCCCTGACAGCCATTAGTATCTATTTTTCCAGGAATTATTTCTCCTTCATCACACCAGCCAGGACTTGGTGGAGTATATAAGGGACAATCAACAATAGTAGCTTGAACTATTAAAGTAGCGCTATCTTGGTTGACTGCCAGGAGTGTTATTTTAGCTCCTTCAACAACGTAAGACTCATCTTCTTGTAATCTAACTTTGTTTAAGGAAATGGCACACATTTCAGAAGGCACGGCAATTCCTTGGTTACCGGGAACTGATTTAGCTCCTTGGCTAAGTGGTTGCTCAGTTGGAGGAATACTGCCTGTTGTTGGAATAATTTCTATAGACGGTGTGTCATCACAGGTAGTTTGATCTTGTATCAGTAGATGAGCAGCGTTGGGACATGGTGCGGTAATACAATTTATAATTTCTGAACGTTCTAAGGTAATCCTTAAGTTATGATAATTAACAACATTGGCCGTCCAACCAGTAAATAGTTCAAATTTTTGATTTAGCTTAACCTGAATATTTTCCGGAATTGAGATTTCTTCTTGAGTTAAAATAGCGGTAACTTGATTTGACGAAATATCAAGTAGTTTTAAGTAAATACCGCCAGCAATTTGTTCCTGATGATTGATTGTTAAATTGAATAATTGGGCTGACCCCATTGGTGAAAAACTGACACTAAATAAGGCATGATCTGCTATCAAGCAAGGCGCTAAAGCGCAAAGTTCACCATTTTCACATTTTGGACAATTGTGAGGTAGCTGTGATAAGTGAATGTTGATATTGTGACCTTTTAGTGAAGCGGTTTCGTTTAAGCCCAAAGTAAATTTTTGATTTAAATTTACTACTTGTCCTTGTTCAGTATCAGATCCGCAATTGCTGTTCCATTTCCCAATAAAGTTATCAATTTCAATAGCTAATTTAAACAGATAGTTTGACTGATTTAAACTTAAGACGTATCGACTATCTTCGAAAAATTCTTCAGCTGCATCTAGAGCGGACATCATTTTTTCTAAATGAGTTTTGATGGTTCTAATTTGATCAGCCTTTTCATCGGCACTACATTTCGCATTATTGTGTGAACTAAAAGTGACAATTTTTTTGGTAATTTCCTCAATTTTATGATTACCTTTAGTAATAGAATTTTTGGCCCGAGTCTCTAGATGAGGAGTATATTCTTCATCAATTACCCTTCTTAAAGTTGGTGGAATGCTTGGTGGAACAGCGATTGTGCCAATATCCTCTACGGCCAGTGTTTCAGCAGTTGCGCCTCCAGCTTTGTCAGCTTGAGCTACTAATCCACTAAGCGGTCGACTGATCTTTTCTAAAGTTATATCAGAATTTTCTAAAGCTACTATTTTGGCATGAGCTAAAGCAACACTATGACCTGGTCCGGCTCGCGATTCAATATTTTCTAAAATTTGTTGATGTTTGGCTATTTGATCTTCTAGTCTTATAGCCGTAGCAATTTTTCTATCTGAAACATCACTATCACTGATTGAATCTAAATGAGCTTGAGCAGTAGCTAAGCGTTTATTAAATCGATCTAAGCTTTTTTCTAGTATTTCAATTGGCACCTCTCCTTTGTCTTGAAGCTGTTCAATTTCAACTAGACGTTTTTCAGCTAATTTAGATTGGAGTTCAATCCTTTTTTCCTGATTAAATGTTAATGACTCTTGGATTGACTCAGTAGTTAGCTTTACTGGATACAGTACATCTGTTGGTAAACTGTTTTGAGCAGCCGAAGCTACACCACCTCCAGTGACTAAGGTAGCAATTAAAGCAATAATGGCAATTGGCATAGGATTTAAACTTAATTTTTTAAATAGTTCTCCTGCCAATATGGGACTCTGCATCTCGGTTTTCCTTACAGTTTTTTCAGCCAAAGGCTGACCAGCCTCTGGCTGGCTTACTGGATTGTCTGACATATAGCTAGTTAAAGCCACTTTGCCTTGATCAAGCCAATCTTTATCTACCGGTTCTTGCCCGGATTTTTTTATAGTTTTAATAATGTTAGATTTTTTCATAATTTAAATAAT
This sequence comes from Parcubacteria group bacterium, assembly GCA_002687175.1. Taxonomy (GTDB): domain Bacteria; phylum Patescibacteriota; class Patescibacteriia; order Buchananbacterales; family UBA6539; genus UBA6539. Next base: position 2,348 of record NYZP01000035.1, read on the forward strand.
TTGTTGTAGTTCTTTTAAGGCTCGGTGAATTCCGACATATATAGCATTTTTTGATTTGCCGGTTATTTTAGCAATCTGATCATAAGACAGATCATCAAGATAATGCCAGGTAATTAAGTTTTGTTGATTTGGTTTCAGTTTGCTAAGTCCACTTTTTACTTTGTTGATATCTAGCTGTCTATCAACATCCTCGTCACTATTTGACGATTGATCAGGTAGTTTTCTTTCTAATTCATCATCAATACCAATATTTTTTCGATCAGATTTTCTGAAATGATCTGCGATTAAATTATTTATCGATCGGTATAAAAAAGCATTAATATTATCAATTTTATTATCTTGATTCATTATATACTGCCAGGTCTTATAGAAGACTTGTTGGACAATGTCTTCAGCAGTTTCTTTTGAGCCAGTACGGTAGTAGACATGACGAAAAAGTTTAGGAGTATAAAAATCGTACATTTTTAAAAATGTATCTTGGTCACCTTGATTTATTTTTTCTGAGACTACCTTCTGTTTAAAATATTCCTTCATTAAATACTATGACGAATTAAGTTAATAAATCTTACTTAATTATACCAGACTTTTAACTTCTATTGACACTATTTTTGAATATTGGTACCATTTATATACAAAAGATAACTAATAATTAATGTTCTGGTTATCTTGTTTTTTTTAAGATCTCTTAAATAAACAAGCAAAATTGACCTGAACTAAAGGATAAAATCTAATGATTTTAGACGACGAAATGACTACTACACCAGGCGACGACGCTGCTACTGAAGGTGGCGATGCCACTCCTGCTGAAGGTGGCGATGCCTCTCCTGCTGAAGGTGGCGATGAAGCTGCTGAATAAGGTTATCAAAAACTAAGAAGAGAAATTCTTCGATAAAAAAATAATAGCGACTGGTTATACCGTCGCTATTATTTTTAGTAATTATTTAATTACTATTTTATCTTTAACAATATCTATTTGAAATTTTTTGTCCTGTTTTATTTTTCCTTCAATTATTTTAAGAGCCAATTCGTCTAAGACCTGATTTTGGATTAATCTTTTTAATGGTCTGGCACCATAAACTGGATCAAAACCCTTCTTGCTTAGATAATCCTTTAACTTGTCACTAAATTCAATTTTAATATTTTTTTTGCCAAGTCTGGTGTTAACATTTAATAATTGTAGATCAACAATTTTTCGAATCTGTTTTTCTGATAATGAATGAAAAATAATAATTTCATCTAGTCGGTTTAGAAATTCAGGCTTAAATGATTTTTCTAAAATTTCAGTGATTCGTTCTTCCATGTCACTTTGGTTAATAACGGTATCTCTTTTTTTGTCAGAAAATCCTAGAGTATATTCTTTGATTACTTCCCCACCAAGATTAGAGGTCATAATAATGATAGTATTTTTAAAATTAATTTTTCTACCTTTGGCGTCCGTTAACCTACCATCATCCAATATCTGCAATAAAAGATTAAAAACGGCTGGATGAGCTTTTTCTATTTCATCAAATAAAATTACCGAATATGGTCGACGTCTAATAATTTCCGCTAACTGTCCCCCCTCTTCATAGCCGACATAACCTGGAGGTGAACCAATAATTTTGGATATACTGTGACGTTCCATATACTCTGACATATCAAGTCTGACTAAAGATTTTTCATCACTAAACATAAATTCTGCTAAGGCTTTAGCAGTTTCTGTTTTACCAACACCGGTTGGCCCTAAGAATATAAATGAACCAATTGGTTTATTCTCCTCGGCAATACCCGCCCTTGATCTTCTGACGGCATTGGCGATGACTTTTATGGCTTTTTCTTGACCAACAACTCTTTGTCCTAGCTCATCTTCTAATCGAGATAATTTTTGGGTTTCACTTTCCAGCATTTTAGTGATGGGAATTCCGGTCCAACGGGAAATAACGTCTGCAATATCTTCACTAGTTATTTCTTCTTTCAGAATTTGTTTATCCTTTTGAATATCAGCTAATTTTTTTGAGGTAGCTTTATTCTTTTTTTCAAGTTCCGGTATCTTGCCATACTTAATTCCAGCGACACGTTCTAGCTCGCTTTTTCTCTCTGCAATTTCAGCTTCATTTTTAAGTTGATCAATTTGGTTTTTATAATCTTGAATTTTTTTTATTAAATCTTTCTCATTCTTCCAATGGATTTCAATTTGATTACTTTTCTCGCTTAAGTCTGCCAGTTCTTTTTCCAAATTTTGTAATCTAGCTTTAGAAACGGTATCTTTTTCTTTTTTTAAGGCTTGTTTTTCAATTTCTAACTGAATAATTTTTCTTTTTATCATATCAAGCTCTTCTGGCATGGAGTCTATCTCCATCCTTAAACCAGAAGTTGCTTCATCGATCAGGTCAATTGCTTTATCTGGAAGAAAACGATCAGTGATATAGCGAGTTGATAAGTTAGCAGCAGCAATTATGGCACTATCAGTAATTTTTACGCCATGATGAATTTCATATTTTTCTTTAATACCACGTAGAATTGCAATAGTATCCTCAGTGCTAGGCTCACCAACTAAAACTGGCTGAAATCTCCTTTCCAGAGCAGCATCCTTTTCTATATATTTTTGATATTCTTTTAAGGTAGTTGCACCAATAGCATGCAATGATCCCCGGGCTAAAGCTGGTTTTAACATATTAGCAGCATCAACTGCTCCTTCAGCGCCACCGGCTCCAACAACTAAATGAAGCTCATCAATAAACAGTATGATGTTACCAGCTGCTTGTTCAACTTCTTTAAGAACTGCCTTTAACCGATCCTCGAATTCTCCACGAAATTTTGTACCAGCAACCAAGCTACCAATGTCTAATGATATAATATCTTTACCCTTGATACTTTCTGGAACATCACCAGCAACAATACGTTGAGCCAACCCTTCAGCAATCGCTGTTTTACCAGTTCCTGGTTCACCAATCAGTACTGGATTATTTTTAGTTCGTCGTGATAACACTTGCATGACTCTTCTAATTTCTGAGTTTCTACCAATAATTGGATCTAGCTCACCTTTCCTTGCTTGTTCAGTTAAGTTAATACCATATTTTTCCAATGATTGATATTTACTCTCTGGTTCAGGATCAGTAATCCTTTGGTTACCTCTAATTTCTTTTAAAACTTTTAATACTTCTTCGTAGTTAACATTAAGTGATTTCAAAATATTTGCAATGTCAGATTTAATTTCAAGAATTGCCAGCAAAAAATGCTCAGTACTAACAAATTCATCCTTAAATTTTTTTGCTTCTTTGTTTGCTTGAAGCATTACTTTTTGTAGTGCCGGTTCAAGCTGCTGTTGAGCTAAACCGCCACCAGTAATTTGTGGAGTTTTACTAATTTCGTTTTCCAGCTGAGTTTTTAATTGGTCAATATCAATTTCTAATTTTTTAAAGACAGCACTAATAATACCATCGACTTGTTCAATTAAAGCAAGCAGTAGATGAGATAAAGTAATTTGTTGTTGATTACGCTCATTAGCAAATTCTAAGGCTTGTTGCAGAGCTTCCTGAGCTTTTAAAGTTAGTTTTTGGGGATTCATGTAATGACTATTTTACTTTTTTAAATTAGCACTCTATCGTTTGGAGTGCTAATAATTATAACATAAAAAAGTAGCTTGTCAAGCACTATCATCTATATTTTAAGTTAAAGTGAAACGAGTTGTAAAGCAACACCAACTAAAAATAGTACAATTAAAATATAAACGGCAAAGTCAGGAATTTTAATTTGGTAACTGGGGATTCTTTGGCTTTTTTTCCTCGCTTTTAAATAAATTAAAGAAATAATTGTAATATCAATGCCCATAGTAACAGCACCGATAAAGCCAATGATATTAATAAATTGTCTGAATCCTAACATGAATAAAATGATTGCCGGAAAACAAGCTAAAATCCAGGCCAACCAAGCTGGTAAGCCTAAGTCGTAACGAAATTCTTTTTTGAGGGATACGCCTAAAGTGATAAATGAAGTAAAAGTTGTTAATATTCCAAACATAAATCCCAAATGCACGATACCATTGCCTAAAGCTAGATTTAAGCCGATCATCCCCTCTTTAGTAGTTGCTGCTCCAGTAACCCCAAAAACCGTTATGACAAAAATAATATATGCCAATATTGGTGTGACAGATCCCCAGATGATTATTTTTTTCATTGATTTTTCTTCTGATTTTAGAATTTCTTTTATTTCTGGAATTATCGCCAAACCACCTAAAGAGAATAAAATAACCCCGTAAGGTAAAAAGTAGTTTTTTATATCAAAACTAATACTGGTAAAATTACTTAATTCAATGTGAGGTAAAGCCTTAAAAAAGAGAAGAGCTAAGACCGTAAAAAATATACCTAAACTCAAGAATTCCGTTTTGCTGATTGGACCTGCTCCAAAGTAAACCAAGAAGGTGCCAGCTGTAAAAAAAATTAAAATATAGGATAAACTTGTACCACCAAATATGGGTATTAGTAGATTAGCCAGAAATTCTCCACCAACAATAATGTAAGCTAACAAAGCCCCGGTTAAACCAATAAAAGTTGTGACGTAGGCGATAAATTCTGTTCCTTTATTCAAGTAAATTTTACTGTAGCCAGGTAAGCGATGGTTACCAATTGTTCTAGTTACAATTTCTCCGTAAAGTAAATGCATCATCATGACCACTGCCCCTAGGATGATAAAATAAAAAAACATCGGAATAAAGCCGATTTGCGCAGTAACAAACGGCAGACTAAACAATCCAACTCCGATGATAGTACCAGAAAAAGTTGTTAAGGCAAGTATTTTTTTTCTCATGATTTAATTATAACAAAAAAAGTAGTAACATAACAATTTTTCGTTACTACTTTTTTAGTGATTGTAAAATTTATCTACCGATTCCGAAATATTTAAAATCTAAAGCTTTTACTTTTTTAGGATCAAAGATATTTCGTCCATCAAAAATAACCGGGGTGGACATTAATTCTTTAATTTTAGTTAAATCCAACTTTTTAAATTCGTCCCATTCAGTGCAAATTATTAATGCCTCCGCTTTTTTCGCTATTTTATAAGGATCAGTATCATATTCAATCCCCGTTATTACCTTTTTAGCATTTTCCATAGCTTCTGGATCATAAGCTCTTATTTTGGCACCATCCTTTTTTAATTTTTCAATAACCTTAATGGCTGGAGAATTTCTGATATCATCAGTATTTGGTTTGAACGATAATCCTAGGATGCCTATTTGTTTGCCGTCTAAAACCCACAGTTCTTTTTCAATTTTGTGAACAAAATCATCTGTGGCCTGTTGATTGATTTTTTCAACGGCATCTACTAGGGAGCTGTCGATATCCAAGACCTCTAAAGTTTTTTTATAAGCCGCTATGTCTTTAGGAAAACAGCTGCCACCAAAACCAATCCCGGGATTTAAAAATTGATTACCAATTCTGGTATCTAAGCCAATAGCCTCTAATACTTCCAAAGCATCTGCCCCAGCCTCTTCACAAGTTTTGGCGATTAAATTTGCAAATGAAATTTTTGTTGCTAAAAATGTGTTAGCTCCGTGCTTAATCAGTTCGGCACTTTTAACCGATACAATTTTGACCGGTGCTTGAGTTTTATCAATTAATGGTTGGTAAACAGCTAGCATTTTTTTTTTGGCTTTGTCGTCATCAACTCCAATAACAATTCGATCTGGCTCCAAAGTGTCTTTTACGGCTGAACCTTCACGTAAGAATTCTGGGTTAGAGACAACGTCAAATTTAGCCTCATCAACACTGTAGCGTAGTATTGTCTCTCTGACTTTTTCGGCGGTTTTAACTGGCACAGTACTTTTATCAACAATTACTTTATAGTCGCTGTTAATTGCTTGGGCTATTTCTCTGGCGACTTGCTCAACATACTTCAAGTCAGCATGACCATCATTTTTTGGTGGCGTATTAACGCAAATAAAAATAACCTCGGAGTCCTTGACGGCCGTGGCAATTTGATCAGAAAAAGTTAATCGACCAGACTGAGTATTCTTAACCATTAATTCTTCAAGTCCAGGTTCAAAAATTGGTGATTCTGATTTTTTTAATTTTTCCAGTTTTTCTGGGTCATTATCGATGCAGGTAACTTGATGTCCCAGTTCTGCTAAGCAAGTGCCGGTAGTTAAACCAACATAGCCTGTTCCGATGATTGCTAGTTTCATAAAATAAAAAAGATTAAGTAGTTAGGCCTAAAACCTAAACCTAATCAAGTGGATTACGTTAATTATGACGTAGCACTCTATGAAGTGTTACACCCAAAAGATTTACCTGGTATAATAGCAAATATCTGATAAATGTCAAGTACTTTACAATTTAATGAGTTCGCCAGGTTGCATTATTTTTGGCGATGACGGATTCTCATTTTTTGGTTTTTCCTTGGTCTTGCTTAGACTTTCCAATACTCTACTATCTTTTGGTCCTTTATGTTGATGAGTATTTTTACTATTTTTTTTCTTATCAAATGACAACGGTTCTTTAGCGACTGCTTCTTTAAGGGAAATAGTAGGTTCTGATTTAACTTTTACTTCCTCCATAGCTACTTTAGCAGCATCTCCGCTGATCAGTTTTTCTTTGGTGTTTTGAAAACAGGTTTGACAGTAAATTGGTCTAATACCATCAGGCTTGAAAGATACATCAGTTGATGTGCCACATTCGTAGCAATTAACCGTGTAAGTACTTTTTTCTTTAACTTTTGGCTTTTCAGAAACTGTAGAATTATTTTGATTACTAGTTCTATTATCTCTTTTTTTATTATCCCTATTTTTACTATTATCAACTGTAGTATTAACAATAGGTTTATTTCCCTCTTCCGAAATACCGCTACTCCAACGAATAATTTTATCTTCGACAACATCACGTGGTTTAGCATATCTCTCACGTGTCATATTTATTACCTTTTCTCGATTATTGGTAATATGGCTTTCTCCAAGTGGTGCCAAGGTGGTTGCCGAAAACGGACTGGAAGCAACACCATTAATCATCAGTTTCATATAAACATCATACTTAGTTAGATTAACCAGATCTTCCTCAGTAAAATAAGGGGCAAATTCAGTGGCTAAAAATTCGGCATCAGCTGCCCCAACTCGAAAGCACATTAGTGTACCAACGTTACCAAATACGGCTGCTCTTACCAGTTCATCGAGTTGTTCGACATATTGATGACCAATAATTAAATCTAGGCGGTATTTTCTGGCCTCTGATAAAATATTTGCGAATGATTCTGTGGCAAAATTTTGAAATTCATCAACGTACAAGTAAAAATCTTTACGATCTTCTTCGGCAATATCAATTCGGCTCATCGCTGCCAGTTGAATCTTGGTAATCATCATCGCTCCTAACAAGGCGGAAGAGTCTTCACCGATTCGGCCTTTTGATAAATTCATAATCAGAATTTTTTGACTGTCCATTATTTCACGCAGGTTAATTGTTGATTTAACCTGGCCGACAACATTTCTAATTAAGGCGGTTGATAAAAATTGACCAACTTTATTTTGAATAGGAGCAATCGCTTCCACTTGAAATTGTTGTGGGTATTTAGAAAACTCCTCTACCCAAAAAGCTTTGACTACTGGATCTTGTATTTTTTCAATCACTTTATTACGATAAGCTTTATTGGCTAATATCCTCATTACTCCCAACAAGGTACTGCCTGGATAATCAAGTAAAGCTAAGATAGCATTACGTAATAAATATTCCAGTCTTGGCCCCCAAGAATCAGCCCACAGTTTTTTAAATACACCAATTAAGCCAGAAGCAACCAGGTGTTTATGCTCCTGAGAAACAGTTTCCATAACATTAAAGGCAATCGGATAATTGAAATCGGCTGGATCAAAATACACCACATCATTGATTCTGTCATTTGGTATAAAATCAAGTATTTTTTCAGCAAAATCTCCATGTGGGTCTACTAAAGCCACGCCTTCACCATTAATAATGTCTTGGATGATCATATTTTCCATGGCTGTAGATTTACCCATGCCGGTTTTTCCGATTAAGTACATGTGTCGTCTACGGTCATCCTGCTTAATACCAAATTTAGTTCGCTGGTTACGAAAATTTGTTTCAGCAAAAAAAGTGACTTCCGATGATTTTTTTGTTGGTTTTTCCAGTTTTTTATTTTTTTCTTCAGTCATATTTATGTAGGAAGATTTTCTGGTGGACTTGATTTAGCAATTTGTGGTTGAACTGCCTTGATTGGGTTGGTTGATTCTGTTGGTAAACTCGTTGGCGGTTCGGCCTTTTTGGCCTCAGTTTTTTGAACCATTGGTGCTTTAGTGGTAATGGTTGGAAAATGCCATAAGCTGGCTAATTCCTCACTAATTAGAATTGGGCCATATTCTCCTGGAGATAACCAGTGTCCACGGTAGCGATAACGATAGAGTAATTTATTACGTCGCCAAATTAATCGTATTTTTTTAAAATAAACAACAGCAGCTGTAAAATATCGCGAATCATTTTTTAAACCATTTGATCCTAAGGAATTAAATTGTTTAAAAGCACCATAAATTGCCTGAAATGCCTTCATTTTGTTAAATTTTTCATGCTCCGCAATATAAACATATCTAATCCTGGTATGAAATCCTGTTTGGGCCGTTTTGTGTTCAATGCTTGTTACAGTATCTTTTGCGCCCTGGGTTAAGTTTAACATCTGATTAACTGGTTCATCTTTCTCGACTTTAACTGCTACTGGTGCTGGGTTTAAACCTTCAATTATAAAATTAGGTATTTGAAATACCCAGTCAAACCAGTTATTTTTAGTTTTTTTTCTAGCCACAACGATTTTGTCAATTTCAGCCTGAGCACCGCTGGTCTTTTTCCAGTCGTTGTCTGCCGGGGTAACTAAAAACTGAACCCACATTTCTTCGCCAGGTCCCATTCTGCTCATAGATTCTAAAATGCCAGACATTGGATCCTTTAACTCTTGGGCTAAAGTATCTTCAAATTCCTTAAAGGTGATTAAAGGGTAGTACTCCTTAGCAGTCAGCTTAAGTTCACTTCCAAAAAGTTGGTATTTGTTGTGAGGAAATTTTACACTTTTATATTTATCAACATAGTCTTCAACCTCGGTAATTTCAGCATCAGGATATTGAGCATAAACCAAGGCTTCTATAAAATCTCGATAATGTTTCTCTGTATGAATGATGAACTGAATATAACCACCAATACTTACAATCTCAAATGAAAAGCTTTCAGGTACCTCCCCTTTCCACCACTTGTGATGAAATTTTAATGGTTGATGGGCGCCAGAAAGATGTTGAAACATATTTTGGACTGCTCGTGGAGATTGCTCATTATCCCTAGGAATATCAATGGCTAATAGAATATAGCTTCTTTTTCTACGATATTCATTTCTAATCCAATTTTGATAAAGTAAAACTAATCCATAGACAAATAAAAAAACTGGAAATATCCAGCCTATAGTCTTAAAAAACCACCAAGCAAAAGCAATTGGGTCAGTTGTAGGAATTGAAGAAAAATCAATAACAATTTCCATAAGTTGGTATTAGTTTTTTATTTTTGGCTAGTAAGGTAAAGACTGCTCTGTGATTTATAACTTTTATACTTTCAGAGCGTAGCTACCTTCAGTGGTTTTTTTGATTTTGTCTTTGTTAGTTAAAGCTAAGTAGATGGTGCTTTTTCTTACGATCCTTTGATCCAAAACACTCTTAATAATTTCCTCTTTAGTTAAAGGTTTTTCCGCTTTAGTTAGAATATCAGTAATAATATCCATGACGGTTCCGCTTTGGTATCCCCACTCTTTCAAAGCGTAAATACCTCGACCAACCAAGACATAACGTTTATCAAGAATTAACTCGTTATGAATAGTTGCTGGGTAAGCAGTTTTTTTATCAAAGCCAATTTGATTAATAAGTTCAGTAATATCCGTAAAGTGTAATGGTTTTTCAGTTTTACGTAAAACTAAATAGACTTTATCACTCATTCTTTTTGGTGTGATAGAGTTCCAACTGGCTAAACCCCACTCATTTAAAATATTTTGATCAATTTTTTTACCAATCTTTAGATATGAATCAATAATTTTTTCGAAATCTTGATCGGCTTGGTTTTTTCCAGCACCTAGCCATAAAGCAGAAATTTGATCTTTATTATTTTTATAAAAATCTCGTTGGCTAAACAGATCAATTAAGTTACTATTTTTTAAAAGTTTATCCTCTTGTTTAATAATATTAACCAGTTCATTAACTGCTTGCTTAATTAAATTTAATGATACTGTTGGTAATTTCCAACTAGCCAGGATATCAGAATCTGGTTTTATGGTTTCTACTTTATTATTTAAGAGGTTGGTTAGAATAAACCTAGCCGCTTGATGGTTATCTTCATTTGTAGAAATTTCATCAAGTAGAAATCTTTCTTCCATAATGCCACCGTAATTTTCTAACAAATGAGTAACATATTGATCAGCATCTTCCATTTGCTGTTTAAAATCTTTGAGTTCCTTTATTTTTTTAATAGTTGCCGTCTCAATTTGACGGATTCTTTCACGAGTAATATCGTAATATTTTCCAATTTGTTCCAAAGTCTCTTTTTTCTTTCCTAAAAGTCCAAAACGACGACTTAAAATGTCGCTTTCTTTGGTAGAAATATTTTTTAACAAACTAACGATCAATTCATTGGAATTGAATTGAGCGGCTTGCTGTTTTTCTTGGCTCTCGATAATTTTATCAAGAATTGAGTTTTGTTCAGACATGATGTTAATAGATCATTAGACTAAAAAAGGCTGATCTAAGCCAAAATATGTAGCTTTATTAAAAGCTTATTTTTATTGTTTTTAGTATATCATAAAATCAGATTATAGTCAAGTCTTTGATAATAACAAAAAATAGCCAGCAATATTACTGGCTTTTTATAATGTTTATTTAATTATCTAGTCCTTTTTCAATTTTAATTTTTCCCAAGCAACCAATAATGGGCTGGCTAGGAATATCGATGAATAGGTACCTATAGAAATACCAACGATTAAAGCTAATATAAAATCACGAACCGAAGATCCGCCAAAAATAAATATGGCCAGTAAAACAAACAAAGTGGTAAAAGAAGTATTAATTGATCTAGTAATAACTTCTCGGACACTGCCTTGAACAATATCTTCAAATTCTTCTCCTAAATGACGAATTAAATTTTCTCTAGTTCGATCAAATACGACAATTGTATCATTAACCGAATAACCTAAGATGGTGAGTAACGCCGCAACAAACGAAGCATTAACTTCTATGCCATATATTTTGCCCAAGATAACAAAAATACCAACGGTAATAATGATATCGTGAAATAAAGTAATCACCGCAATTAAACCATATTTCCAAGAAGCAATTGGTTTAGAAACTTTACGAAAGGCCCAGGCGACATAAACAATAATCGCTGCTAAGACAATGATAATTGCCCAAACAGTTTTTCGTCTTAACTCCTGGCCAATGCTGGGACCAATTGAGTCAAATCTTTTTTCCTCAAAGATTTTTTCCTCAAAAGCAGTTCCTGATTCGTTATCTTCTAAGGGGTTTGTTGGTTGTAGTTCCTGATTTATGGCCGCTAGAATTTTTTGATGATTATCTTCGTCAACATCCTTAAAACGTAAGATCATACTATTATCTCCCACTGGTTGAGCGGTTACTTGGCTGATCTCTAAGGGTATAAAAATCTCACTAATTTTTTGATTGGTTGGCGCGGTGACAAAAAATTCCAACTCCATTAAACTACCTCCGGTAAAATCAATTCCTAATTTTAAACCAAATAATAAAAATACCACAGTTGAGATAACTACTAAAGTAGCTGATAGACTAAACCAAATTTTTCTTTTTTCAATCGGCGAAAACATATTAATTTGTGGTTTCTTTCTTAACTTTTTTTCCACCAAAAAGCCAATTCTTTTTTAATGGTTTAATTTTAATCAATATTCTTAAAACAACTTTAGTGACTACCATGGCGGAAAACATACTGATCAAAATTCCAATGCCTAAAGTTACTGCAAAACCTTTTACCAAACTGGTAGTAAAACCAATCAATATTAAACAGGTAATAAGCGTTGAGATATTGCCATCAAAAATTGATGGCCAGGCTCGTTTAAATCCTTCGTCAACGGCAATGGAAAGTGGTTTGTCATCCTTAAGTTCTTCTTTTAGTCTTTCAAAAATTAAAATGTTAGCATCAACAGCAAAACCCAGCGATAAGATAAAACCGGCCATACCGGCTAAAGTCAAAGTAACCGGAATTAATTTAAATATCGCTAAAATGACCAGTCCATAAAAAAGTAATGTTCCTACCGCAGTTAAGCCAGGTAAACGGTAGTATAGAATCATAAATAAACTGATGATAATCAAACCAAAAATACCAGCTCTTAAGCTTTTGGATACCGATTCATCACCCAAGGAAGCGCCAACGGTTTGTTGTGAAATAAGCTCTATTGGTACCGGCAAGGCACCAGCATTCAGTCTTTGCACCAATATCTTAGCTTCTTGAACAGAAAACTGTCCGGTGATTACTGCCTGGCCATTTGTAATAGCCTGTTGAACCGTTGGAACACTAATAGGAACTTCATCCAGGAAAATGCCAATTGGTCGGCCAATATTATTAGTAGTTAAATTCGCAAATAAAGCTGCGCCTTCGTCATTAAATTCAAGATTGATTTGAGGCACTTGGGTATTATGATCAAAAGAAACAACGGCTCGCTCCAGTTGTTTACCGGTCAGGCCAGTATAAAGCCACTCATTATCAGCTGCACCAAAATCTCTTTCGGTGGCTGTTCTGATTAAAATATGGCTACAGCGGACTTCATAAGATTCCCCCTCCCCTCTTTCTTCTTCCATTTTTAAAATATGGTAGCCAAATTCTGTCTTAACTAATTCTGGATGAATTTCTCCGGGTGTCAAAGAATCAAAACAAACATCATCAAATTCCGGCAGAAATAAACCTCTGGTTACAAAACCTAAGTCACCACCAGTTTCTCTGGTACCATGGTCTTCGGTTCGGTCAGTGGCTAATTTATTAAAATCGGTATCCGGTTCTAAAGCTTCAATTAAAATTCCTTTAGCTTTAGTTTTGGCATCGGCATTAACCGTTGCTAACTGTTCCTTCTGCTCTTCAGTTAAGTCAATTCGTGGATTAGGATTTTGCTCTTTAAATTCCAACAGAGGTGTTTCACCAATCATGTTAATTGCTTGATTAACATCCAGGACTCCCGCCAATTCCACAATGATTCGATAACTGTCGCCACTTTTAGTAGTTTGAACTATTGGTTCAGCCACCCCAAAAGAATTAACCCGTCTTTCAATAACATCACGCACTCCCTCAACGGCGCTGTTTTCTTCAGACGGTGGAATTTGGGAAACATCGGCTTCATAAATTAAGTGAGCCCCACCCTGAAGGTCTAAACCTAAAGAAAATTGCTTATCAAAAAAAGCTGGCAAGGTAACACCAGATTTTTTGATGGTTTCTGGAAAATCTAAAATAATAGCGGAAATTGCTATTAAAAAAATGCCCAAAACGGCAAGTCTAATTTTATTTTTTTGGTTTAGCATAAGTTAAAACAATTTTAGCAAAAGACTTTGTTTTTAGCAAGTTATGCTAATTATAACTTTGTGGCACATCACATCGCCCGCTCCGCGCAGTTTCCTTGGTTGGTTGAAGGAATAAAAGCACCTTAAGTAAAGGGTTTTTTTGAGCATATATTTAAAATTAAGCTTCAGGAGTTGAAATTGATGACGGAGTTCGATTTATTGCAAGAAGCTACCTAACCTTTCTCTTTTAATGCAGGGTACTTCTTGTAAAGCAAGTGGACTCCTAAATATACAAGCGGCGTATCGAGCACTGAAATAATTAAACGGACAGCGTAAGCTGATAGAATAATTG